>JBDWQQ010000031.1:0-3889 GCA_039986455.1 Halioglobus sp.
GGTCAAAAATATGAGCACCTCCGCCAACCTGTTCATGTGGTCTCTGGTGGCCGCAGAGATCGGCGGATTTTTGATTATTTTCTATGGCCTGGTCAGCGCCCTTCTTTGATCAACTCAAATTGATCAGAACGGATTTTTCAAGTCCAGACTGACCTCGTAGCCACCCACATTCAGACGGTGAGCATCAAGTTTTACATCACCGTCGGCTAAAACCCCATAGTCGAAGCGATAGACCGGTTCGACCGTACCGGCAATCATGCCCTCATCATAATCCGACTGCGCCTGCACAACGGACTCATTAGCCGCTTGCCAGGACTTCCACTGCTGCTGCGTGCTGCGCTGCTTTAGCAGATCCAATGTTGCCGCGGGACTCAACAGTGTTGCTGAGGCGTTGTTGCCGCCAAAACCCTAGGAATTAATGACTGCGTATTTAGATTGGGCACTATCAAAGCGGCGGTGCTCGGTACTGAACGCCAGATGATCGGATCGCACATCCTCCGCCAGCTCATCAATCGTAGTGATACCCGGGATAAGACCGTGATGCCACATGCTCAGGGTTGACGTTACCTGATCGCCGGATGCAGCACCCAGCGAGTGCCCGAGGTAACTTTTTAACGCGACCACTGGCCAGTCTTCGATACCGAATGCTTCGGCAGTGCGACTTAAGATTTCAGATTCGGTTACCCGGTTCTGTGGAGTACCGGTCCCGTGTGCCTGCACCAAACCACCCTCTCGAATGGCTCGCTCTCCGAGTATTGCCCGGGCTGCAGCCACCGACTTTGCCATGGTGATGTAGTTACCCACACCGGGGCCAGAGATCGATTTTTTGTAGCCATCGGCATTCACAAAAACGTCTGTGGCAGCGCCATAAACGGTGGCACCAAGTTCCAGCGCCAATGCATCATCCATCAGCACAATCATCTGAGCAGACTCGGCAATAGTAAAACCGCAGTTTTCGGCGAAAGGTCGGCAAGCGCGTCTATGGTCGGATGCGTCATTCGCGCCCAGGTTATCCAGTTGGCGCAACTCCTTATCTGTGGCCAATGCGCCCATGGCCGCATAGCCTTCCATCACCTCGGCATTGACCGGAGCTTCCGCTGCACCGATAAAAGCGACTCGGGCGCGTCCGGCACGAATATCAGAAATACCGTTTTTAAGGTTGTAGAGGAATGATGCGCAGGCACCCAGAGTGGCACCGGTGGAGCCCATTGCGCCCAGTACATAGGCGTTAATAAAGTCCGAAGGCATCTCAGCAAGACTCAACGGACAGTACTTAGATGTTACACGCTTGCCGTTATAGCGCGCCTTGAGCATTCCGCCCGCGCCCGCACTGTCTAACTGGCCCATGGCGCTGCCTGCATAAACGCTGATCATATCTGCCGGCACTTTCTGCTGGATCATTTCCCAGTTGAGACCAAGATTACCCAGAGCGTCTGAGGCAGCACAGACCGTCATCTGCAAGCCGCGGGGATGGCTTCGCGATGGGTAAAGGGTGCCGGGCTCATAACCCGTAGGTAACTGCCCGGCCGCCTTGACTTCAAAGTCGCGACTGGTGGGGAGTAGAAAATCCTGATGTCCCTGAATGTTTACATTCACGTGGGTGACCGAGGTAGAAGTCACCTTCCAACTCGGCGGTATTTCTTCGGGTAAATGACGGCGTTCAATATCGAAATTAACCGGATGCCCATTACTTTGAGTAGGAAAACGTTGGTTCCAGAGTACGGAGTCCACGTCAAAGTGATTCGATTCGATACGCCGTATCAGCGTATGGTCCAGAATGTACTGCTCCTGCCCCTGGGCACCTTCCAGGCCCATCAGTGTGGCAAGTGATTCTAGCGTCCGCGTTTGAAGCTTCTCATCGAGTGCTTCATACCCCATGCGCGCCAACGCGTGGTGCCCCGAGGCGCGACCTGCACCATTAATTCCCCCTAAACTGACGATGACCGGTAATGGCTGGCCCGACATGAATCTAACCCCTGAGTATTGTGATAAGCATTGGTTTTAGTGTACGGCGGTCCACTCGGAGCATATATGGCATATCTGTCATATACTACGGCATATCAGTCACTAGCGATTCACGAGCCATGTACCAGATTGCCGCCCTGCTCTACCCCAACGCACTCGCCACCAGCATTACATTACCGCTGGAAATTCTGCAGGCGGCCGCACAGATAGCCCAGGTTAAATCAAGACTAAGTCCGGCCGTCAGCCACTGCCTCATTGCCGCTGACCAAGCACCAGTGAGCCTGTTTGGAGGCCTCACCCTTACCCCGGACCGGTCCTATGAGGAGCTTCCACCTCTGGATTTATTGATTATTCCCGCCATCTGGCGCAACCCAGGCCCCGTCATCAGCGCTGCGAGGCCCTGGCTGGCGCAGCTGGCAAACATTGCTGCAAGCGGAACGCGGGTATGCGCAGTGGGCACAGGCACTTCCCTGCTAGCCGAGGCGGGCTTGCTTGATGGCAAGCCTGCGACCACACACTGGAACTACCTGGAACGCTTCTCGGTTAACTATCCCAAGGTCCTGTTAAAGCCACGACACCTCATTACCCAGGCAGATAATATCTATTGCGTCGGCAGCGTGAACTCAATCGCCGACCTGATGGTTCACGTGGTCGAGGAATGGTATGGCAGCGGCGTAGCCCGAGCGGTCGAAAACCAATTCTCACCGGAAATACGTCGGCCTTTTCGAGCAGCCGCTTACCAGACTGAGGGTGAACAGAGCCACCACGATGAGACCGTACTGGAAGCCCAGCAATGGTTACAGGATCGGCTGACCGGTAATCCCGGTATTCAAGCTGCCGCCGATGCTTTGGGCGTCAGCGCCCGAACGCTGAACCGGCGTTTTCGTCAGGCCACCGGCCTGAGTCCGCAGGCATGGCTGCAAAGGCTGCGCGTACAGCAGGCAAAGGAGTTACTCAGACACAGCAATCTGTCGCTGTCGGAGGTGGCCTGGCAGGTTGGGCTGCAGGACAATAGTCACTTCGGCAAACTCTTTCGCGAGCAGGTAGGCATGACCCCGGGAGCCTACCGAGAGGCCGTCAGGGGCAAGCTGTTCGCCCCCGAGCGCGCTTGAGGAAAAAAGCCGTCTGTGGCTAAATGGGCGCCCTCTTAAACACCCCGAAAACCTCGGCAGACACACACCATGAGCGAAGAATCCGTAGTCATCATTGATGGCGCCCGCACACCCATGGGCGGACTGATGGGTAGCCTATCGGCGGCCCCCGCACCTGAACTCGCTGCAACGGCTATTGCTGCAACCATTGAACGCGGTGGCGTCGATCCAGGTTCAATCGATGAAGTCTTTATGGGCTGTGTACTGCCGGCAGGCCTAAAGCAGTGCCCGGCAAGACAGGCTGCTATTGGCGCCGGCATTCCGGTATCAGCCGGTGCAGTCACTATTAACAAAGCCTGCGGCAGCGGTATGCAGGCCACCATTTATGCCTATGACTCGATCATGGCGGGCAATAACAAAACGGTAGTAGCTGGTGGCATGGAAAGCATGAGTAACGCACCGCACATGCTGCCTTCGGGGGCAAGAGGCGGTATTCGCAGCGGCCACGGTCAAATACTGGACCATATGTTTGTCGATGGCCTAGAAGATGCCTACACCGGACGCGCGATGGGAAGCTTTGCTCAGGAGACTGCAAACGAACGTGGAATCACTCGTGAAGAAATGGACGCCTTTGCCGTAGAGTCTCTCAGCCGCGCCAAAAAGGCGATAGAAGAAGGCGCCTTGAAAGCAGAGATTGCCCCGGTGACAATTCGCACCCGCAAAGGTGAGACGCTAATCGAGGACGATGAACAACCGCACAAGGCCGCCGTCGATAAAATACCCTCCTTGCGACCCGCGTTCGCCAAAGATGGAACCATTACCGCGGCTAACGC
>JBDWQQ010000032.1:0-48671 GCA_039986455.1 Halioglobus sp.
TAGGAGGTTTGTTGCGACCTCGGGTTTCCAAGCGAGATCGAATCTCTCCGCGCCTGGACACTACTTTCACTTCGTCGCCACGTCGCAGCTTGCGTTTACGGGCATCTTCGGGGTGCATATAAACAAGTGCGCTAGGCACGGCTTTATGTAATTCGGGAACACGTCTTGTCATGGAACCTGAGTGCCAGTGCTCCAGCACGCGCCCCGTCGACAGCCACATATCGTATTCATCGTCAGGGCTTTCAGCAGGGGGCTCATATGGCAGAGCGAACACCACGGCCTTGCCATCGGGTTTTCCATAAAACTCAAAGCCCTTGCCCTCACCCACGTAGGGGTCTGAGCCCTCACGGAAACGCCACTTAGTTTCTTTGCCATCGACCACCGGCCAGCGTTTGCCTCGGACCTGGTGATAAACATCGAAGTCATCCAGATCATGAGCCTTGCCACGGCCGAACATGGCGTACTCTTCGAACAAGCCTTTCTGTAAATAGAAGCCAAAGTCCTCGGCTTCATGGTTGCTATAGCCTTCCTCGATATCCGAGTTGGGGTAGCGGTCTACCTGACCATTGCGATACAGCACGTCGTAAAGGGTCTTGCCTTTGAATTCGGGGTTCGCTGCCAAAATCTCGGTTGGCCAAACCTCATCGGTAGTGAAACGCTTGGTAAATTCGACCAGTTGCCACAAATCGGACTTAGCCTCGCCGGGGGCGTCAACCATCTGGTGCCAGAACTGGGTGCGACGCTCAGCGTTACCATAAGCCCCCTCCTTCTCTACCCACATAGCTGTCGGCAAAATCAGATCAGCCGCTTGGGCAGTTACCGTCGGATAGGCATCGGAGACTACAATGAAGTTATCTGGATTGCGATAACCGGGCAGCGTCTCTTCATTCAAGTTTGGTGCTGCCTGCACATTATTATTGACCTGTACCCAGTAGGCGTTGATCTTGCCATCTTTTAAGTCGCGGTTCTGTTGCACCGCGTGAGAGCCATTCCAATCGGGCACGATGCCTTCCGGTAGCTTCCAGTACTTTTCGGCGATTTTTCGATGTTCTGGATTTTTGACCACCATGTCCGCGGGCAAACGATGTGAGAAAGTACCCACCTCCCGTGCCGTGCCGCACGCTGAGGGTTGCCCTGTCAGAGAGAAAGGGCTATTACCCGGCTCCGATATTTTCCCGGTGAGTAAATGCACGTTATATAACATGTTGTTTACCCACACACCCCGGGTGTGCTGGTTGACTCCCATGGTCCACAGCGACATCACTTTCCTGTCGGGGTCTGCGTACAGTTCCGCCAGCGCCTGCAAACGATCTGGCGAAACGCCGGAAAGTTCAGACACATACTTTTCGTCATAGGTGGAGACGAATTTGGCAAACTCATCGAAACCAATTTCCTCCGAGCCGCCATTGCCAGAGTTGGCGGCCTTCGCTTCCAGAGGATGTTCCGGGCGTAAACCGTAACCGATATCAGTGACGCCTTTGCGGAAATTCACGTGCTTACCGACAAAGTCCTTGTTCACTTTGCCTTCGCGAATAATATAGTGGGCAATGTAGTTCAGAATTGCCATGTCGGTTTGCGGGGTAAAGATCATTGGCATATCTGCCAATTCAAAAGACCGGTGCTCGAAAGTTGAAAGTACTGCCACTTTCACCCCGGGGTTGCTGAGACGGCGATCGGTAATTCGCGTCCACAAAATGGGATGCATCTCGGCCATGTTCGAACCCCAGAGCACAAAAGCGTCTGCATGTTCCATGTCGTCGTAACAACCCATAGGCTCGTCAATGCCGAAAGTGCGCATAAAACCACCAACTGCAGATGCCATGCAGTGGCGAGCGTTAGGGTCGATATTATTGGAGAGAAAACCTGCCTTCATTAATTTGGATGCAGCGTAGCCTTCCCATACAGTCCACTGCCCGGAGCCAAACATGCCGATGCCCCGAGGACCTTTCTCTTGCAGGGCTTTCTTGAATTTTTCCTCCATCACATCGAAGGCTTCATCCCAGCTTACCGGAGTAAACTCACCTTCCTTGTCGTACTGACCGTCTCTCTTACGTAATAGTGGCTGGCGCAATCTGTCTTCGCCGTAAAGAACTTTTGCCAGAAAATAACCCTTAACACAGGCCAGCCCCCGATTAACCTCAGAGTTGATATCCCCGTGGGTGGCCACAACTTTATTATCGCGGGTTGCCACATTGATACTGCACCCTGTGCCACAGAAGCGACATGCCGCCTTGGACCATTTAAGCTGCGTATCCGAGGTAATAATATTGGTGGCGGCAGCCGATGTGGTGATACCTGCTGCAGCTGCAGCGGTCGCTACTGCATTCGCCCGGATAAAATCTCGACGGGTAGTGCTCATGCGTTACTCCCTGTTTCTAATTCTGTTTCTGTATCATCATCAATTTCGTGGTAAACCAGCGCGACGCTAATCACCCCCGATAGCGCTTCCAATGCACTGATGCGCTCCATGACTGCACCCTCGTTTGCGGTTTCCAACAGCACAACCAGTTTCCCTGTCTCACTGTGTTCAGGAACAGTAGCATCGGGAATAGCCTCAATAGCAGGAATAACCGTCCCGATACGATCGGGGCGGCAGTGAACAACCAGGCTGGAGATATGTACGCCTCCCCGGGAAGTGTCGCCTCTTAACAAGGCGCGTCTTGTAAGGCGCATCGCGGTTAGCCCGGGGGGCCCAGTAAAATCTGGCTCATCCAGACGATAAATCCGTAACCGCCTACTATCGCAATGGAAAGTGCTGGGGCTAAAAACACGCACAACAGAATGAACGATCGAAACTCGGTTTTCTTATCGACTTCTTGCACCTTTGCCCCTTATATTATTTTTAGATTACTTTGATTATAGGCGTCACCCCGAGACAGGCAAGGGGAAACACCACTGATTGCGCATCAAAGTCCTACAAAGTGTGAGACGACCAGAAAACCTAATATTATTAGGGGCGCAGGGTGTAAAGTCCTCAGCAATCCACAGAGACTGAAGCGCTACTAAAGGGCACAGATCAATGGAGTTGCTTTGGGTGAAGCCCGTTAAAAAACGCCCACACCAGTTCTGCAGCGTCCGCTTCGTGACTGGTGACACCCAATATCCGCGGGGCGGAATAAACAGGATTAGGGAAGGTGTGACCACCTCCAACGATTGAGACCAGGGTAACTGGTACTTTTCCAGGTTCGGTCCAACTTAAACTCTCGATGGAGGTACCATCATCCGGACTCGTTTCTGGCGTTTCAAGGCGCTCGCCGTTGCCAGTATATCCGGCCAAATCTGCCCAATAGCGTGCACTTTCCTTGGCGGACTGCACTGCGCCTCGATTCTCACCATACACGTTGACGTCTCCACCCGCATAAGGGTTGATGGCGTCCTCTGTCCCGGTAAGCAGCAACATGGGAACCGGTTCTCCAACTGGGGTGCACTCCAAGTTGTTCTCCGTCGGCAGGTTCGCCATCAGCACCGCAGCTCCAGCAATGAGATCTGGAGCTTCGTAGGCTAATCGATAAACCATATGGCCGCCGTTCGACATTCCAGCTACAAACACCCGCGAAGGGTCAATGCCGTAGCGCGCTTCCATCTCGGCGGTCAGGCGTCGAATAAAACCAACATCATCGATCTGCTGCAGGTTGGCTGCGTAGGTCGCTGCCGCCCTGCAACCATTCCAGTGACGCTCAAAACCCGTGGGATAGGTGACCACAAAACCTTCTCGCTCGGCGAGAACATCAAAACTATAGAATGTGCCCGCCCGGGCCATGGCACCGTCAGAACCCGACCCCCTGAGGAAGACAAGCAGTGGGGCTTGTTGCCGCAGCGACGAGGGCACATAAGCCAGCCATTGCCGCTGCTGCCCGTCGTGCTCTAACTCTCCGTTTGCAACAACACCCGGCAGTTCGGGCGGCGCAATCTCGTCCCAGCTCAAATACCAATAACGAGCAAATACAACGGCGACAACAAATGCCACCACGACACCAAACAGAACCTTGAGCGCTGTTTTCATGGGCTAGTTACAGAAGATCGCGGCCCTTATTAGCAGCGATGCGCATACGCAGGGCATTGAGCTTGATAAAGCCCTCCGCATCGGCCTGATCGTAGGCGCCCTCATCTTCTTCGAAGGTAGCAATGCTTTCATCAAACAGGCTGTCTTCAGACTTACGGCCTGCAACAATGACGTTACCTTTATAAAGACGCAGCTTCACCACACCATTAACCACATGCTGGGATTCATCAATAGCCGCCTGCAGCATTTTTCGCTCAGGGCTCCACCAGTAACCGTTGTAAACCAGTTTTGCATAGCGCGGCATTAGCTCGTCTTTGAGATGAGTCACCTCTCGGTCCAGGGTCAGCGACTCGATGGCGCGGTGCGCCTTGAGCATGATCGTGCCCCCGGGTGTTTCATAACAGCCGCGGGATTTCATTCCCACGTAGCGGTTCTCGACGATGTCGTCACGACCGATACCATTAGCGCCGCCGATTTTATTCAGTGTCTCAAGCACTGTGGCGGGGCTCATAGTCTCGCCATCAATAGCGACAATATCGCCCTTCTCAAAGGTCAGCTCAATGTAGGTGGCTTCGTCAGGAGCCGCCTCGGGGCTAACGCTCCAGCGCCACATATCTTCCTCGGGCTCCGCCCAGGGATCCTCCAGCAAATCGCCTTCGTAAGAAATGTGCAGCAGGTTTGCGTCCATAGAGTAAGGCGATTTTTTCTTGGCATTGGCAAAATCCACGGGAATGTCGTGCTCGGCGCAATAGTTCATCAGCGACTCGCGGGAACTCAGGTCCCATTCGCGCCAGGGGGCAATCACCTGTATTCCAGGCTTAAGTGCGTAAGCGCCGAGCTCAAAGCGAACCTGATCATTGCCTTTACCGGTGGCCCCGTGGGAAATGGCACTAGCGCCGGTCTCATTGGCAATCTCAATTAATCGCTTGGCGATTAACGGACGAGCGATAGAGGTACCCAACAGGTACTCGCCCTCATAAACGGTATTGGCGCGGAACATGGGGAACACGAAGTCACGCACGAACTCCTCGCGCAGGTCATCAATGTAGATTTCCTTAATGCCCATGGCCTCTGCTTTGGCCCGAGCGGGCTCTACTTCTTCACCCTGGCCAATATCTGCAGTAAAAGTGACCACCTCACAGTTGTAGGTGTCCTGCAGCCAGCGCACGATGACCGAGGTATCGAGGCCGCCGGAATAAGCCAATACGACCTTGTTTACGTCTGACATGTTTCGCTCCGTTTGATCCTGCTTAAAAAGGCCGGCCATTCTACTGGAAGCCAGAGCGGAATTCACCGGTTCAGATCAATGCTGTTGCGGGTTTCCCAAAGTCGCCAATCCCCGGTAGATGGCCAGGGGCGCCCATTATTTGCAGCCAGAGCACGGCCAGACCTGACCCGGCCCCACTTTTACGGTAGCATTCGCACTTCTTCACCCCGCAACAGGCCCCACGTGAACGAACTGACAATCACACGCCCGGACGACTGGCACGTACATCTGCGCGATGGCGCGGCCCTGGAACAGACTTGCGCCGATATGGCCCGCTATTTTGGTCGGGTCATCGTGATGCCAAATCTAACGCCTCCGGTGACTAGCGTGGCAGAGGCTGCCAGCTATCGCGATCGTATTGTCGCCTCGATGAGCGCTGCACCCCGGCAATTTGAGCCACTCATGGTGCTCTACCTGACCGACCAGACAGACGCGGCGGAAATCCAATTGGCCTCCGCTTCCGATTTCGTACACGCGGTAAAACTGTACCCGGCCGGCGCCACCACTAACTCTGATGCGGGCGTCGCCGAATTGGACGCTCTGCTCCCAGTGCTCGCGGCCATGGAGGAAGCGGATCTTCCGCTGCTGATTCATGGCGAAGTGACCGATCACCACATTGATATTTTCGACCGGGAAAAAGTATTCATCGACCGCCATCTGGCGCCGATTGCGGAGCGCTTTCCCGGGTTACGAATTGTGCTGGAGCACATCACAACACGAGATGCGGTGCAATTTGTCCGTGAGGCAGGAAACCATGTGGCAGCGACCATCACCGCCCATCACCTGATGTTCAATCGCAACGATATGCTGGTTGGCGGTATTCGCCCCCACTATTACTGCCTACCCATACTCAAACGCAACGTGCACCAGAATGAACTGATGGAAGCAGCCACTTCTGGTAATCCGAAATTTTTCCTGGGCACGGACTCAGCACCCCATGCGCGCGGTAGCAAAGAGACGGACTGCGGTTGTGCCGGTGTTTACACAGGTCACGCCGCGATTGAATTTTACGCAGAAGTGTTCGACCAACTGGGCGCTCTGGATAAGCTGGAAGGTTTTGCATCACATTTCGGCGCCGATTTTTATCGCCTGCCGCGCAATAGCGACACCATTACCCTGCAACGGAAGGAATGGCAGGTGCCTGCGCAATTGCCACTGGGAGAAGACTCCCTGATCCCGCTGGCCGCCAATGAATCCATCGCCTGGACGGTGATTTAGGGTGAGTGATGCTATGAGGGACGGTCCTCATCAAATCAGCGATCGCTTCCGAGGCTTCTTACCGGTTGTTGTCGATATCGAGACAGGCGGTTTCAATGCCAGCACCGATGCAGTGCTGGAAATAGCGGCCAGCCTGGTGCGCATGGACGAAGACGGCATGCTGGCGGTTCACCGCACCCTGGAATTCAACGTAAAGCCTTTCGAAGGCGCCAACATTGAGCAATCGGCGCTGGATTTTACCGGCATCGACCCGTGGCACCCATTCCGTGAAGCGGTGGACGAAGATGAAGCACTGGGTGACCTCTTCAGGGCAATACGCAAAGAGATTCGCGAGCAGGGTTGCAGCCGGGCCATTCTCGTCGGCCACAACGCTCACTTCGATGCGGGCTTTGTGAATGCCGCTGTAGAGCGCTGCGAAATCAAACGTAACCCCTTTCACCCCTTCTCTTTCTTCGACACTGCTACCTTGTCAGGTTTAGCCTACGGCCAGACCGTGCTCGCAAAAGCCTGCGCCGAGGCCGGCATCGATTTCAACAACGAACACGCACACTCCGCTGCCTACGATGCGGAACGCACCGCCGAACTATTTTGTGAAATTGTTAATCGCTGGAAGGAGTCAGGCGGCTGGATGCCAAGCTTTGATTAGTCTTCGCCGCTGATCTGGTTGAGTATCAGGTCCAACTCGCTCATTACTTCCTCTATCGCATCCAACCCTAGCAGTTCGTATTTCAAATACTCTTCCAACGGCAATAGCTGAATCAACGCCCAGGCCACCTGCCAGGCGTTAGCATAGTCTAACTGCAAACCCATACGCTGCACGTGAGGATGACTCTCCAGGCTCTGCAGCACATCCAGCATAGGTTGCCATTCAGCTTTCATAGACGCGGGCGCAGGTTCGCTGCGATAAGCTACCTCTCCCAACACCAGACCGCTGGACTGAGTTTCAGTTTCATAAAGATCGAAACGTCCCTTTCCCTGAATAGTGACGCCCAGCAGACCATTGGGCAGCTGATCCCAATCGACGATACGAGCCAGCGTACCCCAGTCACCGAGCTCGGACGATGCCCGCCCACGCTCGGCCACCTCGGAACCTCGGCGAATCCAGACAATGCCGAAGGGATCACCGGACTTCATGCTGCTACGCACCAAATCAAGATAGCGCTGCTCAAAAATCTGCAGTGGCATCTTTCCGTAGGGCAAAAGAACACCTGAAAGGGGGAACAGGGAAATAGTGGTCATATCGACTTATCGTCTTTCGGTTGGCTCATTATTTCAAGCTCATCGAGAATGTGCAGTGCCTGCTCGCGATTTGCTCCACAGATAGCGGTCTCTGCCTTGAAGTCGTCACACAGTGCGGGGCGCCTGGGGTCACCAAAAATGCGGCAGCCCATTTGCTCATCAAGGTGCACACAGGGGACGCCTGCAGGCTTACCGTCTGGCATACCATAAAAGCCCTGCTGAATTGACGGAGCAATACAACAGGCACCACATTGAGCTCGGCACTGCACGCTTGCGTTTACTCCTGCTCAGGCCCCAGGGGTTTGAAAACGATAATCATCAGTGGCAATAACAGCAATGCGCCAAGGACCGCCGCAACCATCGCCAGTACCGTTAACAAACCGAAGTAAATACTGGGGTTAAAGTTGGACAGCGTCAGCGTGCAAAAGCCAATCACAACAGTCAGGGTGGTGTAGTACATGGCGCGGCCGATAGAGCTATGACAACGGTGCATAGCGGCACGATAGTTGCGGTCTACCGCGAACTCGCGCATGTAACGATGAACGTAATGAATACAATCATCGACGCCAATACCCACGACGATCGCAGCAATGGTAATCGTCATGATATCCAGGGGAATGCCCAGTAAACCCATCACGCCAAGCACCAACGATGCAGCAAGCACGTTCGGGGCGAGCGCTATAAACGATAGAGACAGTGAACGGAACAGCAACAGGAACATAATCAATATCGCTGAGAAAACTGCGCCCAGCGTTAGAATTTGCGATCGAAACAGACTCTGTAATACGTTGTTGTAAAGCACCAACATTCCGGTGAACTGAATTTGTTCATCGGCAAAGCCCATCTCGGTAGTCAGGTGGCTGTGCAAGTCTTTTAGAAATTGATCCCGTCGTAAATTCTCACTGGTCTCTTTAACCCGAACGGTCACGCGGGCCTGTTCATTGTCAGCATAAAAATAGGGATCGACCATCATGCCCTTAATATCATCGGGCAGACTTTTTTGCACCAGAGCCAGTTCCACACTTCCTATATCGTCTCCTAGCAGGTTTTTGACCACCTCGAAAACCGTCGATAGCGAAAGCACCTTGCCCGTTTGCGGCAAAGCATCTACGTAGTGGTGAACCGAGTCCAGCTCTCGCATGCCCTCAAGACTGAACCAGTAGCTTGGCTGAAAGTCTTCGCTGCCTGCCTCTGAAAAACTGTCAAAGTCCTCGCCAAACTCATCGTCCCAATCATCCTGAAGGTCATCACCTGAACGGGTAAACGCGTCCATCTCTTCAGCAAAAGGGTCATCTTCGTCAACTGGCGCTGCATTCTCAGGGGCCACAATCGGCGCAAGGCCAGGCAATGGCTGATCCATATCGGGCGGAGAGATAATAATATCCAGAGGAATGGTCCCGCCCAGCTTGGAATCCAATAACTCCATGCCCTGATAAATTTCTGTGGACTGGTGAAAATAGTCAATGAAACGATTCTCCACCTGCAGCCGGCTGCCCCCAACGACGATTAACAGGCAAATGACTGCCGTCACACCCATGATCGCCCCACCTCGCTTGTCCGTGACTTTTGCAAACCAGGCGGTCAGCGTAGGGTCTGCACCCGCATGATGGTGCGGCCGACCTTCTGGCCAGACCAGCATCATGCAAGGCACGAGTATGAAAGAAAGCAGTAAGGCGACTGATATGCCAACCGTCATCATCCAACCAAAATCGATCACTGGCTGGATGCCGGACACCACTAAAGAAACGAACGCAACAATGGTTGTAATACCGGTATAAAAACAGGGAACCGCCATCAATTGCACGGTACGCAAAACGCGCTCGTACAAATCACCGTCCGGCTGCTCTGCGTGCAGTTCTCGATAGCGCACCACCAGGTGGATACAAATGGCGAGCGTGATGATAAGTAGCACGGCAACAAAGTTGGAGGAAATGACCGTCATTCGCCAGTCGAGTGCGCCCAATAAGCCCAGCATGACCACGACCGTCGAGGAGCAAGTGACCAGCGGTATTGCTACCCAGCGCACCCGCCGAAAAATAATGGCCAGCACCACGAGCATGATACCGAGGATCGCACCACCAAAAGTCACCAAATCGCTGCGCACGAAGCTCACCATATCGGCCGCGATCATTGGCACACCGCCCACAAAAAGATCGGCGTATTGACTATATCCCGATGCCACCTGACGGACGTCTTCGACAAGCTTGCTCTGCGCCTCAAGCGTCATTGCGGTGTGCGCCTTGAAGGCTTGTTCAACCTTGGAGAGTTCGCCAGCTTCAGAGCTACTCAGCCCCTCATCATCGCGTTTGATACGCAGGGTTTCTCGGGCCGATAGCAATTCAAAATAACGATCGTCGCGCTGCAGGTTAATTTGAACAGCGGTGACTTCCCCATCGCGACTGGCAAGCAGATCGGCGTAGATAGGACTGGTGGTTAATTCAGTCAGCACCAACTCTCGATCGATACCCGGCTGATTCAAACTGGGCAAAGGGTCAGGCGAGGTGATATCGGATAGCCCAACCGGAGGGCTCTCCAGCAGTGGCACGTCCCAGACCGTCACAACAGAGGACACGCCCTGGAGCTGGCGTAACGCATCTGCCATGGCCTTGAGCGGCACCAGCGACTCATCGGCGAGCAAGGGACCCCGCGGCTGCCAGGTTATTAGCAGGAAATCCTCTGATGCAAAGCGACCGCTGACTTCCCGATACACTTCCAGTGAAGGGTCTCCTTGCAGCATCAGCGAGTCAGCCGATGCATCCAGCTTTATTTTCTGAATTTGGGTGGAAAAACCTGCCACCAACAGGGCGACGAGGGCCAATGAAAGCCAGGGAGTTCGTAAAACCAGGCGCTCGTATGCAGAGCTCAGGTGCTGCTTCATGCTGCAGCCTCAAGCGCTGCCAGTAACTTGTCGTGAATGCCGCCGAAGCCGCCGTTGCTCATGATCACTACCTGATCTCCCGGTCGTACATTGCCGACGACTTCCGCCACCAGATCTTCAATATCGCTCGCCAGACTAGCCTTTGAACTTTCATCAACCACGTCTTGGAGCGACCATTCCATTCCTTGTGGCTGGAACCAGTATACGCTGTCGGCTTCTTGAGTAGACTCGGCCAACCTAGCCCTATGTTCACCCATACGCATCGTATTGGAACGCGGTTCTATGAGTGCAATCAATCGACCGTTTCCAACGCGCGCCCTCAGACCCTGTAGCGTCGTGGCTATGGCGGTGGGGTGATGCGCGAAATCATCGTATACAGTCACGCCCTTGATTTCACCCAGCAACTCCAGACGGCGTTTCACCCCCTGAAACTCAGCCAGCGCCTGGGCTGCAACATCTGGCAGCACACCCACATGGTGGGCCGCGGCCATGGCTGCGAGCGCGTTTTCAACATTGTGGCGACCACAATGCAACCAGTGCACCGCTACTGGAGTGCCGCCATCGAGGCTAACCTCAAAAGCAGAACCGTCAGCCTGCAGTAGTTCGGCATTCCACGAGCCGGCACCTGCAATAGATAATGAACTGCGTCCACTCCAGCAACCCTGGGAGAGAGTCTCGTCAATCGCGGCTGTATTTTCCGGGTAAACGATTAGCCCTTGCGAAGGCACTGTGCGCACAAGGTGGTGAAACTGGCGTTGAATGGCCGCCAGATCAGGGAAAATATCCGCATGGTCAAACTCCAGATTGTTAATGACCAGAGTCCGCGGACGGTAATGGACAAATTTCGAACGCTTGTCAAAAAACGCCGTATCGTATTCATCCGCCTCAACCACAAAAAAATCAGTCTCGCCCATCCGAGCAGAAAGACCAAAATCCGCTGGAACGCCGCCGATTAAAAAACCAGGGGACATACCGGCATACTCAAGAATCCATGCCAGCATCGAACTCGTTGTGGTCTTGCCATGCGTACCGGACGCGGCTAGCACCCATTTGCCAGCCAACACATTCTCAGCGAGCCACTGAGGGCCCGACGTGTAGTTAAGTCCCTTGTCCAGCATGTATTCAACCGCCGGATTGCCACGCGTTAATGCATTGCCCACCACCACACAGTCGGGTGCTGGCTGCAAATGTTCGGCTTGATAACCTTCCATCAACTCAATACCCGCTGATTGCAGCTGCGTGCTCATCGGTGGATACACGTTGGCATCAGAGCCAGTCACTCGAAAACCCTGTTCTCGTGCCAACAGGGCAATGCCACCCATAAACGTGCCGCAAATCCCCAGGATATGAATATGGCCTTTCAAAAACTTCTCCTCAAAAATAGCGGTCAATGGTATCACTTTGCTGTAACTGTTGACGCAATTCAGACCAATCCGTTCCATAGATGCAGGGATATGCCGTATGATTGCGGCACCACCAACCCCGCCAGTGCATTGGCCGCGCTCGCCACAAGGGAAATCTCACATGCCGAAGAAGAATGCCTTCTATGCCCAGTCGGGTGGCGTAACATCTGTTATTAACGCCTCTGCCTGTGGGGTCATCGAAACGGCCCGCAAGCACAAATCAGAAATCGGTAAGGTTTATGCTGGGCGCAATGGCATTATCGGCGCGCTCCGCGAAGAACTGATCGACACCGGCAAGGAAAGTCGCTCAGCCATTCATGGCCTGCTGACCACTCCCTCCGGGGCCTTCGGGTCTTGCCGGCACAAAATGAAAAGTATCGAGGAAAACCGAGCGGAGTACGAACGCCTGATTGAGGTCTTCAAAGCCCATAACATTGGCTACTTTTTCTACAATGGTGGTGGCGATTCAGCAGACACCTGCCTCAAAGTCTCGCAGTTAAGCGAGGCCATGGGCTACCCACTGCAGGCTATTCACGTTCCCAAAACCATAGACAACGACCTACCTCTCACCGACAACTGCCCTGGCTTTGGCTCGGTGGCCAAGTACATCGCCATCTCTACCCGTGAGGCTGCTCTGGATGTAGCTTCCATGTGCGAAAGCTCTACCAAAGTATTTATTCTCGAGGTCATGGGACGCCACGCCGGCTGGATTGCCGCTTCGGGCGGCCTGGCTGCAGAACGCGAGGGTGATGCACCCCATATCATCCTGTTCCCCGAGATCGCCTTCAATAAGGAGAAATTCCTGGCCAAGGTGAAACGCACGGTGAAAAAGAACGGCTATTGCGTGATCGTCGCCTCGGAAGGCGCGCAGTACAAAGACGGGACTTTCCTGGCCGAGTCTGGACTCAAAGATGCCTTTGGCCACAGCCAGCTGGGCGGCCTTGCCCCTAACCTCGCCCAGATGATTAAGGATGAGCATGGCTACAAATACCATTGGGCCGTGGCCGACTACCTGCAGCGCGCGGCGCGACATATTGCCTCCCAGACTGACCTCGACCAGGCCTACGCCGTGGGTGAAGCAGCGGTTGAAATGGCGTTACAGGGTAAAAACTCCGTCATGCCCTGCATCGTGCGCGGCAAGGGTAAGCGCTATTCCTGGAGCATTGGCGAGGCGCCACTTGACCAGGTCGCTAACGTCGAAAAGATGATGCCTCGCAGCTTCATCAGTCGGGATGGTTTCAACATCACGGACACGGCGAGAGATTACCTGGCGCCCCTGATTCAGGGCGAAGCCTATCCGGATTACAAAAATGGCATGCCCAAGTACGTTCGCCTCAAAAATGAATTGGTGCCAAAAAAGCTCAAGAAGGGCTTTAAAATCTAGCCTTCGGCGACTCACATTGCCGTAACGCAGCGGCACCCAGCCACCTCCCTGAGCACGACATCACCGCTTTGGCAGACTCATTCAGGTCGTGATTGCGGGGCTCGCAAAGCGTGAAAAATTCGACTTTGGTGGTGCGGATTTTGCCAATCAATCACTGTACAATGCGCGCCTCCATAGTGAAGCAACCATTGAGGAAATAGCATGTACAGCAACCGCGACTTTAACCGCTGGCGCCGTCACCCCTGGCACGGCCTCCACATTCGCGCCGACGAAGCCCCTGAAGATGTGCTTCAGGTCTACATCGAAATGACTCCCGACGACGTGGTCAAGTACGAATTGGACAAGGCTTCAGGCTTCCTGATGGTTGACCGTCCCCAGCGCACCACGTCAAGTCCCCCGGCGCTTTATGGCTTCGTACCCCGCACCTATTGCGCGGAAGAAGTGGCCAAAATGTGCCCCAAGGTCGAAGTAGCCGACGGTGACCCGCTGGATATCTGCGTATTCTCTGAGCGTCACATCACCCGCGCTGACATCGTCCTCAACGCCCGCGTAGTCGGCGGCATCCAGATGATCGACGACGGCGAAGCCGACGATAAGATCATCGCCGTACTGGAAGGTGACAATATCTGGGGCGACGTTCACGACATCGCTGACTTGCCCAGCATCAAAACTGAGCGTCTGCAGCACTATTTCTCGACCTACAAAATGATCCCTGGAAAAGAGATCGATATTTGTGTGGATCACGTTTATGGCCGCGATGAAGCGCTGCGCGTCATTGCTGCTGCCGAGAAAGATTACTGGAACCACTATGGCCACCTGCACGAGCAGGCCAAAGCCAAGGAATAAGACCATCGGTCCCGGTGCTTTGGCGCCGGGACCTGTTCTCAGCTAAACCTTGGGACACCACCCCTTCGGCACTTTGACGTATCGCTCAATAATCGCCGCCAGATCCCTTTCTATCTCTTCGCGCAGTAACAACTCGTCACCCCAGCACCGCAGCAAAGTAGCTTCATCCAGCGCGTCCTCTAAGCTTTCAGACATGGGCGCAAAACTGAGATGCCAACGCTCGACGGCAACCCCGCCATGGTCTTGTGCGTACGGCCGATAAAACCCATGAGATTCAGACTTTGCCATACGACGATCCAGCCAATCGTGCAGCGGGCCAAACATCCCGTCAGGGGCAACCTCTTCTGGGCTGAGCTTTAACTGATAGCCCTGCGGCATGGCTGCCAGGTCGTAAACATCCAGATCAGTACCCCAGTGGTGGCGAGACGCACCCGGCAAAGCCGAAAAGCGGAAGATAGCAGCAAGCTTCCCCGCAGCATCAAGCGACGCCATGTCTACAACCTGACCCTCGTCATTATGCACACTGCGCTGACAGCAGGCCTTACCATTGAAGATCGCCAACTGCCGCTCATAGGAGCGAAAGCTGCTCGCGATAGCGAGTTCAAACCCTGCCGCACTCGCGTCCTCCTGCAGCCCAGCAAACGCTGCGGCGGCCTGCGGATGAAGCCGGTGTCCGTCACTTAGCGTCAATAAATGCGACTCATCCCTTCCGGTCAACTGAGCAACGGACAGAGGGCTACTCATCAGGATCACCACTCATGGGATCAACGGTAAAAGGAAGCGGGCACTCCAGCACGATGCCCTCTGGTGAAACACTCGCCCTCCAGCAGAGCACCTCCACCCCCTGCTCCATCACTTCAAGCAAGGTATCGCGGTATCGCGGGTCAATTTGACCGGCAGCGCTCACCCGGTCTATCCCCTCGTGCAGGACGCAGAAGAACATCACTGCTCTGGTGGAATCATCGCGAACCGCGGCCAATTCACGCAAGTGTTTACGGCCCCGTTCACTGACCGCATCGGGAAACAGGCCCTGGCCATCGTCCTCACACAGCGTCACCGACTTCACTTCGAGGAAAACACGACCACTGGGTCCTTCAAGTAGCAGGTCCGCCCTACTGTTCTGGCCATACTTCACTTCGCTTCGAATTTCGGGGTATGCCTCAAACCCAGTGATAAGCCCTGATTCGAAGCCCGCTTTGACAAATTTGTTGGCTCGGGCAGAGTGGATGCAGGCCATTCCCCTGGAAGTACCGACCAGCTCCCAGGTGTGAGGATATTTGCGCGTTTTGGAATCGGACGTCGATAACCACACCGCGGAGCCTGGCTCAGCACATCCGGTCATCGCACCGGTATTGGGGCAATGAACGGTAATCTCATCACCATCGGTAAGCTCTATATCGGCTAGGAAACGCTTATAACGACGCAGCAATCGCCCCTGAATCAGATCACTCACCAGCAGCCCTCAACCCATCCGGGCCCAATACCTTCGCCAGACGCTCCACCGCACTTTCCAGCCTGTCCATGGAAGTGGTGTATGAGAACCTCAGGTGCTCCCGCGCTCGATGGTGACCAAAATCCAAGCCAGGCGTAAGGGCCACTCCGTGCTGCTCCAACAGATCCATGCAGAACACCTGACTGTCTGCGGTAAAACGACTGGCATCGGCGTAAATATAGAATGCCCCCTGCGGCGGGCAGGGCACATCAAAACCCAAATCCTGCACTGCGGGCAGCAAATAATCCCGTCGCTGCCGGAAAATGTCGCGGCGCTCATCAAGAATGGCACGAGTTTCGGGCTGAAAACCAGCCAGCGCTGCGTACTGCGCCATGGTCGACATGGAAATGAAGAGATTCTGGGCCAGCTTTTCCATTTCGGCGACCGCCTCTTCTGGCGCCACCAGCCAACCCAGTCGCCAACCGGTCATACCGAAGTACTTGGAAAAGCTGTTAATCACAAAGGCGTCCGGGTCTACCGACAGCACCGAAGGCGTGTCGGTGTCATAGCCCAGACCATGATAAATCTCATCGACCACAAGATGCCCGCGACGGGCTTTAACCGCCTGCGACAGATCGCTCAAGTCACTGGCAGATAACACCGTGCCTGTTGGGTTAGCCGGTGAAGCCGCCATAATACCGACCGTATTCTCTTGCCAGTGTGTCTCGATCAGCGTGGAGTTCAGTTGATAGCGCGTGTCGGCAGAGACCGGTACGAGCTGACCTTCCCCTTCGACCAGTCGCAAAAAATGTCGGTTACACGGATAGCCCGGATCAGCCATTAACATGCCATCGCCAGGATTCATCAGCAGCGCCGAAATCAACAGCAAGGCACCCGAGGCCCCGGGGGTGATCATAATCCGAGACGGTGCAATATCCAGTTGGTATTGGCTGGCGTAAAAGTCTGAAATGGCCTGACGCAATTCGGGAATACCAGCGGCGCCGGTGTAATAGGTCTCGCCTCGCGCAAGTGATGCGCGTCCCGCTTCGATGATAGGGGCTGCCGTCGCGAAGTCGGGCTCACCTGCAGCCAAATGCACAATATCGCGTCCCTGGGCCTGCAACGCAGTCGCGCGCTGCAATACCTCGACCACCCGAAAAGGCTCGATCTCAGAAACTCGCTGTGCATAAGGGCGCTGGATCGGCATTTGAGACATGTTAAATCCTGACAACTTCAATCGGGCATTCTAGCAATAGCGCAAGGAAAGAGAGAAGCACCTGCCCCACTTCCTGCAAAAGCTTGCTAAAAACGGTGGCATAGCTGAAGTGAATCTGGTAGTTTCTCCGCCCTTGGTCGCAGGGGTACTTTGCTCATGCCGCCAAAACACTGTGAGTATTGTTTCGATTGTTTTACCGTATGGAAAACACCATGCCTAGAGCAGCAAAAAAATCAGCCAATAAAGCAGCTTCCACGGATTTCAAAAACTTCGTGCCCTACAAGCCCAAAAAGGGCGAAGAGTACATGAATGAGAAACAGCGTGAGCACTTTAAAGGCATCCTGCTAACCTGGAAATCCGAGCTTATGCAGGAAGTGGATCGCACTGTGACCCACATGAAAGACGAGGCCGCCAACTTTCCGGATCCCGCTGACCGCGCGACCCAGGAAGAAGAATTCAGCCTGGAACTGCGTACCCGGGACCGCGAGCGTAAATTGATCAAGAAGATCGATTCTACGATTGAGCGTCTGGAACAGGACGATTACGGATTCTGCGACGCCTGCGGCGTGGAAATCGGCATCAAGCGCCTGGAAGCGCGTCCCACAGCCAGCCTGTGCATCGATTGCAAGACACTCGATGAGATCAAGGAAAAGCAGGAACTGGGCTAAGGCTCTTTGCCTGTCACTACCAGCACCTACAGGGGGCGCTTCGCTCCCTCTCCGACTGGGCCTCTTCACCTAGGATCGTTGATCGCCGCGCTGGCGAGTTATCTTGACGCCCGCCAAAACGGGGGACGTTGGCTGCTGCGCATGGAAGACCTCGATCCACCCCGGGAAGAACCGGGCGCCGCGCAGAGCATCCTGCAAAGCCTTCAGGATCACGGCCTTAACTGGGACGAAGAAGTTCTCTGGCAAAGTTCACGTAGCACGGCCTACCAAGACGCCCTCCAGCAATTACATCAGCACCACCTTCTTTTTCGCTGCGACTGCACCCGAGCCATGCTTGGCCCGGACGGGGCCTGCAACGGACGGTGCCAACCCAATCAGGATCGCGTCGGCAGCCCTCATGCGCTACGAGTCGCCGTCGCCAAAGACACAACCATTACTTTCGAAGACCGCTTACAGGGGCGCCAGCAAGAGGCTCTGGGGGAACATCTGCCTGATTTTGTTTTACGCCGTAAGGATGCGCTGTTCGCCTATCAGTTGGCCGTCGTAGTGGATGATGCGTTTCAGGGCGTCACCCATATTGTGCGGGGCTCCGATCTGTTGGAATCCACCGGGCGGCAGATTTATCTGCAGCAGCAATTGGGCATGCCCAGGCCAGACTATTGTCACATACCGGTCATTACCAACGAGCAGGGGCAAAAATTCAGCAAGCAGAATCACGCTCCCGCGCTACAGGTGTCTGAAGCGCGGGCAAACCTGCGCCAGGCGCTGGCTTTTCTGCGTCAGCCTTCGCCGCCTGACTCCCTGGTTAGCTGCGATGCCATTCTCAAGTTTTCCATTGAGCACTGGTCTCCTGATGCCCTACCGGCTTGCCGCGGCATAGCTGAAACGACAATCTAAACACAGCGATACGCTTTACCGACTATGGACGCTTGCGTAATATCGGCTGACACACGACCTCACGGACCCCGAAATGTATATCAACCGCATGCTGGTGCTAGGCATCGTGCTCGCCCTCGTTGCGTTCCCGGTACTTGCCGACTGGCTAACCTCGGACTATACCGCCTGGTATAGACCCTATGTGGTTTGGGTAATGATCATCAGCTTTACCTGGTGGGCCTATCGGTCGAGGCATCCGGATGAGCTTTAGCCTCACCCAGATTCTTCTGGTTGTTGCCTTTTACCTGACGGGCCTTTTCCTCGTAGCCCTGCTGGCTGATCGCGGCATCATCTCCCGCAAAATAACCCACCACCCTGCCACCTACGTGCTTTCCCTTGGTGTATTCGCTGGCGCTATGGCAACCAACGGCGTCATAGAGGTCGCCGTGCGCTATGGCTACAATTTCTTGCTTTACTTCGCAGGCGTTGGGCTGGTGTTTGTACTGGCGGCTATTCTGCTGATACCCCTATTGCGCCTGTCACGGGTTTACCAGTTGGCCTCCCTCGCCGACATGCTGACCTTCCGCTTTCGCAGCCCTCGCGTGGGAGCTGCCATTACCATCGCCATGTGCCTGGCCATGCTCCCCATGCTCGCCCTGCAAATTCAGGCAATCGGAGACAGCGTTCACATCCTGGCGGGACACGATCACAGGCTCGAGGAAGCGAACTTCCATCATCAAGGTGTAGCGCTTGTCACGTGCCTGATCATCATCGTTTTTGCCATTCTGTTTGGTACCCGCCACGTATCGTCGCAGGATCGCAATACCGGTCTGGTCACCGCAATGGCGTTTGAGTCTCTGGTCAAGCTAGGCGCCATGAGCTTGCTAATGGTGGTCGCGGTTTATCAGGTATTCAATGGACCAGCGGATATACAACAGTGGCTACAGCAGTACCCGCCTGCAAAAGACCAGATGACCCAGCAGCTGTCGATCGACAGTGCGCACGCATTCCTGCTGGTATTTTTCGCAGGCGCAGTTTGCATGCCTCATATTTTTCATATGCTGTTTGCAGAAAATACAGAGAGTGAGGATCTGCGCAGGGCGACCTGGGGGATGCCGCTTTACCTGCTATTGCTGAGCCTACCG
The DNA here is from genome assembly GCA_039986455.1 of Halioglobus sp. Lineage (GTDB taxonomy): Bacteria > Pseudomonadota > Gammaproteobacteria > Pseudomonadales > Halieaceae > Halioglobus. The sequence continues at coordinate 19,576 of JBDWQQ010000032.1, forward strand.
GTACTGCCACTGGCCTGGACCTGGATGCGACTGGGGCAGGACTTCCCCATGGCCTATGCGGGCTTGTCGATGGGCCTGAGCCTGGAGTCCACACCCATTGCCGGCGCAGCATTTATCGCAACGCTTTCGGCGTCCAGCGCCACCATCGTGGTCACCACACTGGCACTGGCGAACATGTGCCTCAACCATTTGATACTACCTTCGAGAATCCTGAACCTCGGTCAGGGCGGCGACATCTACAGCAACCTGCGATGGCTGCGCAGGGTGCTAATTGCTGTTCTGATTTTGGCGGGATACCTGTTTTACCTGGGCCTTAATGGTCGTCAGAGCCTGGTGGAGCTGGCATTGGTCGCGTTTTCCGGCACGCTACAGTTCCTGCCTGGCCTGGTCGCCACACCTTACTGGCCAAATGCGAACCGAAAGGGCTTGCTGGCAGGGCTCTGGGCAGGACTGGCCTTCTGGTTCTTCACCGTCATGCTCCCCGCGACGCGCGGGTACGTGCCCGAAATCGGTCAACTGTTTGACTCGATCTTCGGTGAGAGCAATGATTTCTGGACGCTGGCAACCATGCTTGCTCTGGCAATCAACTCCGCCTTGTTTGTTGTCATATCGCTATTAACCCGCACGACCGAAGAGGAACTCATCGCAGCAGACATCTGTTCCATGGATGATCTTTCTCGACCCATTCGTCAAACCTTGCCATTAGGGAGCGCGGCCGAATTTGCCGATCGACTGACGCCGGCGCTTGGCGAGCGAACCGCCAGAGCGGAAATCAACCGTGCCCTGGCCCAGTTACAATTTGAGGACAGCGAAGGCCGCCCCTATGCGTTAAGGCGACTGCGTAGAAGGGTTGAAGCCAACCTCTCGGGATTACTGGGGCCGGCGGTGGCTCACAATATTATCGAGCGCTGTATTCCTTTTCAGGCAGGCGGCACTGAAGACATCAACCTCATTGAGCGCAATCTCGATGCGCCTCACATGCAGTTTACTGGCCTTGCTGCTGACCTGGACGCTCTGCGCCGCCGCTACCGAGAAACCCTGGACACGCTGCCCGTGGGCATATGCTCTTTGGGCGCCGACGGCGAACTGCTGATGTGGAACCGCAGCATGCAGGGCCTGACCAATGTCTACGCCGAAGATATTCTGGGCTCATTACTGCACTCCCTACCTGAGCCCTGGCGAGCACTGCTGGATGATTTTCACCAGGACGACAGTGACATTATCTTGAAAGCTGAGGTGACGACTGATGCAAACAACCCTCATTGGGTCAGCCTGCACAAGACCATCACCGCAGATGGCGATACGATTGTTCTGGTCGAAGACATCAGCGCGATGGAGGTCATGGAGGAAGAACTGCTGCACAACGAGCGGCTGGCATCGATCGGCCGGCTTGCCGCCGGCGTTGCGCATGAAATCGGCAATCCGGTCACGGGAATCGCTTGCCTTGCGCAAAATCTGGAATACGCAGAGGACCCCAACGAAGTCGCCCTGACTGCACAAGACATTCTCAAACAGACCGAGCGTGTTACCCGCATTGTTGAGTCACTGGTTAACTTTTCCCACGTGGGCTCTAGTGCCGAGGAACTGCAGCTGGCGCCGTGTAATCTTGCCGACTGCATCGATGAATCAATCCACCTTCTTGCCCTGGACAGAGAAGCAAAGCAGGTTCGGTTTAGCAATCACTGCGACCGGGAGTTGGTGGTACTGGCTGACTCGCAGCGCTTACTGCAGGTATTCATCAACCTATTGGGTAACGCAAGGGATGCCTGCGATGCCGATGGCCATGTTCAAATTCAGGCCTATCGAGACGATTCCCGGGTGCTAATCGACGTGGATGATAATGGCAGGGGCATACCCGCAGCGTTGCAAAGCCAGGTATTTGAACCCTTCTTTACTACCAAGGACCCGGGCGCCGGCACCGGCTTGGGTCTGGCACTGGTTTACAGCATCATGGAAGACTTGGGCGGCACCGTACAACTCACCAGCCCACTGCAGACCGGCCCGCAACCGGGCACCCGTTTCACCCTGCAGCTATCTGAAACGAGTTACGACGACGCCTTCAAAATGTAACCCATGACCCCACTTTTCGGCGTGTAACTGGCAAATTATTCACAGTAGGCGTATGTTGTGGGGGATTTTCGCCTTAGGTAACACTTTATGCAGCAGATACTTGTGGTCGAGGATGAGTCTGTCATCCGCACTGCCCTGCGTCGACTTCTGGAGCGCAGCGGATACCAGGTGAGCGAGGCAGGCTCCGTACAGCAAGCCGAGTCTGATTACAGCTTCAATGACTACGACTTGATTATCTCCGACCTGCGTTTACCCGGGGCACCGGGCACCGACCTGATCAAAAAGGCCGGAGAAGTGCCGGTACTGATAATGACCAGCTATGCCAGCCTGCGCTCTGCGGTGGACTCAATGCGTATGGGTGCTGTGGACTATATTGCCAAACCCTTTGACCATGGAGACATGGTCAACGCTGTCGAGCGGATTATTGCCGACCACCCGACACCAAAGGCCCAGGAGCAGAAGGCAAGTGCTTCAAGCGCTACCCGTCAGACCAGCAGCTCCGGCATCATCGGCAACTGCCAGCCCATCCAAACATTGTTCGGGCACATTGAGCGTATGGCGCCCACGGAATCAACGGTATTGGTGTTGGGCGAAACAGGCACGGGAAAAGAGCTTGTGGCCCGCAGCGTGCACCAGCACAGCAGCCGCGCAGACAAAACCCTGATATCGGTCAACTGCGCCGCTATCCCGGACACACTGATTGAATCAGAGCTGTTTGGCTATGAAAAAGGCGCCTTCACCGGTGCCAATGCGAGCCGCATGGGACTCATTGAAGCGGCGGACGGCGGCACTCTGTTTCTGGACGAGATTGGCGAACTGCCGATGGAAGCGCAGGCACGACTACTGCGTTTTATTCAGGAAGGAGAGATTCGTCGAATAGGGTCAGTGCATTCCCGCAAGGTTAATGTGCGGCTTATCTGCGCCACTCACCGAAACCTGCAACAGCTTTCCTCAGACGGCTTGTTCCGCCAGGACCTCTACTACCGCATCAATGTACTGCGCCTGGCTCTGCCGCCGCTCAGGGAAAGAGGCAAGGACATCCTCCACCTGGCTGAACACATGATGCAACTACAAACCCAGAAACTGGGTAAACCCAGCATGCACCTGTCACCTCGGGCAATTCAGGCGATCACCACCTATCAGTGGCCTGGAAATGTGAGGGAGCTGGAGCACGCTATTGAACGGGCCGTAATCCTCTCTGAATCTGAAGAGGTTGATAACGAAGCCCTGGGCATCGACCTGGAACTGGTGAACGTCAATCGTATCCGCGGCCAGGACGGAATTGCCAGCAACAGCAAAACTCGTCCAAATATGGCCGTCAATACCGAACCTCAGGAAGACCTGTCGCTGGAGGACTATTTCCAGCGTTTCGTATTGGAGCATCAGGACTCCATGAGTGAGACAGAATTAGCCCAGAAACTGGGCGTCAGTCGCAAGTGCCTGTGGGAACGTCGACAACGGTTTGGTATTCCCCGTAGCAAGAATACGAGCACCGGAAGACGAAGAAAGGCTGAAACCCAGGCAGGATAGGCGTTACCCGAGCACCTCCCCGTTACCGAAACCGGGGTAGTAAGGTAACAAAGGCCACATCCGGGAAGAACCTAACGATCACTAAAAAAACATATCTTATTGTTTTTAAAGGATTTTATGCCATTTGGCATACTGACTGCATTCTATTGATCAGTGTCACAAATAAAAATAACGGACGCTGCAATAAAAATAATATTCAACACTATGGACCTGGATGGGGAAGTTCTCTTCCCCTTCAATTTCCTGTTCATAACTTCAGGTAGGGCTTGGTAGACGGATGGTCGCCACAATCGCCTGAGGTTGGTAATAAGTTACTCATTAAAGCTTTGGGCATAAAAATAAAACCATGTTTTTATAGTGCCTATAACAATAAAAGCACCCTAGAAATAACAATAACTCCTGACGTGAGACCTGGATGGGGAAGACTTTGTCTTCCCCATCATTCATCTGCCCTCTTCTGCCGCTCGACCGAGAACAGATGTGTTAAACTGCGCGCCTCGCAACAGGCCCCAATGTAAGGCGTATTCTCGATTGAATGTCATCCCCAGGGATAAGCACAGCATATCCCGCAAAAACATTAGCGATAGCGCCCTTAAAGTCATGTCGCGCTTACGTTCTCAGGGTCACCAGGCCTATCTTGTGGGCGGCGCCGTGCGCGACCTGCTGTTGGGTGGTCACCCCAAAGATTTCGACGTCGCAACCGACGCCACCCCGGAAGAAGTTCACGGCCTGTTTCGTAACTCACGCATTATCGGCAGACGCTTTCGCATCGTTCACGTTCGCTTTGGCCGTGAAATCATCGAGGTCACCACATTTCGCGGGCACCACGAGGGCGGCGACGAGGCCAGCCCCGCCAAAGGCGGCAACCATTCCCGGCAGTCCGACAAGGGTCTGTTGCTCAGGGATAACGTCTACGGCACGCTGGAAGAGGACGCTGTTCGACGGGATTTGACCGTGAACGCCCTTTACTATGACTCGGGTAAATTCGAAGTTTTCGATCACGTTGGTGGACTCACTGACCTCAAGAAGCGCCTCATCCGCATCATCGGCGAACCCGCGGTACGTTATCGGGAAGACCCTGTACGCATGCTTAGAGCGGTGCGCTTTGCTGCCAAGCTGGACTTTGGCATTGAGAAAAATACCGCCAAAGCGATACCGAAGTGCGCATCACTGCTACGTGAGATACCGTCTGCGCGCCTGTTTGATGAGTTTCTTAAGCTGTTTTTGTCGGGGTACGCGGCGGCGACTCTTGAACAACTGCTGCAGCACGATTTACTACAGTACCTGTTTGACGAAACCAGCCACCTGCTCCACCAGGACGCGATGTCGCTGGCACTGGTGCGAGCGGCAATGGCCAATACAGACAAACGTATTGCCGAAGACAAACCGGTAACCCCTGCCTTTATTCTGGCGGCACTGCTATGGCCAGTGGCGAGCAGAACCGCTGCACAACTGGAAAATCGCGGTGAGCCGGCCATGGTGGCAATGCACAACGCCTCGCAGCAAACCATTTCCGAAGCCAGCCAACAGATAGCCATCCCTCGACGCTTCAGCCAGCCAATGCGCGAGATCTGGGAATTTCAGCTACGCCTGCAGCGGCGTCAGGGCAAAAAGGCGGCGGAGCTAGTGGAACACCGGCGCTTTCGAGCGGCATACGACTTCCTGCTACTGCGAGAACAGGCAGGAGAGGATACTGGCGGACTGGGTGAATGGTGGACCGAGTACCAGACCCTCAATATGGATCAGAGACTGGCAAAGTCATCTGAGCACAACGATAAGTCCGGCAATCGTCGGCGACCCCGCAGACGGCGCAACAACAAACAGACATGAGCTGTGCGTTCATCGCCCTGGGCAGTAATCTGAAAGACCCGCAGCAGCAGTTACAGCGGGCGATTACGGCGATCCTTGAACTCCCCCACAGTGACATTGTTCGAGTTTCCAGCGCCTATCGTAGCGCTGCTGTTGGCCCAGGCGACCAGCCAGAGTACCTGAATGCCGTGCTGCGACTGGAAACCTCTCTTAGCCCCCTGGATCTGCTCACCGCGCTACAGAAAATCGAAAACACCCAGGGGCGGGAGCGAAATTTGCGCTGGGGAGCTCGCACCCTTGATCTGGATATACTGCTCTACGATGATCAAACCATCGACACTTCCAGACTGAGCATCCCGCATCCGCGCATGAGAGAACGCAACTTTGTTGTGTATCCGCTACAAGAAATCGAACCCTCAAATTTCATGCTGCCGGACGGAACGGAACTTGGTACATTAGTAGCCGCCTGCCCGATGGGGGAACTCCGTAAAACAGAGATTTCGCTGACCCCCAGTCATGCGACAGGCAGCGATTCAGCTTATCAAGCGGGCCCGGATGAGGGAGAACTCGGCCATTAAAATCGACCTGAGAGGGCGCACGCCCCCAGCATACATCGCCGTAGAGGGCCCCATTGGTGTTGGCAAGACGACGCTCACCAAACGGTTAGCGACGACATTCAATTACCAGACTCTATTGGAAGAAGCCGAGCAAAATCCTTTTCTGGACAAGTTCTACCGCAATAGACAACAGGCGGCCCTTGCGACGCAGCTGTTCTTTCTTTTCCAAAGAGCGCAAAAAATCCAGGACCTGCGACAGGCAGATATATTCGAGCCGGTGAGAGTCGCTGACTTCCTGATTGAAAAAGACCCCCTGTTCGCCAGAATCAACCTGGACAGAGAGGAGTTTCAGCTCTACGAAAAGGTCTACCAGCAGCTCACCATCGATGCGCCCAAACCCGACCTTGTTATCTATCTTCAGGCCTCCACAGACGTACTGCTGTCGCGCATTGATAGCCGCGGTATTGCTGCTGAACAGGCGATCGAGAGGGACTATTTAGAGCGTCTGAACGAAGTGTACAGTGAGTTCTTTCTATATTACGATGGCGCCCCTCTGCTGATCGTCAATGCCAGTGAAATCGACCTGGCCAGCGGCGACACAGACTACAGCCACCTGGTGGACTACCTGCTGGATATTCGCAGTGGCCGCCACTACTTCAACCCGACATTTTTCGGATAGAACACAAGGTAGCCCATGGGCAAGGTCACCATCAGTACCCTGGATAAAATGAAGGCTGCGGACGAAAAATTCGTCTGCATCACTGCCTACGACGCCACCTTCGCGCGCATGATCAGCGAAGCGGGTGCAGAAACCATCCTGGTGGGTGACTCGCTGGGCATGGTGCTACAGGGGCACGACAGTACGATTCAGGTCACCGTCGATGATATGGCCTACCACACAGAATGCGTTTGCCGGGCAGCACCTGAGTCTCTGGTTATCGCCGACATGCCTTTCATGAGCTATACCACCCCCGAACAAACGATGATCAACGCCACTGCACTCATGCAGGCGGGCGCCCAAATGGTCAAAATGGAAGGTGGTACCTGGCTGTCAGACAGCATTAGCATGCTGGTTGAACGGGGGATCCCCGTTTGCGCTCACTTGGGCCTGACTCCCCAGTCCGTCAACCAGTTTGGCGGCTTTAAGGTCCAGGGGCGAACGCCGAAGGAAGCTAAGTCTATTCTCGCCGATGCGGTAGAGATTCAGGACGCTGGCGCCAGCCTGCTGGTTCTGGAGTGCATTCCCGCGGGCCTTGCGGCAGATATTTCTTCCAAGCTCGATATCCCCGTGATTGGCATAGGTGCTGGCGCAGGCACTGACGCCCAAGTGCTGGTCATGCACGACCTGCTAGGGTTATCAGAACACACTGCCCGCTTTGTGGAGAACTTCATGACGGGGCAGAGCACTATACAGGGCGCTTTGAAGGCCTTCGTGAGCGCTGTGAAATCAGGCGAATATCCTCGCGAAGAGCACACCTACACCTGAAAAAACGGCCGCGCCGGTGCCACGATTTTTTCCCAAATTGGCGTTGCCCGGGAACAGGGCATCGGGCATACTTCTCCTCCCTCCAAAAACACCGATTTGGGCAGGGATTTTCGACTGGTTTGACTACTGGTTTAGCGTCGCCAATCCGTACCGCGGGGTCAGGTAGATATGCGAACTTGCAAAAGTAATGCTCAGTTACAGGCAGCTCTGAAGCGCTACCGCAGCGATGGTCAGAGCATTGCCTTTGTGCCCACCATGGGCAATCTGCACGAGGGCCATCTCGACTTGGTCCGCAAGGCGCGCACGCTCTGTGACATCGTCGTTGTCTCTATCTTTGTTAACCCCCTTCAGTTTGGCGCCGGTGAAGACCTGGACGGCTACCCCCGCACCATGGCCGCGGACAAAGAGAAACTGTTCGCCGAGGGTGTGCAACTGCTTTACGCGCCCGGCGTTGAGGATATCTACCCTGACGGCATGAGCCAGCAAACGGTGGTTAGCGTCCCAGAACTAGGTGACACTCTTTGCGGCAGCAGTCGGCCCGGACACTTCGACGGCGTCACCACGGTGGTCAGCAAGCTATTCAACATCGTACAGCCGGATGTCTCGGTGTTCGGTGAAAAGGATTTCCAGCAACTCTCAATCGTGCGCAAGATGGTGAAAGATTTATGCATGGCGGTGGAAATCGTCGGTATCGCAACCACCCGCGATGATGATGGTTTAGCAAAGAGCTCGAGAAACGGCTACCTATCGGATGAAGAACGCAGTATTGCCCCCCTGCTTCATCAAACCCTGATTAGCTGCCGCGAAGCCATTGCCTGTGACTTCGACAATTTCCTGCAACTGGAGTCCCACGCGCGAATGAAGTTGTTACAAGCGGGCTTTGAACCCGACTACTTTGCCATTCGCGACGCTCAAACGCTGCGCGCCGTCACCGAGGACACCGAAGAAATAGCCATCCTCGCCGCCGCCAGACTGGGCAGTACTCGCCTAATCGATAATGTGAGATTGTCATTAAACCCGGTCGGGGACTGGAAGATGCTGGCCGACGGCTAGCACACGCCCTTATCCCAACAAAAACAACTCATTAGACCTTGGTCGGCTTGAATCAGCGGCCTAGCCCCGTATTATCAGCTATCCATTACCTACTCATTACTTAAAACGGAGTGGTCGTCATGTCCGAATTCCCCACCCATCCGGTGCCAGCCAATTTCAAAGACGCACATATCAATGCCGAGCAGTACCAGGCCATGTACAAGCGCTCCATCGAAGACCCCGACGGCTTCTGGGGAGAGATGGCCAGTGAATTCCTGAGTTGGGAGCAGCCCTGGGACAAGGTAGTGGAATACGACTTTGTAAAGGGCGAGGCTGCCTGGTTTGCCGGGGGTAAGCTGAATGTCAGCCACAACTGTATCGACCGTCATTTACCGGAGCGCGCGGACCAGACCGCCCTGATCTGGGAGGGCGATGACCCAGCAGACAGTAAACATATCACTTACGCTGAGCTCAAAGACCACGTCTGCAAGCTTGCGAACGCCCTGAAAGCGCGTGGTGTGAAAAAAGGCGACCGCGTTTGTATCTACATGCCGATGATTCCCGAAGCCGCCTATGCCATGCTCGCGTGCACTCGCATCGGCGCGGTTCATTCCATTGTCTTTGGTGGATTTTCACCTGAGGCACTAAAAGATCGCATCCTCGACTCAGATTGCCAAACAGTCATCACTGCAGACGAAGGCGTTCGCGGAGGCCGCTCTGTTCCGCTTAAAGTCAACGCAGACAAGGCGATGGAGGCCTGCCCCAATGTCCACACCTGCCTGGTGGTTAAACGCACCGGGGGTGACATTGCATGGACCGAGGGACGCGATGTTTGGTACGGAGAGTTGGTCGATGATCAAAGTACCGACTGTGCTCCGGAGCCAATGGATGCAGAAGATCCACTGTTTATTCTTTACACCTCCGGTTCTACCGGCAAGCCCAAAGGCGTGCTGCACACCACCGGTGGCTATCTGTTACAAGCGAGCATGACCTTCAAGTACGCATTTGACTACCGCGAGGGCGAAATTTACTGGTGCACCGCCGATGTCGGCTGGGTTACCGGTCACAGTTATATCGTCTATGGTCCACTGGCCAACGGCGCCATCACCCTGATGTTTGAGGGCGTACCCACTTACCCTGACGCCGGCCGCTGTTGGGAAATTGTCGACAAGCACCAGGTCAACACTTTCTATACCGCACCCACTGCCATTCGGGCGCTGCAAGCAGTGGGGGACGAACCGGTAACCCGCTCCTCCCGCGCCAGCCTCAGGCTTTTAGGCACCGTTGGCGAGCCCATCAACCCGGAAGCCTGGACGTGGTACCACGAAGTGGTTGGAGACAGTCGCTGCCCTATCGTCGACACCTGGTGGCAGACCGAAACCGGGGGGCACATGATTACCCCACTGCCCGGCGCCACCGCACTAAAACCCGGCTCAGCCACGTTCCCCTTCTTTGGCGTTGATCTGGCTTTGCTTAATGAGGACGGTTCGGAGATCGAGGGTTCAGGCTCTGGATATCTGGTCGTGAAATCGTCATGGCCCGGACAGATTCGCAGCGTGTACGGCGACCATAATCGAATGATAGATACTTACTTCAGCAATTACCCCGGCTACTACTTCACCGGTGACGGTGCTACCCGCGACGAAGATGGCTACTACTGGATAACCGGGCGTGTTGATGATGTGCTCAACGTATCCGGTCACCGAATGGGCACTGCGGAGGTCGAAAGTGCTCTGGTGCTGCATGACGATATCGCTGAGGCAGCGGTCGTTGGCTTCCCCCACGACATCAAAGGTCAGGGCATTTATGCCTACGTCACACCGATGCAGGGCGTGGAGCCCAGCGAGGAGTTACGTCAGGAGCTCATACAGCTGTGTGTTAAGGAAATCGGCCCAATCGCCAAACCCGACATCATTCAATGGGCGCCTGGGCTGCCGAAGACGCGTTCCGGGAAAATTATGCGGCGAATCCTGAGAAAGATTGCAGAGAACGAACTGGACAGCCTGGGTGACACCAGTACCCTCGCCGACCCCTCGGTCGTCGAAAGTCTGGTTGAGAACCGACCCGGCTAATACATCGCTGAATAAAAAAGGGGGTGCATCATCGATGCACCCCCTTTTTCGTTTCCAGCGAACTGGGGTCGCTTTATTCAGCGGCCTCTTCAGCAGGCGCTTCGTCTTCCAGCAACTCCTTGATAGAGAGCTTGATGCGGCCACGTTGGTCAACGTCCAGGACTTTAACCTTCACTTCCTGACCTTCGCTCAGGTAGTCAGTCACATTCTCAACACGCTCATTGGCGATTTGTGAGATGTGTACCAGACCGTCTTTGCCGGGCAGAATGTTAACGAAAGCACCAAAGTCGACGATGCGAGCAACGGTACCTGTGTAAACAGCGCCCACGTCAGCTTCTGCAGTGATTTCCTCAACCATGGCAACCGCTTTGTCGCGAGCCATTTGGTCTTGACCGAAGATGCGTACAGTACCGTCATCGTCGATATCGACAGTAGCGCCGGACTGCTCGGTGATAGAACGGATAGTAGCGCCGCCCTTACCGATGATGTCGCGGATCTTGTCGGAGTCGACCTTGAGGGTCATCATGCTGGGCGCGTTCTCGGAAGTCACAGTACGACCTTCTGACAACACTTCGTTCATTTGACCCAGGATGTGCAGGCGAGCGTGCTGCGCCTGATCCAATGCCGTTTCCATGATCTGGGAAGTGATACCTTCGATCTTGATATCCATCTGCAGCGCAGTAATACCTTCAGCGGTACCAGCCACTTTAAAGTCCATGTCACCCAGGTGATCTTCATCACCCAGAATGTCAGTCAATACTGCAAACTGATTGCCGTCCTTAACCAGACCCATAGCAATACCGGCTACGGGTGCTTTCAGTGGCACGCCTGCAGCCATCAGGCCGAGGGAACCGGCGCACACAGAGGCCATTGAGCTGGAGCCGTTGGATTCAGTGATTTCTGAAACCACACGAATGGTGTATGGGAATTCTTCCTGGTTTGGCAGAACCGCTGCCAGACCGCGACGAGCCAAACGACCGTGGCCAACTTCACGACGGCTGGTAAAGCCGACACGACCCGCCTCACCTACAGAATAGGGAGGGAAGTTGTAATGCAGCATGAAAGGATCGCGACGCTCACCGTGCAGTGCGTCAATGATCTGCGCATCGCGGGTAGAGCCCAGAGTCACTGCGCCAATCGCCTGAGTTTCACCACGGGTGAACAGAGCTGAACCGTGTGCTTTAGCAAGAACGTCGACTTCACAAGCAATAGCGCGAACAGTGCGCGTATCACGACCGTCAATACGAGGCTCACCGGCAAGAATACGCTTGCGCACCAGGCTCTTCTCAACGCTCTTGAAGATGTCTTTCACTTCATCAGCCGAGGGGCCGCCTTCCACTGCCAGTGCTTCTACACAGGCATTGCGAACTTCACCGACGCGCTCGTAACGAGCTGACTTTTCGGTGATGCGATAAGCTTCACCCAAATCGTTCTTAACCTGACCTTCAACCGCTGCCAGCAGCTCTTCATTCACTGCGTCTGCCTGCCAATCCCACTTGGGCTTGCCGGCTTCAGCGGCCAGTTCGTTGATTGCCTGAACCACTGTCTGCATTTCCTGGTGAGCAAACAGAACCGCACCCAACATCTGGTCTTCGGTCAGTTCTTTGGCTTCAGACTCAACCATCAGTACTGCATCTGCAGTACCGGCAACCACCATATCAAGCTTGCTCTCTTCCAGCTGCTCGTAGGTCGGGTTGAGGATGTAGCCTTTCTCGTCGCTAAAACCTACACGTGCACCGCCAATGGGGCCGTTAAAAGGAGCGCCAGAAATAGCCAGAGCGGCAGATGTACCAATCATCGCGGGGATATCCGGATCGATGTGCTTGTCAGCAGACATCACAGTACAAACAACCTGCACTTCGTTCATGAACCCATCAGGGAACAGAGGACGGATAGGACGATCGATAAGACGGCTGGTCAGCGTTTCTTTTTCGCTAGGGCGAGCTTCACGTTTGAAGAAGCCACCGGGGATCTTGCCCACTGAGTAAGTTTTCTCAACGTAATGCACAGCCAGCGGGAAAAAATCGCGCCCTGGGCGCTGGGTCTTTTCTGCCACTACAGTACACAGCACTGAGGTGTTTTCGACGGTAACCAGAACCGAACCTGTCGCCTGACGGGCGATGCGGCCGGTTTCCAGAGTGACTGTCTGGTCACCGTACTGGAAAGTTTTTGTTACTGGGTTCACTTTATTTCTCCACTTCTATATATGACGACCGGGGCCCCTTGGCCCCGGTTATTGGTATCGCTTATCGACGCAGACCGAGTCGTTTGATCAGATCCGTGTAACGCGTTGCATCTTTGCGCTTGAGGTAGTCCAGCAGTTTACGACGCTGGTTAACCATGCGGATCAGGCCGCGGCGTGAGTGATGGTCGTGCTTGTGCGACTGGAAGTGTCCCTGCAGCTGCTCGATGTTCGCGGTCAGCAGTGCTACCTGTACTTCCGGAGAACCTGTGTCGCCTTCTCCCACTTTGTAGTCGTTCACGATTGCTGCTTTCTGTTCAGCGTTTAAAGCCATTTTCTATTCCTCTTTAATAATCTGCCTAAGGCGGCGTGCCACCTTTCTTAAAAAAAGAGCCTATCCGTGCAGATTAACAGACAGGTTCGTGTCACCCCTTACTGGGTGACTACCAGTCGACGCGGCGCTACACGCCCGTCGTCCAATATCTCTCCAACGCCCAGAAACTCACCGGTCTCCAGCGCGACGCGCACCATACCACTACCGGGCGCGTTTGGCACCAGTACCGGTTGGCCCTGGCGCATGTAAAAACCACCGGATTCACCCAACTCAACCAGCGGTAGGGCCTTCACGGCAGTATCGGCAGGCAATAGCAATTCATCCATTTGCGCCACCGCTTCATTCTGCTTCAGTGCTTCCAGCGTGTTCATGGTTACACTGTTATCAATGCTAAAGGGACCCGCTTGAGTCCGTCTCAAGGCGCTCACATGCGCCCCGCAACCCAGTGCCTGTCCCAGGTCTTCAGCGATGGAGCGCACGTAAGTACCTTTAGTGCACTCCAGAAAAATATCTACCTCGGGCTTTTCACCCGGTCGGAAGTCGAGCAACTCCAGCTTCTTAATCACCACAGTCCGCGACTTGCGCTCTACTTCTATGCCCTGGCGTGCCAACTTATACAGCGGTTGGCCGTTCTGCTTAATCGCTGAGAACATCGACGGCACTTGTTCTATTTCTCCGCGAAAAGCCTCAAGTGCCTGTTCGACTTCCGCTTCACTAATGGCACTGGCATCGTTGGTTTCCAGCACCTTGCCTTCTGCATCGCCGCTATCCGTGACGGTACCCAGTACAAACGTGCTCTGATACGCCTTGTCCGCATCCAGTAGGTATTGCGAAAACTTGGTCGCCTCACCGAAGCACAGCGGCAATACACCTGTCGCCAACGGGTCCAGGCTTCCGGTGTGACCTGCCTTGGCGGCAAAGTAAAGTCGCTTTGCTGTCTGCAGGGCGTGGTTGGAACTCACACCCAAAGGCTTATCCAACACCAGAATGCCGCTGACTGCGCGGCCCCGGCGACGTCGTGCCACCGCCTACTGCTCCTCTGCGCTATCGTCGCGCAGACCTAGATCTCGATCAGAATCCGCTGCTTTACGGATCAGGTCTTCCATGTCCCGGCCATGGCCAACACTGGAATCAAAATAAAAGCGTAATTGAGGCACCATGCGCATGCTGCTATCGCGCGACAACTGGCTGCGCAAAAAGCCCGAGGCCTTGTTCAACGCTTCAGTGCATTCCTTGGACTCTTCCGTCGAGTTTGCCGACATGGAAGTGTAGTAAACCCTCGCATGACCCATGTCGCGACTCACATCCACACCAGTAATGCTAACCATCCCCACCCGGGGATCGCGCACTTCGTGCTGGATTAGAGCCGCCAACTCGCGCTGCAAAAAATCTGCGACTCGCTGGGTTCTGGCATATTCTTTGGCCATAGTCTGTCGTCAATATTGCCGCTTACAGAGAGCGGGCAATCTCCTTGACTTCAAATACCTCGATCAGGTCACCCGCTTTGACATCAGTGTAGTTCTTCACGCCAATACCACACTCCATGCCATTGCGAACGTCCGCGGCATCGTCTTTAAAGCGCCGCAGGGATTCCAACTCGCCCTGGTAGATCACAACGTTGTCGCGCAAAACACGAATCGGCTTGGAACGGTAAACAGTCCCTTCGATCACCATACAGCCCGCAATCTGACCGAACTTCGGTGAGCTGAACACATCGCGAACTTCGGCAATGCCTACGATTTCTTCGCGCAGCTCCGGTGCCAGCATGCCCGTCAAGGCAGACTTCACATCGTCGATCAGGTCGTAGATAACGTTGTAATAACGCAGGTCAACGCCTTCGCTCTCAATCAATCTGCGCGCCGCATTATCTGCTCGCACGTTGAAACCAAACATCACCGCGTCGGAGGTCATCGCCAGCGTCACATCGGTCTCGGCGATTCCGCCAACACCGCCTGTCACGATATTCACTTGTACTTCTTCGTTACCCAAGTCTAGCAACGCAGTTTGAATTGCCTCCAGAGAACCCCGAACGTCGGCCTTAACCACCACGTTGAGTGTCTTTCTCTCTCCAGCAGTCATGCTTTCAAACATGTTGTCCAACTTGGCGGCTTGCTGACGCGCCAACTTGCTGTCGCGGGTCTTCTCCTGACGGAAATCAGCGATCTCGCGAGCACGCTTTTCGCTCTCAACAGCAGCGAACTGGTCTCCCGCATCAGGTGTGCCGTCAAGGCCAAGAATTTCTACGGGGATTGATGGACCCGCCTCATCTATCGGCGCACCATTCTCATCCAACATGGCACGAACCCGGCCATACTGCAGTCCCGCCAGAACGATATCGCCCTTGCGCAACGTGCCGCTTTGAATCAGCAGAGACGCCACTGAACCGCGACCTTTATCGAGGCGCGACTCAATCACAATACCTTGTGCAGGCACATCTTTGGGCGCCTGAAGTTCGAGCAGTTCGGACTGTAGCAGTACCGCTTCAAGCAGCTCATTTACACCGTCGCCGGTGTGGGCAGAGACAGGAATGAACTGAGTATCACCGCCCCAATCTTCAGGGATGACTTCCTTAGCGGACAACTCGTTCTTGACTCGCTCGGGGTCAGCGCCTTCTTTGTCCATTTTGTTAATCGCAACGATCAGCGGTACACCCGCTGCCCGCGCGTGATTGACCGCTTCTTCAGTTTGCGGCATGACGCCATCATCGGCTGCGACCACCAGAATCACGATATCTGTGCTCTTGGCACCCCGTGCGCGCATCGCGGTAAAGGCGGCGTGTCCGGGGGTATCCAGAAAGGAAATCATTCCGTGGTCTGTGTCTACATGGTAGGCACCGATATGCTGGGTGATGCCACCCGCTTCACCGGAGGCCACGTGACTTTTACGAATGTAGTCGAGCAGCGAGGTTTTACCGTGGTCAACGTGACCCATGACAGTCACTACCGGCGCACGCGGCTCGGAAGTACCTTCATCGGTGTTCTGTGCCAGACTCTCTTCCAGGCTTTCTTCCAGGGCATCAGAGCTCACCGCTTTAACCGCGTGACCTAATTCCTCTACCACCAATGTGGCTGTGTCCTGATCAATCATCTGGTTGATGTTAGCCATCACACCCAATGTCATCAGCTGCTTGATCACTTCGCCAGCCTTGATGGACATTTGCTGGGCCAGATCTCCTACAGATATCATGTCACCCACTTCGACTTCTACCGCTTTCTTTTCGGTAGGCATTTCGAAACCGTGCTTGGAATGCTCTTCGTGCGAGGCCTTTAGCTTCTTGCGGCCACGGCGACGCGACATACCTG
Organism: Halioglobus sp.; assembly: GCA_039986455.1. Taxonomy (GTDB): domain Bacteria; phylum Pseudomonadota; class Gammaproteobacteria; order Pseudomonadales; family Halieaceae; genus Halioglobus. Next base: position 35,950 of record JBDWQQ010000032.1, read on the forward strand.
ACTCGGCTCGGTCGAGATCGGACAGCGACAAGTTGTGTCCGCGCTGCTTGCCGCGTCCCTGAGGACCTCTGTCTACACGAGCACCAGGCTTCTTCTTACGCTGATCCGCGCCCGTATTACTGGGTGCTTCGTGCAGGCGTTTCGGACGCTTAATCGTTTCTTGCGCCTTAGCTGCCTTGGCTTTAGTGACGGCCTCAGCCTGCTTACGCTCTTCTTCCGCTTTACGCGTTTCTGCTGCAAGCTTGCGCGCCTCGGCCTCATCGGCCTCTTGCTTCTTGCGGCGAGCCGCAGCGCGCTGGCGCAGCACCTCGGGATCCAGATTGGCGAGATCTTCTTCCTCTTCGGGCTCTGGCTCGGGCACAAACTCAGCCTCGGCTGCCTTGGCAGCTTCCTCGGCGATTTTGGCGGCCTCAGCGGCAGCCTGAGCTTCAGCTTCAGCGGCGACTACTGCTGCATCGGAAGCATCTGCGCTAATGTCTGCACCGCCGTCTTCGATTGCCGCCTCTTCAGCCGCCAACTCTTCCGCTGTCAGTTCTTCCTGATCACGCTTAACGTAAGTACGCTTCTTGCGCACTTCCACGTTGACTGTCTTCTTGCCCTGCGAACCAGAGCTCTTCAGGGTGCTGAGAGTCTTTCTCTTCAGCGTAATACGCTTGGGCGCGTCCGTGGACTCGCCGTGGCTACGCTTTAGGTAAGCCAGCAATGTCTGCTTGTCCTCGTCGGACACAGCCTGCTCCGCTTCACTGTGAGGCAGCCCCGCTTCTTTCATCTGCGTAAGCAGACGTTCGGCGGATGCGCCCACGACTTCTGCGAGTTGCTGTACTGTCACCTGCGCCATGCAATCTTCTCCTCGATACCCTGTCTTCTAGTGTCTGCCCTACCGCAGCCGCTTACTCTTCAGCCTCGGCAAACCAGGGTGCACGCGCAGTCATGATCAATTCACCCGCACGCTCTTCCGTCATATCTTCAATATCCATCAGGTCTTCAACAGCCTGTTCCGCCAGATCTTCCATGGTGATGATCTCGCGACTGGCCAGGATGTAAGCCAGGTGACGGTCCATACCGTCCATAGTCAACAAATCTTCCGCTGGCTCGTTAGCGCCCAGCTGTTCTTCGGAAGCAATCGCCTGAGTTAACAGCGCGTCTTTGGCACGGGCACGCAACTCTTCCGCGATGTCCTCGTCAAAACCATCGATCGCTGTCATTTCTTCCAGCGGCACATAGGCCACTTCTTCCAGCGTGGTGAAGCCTTCTTCCACCAGAATTTCTGCAACGTCTTCATCAACATCCAACGCCTTGCAGAACACGCCTATCACTTCACCGGCTTCTGCTTCGTGCTTGTCTGCAGCTTCTTCCAAGCTCATGACGTTGATGGTCCACTCGGTCAACTCAGCGGCCAGACGAACGTTCTGGCCAGAGCGGCCAATGGCTTGCGCCAGGTTTTCTTCAGAGACAGCCACATCCATGGTGCCGGAATCTTCATCAACAACAATTGACTCAACTTCAGCAGGCGCCATTGCGTTAATGACCAACTGGGCAGGGTTGTCGTCCCACAGGACAATATCAACGCGCTCGTTATCCAGTTCGTTAGATACCGCCTGCACACGAGAGCCGCGCATACCGACACACGCACCGACTGGGTCGATACGCTGGTCATTGGTTTTTACGGCGATCTTGGCGCGGGAACCGGGGTCACGAGCGGCAGCACGTATTTGGATAACTTCCTCGGAAATTTCCGGCACTTCAATTTTGAACAGTTCGATCAGCATCTCAGGACATGCGCGACTCAGAATGAGCTGGGGGCCACGGGCCTCCGTGCTAATTTCCTTGAGGATAGCGCGCACACGATCATTCACCCGGAACGTCTCGCGCCCTACTAACTCGCTGCGAGGCAGCAGGCCTTCGGCATTGTTACCCAGATCAACAATTACGTTGTCGCGAGTCACTTTCTTCACTGTGCCGGCAACCAGCTCGCCAACACGGCCCATGTACTGTTCAACAACCTGTTCGCGTTCAGCGTCGCGAACGCGCTGAACAATAACCTGCTTGGCGGTCTGGGCAGCGATACGGCCAAAGCCTACGTTCTCAATGACTTCTTCATAAATATCACCGGGCACCAGACTCGCATCTTGCTCGATGGCTTCCTCGGTCGTGAACTGTGTACCCAACAGGGCCAGCTCATCGTCAGGCACCACTAACCAGCGACGTTTGGTCACGTAGTCACCGGTGGTTCGGTCGATACTCACTTCGATATCGGATTCTTCGTCGTAGCGCTTCTTGGTCGCTGTCGCCAACGCAAGTTCAATCGCCTCGAAGATAATGCCCTCGGACACGCCCTTCTCGTTGGATACAGCCTCCGCTACCAGCAGAATTTCCTTTGTCATCTCTAGCCTCGCCAGTTCACATACCGCATTTATATGCGGGGTTGTACACGCGCTTTCTCGATAGCGCTGTGGGGTAACAGGAACTCGTGGTTGTCCACCTGGACCACCACATCCTCACCTTCGATTCCTTTTAATACACCTTTAAACTTACGCCGCCCCTCAAAGGCACTGCGCAAGCGCAATTCGATCATCTCCCCGACATACGTCGGATACTGGGCCAGTTGGAACAGCAATCGATCCATGCCAGGAGAAGAAACTTCCAGGGTGTATTCCCCGGTAATTGGATCTTCCACATCCAGCACACTGCTCACCTGTTCACTCACCGCAGCGCAATTTTCTATGGAGATGCCGTCTTCGTGCTCAATATAAATACGCAACAGCGTGTGCTTGCCCTGGGACAAGTACTCGATACCCCACAGCTGGAAGCCAAGCGCCTCTACTGTCGGTTCCAGCAATTGCTGGATCTGTTGATCTCTACTAGCCACGCTGGCAACTGTCTCCATCGGGGAAAAGACACTCAGTGCGTCTTTATTCCACATACGAAAAAGCCCCTAAAAAGGGGCTTTTTCTTTTTCACGTCACCGATACAAACCTGGTGACGTATTGTTGGTAGCGGGGGCCGGATTTGAACCGACGACCTTCGGGTTATGAGCCCGACGAGCTACCAGGCTGCTCCACCCCGCATCAATACTTTCTCGCTGTGAAAGCCCCTTGGCAATCACGATGGGTCGGTCTCGTCGTCCCGGCCCAAATTCGAGGCTGTGCATTATAGGTACCGACCCTAGCCGGGTCAACCAAAATGAGGCGTCTTTTTTACAGTAAATATAACCGCAAAATACGCTTATTTTTTAGCCTCTTCAGAGCGCTCGAATGAGCAAGCGAGAGGACCAAATACTGAACTGGAAAACCTCACCTAAACCCGAGTTCACGCATTCACATCAACCACCAGGCGACCGGCCACCTCACCGGCGAGAATCTTAGGTGCCAGCGATGGCACTTCTGTCATTGGCACCACCCGGGAGAGTTGCGCCAGGTGTTCCCGGTTCATGGTGTTTGCCAGCGCATCCCAGGCCCGCTGACGGCGCGCCTGCGAGGCCATTACAGAGTCGATTCCCCGCAGGGTGACGCCACGAAGGATAAACGGCATTACGGTGGAATTAAGCCCCGCTCCTCCGGCAAGGCCACAGGCTGTGACCACACCTTCGTATTTCGTCTGCGCAATGGCCGTGGCCAAGACCTTGTCTCCCACGGTATCAACCACGCCGGCCCACAATTCCTTTTCCATCGGCTTGGCATCCCGCGCCAGGTCCTGCCGAGGTACTAAGGCAGAAGCACCAAGCCCCTTAAGGAAATCGCCCTGCTCCTCTACTCGACCGGTACTGGCATGAACCTCATAACCTAGGGTCGCAAGCAGCGAAACCGCAACCGTACCCACACCGCCAGCCGCACCCGTCACCAGAATGGGACCATCCTCGGGCTCAACGCCCTGATCTTGTAAACCCTGTACACACAGCATTGAGGTATAACCTGCGGTTCCCAGCGCCATAGTCTCCTGCAGGCTCATGCCATCCGGTACTCGCACTATCCAATCAGGGTTAAGGCGCTGACGCTGGCTGTAGCCGCCATTATGGATCTCCGATAAACCGTAGCCATTGACCAGAATTTTATCGCCGGCCTGATAGGCCGTATCACTGGACTCTGCGACTGTTCCAGCAAGGTCAATACCGCAAATCAGTGGCAATGTGCGACAGATCGGTGCCGCACCGCTGACAGCCAACCCGTCCTTGTAGTTAATGGTTGAATAAGCCACGTCCACCAACACAGGTTCGTCGGGCAAGTCCGCCATGCCAATGGTTTTCAGGCTCGCCACAGTCTTACCGTCTGCATCTTCAGCGACAATGGCATTAAACGTATCGGACATAATCCTCTCCGGCGGAATGAATAGGACGACAATCATAATCGGCACGCAGCAGACTGTCACTCGACAAACGTCTGTGCGCAAGCTGTGTCATTTTGAATGCAAATAAAAAAGGGCCCCCATTTCTGGAAACCCTTTTTTTGGATGGTGCCGAAGGCGGGACTTGAACCCGCACGAGCATAGCTCACTACCCCCTCAAGATAGCGTGTCTACCAATTCCACCACTTCGGCTTGTCTTTTTACTGACTCAATATCCAGCGCATTAGTCGAGCTGGGGAAGATCTCCTTCCTGTTGGGCTGAATCAATGCTGATTGCCGCAGGAATATCTTCTTCCACTACGGGTAACTCCTCCACCGCAGGCTCTGCAGCTTGCATCGCGGCAGGTGGAATCTCAATACCCAGATCATTCACCGGCTGAGATGACTGGCTTGCTATTAACGCCAAACCAAAACTCGTTGCGAAGAAAAGCGCCACGAACCAAGCAGTCGCCCGGGTCAGCACATTACCGCTGCCATCAGAACCAAACAAGGTCTGGGAAGCGCCCGCGCCAAATGAAGCGCCCATATCGGCGCCTTTACCCTGCTGCAGCATGATTAGACCAATAATGGCCAATGCTACCAGCAAGTGTACGATCAAAATTATCTGTTCCATCTTTTCTCAGTCCCTCCGGGACATTCTGCGTTCAGGCCGCCGCGTCTACGATTGCCTGGAAATCTTCGGCCACCAGGGCGGCTCCGCCCACCAGTGCACCATCAATGTCTGCCCCCGCGAACAATTCCTTCGCATTACCGGGCTTAACACTACCGCCATAAAGCAGACGAGTCGCTTGCGCGTCCAGGGCCGCTACTGAGGACAACTCTGCACGGATAAACGCGTGCATGTCCTGAGCCTGCTCTGGACTCGCTGTCAGTCCTGTACCAATCGCCCAGACTGGCTCGTAAGCGACCACAAGTCCTGACAAATTACTGTGCCCGTTCAGCGCTCCGGCAAGTTGCGAGGCTACTACCGATTCTGCCTCGCCCGCCTCACGCTGGCTCTGGCTTTCGCCAACGCAAACTATCGGTCTCAAGCCCGCTTCAACGGCGGCCATGAGCTTTGCAGACACCAGCGTGTCATTCTCGCCGTGATAAGCACGACGCTCTGAGTGCCCGAGAATAACCCACTCACAACCCAGGTCGGCCAACATAGGTGCCGAAATCTCGCCTGTGCGAGCGCCGCTAGCGATTTGACTGCAATCCTGCGCCCCTACAGAAACGCGGGACCCGGCACACAGCTTCAAGGCTCGCGCCAAATGCACGAAAGCGGGGCAAACGGCTACTTCAGCGCCATCCGATGTTACGCTAGCGCTCAAAGCGCCCAGCAGGGACTCAACGCTGTCCCGAGAGCCATGCATCTTCCAGTTACCTGCTACCAGTGGTTGACGCATCTTACCTCCCGGCCAAAAAAGCGGCCGCAATCTTACCCAAGATACCGGGTGGTGGCAAGGAGCTGCCCTTCATCCCAGAATTCGCTCCACATCGGCAGCCAGTTTTTCGCAGAGGTTGCTGACTTCAGTGTCTTCCTCGCCCTCGACCATGACCCGCACTACGGGTTCGGTACCAGAGGGGCGCAACAGCACCCTGCCTCGCTCTCCCAGCTGCTCTTCGACCGCTTGCACAGCCTCGGTCACAGCCGGATACTCGGCGAGATCAACCTTGCCGGCAATCCGCACGTTGATCATCGTTTGAGGGTATTTTTTCATCCCGGACCGCAAAGCGCCCAAGGTCTGGCCAGAGTCGCGAATGGCTCGCAACACCTGCAGCGCCGCAACAATTCCGTCACCGGTGGTGGTTACATCGCTACAGATAATATGCCCGGAGGATTCTCCGCCCAGGGACCAGCCCTCGACCTCCATCCGCTCCTTGACATAGCGGTCGCCCACTTGCGCTCGCACCAGCTGCAACCCCTCTTCGCGCAGAGCGACCTCCATGCCCAGGTTGGTCATTAGAGTACCGACAACCCCCGCATCACTGGCGCCGGAGGCCAGGCGGTGGCGAGCAATAATGTAGATAAGCTCATCGCCATCCACCAATGTTCCATCGGCATCGACAAACAACACACGGTCACCATCACCATCAAAGGCAATACCAAAATCAGTATTTTGCTCTTTGACCAATGCTGCCAGCGCAGCGGTGTCCGTTGAACCGACCCCCTCGTTGATGTTGAACCCGTCTGGCTGCACACCGAGACTTATCACCTCGGCGCCCAACTCAGAGAACACACTGGGTGCAATATGGTAGGTGGCGCCATGCGCACAATCGACGGCAATGCGCATGCCACGAAGGTTAAAGCCCTCAGGGACTGTCGATTTACAAAATTCGATATAGCGCCCTGCGGCGTCTACCACCCGCAGAACCTTGCCAATGTTTCGAGAATCCACCGTCTCCAGCGGCTCGTCCAGCTCTGCCTCAATGGCGAGCTCTACCTCATCAGGCAATTTGGAACCACTGGCGGAGAAAAATTTGATGCCATTGTCATGAAAAGCATTATGGGAAGCACTGATAACAATTCCCGCATCCGCTGCCTGAGTGCGAGTCATCAGCGCCACAGCGGGCGTAGGCATGGGGCCCAGTAACTTTACATCGACCCCGGCAGCCACCAAACCCGCTTCCAGCGCAGATTCAAACATGTAGCCGGACACACGGGTGTCTTTGCCGATAATGACCATGCAATGGCCGTCGTTGGCCGCGAGACGCGAAAAGACACGTCCGCAGGCCCAGCCTAATTTGAGCATGAAATCAGGGGTAATGGCGCCCTCTCCCACAGCCCCGCGGATACCGTCAGTACCAAAGTATTTTTTTGTCATTGTTATCCTTGTTCCGACAGGGCGATAGACATGGCCAAAGCGTCGCTGGTCTCGGCCACATCGTGAGTTCTGATAATGGCGGCGCCACGCTCCGCCGCCAAGACCGCTAAAGCCAAACTCGCCGGCAACCGCTGATCAACATCACGACCAATCAATTTACCAATCATTGATTTGCGTGAGAGACCCACCAACAGCGGCAAGCCCATCGCCGCCAACGCTGGCAGACCCGCCAGTAGCGCTAGATTATGTTCGACAGTCTTACCAAAACCAAAGCCCGGATCAAGCAACAAACGCTCCCGCGGGATGCCCGCAGCTTGGCAGGCAGCGACTCGCTCGTGCAAGAACGCCGCCACGTCGGCAACAACATTATCGTACTGGGGGGACCGCTGCATCGAATCTGGCTCACCCTGCATATGCATCAGGCATACCGGCAGCGCGCTGGCCGCAGCTGCCTCCATGGCGCCTGGCCGCTGTAGCGCTCTCACGTCGTTAATCAAACCAGCACCCTGAGAGGCTGCCTCGCTGATTACCGCAGCCGTGCTGGTATCAATTGAAACGATCACATCCAGCTCAGCGCTGATTCGTCGCAGCAGTGGAATGACGCGATCCATTTCCTGGGCCTCACTCACCGGCTCTGCACCCGGGCGAGTCGACTCACCTCCGATGTCGAGGATACTGGCACCCTCATTCACCATCGTGCGGGCGCGATCGAGCGCTAAATCCAGGTTTAACTGTTCACTGCGGTATAGGGTGCCACCGTCAGAGAACGAATCTGGGGTGGTGTTAATCACCCCCATAATGTGAGGGCGGGAAAGGTCTAGGGGGCGCCCAGCGCATTGCAGCACCGGGCTGAGGACATTACTGGCAGACAAGGATTGCCTCAGTGTTCGCCGGCGGGGCCACCAATGGGACTATTGGAGTCCTTGGTATCTTCCTCGCTGGCTGTTGCCTGAGCGCTGCCGCCGGAATCACCATCCCAACCGCTGGGCTCACGAACTTTGCGGCCGGACATAATGTCGTCTATCTGATCCGCATCGATCGTTTCGTAAAGCATTAACGCATCGGCCATCGCATGCAGCTTGTCGAGGTTTTCTTCGAGCAAACGCTCAGAGGCGACATAGCATTCGTCGATGATCCGCCTGACCTCCTGGTCGATCTGGGTCGCCGTCTCATCAGAGAGCGCCTGGTGCTGCTGTCCCGCGCTGCGGCCCAGGAACACTTCTTCAGAACCCTCGTCGTACATCAACGGCCCCATCTTTTCAGATAGGCCCCATTGGGTAACCATCTTGCGAGCGATATCTGTTGCCCGTTGAATGTCGTTCGACGCGCCAGTGGTAATACCGTCCTTACCCAGGGTCATTTCCTCGGCAATTCGTCCACCGAAAAGACTGCACACCTGACTGATGATATGTCGGCGACTGTGGCTGTAACGATCTTCTTCGGGCAGGAACATGGTGACACCCAGGGCCCGGCCACGAGGGATGATGCTCACCTTGTACACTGGGTCATGCTCGGGCATCAGGCGCCCGACAATGGCATGCCCTGCCTCGTGATAGGCGGTATTGCGCTTCTCGTCCTCGGACATCACCATGGACTTCCGTTCGGCGCCCATCATGATCTTGTCTTTAGCGAGCTCAAACTGCTGCATACCCACTGTGCGCACGTTCGCGCGAGCGGCGAACAGGGCTGCCTCGTTCACCAAGTTAGCCAAATCCGCACCCGAGAACCCTGGGGTTCCGCGCGCGATTTTGCCGGGCTCGACATCTTCCGATAGCGGCACCTTGCGCATATGCACTTTAAGGATCTGTTCCCGACCGCGAATGTCAGGCAAACCGACCACGACCTGACGATCGAAGCGACCGGGGCGAAGCAGGGCTGGGTCCAGCACATCAGGGCGGTTAGTGGCTGCGATCACGATCACCCCATCGTTAACCTCAAAGCCGTCCATTTCTACCAGCAGTTGGTTGAGTGTTTGCTCACGCTCGTCGTGACCGCCGCCGAGACCTGCACCACGGTGGCGACCCACGGCGTCAATCTCGTCGATGAAGATAATACAGGGAGACTGTTTCTTGGCCTGTTCAAACATGTCACGTACGCGGGACGCACCCACGCCGACAAACATCTCAACAAAATCGGAGCCGGAAATAGAGAAAAACGGGACCTTGGCTTCACCGGCTATCGCCTTGGCGAGCAGGGTTTTACCGGTACCAGGCTGACCCACCATCAGCACGCCTCTGGGGATACGACCGCCGAGCTTCTGGAACCTGCTGGGGTCTCGCAAAAATTCAACCAGTTCTTGTACGTCTTCCTTGGCTTCGTCAACGCCGGCCACATCCGCAAAGGTGGTTGTTATCTGGTCTTCGCCCAGCAAGCGGGCCTTACTCTTGCCAAAGCTCATGGGACCGCCGCGGCCACCGCCACCGCCCTGCATCTGGCGCATGAAGAACATAAACACAGCAATGATAATCAGTATCGGGAAGGAAGCGACCAACAGCTGGGTCCACACGCTCTGCTGCTCGGGCTTTTTGCCTTCCACAACGACGTTGTGTTCCAGTAAGTCGTCGATCAAGCGAGGGTCTTCAACCATGGGTCGAATAGTCTCAAAGCGGCTGCCATCGAAGCGTTCGCCAGAAATTGTCAGACCATCAACAGTGACTTTTTGTACCTGATCCCGTTGAATTTCCTCAATAAATTCCGAATAGCGCAGTTGCTCAGACGGACTCTGCATATTGAAGTTGTTAAAGACAGACAACAGGACGGCGGCTATTACCAGCCACAACAGTAAATTTTTAACCATATCGTTCAATGCTGCATCCTCCAGGGGGCTACCCTTCCAGACCGGTCATCACCCTATGGTGCGGACCTGACAGCCATACTCCTCAATTATAGCTTCTCCCCCCGCGGGGACGGGGAGCCACAGAGCCTTTTGGTCGACTCCGCTATTAATACGCGTAAATGCGGGAAAAATATCACCGCAATGTACTACAGATGGGGACTCCCCACCATGTTTCAACCCTCTACCTGCCGGACACGTAAGATCATTTAGCGCCCGCTAAACCCACTAGCCACCAGATAAACCTCGCGAGATCGAGGGCGGGACGCCTTAGGCTTGCGGGTCAACACCTTGTCAAACGATTGCCGGGTATCGCGAAACAACTCGTCAAAGCCTTCACCCTGGAAGACTTTGGTGACAAAGCTACCGCCTGGGGCCAGCACTCGACGGGACATATCCAGCGCCAATTCCACCAAATACATCGAACCCGGCTGGTCAACTGCAGAGACTCCACTCATGTTAGGCGCCATATCCGAAACCACAAGATCCACTGCCTCCCCATTGATCGCCTGCAAGATCTGCTCGAACACCTCATCCTCGGTAAAATCGCCCTTTATAAACTCGACGCCGGCAAGGTTATCCATTGGCAGGATGTCAGAAGCAACCACTCTACCGTTGTGCCCGACCAAATCAGCCGCCACCTGCGACCAGCCGCCTGGAGCGCTACCCAAATCCACTACCGTCATACCCGGCTTGATCAAGTGGTCCTTTTCCTGCAGCTCCAGCAACTTGTAGCAGGCACGACTCCGATACCCGTCTCGCTGAGCCTGCTGCACATAGGGGTCGTCTCGATGCTCCTTGAGCCAGGCTTTACTGGAAGATTTTTTCTTCGCCATAAATAATGTCTATAGTTACGTTTCGAGCCGCCGGCCCCTTGTGTAGAATACGCGCCCCTTGAGGGGGCCTGATGCCCCATTGTACCGTGGATTCCCTATGAGCAAGAAAAGTAACCAAGAGATCAAGCAGTTGCGCACTATTGGGCACAAGCTGAAACCCATTGTCACTGTCGCGGGCAAGGGTTTGTCTGACGCGGTCATCGCAGAAGTAGATCGAGCGCTGAGTCAGCATGAGTTGATTAAGATAAAGCTGGCCGTCGGTGGCAAAGACGCCAAGACGGCTGTCACAGAAGAATTATGCGAACGTGCAGGTGCAGAAGTGGTGCAGAGTATTGGCAATGTCATCCTGGTATTGCGTCGAACGGCTAAGCCGGACCCACGCCTCTCAAATCTACTGCGCCGCGTTTAAGGCTTTCTGCTCGCTGGTCGCAAAAGCGCAGTAACCAGCACTATGGCCTGGGTCAATTGAGCGTTCCCTTATGTCTCCATTTTTGGTTATGATAGAGACGAATTCCCAACGCGGAGGGGCGCCACGGTATGGGGAATATTCTAGAGTTTCCATCGGAACAGGCTCAGGGGCTGGCGTTTCTCGATCGCCAGATTCGCCAACTTCTCACCACTAAAGGCGCCGATGACGACCTCATCGATTTCGCCGCGCAGCAACTTACCCGTATTTACAAACGTATCAAAGACTCAGAACAGTACTGCTTTGGCATTCGGCTGCCTGAGGGTTTGAGTGAACAGCAACGCACGGCCTTAAAGGTCGACATCGATGCCGGGCTGGAAACGATCCGCAAAGAGAATCACGGGCTCATGATTGAGCTGGTTGCGCAACTGGTGCTTGCCCAAGTGCAGATTTTCCAACTCCAACGTGATGAGTGATCAGTAATCGGTCACGAGGACCGAGGTCGCCACAGTCTGAGTAGTAAAGGCGCTACTGCGGCAACTGCCAGTGCAGGGCCAACATGAAAAGCGAGAATATGACTCGGCTGGTACATGCAGGCAATCTGCATATACAGTGCAGGCAGCACACCGGCAGCAAGCCCAGCTAGCAGGGCCGCCTTTTCTGGTTGCAGCGGATACAGTCTGCGCTGCCAATACAGCAACCCCACCAGAGGCGGTACCGCATACACAAACGTTTCCACGTAACAGTGATCACGCTTACCCAGCATGCTCGGCTCTAATGCAGGACTGAAAAGACCGGCAACAAAGCCAGCTAACCAAAGCGCCGCCATAGCACCTACCACCGCAGCTAATCCTCGCCCAAGCGCAGCGGGTGTTGCCGCACGAAATGCCACGACAGCAAGCCCGGCTGCAGCCAGCGTGCCTAATGCCATCTCCAGTAAAAAACGGGGCTCAGACTGCAACTGGCTAATCGCCGTCGGCCTGATAGGACCCATAAAGTGAGTCAGCAGCACCACATAAGATGCGCTAACCAATAGCCAGACCAAGGTTAGAGCCCACAGGTTCGGCGCTGGAGCAACAGGCACCAGGCCACTGGTCAAACTATCCAGCAGGTCGTCCCGTTTTCTCATAGTTCATCAAACTCCATCATTTTTCGCAGGCGCTTCACCGCCCGGTGCACCCTAACTTTGAGGGCGCTCTCGGATAATTTTAGACGCGAAGCCGCCTCAGCAGTACTCAAGCCTACTATTTTGGTGAGAGTTAAGGGGTCTCGCAAGCTCGCCGGCAGACCTGCAATTAGCCTGCCACCGATAAGGTCCTCGTCGGGACCGCTGACCGCAGGTTCATGGGCACTATCCTCAGAACTGAAGTGCCGACCTCGCACCTCGGCGCGCCGGATAGCATCAGTGGATTTGTATCGGACAATGGCAAACAACCAGGGTCTAAAAGGTCGACGGGCGTCATAGGTGTGTCTAGCTTCATGAACCGCTATGAGCACCT
>JBDWQQ010000033.1:0-42728 GCA_039986455.1 Halioglobus sp.
GGCACCGAACTGCTGCAGGCAACGGATATCCGCATCGCTGCGGAACATGCCCAGTTCGCGCTACCCGAACCCAAGGTGGGAATTGTTCCTGGCGCGGGCTCGATGGTGCGACTCGCGCGGCAGTTACCCTGGGCCCATGCCATGCGTATCTTACTCGGCGGTGAACCTGTCAATGCGGATGAAGCCCTGGCGATGGGATTGATTTCAGAGGTCGTGCCTTTTGAAGAATTACAGGCCAGGGCCGAGCACTACGCTGACAATGTTTGTCGTCAGGCGCCACTGGCTTTACAGGCGATCAAACGAACCGCGCTGGAAACGCACACCTTGCCCTGGGCTGACGCATTCAGTTTCGAGATGGAGCAAGCCGCCTCGGTGATGATGAGTGGCGACGCGCGGGAAGGCCCAAAAGCCTTTCGTGACAAGCGTCAGCCACAATTTAAAGGGGAGTGACAATGGGGCTCGCTGGTGCGCCGGTGTGCCCTCTGGTATAACGCCTCTCGGAGGTAAAAGTATGAATTCTTACAAACTCACGGACACACTTGCCGTATCCGGCCAGATAAGCGCTGAACTCGTCGAAGAGATTGCCGCAGCAGGGTACAAGGTGCTGCTCAATAATCGCCCGGACGGGGAAGAGGGCGGACAGCCAACCAGTGCCGAAATAGCTGAAGCGGCAGAGGCAGCCGGGCTCGAGTATCACTATATCCCGGTTACAGCCATGAACTTTCCAGGCGAGCACCTGGAACAAATGGCTGACTTGTTCGACGATGCGGAGCGGCCAGTGTTTGCTTTTTGTCGCACGGGCACCCGTTGTACAAATCTTTGGGTGTTATCACGTGAGCCCAAGCAGAGGGAGCAGGCTGCAGGGCATGCTCAAGGGATTGGCTTCGATTTGTCGATGGCTGCGCGCGCTCTTTCTTGAGAGTGAGAACGCTTGGAAATCATTGACCCACAGCCGCTGATTGATGAGCTAGGCCTCCCGTACTTTAGAGAGCTTGCGACTTTTGGTGCGCTCTCTGATGAGGCTATTCTCTCTTTATTGCAGGGAGGAAAGCTTTGCAAACTTGAACCTGGAGAAAAAATTGTACGACTGGGTGAAGATGCAGAGGACTTTCAGATTGTGCTAAGTGGCAGGACTGCGTTCTATAAACACGGAGAGGGACGCGAAGTGTTTACCCGCCATTTTTGTCCGGGGGACCAACTCGGGTTTGACTTGATGATGGGCCTCATCCCGCACAATGGCACGGATGTGGCAGAAGAAGAAAGCCTGTTACTGATAGTCGACAAAGCGTTGTTTTATCGCACCCATATTGACTACCCAGCAGACTTCGGCCTGCTGATGATTAATCTGTCCAGAGAGCTAGCCAGAGAAATCGCTTTCTTGGAAGACGCGCTGGTTAAAGGCGACCCAACTGAGTGAGCCGCAGTCCCTCTCACGCCTCTGGCGTGTACCAAATAGGAGAGCTCCAGGCTCTTTCCTGAATCACCTTGTGATGCTCTACTGAGCAACAGGCCTCCATTCCCTCGGGAATAGAGGCAGGATTTTCACAGCGCACACCTGCATCAGCACAAATTCTTTGGCTCCAGCGGCAACTGGGGTTTTCAAGTACGCGGGTGTAGTAGAACGCCTGTGCATTGGGGTTGAAATCATTGTCCTGCCAAACGCTGCATAGTTGAGCGTGGCCGCTACCCGTTGTTTCACAGGTATTGATGTCCACAGAGGCGTCGTTATCGCCACCAGCAACATCAAGCACCGCCTCCTGCAGTTCTCCATCCTGGTACCAGCCCTTAATCAACTGAATGCGCTGTAGCGGGTTACCCGGATACTCGGCGGTGCCGGTATCAGCGAGCGCCGACACGATAAAGCGCGGCGCAGTTTGTTCGGCAGAGGGTGCAGCCAGATCTCCACCCATTGGCACACCGCCTGCGTATCCTTGGGCTACCATGTCAGCTGATGAACAAGCATTGTCGTTGTAATCCCAGCCGCCGAAAAATCTGAGTATCGGGCGCGTACCACTGGTGGCATAGGCCTCTCTTCGCTGCATCGCCGCGAACAGTGAGTCACGCGTATTTTCCTCAGCATAGAGCACAGCGAGACCACCGGGGCCGTATTCCAGTTCGTCCGGGAGCCCCTTAGGAACCCCGTCGCCAGAACCCATGCCAGCGCCGCCATGGCCAGGGTGATTTTTTTCCATCGCTAAACCCGGAGCCGCGATGTGAGTATCTGTGCTGGATATCAATCCATATTTAAAGCTGTTAACACCGAGTTCGGCCTGTTGTTGCAGGCCCTTCTTAAGCGCATAACGCAGGAAATTGGTCTCATCAGGAAGTTTGGTTTCCGGTAGTTGTTCGTCATCAACAAAGAAAGTCAGCCATTCCATTGCGCCGCCTTCAGCCATCCCCGTGTTTTTGCCGCCGAAGCTGTCATAGCCCATCTTCTCGAAATTACAGTACTCGTCTTCAGACCAGGTGGGTGTGCGATTGTCACACTCCGAGGAGCCTTTATGCTGCATCACTTCAAACAAAACATTCCAGCGAGCGCGCCGGCTGGCTTCCTCAGCAGTGACAGGGGAAGCGGGAACGTTGCCATCTTTAACACGGGCACTTTCAAACATCAGCCCGCCGCTGAGGTTTGAATTGTGCGGAATAACGACTGCATCACAGCCTGGGTTTTCCGCTAGGCATTCCTCGTCGAGGTAATCCCACAAATCAACCTGCGAGGGGGACTCGATCCACGACAATGCTCGATCCGGAACCTTGTCGTTTTTGAAGACCACGTTGTGGTGCAAGTTTTGACCACTCGCGACAGAGGCAGTCCATTCGTAACCGACGAAACTGGTAAACACACAGTCGCTGCTTCTGTCGTAGGCATCCTCAGCGGCGCGTTGAACATCTTTCCAGGTGTCGGCGGCAGCGGCAAAGCACTCTTCGTTGTTGTCACCGCAGAAACCCCAGCGCCGCTTTCCCGCAAGGCCGTATGCGGCAAAGGTGCCAAATGAAAGTTGTGGCATATGCCTGTGCGCAACACAGATAGGGTGCCAGTAGCCCGGCGAGCCCTCAACAGTACACATCCGCATTTCGCCCATAAACTCTGAGTGATCGGTGACTGCGGTGAAATCCAGTGGCCTGTCCAGTTGAATGCTGCGCATGGGTTGGTCGTTATCGTCATAGGGCTGAATGCCCATTCGACCGCCTTTAGCGAATGCGTAGGCATCTTCTGGCTTGTTGCGCGTGTCTTGAGAATTGGCGTCAAAAGACCAAGCGGTGTGCACGTGGGTATCGCCAAAGTGCGGACGCCTCAGAGCGTCGAAATTGGTGCAGTCTTCGCGCTCTTCAGTGACTTCATAGACCCTCACTGGGCCGGGGGCCAGTGGCTGCGCGTTCATTGCCGAGGTTTCAACTTCACTTTGCGCGAAAGTGGGCAAGGCGATGGCTATGGCGGGTAGCAGAACACAGGAGAATTTTCGCATAGTGTTTATTCGAGTTTGAAACAGAAGAGCTAAGTGTCCAGTTTTGGTCCTAGGTTGGCAATTGGCTGTGGTATTGCTAGTTGCACTGCTCGAAACAGATGGCTTAGAAACTGTATTTGAGATCTAAACCCCAGGTGCGTGGTTCACCCCAGAGTACTGCCCTGGAAGCGTGGGGTAGGTTGCCGATGGTGAAATTCACGTACTCCTCGTCGAGGGCATTTTTGACCCAGGCAGAGAACGTGAGTTCACCCTTGGGCAGGTCGACGCCCGATAGGCTGAGCCTGCCATTGAGGAGACTGTATGCATCGATAGTAAGTAGTTCGTTGTTGGTGTTGCGTTCATCGACGTAGTTGGCGTTAAGGTTTGCGTTCCATTGGCCGTAACTCACTTCTGGAAGCTGATAGTCCAGGTTGATGCTGGCGCTGTTGCGGGGAGCGTTATCGAAGCCAAAGGACCGAGGTTCTCCTGTGAAAGGGTCATCCACATCCTCGATTTCACTGTGCAAATACGCATAATTGACTCGAAGGAGAACGCTTCGGCCGAGAAAGCTAACGGCTTCCAGTTCTACACCGGATAGTTCAGCCGAGCCAGTGTTAAATACCCGGGTATCGGAAATACTGCCTGGCAGTAGGAAGTTCAACTGCATATCTTTAACGTCGGAGTAGAAAACGGCGGCGTTTAGCCGCAGGGCTCGCTGCAACCATTCTGCTTTCAGGCCGATTTCCAAGGTGCGATTTTTTTCTTCGTCGAAGCCCTGAGAAAAAAATTCTGGGTCAGGGTCGCGCGTGTTGAATCCGCCACTCTTATAAGCTTCGACCCACTTTCCGTAGAGGCGCGTGTCGTCGTGCAGTTCATGCTCTACCATCAAACTAAAAGAATTGTCGTCGAACTCTTTGGCGGCGCTTGCTTCAAAATTGCTGGATTCAAAAGGCCCAAGAACGTAAGCGCCAAAATCCACGAAGTTGTCTTGTCGAAACAGCCGATCCACCTCACGCTCATCGCGTGAATGGCGCCAGCCGACCGTGAATTGCCAGGCCTCTAGCGGATTCCAGCTTAAGTGTCCGTACGCCGCTAGTGCTGAGTTTTCGATGCGGTTGTCTTCAGCGCGAATATTAACGGCGAGTCCCGCGTCACCTGTCTCTATCACGGGAAAACTGAATATATGGTGCATTGGAAACCAGTTTTCTCGCGCGTCCTCCTCAAAGTAGTAGAGACCGGCGACCAGGCTGAACTGAGTCCAGTCGGCTAAAAACTGCAGCTCCTGGGAAAACTGGTCCTGGGTGAGTCGGGTGCGCACGCTATCGTAGTCGAGCGGATTGGTGCTATCAGTGCCGAGACTAATACTGGAAAAATCAACTCGGTATTCCGCGCTTGCGCCGCTAGCGAAGTCTATGTAACTGAGGTCTTCCATTTCACGGTAGGAACTGATTGATTTCAGAGTAAACGATTCTGCAGTCCACGCCAGGGTCAGGGCGTGTCCATCGATAGCAGTGTCAGTGGGCAATAAGGGAACCGATGTTGTTAAACGTGTAAACAAGTCCTCCCCGTAGGGCACAAAACGCTGCGAGCTAATGATGGCAGCGTCGTTAGGCGTTCCTGTAGTAATACCCGGGCTGACCGCTTGAGGCGTGTAGTTATGACTCTCAATTCGTGACTTGTCCCAGCTGTAATCGAGGGTGATGCCGTCTGTCACCAACCAGCGCCAATCAACCCGATACCCTTCAGATTTAATATCGCCATAGTCGCCTCCGGGGCCATCATTACGAACAAAACCGTCCTGTCGCTTACCCAGTGCCGCTACCTTGATTGCATTGTGATCACCCAGCGGGAGATTGAGACTGGTGCGAGATAGCAAGCGGTCTCGATTACCGGTGCCAATGACCTGAGAAAATTCAATGGCTTCGGGCGTGGGCCTTGCAGTGATGAGATTGAGGGCACCTCCGGTGGTATTACGGCCGTAAAGCGTGCCCTGGGGGCCGCGCAATACCTCGATGCGCTCGAGGTCAGCCACGTCAGAGGCAAGGCCCGTGGACCGGGCGAGATACACCCCATCCAGATAAACACCGACGGCGGGATCCTGAGTGATTTGTACGTCGGTTATCCCAATGCCTCTTATGAACAATCTCAGTGTCTGGTTGCTGGAGGGAAATTCGTCGATGACGAAGTTAGGCACTTGAGCGCGAATATCACCGACATTGGCAATGCCCAGTGTTTCCAGTTCATCAGCCTGAAATGCCGCCAGGGAGATGGGTGTTTGCTGTGCAGATTGGGCTACGCGCTGGGCTACCACCACAACCTCCTCGAGCATGTGCTGCGCAGTGGCAGCATTCGTAAGGAGGCTCAGGGCAAAGAGGCTTAGGCTGAGCGTTGTTCGTGTAAATTGCTTCATGAGTTGCGAGTTGCCGTGTTGTAAACAGGTTAACACGATGGGGCAGACGACCAAGCGTCAGGCTCTGGAAAAGCGAGTTCGTGCTGTTACACTTACTCCATTCTTCCTGAGGTCTACCCATGTCCGGCTCCGTTGCTATTCGTCCTGCCAGTACCGTTGTTCTTTTGCGTGATGGAAAAGAAGGGGTGGAGACGCTGCTGTTAAAGCGCAATAAGGCCTTGGCCTTTGCCGGTGGCTTCTGGGTGTTTCCCGGTGGCAGCCTCGATCCTGAGGATATGGCGGCGGGTGAGGGCGATGAAGAGTCTGCAGCGCGGGTTGCAGCAGCCAGAGAAGCGATGGAAGAATGTGGGCAGCGACCACGCCCGAAGGACATGGTGTTGCTGAGTCACTGGACGACGCCCGAGGCGGAAACTCGACGGTTTTCCACCTGGATTTATGCAGCGCCCTTACACCTTGAGGAGCAGGTGGTCATTGATGGAGGTGAAATACACGATTCTCGCTGGGTATCGGTGCAGCAGGCCTTGGCTGAGCATCGTGCGGGTGAACTGGCGATCCTGCCCCCTACCTGGATGACGTTAGTCACTCTGTCGCAATACAACACGGTGGATGAAGCCATCGACATGGAACGCAATACACCTGTTCCGCAGGTGCTGCCAGTCCTGGCAGGTTTTGAGGGCGAGCTGGTCGCCCTTTATCGTGGAGACGCGGGTTACGACGCAGCCGATCCCGCACTTCCTGGCGCGAGACATCGCGCGATGTTGCGCGATGGCGTCTGGTCTTACCGTTATCAGGACGTGGATCCAGAGTTTCAGCCCCTGATGCCACTGAACTGATATCAATATGCATTCGACCCATCCTATCTGGGATATTCCAACCCGCCTGTTTCATTGGTCAATGGTCGTATGCTTTGCCGTGGCTTGGTGGAGTGCCGAATTTGAACGCTATGATGTGCATGAAGTGACGGGCAAAATCATGATTGTGCTGTTGCTCACGCGGGTTCTATGGGGCGTTGTCGGCAGCGTGCACTCCCGGTTCAATGATTTCGTGGTTGGCCCCACGTCGGTAGTGAGCTACTTACGGGGGCAGGCCAGTGCAACGCCGGGTCACAATCCTTTGGGGGGATGGTCCGTACTCGCATTGCTTTGCCTTTTGCTGCTGCAGGCGATCAGCGGGCTCTTCAACAGTGATGATATTTTGTTCTCGGGCCCCCTTTACTATGCGGCCCCCCAGCCGATGCAAGATCTAATGGGGGTGATCCATGAATGGGCCTTCAATATTCTTTTGGGTTTGGTGTCGCTCCACATTCTGGCCGTCATGTATCACCAGCTGTGGCTCAAAAAGCAACTGATTGAGCCTATGCTTTTTGGGAGTGCAACCGACAGGGAAGGGCGTGAGGCGCCGGTGAGAGTCTGGAAGGCGGCGCTAATTGCCGCCGGGTTAGCAGTTTTGCTTTGGTGGGGGCTGGAGCAGGCGCCCCAGCCCCAGTCGCTTTGGTAGCGCCTTAACCATCAATTTGTCATGAATTAGTCATGAACGAGTGGTGAAGCAACCGCTAATTAATAGAGGTAGTTTTTAGCCTTGTACTCATCATGGCAGGCTTTGCAGGACTTGCCCGCTGCACCGACTGCCTGCGCAACGATTTTTTTGTCGCCGGAGCCCGCTGCCACCTGCAGACCGGCAAGGGCTTCTCTCATATCGCTGAGCTTGGCCTTGAAGTCGTCCTGGTTCTCCCATATCTCAGGTTTGGCCCGGGTGGTTCCCTTGTCAGTGCCGGGGGCGAACGCGCGCGAGACATCCATGTTGCCCAGAGCTCCAAGCTCGTTGGCGAAAACTTTCAGCTTTGCGTCATCCCAGGGCATCTCGCCCTTCACCATCGCCCCAATTGGGCCAAAGTTCATCGCTACCAGCGTAAAATAGGACTGCCTGTAGGATTGCATCGGTTCTTTATCATCTAGGTGTGCCACGACCTGTACCGAAGTGGCCAGACCGACCGCTGCGGCCACGGCTATCAAAGTACTGCGAGAGAGAAGCTTCATATTGGATCCTTTTGGATTTGTTATCGGGATTAACTGAGTGTATGCAAGCCTCGCATCCAAGTGCAAGAGTCTGATTGTTAAACCATCGGCTTTCTCATGTGGGTGACGCGGCCAAATTGTTAAACCTGTCCGTGGTTACGCGGCGGTATTGACGTATGTTGATGTCGTTGTGGGCTACCATTGTCTCCATCAATTATCAGGGGCAGGCAATGAGCGCAGAACAGCAGTGGGACTACAGTTACGACGTGGTTGTCGTAGGTTCCGGCAATGGGGGTATGACGGCCGCCGTTTGCACCTATGAGATGGGCACCAAAGATGTGCTGGTCATCGAGAAGTCAGATTTGTACGGAGGTACCAGCTCTATCTCTGGCGGAGGCGTTTGGATTCCGGGAAACCGCTACGCCAAGGAGGCGGGCGCCGAAGACTCATTCGACAAGGCTAAAACCTACCTGCGGCAACTGATTACGGAGGAGGAGGTCCCCGAGTATCAGTTAGATGCCTTCCTGGAGAATGGACCCAAGATGGTGGACTTTTTGCACGAGCGCACTCAAGTGCGTTACGTCACTCTGGAGCATTACCCCGATTACTACACTAACCTTGAGGGCGGCATGGAAGGGCACCGCTCCATGGAACCCGAGACCTTTGATGCCAGCGAATTGGGCGAGGAGTGGAAGCGACTTCGCCGCACGCACCAGATGATGCACCTGGCCGGGGTGATTGGAATCACTCAAGTTGAGGCCGCCGTTATGGTCGGTCAGCAGCCTGGCTGGTGGAAGTCTATTTTCAAACTGTTTCTTGATTACATGCTGGATATCCCTTGGCGTCTGAAGAGCAAATTCCATCGACGCCTGGCTACAGGTTGCGCCGGTGTAGCGCGACTGCGTGCATCCATGCTCGACCGTGATATGCCCCTGTGGCTCAACACCAGCATGACAAGCCTGGTGGAAGAGGGGGGTAAGGTGGTTGGCCTGGAGGTGATGCGCGATGGGAAACCCCTGCGCATTCAGGCCCGTAAAGCGGTTGTGTTGGCTGCTGGCGGCTTTGAACATAACCAGGAGATGCGTGAACAGTATCTTCCGCAACCCACCGACCATAAGTGGAGTGCCGGCACTTTTGATAATACGGGTGATGCACACAAAGAGGCGATGCGGCTTGGCGCAAAAATGCATCGCCTGAATGAGGCCTGGTGGTGCAACACCATTACGGTGCCGGGCGAGGATATCCCCCGGCTGTCTGTTATGGAGCGTTCCTATCCTGGTTCGGTGATTGTGAACCCTGCGGGTAAGCGCTTTAGCAACGAGTCACAGAACTACATGGCGTTTCAGTTAGAGACGTTTGCCAAGCATACAGAGGAAAGCCCCACGTATCCGACCTGGCAGATTTTCGATGCGGATTTCAGAGCCAACTACTTTGTCGGTCCCTTGTTTAACAGCAAGTTTCGTCCGGATTGGCAGGTTCCCAAGAGTTTTAATTACCAGCAGGGTGGCTTTTACGCAAAAGCCGACACCATTGCTGAATTGGCGCGCAGCATTGATGTGGATGTGTCCGGTCTCGAAGAAACCGTAGCCAATATGAATGAGTATGCAAAGACCGGCGTCGACCCGGAGTGTCAACGTGGCGAATCTGCGTATGACCGTTACTATGGCGACCCCAGAGTGACTCCGAATCCCTGTCTTGGTCCGGTGATGAAACCACCGTTTTACGCGGTGCGGCTGGACCCTGGTGATTTTGGTACCCAGGGTGGCATGGTGATTAATGCCCAAGCCCAGGTGGTGCGTGAAGATGGATCCTTGATCGAGGGGCTCTATGCTTGCGGAAACTGCAGCGCCCCCACATTGCCTTGCTACCCGGGCCCCGGTTCCACATTGGGCCCGTCAATGACGTTTGGTTACCAGGCTGCCAAGTCTATTACCGGCTATCAGGACTGATTTAAATCAGGGATAAGAGAAGGCCGCTTGCGATTGTAAGCGGCCTTTTTCGTTGCTACTGGCGTGAGTCCTTGTAGCTGTGCCAACCGCCATCCTCACGATACAGTTTGAGTTCTGCTGCGCAATCTGACTCGGCATTATCGGCGCTCGTAGCCATGCGACTGGCGGCGTATTCTGCCGTTTTGATGCACTCGCTCATTGCGCTTTTGTTGCGTAACAATTTTTGCTCGTAGGTCGGGCTGCCGCTTTGATGACCCATTCCAAAGAGGTACCAGTAACCGGCGCCCACCACAGCAAAGACAATAATCCAACGCATCTTGTGTCCCCTCCGCAGGGGTAATCGTAGCCAGAAGTCTAGCAAGAGTTGGAAAAATGTCGGTGTTTTTCTCTTCGTTTTGCGACTTCGTTCTCATTTCGCGGACTGCGCGATACTCGTATCGTGAGCTTCTATTAGCGCGTCCAGCAGTGTTTGCGCTACCCGTGACGGCGGCGGCGAATGGCGAGTGATTGCGCTGAACTGGCACACGTATTGAAACACTTCGGGTAGCAGGCGGCGCATTCTGCCCGCTGCTTCGAAACTGTTGGCATAGTGTTCGGGCAGGTAGCCTAGATAACGTCCCGACAAAACCAGGTGAGCTACCGCCTCCTGGTCGTGGGCAGTCGCGTGGCGTTTAAGTCCTAATTTATGGGTCGCCTCCATGTTTGGTGAATGATAGCCAATGCCCACGTAGCGGCACCTTCTGACATGGGACGCCTGAATGTTCTGTGGCTCGGTGTCGAACAGGGGATGGCCCATGGCGCAGTACAGATACATTTGCTCATTGAATAAAGGGTAGTAGTCCAGGCTGCTAGAGGGCCTGTGGTCGGGAATGATACCCAGTTGAAAACTACCTTCCATGACGCCGCGCTCAATCGCATTGATGGGCTCTACGTGTATCTCGGGCGCAACTTCTGGGGCGGCCTGATCGAATAGGGCAAAAGCCTGGTGAATACGGCAAGCCGGATTCGAAGCCGTTTTGTCGAAGATCGCGATAGACATGGGGCCGGTGAGGCGTTGGTGTAGTTCACCCACGTCGTGCTGGAACTCTTCCATTGCTGCCATGATCTTCATTGCACTATCAAATACCTGTTCGCCCTCCGCCGTGAGTGCAAACCCTGCGCGGCCCCTGCGGCACAGGGTTACCCCTAGTCTTGTCTCTAAGTCTTTGATATGTCTGGATATAGTGGATCGGTTGATGTTGAGTTCCAGCTCTGCCGCAGAGAACCCCCCGCAATGAACGACAGCCTTGAACACCCGCAGTAGACGCAGGTCATTGTCGGTGACATTCCCAAGCAAAGCCTTGCCAGCCATGTACTTACCTCGTCAAAGTTATAGTTGAATAATAATGAAACTTTAAGTCGATAGGTATTAATTTATGAAACTAAAAATAACGCGTAGAATGCCGGATTTATCGAACAACTTGAGTGCAACCCAATGACCAGCATGCAAAGTATCTCGCCTACCCTGAGCCGTGAAGAGTTAGAGGCCCACTGGATGGCCTACACCGGTAACCGGCAGTTCAAAGACGACCCGAGGATGATCGTGGGCGCAGAGGGCGCTTACTATATTGATGATAAGGGGCGCCGTATTCTGGACGGGCTCTCCGGTCTTTGGTGCAGCGGATTGGGCCACAATCGCCAGGAAATTACGGACGCGGTGACTCAGCAGATGCAAACTCTGGACTACTCACCGGCGTTTCAGTTCGGTCAGCCTCGTTCATTCCAGCTAGCGAATAAAATCAAATCGCTCACGCCGGAAGGTCTTGATTACGTCTTTTTTACTAACTCAGGGTCTGAGTCAGCCGACACATCGCTGAAAATGGCCAGAGCGTATTGGCGGCTCAAAGGGCAGCCCACCAAGACCAAGTTGATCGGTCGCGCGAAGGGTTATCACGGAGTTAATTTTGGTGGTATCTCGGTGGGTGGCATTGGCGCCAATCGCAAAATGTTCGGCACAGCGGTAGACGCTGATCACCTCTCTCACACGATGCTCAAAGAGAATGCCTACACCAAGGGAATGCCTGCAAGCGGTTGGCACCTTGCCGATGAATTGGTTGAGTTGATTGCCCTGCACGATGCTTCCAATATCGCCGCCGTGATTGTGGAACCGCTGGCCGGTTCTGCGGGTGTGATACCGCCCCCCGCCGGCTACTTGCAGCGGCTAAGAGATATCTGTGATGCCAACGACATACTGCTGATTTTTGACGAGGTCATTACGGCATTTGGTCGCATGGGCGCCATGACTGGCGCTGAGGCCTTTGGGGTGAAGCCGGATATCATGAATATTGCGAAGCAGCTAACGAACGGGGCGATCCCCATGGGTGCGGTGATTGCTTCCAACGAGATATACCAGACGTTTATGGCTCAGGGTGGGCCAGAGTACATGCTGGAATTTCCACATGGTTATACCTATTCTGCACATCCGGTGGCCTGTGCCGCTGGCCTCGCGGCGCTTGATATCCTGGAACAGGAGAAGCTGCCGCAGCGTGTTACCGAGCTTGCACCTTATTTTGAAGAAGCTCTGCACCAGTTGAAGGGTGGGGCTCATATCACCGATATCCGTAATTACGGATTTGCAGGGGCGCTAACGTTGGCCAGTTACCCGGGTGAGCCGGCGCGCAGGCCCTATGAAGTCGCCATGCGGATGTGGGAGAAAGGATTCTACGTGCGCTATGGCGCCGATACTATTCAACTGGGCCTGCCGTTTATTATTGAAAAGCATGAAATCGATAGTCTGGTAAGTGCGCTTGGCGAGTGCCTGGAATAGATGGCTACATCTGCTTTTATCAATGATTGAATTCGCTTGAGTACTGCTGAAGCGACGACACTTTTTTTCACCTGTCTGATGGTATCGCTTCCCACTTTCGGGTGGGTGGTGGTGGGCGCTATCGTCGCCAAGCTAGGGTGGCTGTCTCAGGAACTCAACGACAAAATCTCCCGTCTGTCTTTTCGCTACGGCTTGCCGCTGATGTTGTTTGCGAGCGCAGCAGGAGTTGATTACAGCGATGCGATGACCGCTACCTACCTTCTGGCAGGTGTGCTGGCAACACTGCTGGTCGCGCTGACCAGCTGGCTCTACAGTTCCTGGCGTCAACACGCGCTCAGCGAGCAGGGCATTTTTGTACAAGGTGCATTTCGATCTAATCTGGCCATCATGGGTGTGGCTTTGTGTATTTCTGCTTATGGTGAGCGGGGCGCCCAGCTCGCAGCGCTTGCTGTGGCGGTCATGACCAGTCTTTACAATGTGCTTGCTGTCGTTGTGCTCAATCGTAGTTTGGGCACAGGCACTTCAATTGGCGATGCTTTTCTGGGGGTGCTACGTAACCCGCTCATCATAGGGATTGCGGCGGGTGCCGTGGTGTCCCTGTCTGGGGTTCCCGTACCACCCATCGTCCAGCCTGCCAGTGTTTGGCTCAGCGCTTTCTTCCTGCCGCTAATGTTGATTTGTATCGGTGGCGCGATGAAGTTGTCTGAGTTGCGTTATTCCGGCCCGCTCGCCTGGGAGTCGACTTTTTGGCGCCTGGTCATTTCGCCGCTGATCACGGTTGTGCTTGCGCTGTTGCTCGGTGTGCGCGGTGAGGCTCTGGGGGTGCTGTTTTTGTTGGTGGCCACGCCCACGGCTGCATCTGGCTACATTATGGTGGTGGCTGCTCGCGGAAATGGCGTACTCGCAGCCAACATCATCGTTCTCACCACAGTGCTTTCTGCGATTACGCTGACAATCGGGTTGTTTATCCTTTCGATGCTATCCCTGGTCGGACAGTTGGCGGGATAAATCTCTAGTATTGTTCAATTCTATGAAGACCTTTCTTACCTGGCCGTGGCACATTGTGACTTGTGGAAAATACGGGAGAGATGAATGTCTTTTGACTTCACAGACAGGCGAAAGCATGAGCGCGTAGAAGTAGTGCAGGCGATTTTTATCGAAGTAGTCAGTCGGGGAAGTCGATCTGAGGCTGAAAACCCCGTGGTTCGCTGCGAAACCGTTGATGTGTCTGTCGGTGGTCTGAAGATTTTTATTAAAGAAGAGATCGCTGCAGGCAGCCGTTTGAATCTTGCTGTCCCTATGGAGGACTGGAAAGAAAATTTGGAGCTGGTGGGTGAAGCGATGTGGGTCAAACCGGCCGAAGGGAAAGCTGGATTTTGGGTGGGACTGGAGTTGAAGGATTCCAGTCGAGAGGACATGGAAAAGTGGTTCAAGGTCGTACACACACTTTCCAACTGAGTAACCCCGGACAAAATTTGCCCGGGGTTGTGGATTAGCGGCCGAGCATTGACCGAGCGACGAGCTCGCGCATGATTTCTGAAGTGCCACCGTAGATGCGCTGTATACGTGCATCAGTGTAGTAACGTGAAATCGGATACTCGGCAGTGTAGCCATAGCCACCGAACAGCTGCAGGCATTGATCAATCGTCTTACACTGCATTTCAGTTGCCGCGTATTTCAGCATGGCTGCATCGTCGGCAGTGAGTTCGTTGCGGGTATATTGGTCGGCGCATTGGTCGTAGAAGGCCCGATTCAATGCGATGTCGGTTTTGACATCGGCCAGGGTAAAACGAGTGTTCTGGAAAGAACCCACGGTCTGGCCAAACGCCTTTCTCTCTTGCACATAATCTATGGTGAGCTGTAATGCACCTTCTGCTGCTGCAACCGCTTGTGCAGCAATACCCAAACGCTCCCTCGGTAGTTCCTGCATCATAATGACGAAGCCTTTATTGAGTTCGCCTAACAGTGCATTGGCCGGTAAGCGCATGTCCTGGAAAAACAGTTCCGCAGTGTCCGATGCATGCTGACCGATTTTTTCGATCTTCTTGCCCCTGGCAAAGCCGGCCAGTGATGTGTCTACCAGGAACAGCGATGTACCTTTCGCACCTTTGCCCGGATCGGTAATGGCCGCCACAATAACGATATCCGCGTGAATGCCATTGGTGATGAATATTTTGGAGCCGTTGAGCACCCAGTCGTTGCCATCTTTCACTGCACTGGTGCGTATGCCCTGAACGTCTGAGCCTGCGCCTGGTTCGGTCATGGCAAGGGCGCCTACCGCTTCGCCAGTGACCATTTTTGGCAGCCACTGCTGCTTTTGCTCTTCCGTGCCAAAGTGTTCGATATAAGGCGCAACGATATTCGAATGAATGCCATAACCGCTGGCGAGGCCGCCAAAACCCATGTTCGACATTTCTTCGATCATTGCAAAGCAAACTTGTGCAGAGGTGCCGGCTCCGCCGTATGCCTCAGGCATATCCGGGCACAGAAGCCCGGCTTCACCGAGTTGGTTCCAGAGTTGCCGGGGGACCAGGTGTTGCTCTTCCCATTCTTCATAGTGGGGAGAGATCAGTTGCTCGAAGGCGCGGCGCGCCATGTCGCGGAAAAGGGTAAGTTCTTCATTGTCCATGAGGCTGCTCCGGAAAGTGGCGAAAAAACGCGCGGATTGTACACCCCTCTTGGGTGATACCCAAGCTTCGGTGCACTGCTACACTCTTCCCTTTTCTCGTGCTATTTCCCGTTTGGAGAACAAAGATGCGTGATTATCGTCAGTTTTACATCAATGGACACTGGGTTGATCCAGGTACTGCCCGTGACTGCGATGTTTTAAACCCCGCTAATGAAGAGGTGTGCGGGGTCATCTCTCTGGGAGATGCGACAGATGTCGATGCAGCGGTGCTGGCAGCAAAGAACGCGTTCATCGGTTTCGGGCGCAGTAGTCGACAGGAGAGAGTGGAGTTATTGGAGTCTTGCGTTGCGGTCTATCAGAAGCGATATGAAGAAGTCGCGGTCGCGATTCGCGAAGAAATGGGCTCTCCCCAAACTTTCGCGCGAGAAGAACAGGCTGATTGTGGTCTGGGTCATCTGCAGGAAGCGTTGCGCGTGCTGCGTACGTTCAAGTTTGAAGACGATATAGACAACACGCGCGTCTATAAGGAACCCATAGGGGTGTGCGGTTTAATCACTCCATGGAATTGGCCGTTAAATCAGATTGCCTGCAAAGTGGCCCCGGCATTGGCCGTCGGATGCACCATGGTGTTAAAACCCAGCGAGGTTGCGCCACTTTCCGCTTATATCTGGTCCGAAATAATGCACGAGGCGGGTGTGCCTGCTGGCGTTTATAACATGGTGAATGGCGATGGGCCGGGCGTGGGAACGGCGCTGTCCGCGCACCCCGATGTCGACATGGTCTCTTTCACCGGGTCTACCCGGGCGGGTGTGCTGGTGGCTCAAAATGCGGCACCGAGTGTAAAGCGGGTGGCACAGGAACTCGGAGGCAAGAGCGCAAATATTATTCTCGATGATGCCGATCTGGAAACAGCGGTCACTGAAGGTGTGTTGTCTCTGTTCGAAAACACCGGGCAGTCCTGCAATGCGCCGTCGCGGATGCTGGTCCCGGCTGCAAAAATACAAGAGGCAGAGGGTATTGCATTGAGGGTCGCTGAGACTGTTGTTGTCGGCGACCCAGCCGATGAACTTACGACCATGGGGCCTGTGGTATCTGCGGTTCAGTTCAGCAAGATACAGGGTTTGATTGAAACAGGTATCAATGAGGGGGCCAAGTTGATCACTGGCGGTCCCGGCCTGCCCGATACTGTGCAAAAAGGTTACTTCGTTAGACCCACAGTGTTCTCGCGTGCAACGAATGAAATGCAGATTGCTCGCGAGGAAATTTTTGGACCTGTTTTAACAATGATTCCCTATGGCACAGAAGAGGAAGCCATCGAAGTCGCTAATGACACGGTCTACGGCTTGGCAGGCTATGTGCAGAGCGGTGATATTGAGCATGCGCGGCAGGTGGCTTCCCGAATACGTGCCGGCAACGTCAAAATTAATGGCGCGTCTGGTGGCTATGGCGTACCCTTTGGCGGATATAAGCAGTCCGGAAACGGACGTGAATGGGGCGAACACGGATTCACTGACTTTTTAGAAATTAAAGCGGTGGAGGGATATCGGGAGTAGATCGTAGATGGCAGATTTCATACTGGCTATCGACCAGG
Organism: Halioglobus sp.; assembly: GCA_039986455.1. Taxonomy (GTDB): domain Bacteria; phylum Pseudomonadota; class Gammaproteobacteria; order Pseudomonadales; family Halieaceae; genus Halioglobus. Next base: position 16,847 of record JBDWQQ010000033.1, read on the forward strand.
GTACAACGGGCAGTACCGTCGCCCTGATGGATTCATCCGGCAAGTTACGCGCTAGCGTTAATTATGAGTTTCCCCAGCTTTACCCCAAGCCCGGTTGGGTTGAGCATCGACCCACGGATATTTGGGAATCGGTGCTCAAGGGGATTCGCAGTATCCTGCGCAAGGGCATTTGTAAGTCCAGCGATATCGCCGCAATTGGCATTACCAACCAACGTGAAACCTCTCTGCTGTGGGACCGTCAAAACGGCGAGCCATTGAATAATGCCATAGTCTGGCAGTGTCGTCGCACGACTGATTTTTGTGAGCACCTTAAGTCTGAAGGCCATGAAAAAACCGTGCGCCGCAAGACAGGGCTGGTGCTCGACCCTTATTTTTCGGCGAGTAAATATCGCTGGCTACTCAGGAACACTTCGGGTGTGTCGCGACTGCGCCGAGCAGGCAGAGTGGCCGCTGGTACCATCGACAGTTACCTGATTTGGCAACTCAGCGCCGGTGATACGCACGTCACTGACGTATCAAATGCCTCACGAACCTCTCTGATGAATTTGAAAACCCGCCGCTGGGACAAGCAACTTTTGGATATCTTTGAAGTTCCAGGCGACATTCTTCCTGCAATTTCAGCCTCCAGTGGGGTGCTAGGACATACGCGCAACGTGCCTGGCCTTCCCGATGGTATTCCCATCGCCGGAGTCGCTGGTGACCAGCAGGCGGCCTTATTCGGTCAGGCCTGTTTCGCGCAGGGAGAAGCCAAATGCACGTTCGGTACGGGCTCGTTTATTTTGATGAATACGGGAGCAGAACTTTTACAGTCTCGCTCCGGTTTATTAACGACCGTTGCCTGGCAATTGGGAGACGACGCCAAGCCCGTTTATGCCCTGGAGGGCGGAGCATTTATTTGCGGTGCAGCCGTTCAATGGTTGCGAGACGGTCTGCAGATGATCAAGCGGGCACCTGATATCGAACCGCTGGCGGGTAGTGTCACGGATCACGCGGGCGTGGAGTTTGTGCCCGCGTTAACGGGCCTCGGAGCGCCCCATTGGGCACCAGAAGCCAGAGGGACTCTAACGGGGCTGACTCGCGGTACTGAGCGAGGGCATATCGCGAGGGCCACGCTTGACGCAATGGCGCTGCAGAACGCTGATATCCTTCGCGCCATGGAAGCGGACCTGGGCAAGCGGATGAAGCCGCTTCGAGTCGACGGAGGAGCGGCAGCGAATAACCTGCTGATGCAAATTCAGGCCGATGTATTGGGCCGCAAGCTGATTCGACCCCAGGTGATCGAGACAACCGTTGCCGGGGCCTGTTACCTGGCAGGTCTTGGGGTCGGCCTTTGGCAAAGTCCTGCAGAAGTCCGGCGTATCTGGCAGTCAGAGCGTGAGTTTGCGGTACAAATGAACGCATCCACGCGGCGCAAGAGACTAGATTCCTGGAATTCGGCCCTGCAACGCACGCTGATGTAGTTTATGGCTGACGTTATCCCTTTTCGAAAGCCCTCATTGAAGGAGCAGCACAAGGGCAAGACCCTGTGCAAACACGGCCATCATAAATGGGTGGTTGATAAAGCCAAGCAATTCGATGTGAAGCAGGGCAAATTGGTCACGCTTTACCGCTGTAGCCGATGCGACAAGCGTAAGGTGAAAGCGCATTGATGGCACCTGACCAATCCTGTGTTCCCCTCACGGCCCCTGATCTTGATGTCGACCTGGCCATGTATATCCATGGTGAGCAGGACATGCACGTGTCCCGCCAGCTAAGGGAGGAGGGCGTGTGGGAGCCCTATGAGAGTTCTTTGGTACTGCAACTGCTGCAGCCCGGGGACATATTCGTCGATGTGGGTGCCAATATTGGTTACTTTTCGCTGTTGGCGGCAACCCGGGTAGGCGAAGCGGGATCCGTTTACGCCTTTGAGCCTGACCCGACTAATTATGCATTATTAATGGCGAGCGCCAGTCACAATGACCTGGCGCACATTATCTGCGCTGAGCAAGCCGGGCTGGCTGCGGTGGCGGGGGAGGCAAACCTTTATCTCAGTGAAGATAATCTCGGTGATCACCAGATTTTCACGACGGATCACGTCAGAGAGAGCACCGCTATTACCTTACTGCGAGGTAGTGATTACCTGGGCTCGCGTATTCAACGACTGGACTTGTTAAAAGTCGATACCCAAGGCTCGGAGTTCGAAGTAATCCAGGGGCTGATGCCACTGCTCCTTGGGCTAAACGTAGCCCCGCGCATTATTATTGAACTAACACCGCTTTCGTTGCGCCAGAGCGGCAGTAGTGGCAGAGCACTGATTACGCTGCTGGCAGAGCTTGGGCAGCCGATGTGGATTATTGATCACATTGAGCATCGCTTGGTCAGGTCCTCGGCCGATGAATTGTCAAAATGGTGTGACAATGTAGACGCCGTGGCCGGTGATGAAGGTTTTATGAATATACTCATCGGAGACGCTCCTCCTTAACGGTCACACGCCCGTATTTTGCTGCTATTATTGCGGCTCGATTTTTTTGTGATATCGGTCATGAACGATTTACTTCACTTTCTTCAGCAGAGAAATTCTGCGCCTAAATTAACGACGCCGGCCCCCTCAGCGGCTGAACTCGAAAGCATGTTCAGTGTTGCAATGCGTGCGCCTGACCATGCTCGTTTGCGGCCGTGGCGATTTATCAGCGTAGAGGGAGGTCGTCGGCAGGCACTAGGGAAGTTGCTTCGTGAAGCTCTGTTGGCACGTAACGCACTGGTCGATGAAGCCGCTCAGGAGAAGGCCGAAAAATCACCACTTAGAGCGCCTCTGATTGTCGTGGTCGTGGCCAGAATGAGTGAACACCCGAAGGTTCCTCACATTGAGCAGAGGTTGTCAGCCGGATGTGCGGCTCACGGTTTGTTGCTGGCTGCAGAAACACTGGGTTACGCGGGCGTCTGGCGCACCGGAGATGCGGCTTTTGATCGTAATGTCATGGACGGACTTGGTCTGTCCGAGAACGAAGAAATCACCGGATTTTTGTATTTGGGTACCAGGGAAGGCGACCCCAAACCCTTGCCGTCCCTCTCTGTTAATGACTTTGTCAGTCAATGGTGACGCGACTTTTCGTGTTCTCACTATCCAGTTTCAGGAGTTAATGAATGAAGTTTCTCACCAGGCTTAATCGGCCCTGGATACACTTTCTCGTGCTTGGAGCGGGACTTTTCTGGGCTCAGGGAAAGCTGTTTCCAGAGCCGCCTGTGGTTATTGGTCCGCTATCTGAAGTTCGGGTTGACGCCTTGCAGCAGCAATGGACGTCTACGGTTGGCCGGCTTCCTTCAGAGGACCAGATGCAGCGCATGATAGTGGCAGAACTGGACAGGGACATGATGTTCCAGCGAGCTCTGGAGCTGGAACTGCATCTCTACGATACCGTTGTTTATCAGCGGCTATTACGCAACATGCATTTTTTGGGTCTGGCCGATGGTCGCAGTGATGAAGAACTGTATAAACAAGCCTTGGAAATGCGTCTGCACCTGGGCGATGAAGTCGTTAAACGTCGACTGATCCAGATTATTGAGCAATTAATGCTGGCGAGTAATCCGCCTGGGGCAGCGACTGACGAAGAAATTAACTCAGAGTTTGAAAAGCGTCGAGAGGAGCTTCGGCGTCCGCCGCGCTACTCGATTGAACACATTTATTTTAATCGTGAGCGCGAGGGTGAAATCGATGCTGCTATTGCCAAGATTCGCGAGGAAAGCTTGAGCCCCGAACAGGCGCGGGAACTGAGTTCACCCTTCTTGCCCGGCTACCGCTTTACGAGTCAGACCCCTGAACAGTTGGCCCGCCACTTTGGCGCAGCCTTCGTCGTTAACCTGGAAGACTCAGATCCCGAGGCAGGGCAGTGGTCCGGCCCAGTGCGATCCACCTATGGCCTGCACTATGTTTATGTTGACGCCTTGGAGCCCAGCCGGGATGCAACGCTTGAGGAAGTGAGAGTGATTTTGGTCAGGGATATAGAGTCGCGGGCTCGCAGTGCGGCGCTGCAGGAGAGTACGGAAAGAATGCGCGAAGATTATGAGGTGGTGTTATGAAAATCGTTAGAGTAGTCATCGCACTCATGCTTTGCCTGGGCTTTAGCCTCTCTGCGCAGGCTCATCGATTTGCGCCTTCCCTTCTCAAGGTCAATGAAATTGCTGCGGGGCAGTACCACCTGGTGTGGAAAACACCCGCACAGGCGACGAGCAGTATTCCAATGCGCCCCATCTGGCCACAATCCTGTGAAGTGACTCAGGCGAATGCACCACAGATGGAGGGCACGGGTAAGGTCAGTAGCTTTCAGTTGGCATGCTCCGAACTGGGAGAAGACGGTTTGGTTGGCGAGGTCCTTGGCATCGAGGGTATGGGGCCAAACCAGGCCTCGGCGATGGTGATGGTTAGTTTGTTGGATGGCCGCCAGTATCAGCAGGTTCTCAATGCGGAGCAGTCTCAGTTTCTGGTGCCCGCCGAGTCCGGTGCCGGTGAAGTCATGGGTGACTACAGTTACCTTGGAATGGAGCATATTTGGGGCGGCATTGATCACCTGCTCTTCGTGTTTGGCCTGCTGTTGCTCGTGGGAGGCGGCACTCGACTACTGTGGACCATTACGGCCTTCACCGTGGGCCACAGCATTACGCTTTCATTGGTGACCCTGGGTTTCTTCGATTATCCAGTGGCTTTGGTGGAGTTTACGATTGCGGTGAGTATTTTCGTACTCGCAGTGGAGCTCACTCGCAAAGAACGTAACGATATTCTCTGGCGCAACCCCTGGTGGCTTGCCGGTGGATTTGGCCTGCTGCATGGCATGGGTTTCGCAGGAGCCCTGGCTGAGACAGGGCTGCCCCAGGACAACGTTCCTTTGGCGCTGTTGTTCTTTAACATCGGCATTGAGATAGGTCAGATTGCGTTTATTTTAGCGGTAATGGCAGTCTGGTGGTTGGTGCGCAAGCCTCTGGCACCATGGGAAGATCGCCTGCGCTGGGTGCCAGTGTATGTATTGGGTAGCTTGTCTGCTTTGTGGTGCATTGAACGGGGCCTGGAAACCTTGGCTTAGCCAGGCCGTTCAGGCGCTAGGGGTTACCGGGCCACTTTTCCATTTCAATGAGTGGGTGAAAGGCAAGTTGTACGCCTTCCATGATAAAGGCCTCATTCTCCAGAAGGTTACGACGACGGGTAAATCGTCCGCTGGATGAACGAGTATCAATGGCTTCGGTGGCATCTATGCCCCCGCGGCTGAAAAAGACCCGCTGAAGTTCCATGTCGAACACACTCACTTGCAGCGAAGCGACCGCCGCCGGCGTGTTCCAATCGAAGTCAGCGGACACGCCTGAACCAGGGCCTTGAAGCGGTGGCTTGCGAGTAACGCCATCCCAGCGCGCCAGGTGCTTAAGCCCACCGGAGAAAGCCACTTCAAGTTCGATCAGGTCGGTAAACACGAAGGCGTCCAGTTTGAACTCTTTGGTCATCTCATCCCTGACACTGGTCATGATTTGGGCGAAGGTCTTCATGTTAACCCGGCCAGTCGTGGGGTCTATCGGATTGCCGAAGGCACGTTCAGCGGTATTCCATAGCTGCTTGAATTCGCGCTGATCGATGACTTTGTAGCCATTGTCTTTAAGGTAGGTACTAACGAATCCGTCGATTCTAGGCGCTTCTTCTTGCAGGTATTTGCGTGAAGCAGAGCCGAGATTAACGTGTGGTATGACGACAGTCTTTATCTCCTCGCCAGCGAGTTTCTCCTCATTCAGTTCAAAGGGAAACGTTGTGGCGTTATAGGTGGGTGCGCCGGCACAGCTGACAAGGGCCAGCGCCATCACGACTAGGCAATAGGTTCTGATGTTGAGAAGAGCAAATACACGCATGCTGGAATCCAATCCGTTATAGTGGAGCGCATGGTAGCAAAATCTCCAATCAGACACAGCATTACCGGTGAAGGTCCGCCCATCGTGCTTATGCACGGCTTATTCGGCTCTGGAGGAAACTTGGGTGCGCTTGCCCGGTCGCTTGCGGACAATTTTACGGTCTACAGTATTGATCTGCCCAACCACGGACGCTCCGAATGGATGGCACAAGCCAGCCTCGCGAATTTGGCGGAAGAGGTACTTGGCTGGATGGACAGTACAAATCTGTCAACGCCAGCTTTCGTGGGTCATTCTCTGGGTGGCAAAGTGGCCATGGAAATTGCATTGTCGCAGCCACAGCGCTGTGCAGTGGCTGTGGTGGCCGACATTGCGCCAGTGAGTTACCCGCCGCATCACGATAGCGTTTTTGCCGCGCTCGATGCTGTGACCTCGGCCTCCGTACAATCTCGCTCAGAGGCATCAGAGATCATGTCGCGTTATCTCGAGGAAGACGGCGTTATACAATTCTTGCTAATGAGTTTAAAACGCACAAAAGACGGGCATTACGACTGGCGTTTTAATTTGCAGGGCATAAAGCGTGATTATGCAGCGGTTCGCGCCGAGCCCGACGTTAAAATGCCTTTTCAGGGGCCGGTATTGTTTATCAAAGGCGGTGACTCTGATTACATTTTGCCGGAACATCGGGAGAGGGTGCTGCAACTCTTTCCAGCCGCTGAGGTAAAGGTAATGCCCGGCTGCGGTCACTGGCTTCATGCGCAACAGCCCGCGCTGTTCAACGGTATAGTGGGCCGCTTCTTACAGCAACACTACTCGCTCTAGGGTCGCAAGAGCTCTTGTAGCAAGCTCACCTGCTCTTCGATAGCCTGCTCAGACGCCAAATTCAGGCCGGTGGCTTTTAAGGTCATTGGCGCTACCAGCAGGTTGTAGGTGAGTGCCCCCGAAATAATATGTAAGAGGTGCAGTGCGTCACCCTTACGAATTAGCCCCTGGCGTTGATACTCTTTCACAAACGCCTCGCCCATTTTGTAGTCTGCCGCCATGCAGTTTTTCAGTAACCAGGCCTGCCGCTCACCGCCGACCGCTGCTTCATGAAACATGAACCATAACCATTCGGGATTGGCGACGCTAAATTCAATGAACGCGACAAATCCGCGCCGCATGGTTTGCAGTGGGTTACTGTCTTCCTTCTCAGACGTCGTTATGGCTAAGGATTCGTTGCGTTGCTGCCATAGTAGCTGGGCGGACTCTTTCCAGAGTTGGTCCTTGGTTGAGAAGTGATATTGTACAAGCGCCTTTTTGACATCTGCGCGAGCCGCAATCGCCGCCAAAGAGGCTGCTTCAAAGCCGGAACGAGCGAAGGTGGTTATTGCCGCGGCAAGAATTTGCTGGCGAGTATGCTGGCGCTGACGCTGGCGAGCTGTCGGTGTGTTCAAGCTTGTTGGAGTCTGCATGAGGATTCACAATACACTTGGACAGTGAAATTGTATACGTTGGGCCGCTTGGCAAGTAAGCTAGCGCAGATGATTCAAACAATCGGAGAAAATGACGTTGTATTTTAGTCTTGGAGAGGTGCTCGTGCTGCTGGCCTTCGGCGGCGTCTGCGTGCATTTTCTTGCTGCCACCCGGGTTCGCGAGCTGGCCTTGCAGCACGTTGCGTTGGCAGGAAAGCGGGACGATTTCCAACTACTCGATCAGTCGGTGCACATTCAGAAGTTTTCGTTGAGCCGGGATGACCAAGGGCGCTGGCGCGTTTGGCGCCAGTTTCGTTTTGATTACAGTATGGATGGCGTCGAACGACGCCAGGGTCATGTGATCATGCTCGGCAAACAGTTGCAGTCAGTGATCGTCAGCGAGCAGCCAAGAGTTCTGCATTAAGACTAAAGCAAGAAGAAGCGCACCGCCGGCGAGCGCCAGTCAACAGCGCCGCCAGCTTTAGACTGACTATTTTTTGATCTGTGATTCCAGCATCTGCTCTACTTTTTGACCGAACGGTGGCAGTGTTCCCGCGAGCTTTGACAGATTAACCCAGCCCTCCTGATACACGGACCGAGCGTGGCTGAAGGTGCGGAAACCGTCTCTTCCCCGATAGCTTCCCATGCCACTGTGACCGATACCGCCAAAAGGCAGGTCGTCGCAGGCAACATGCATTGTCACATTGTTGACCGTCACCCCGCCTGAAATAGTGTTGTCTAACACTTTGGCTTGCTCGGCCTTATCGTTGCCAAAGTAATACAGCGCCAGTGGCCGCTCGCGCTCGTTAATAAAGTCGATAGCTTCGTCAACGTCTGAGTACGTTTTGATATTCATTACCGCACCGAAAATTTCGTCCTGCATGCAGGCCAGATCGTCATCGGGGTCGATGATCAGGTGCAGAGCAATCTTGTGCTCGTCTGGATTAGAGAACTCTTCACCCTCGGGACACAAAGAAACGATGCGAGCGCCCCTTTTCCTCGCTTCTTCGATATAGCCCTTAACCCGGTCAAAGTGTCGTTCGTTAATACAAGCGGTGAAGTCCGGATTACCCTGAATGCTGGGGTATTGCGCAGCGACCACTTCTCGGCATTGCCTCACAAACGCTTCCAGTTTGCCCTGGGGTACAAAGCAGTAATCTGGGCTGATGCACAATTGGCCACCGTTCATGGCCTTGCCTGAGATGATCGATTCGGCGGCCTTGTTGATATCGACATTTTCAGAGATCACCACGGGAGATTTTCCGCCCAATTCCAGTGTCACCGGCACCATATTTTCGGCGGCCGCTTTCATTACCAGGCGTCCGATGCTGGTGGCACCGGTGAAGATGATGTGGTCAAAGGCCAGTGAACTGAACGCCGCGCCAACTTCAGGACCGCCCGTTACCACACAGACTTCGCTCTCTTCGAAATATTGGGCGAACAGGTTTTTCATTAACTCAGCGGTATGCGGCGTGAACTCAGAGGGCTTCACCATGGCTCGGTTGCCGGCGCCGAGAACGTCCGCTAGAGGGCTGAAAATCATGTTTACTGGTACGTTCCAGGGGGTCATGATGCCGACCACCCCTTTTGGCTGATGCTTGATGAATGCCTTGCCTCCAAGAAAATTCATAGGAACAAACGGCGTGCGCTTTTCAGGCTTCATCCACTTCTTGATATTCTTTTTGACAAACTTAAGGCTGCCGACAGAGTTCATAATGTCGGTCATTAAAGTCACATGCTTTGACCGACAACCGAAATCTTTGTTGACCGCGTTGCAAATAGCCTGCTGGTTATCGACTAACATCGCGATGCAGCGATCCAGACGGTCAATCCGAGTTTCAAGTGCGACAGGCCCTTCGGACTTAAAAGCACTGCGCTGGCTGTCCAGAATGCGGTTTAATTCAAGTTCTACTGTGTGCTGTTGGGTAGGGGCGTTCATGGCGATTCTCCTGGCTTATCCGTTGGTGGCCACGGCCTTTAGCCGCGCCTGTGTCTGGTTGTGATCTGTTTCTGCTTCAAGGCCCTGGGGTGGCGCTACTTTAATACCGGCGTCCTGCAGTAACATGTCGGCGCATCGCTCTGCGATCATCACCGAGGGGGCGTGAGTGTTTCCAGATATTATGTTGGGCATGATAGAAGCGTCGGCAACTCGCAGCCCCTGTATGCCATGGACGCGTAAGCGCGAGTCGACCACTGCCTCGCGGTCGCTGCCCATTTTGCAGGTTCCTACCGGGTGATAAACCGATTCAGCCTCCGCTCTGATGAAAGAGAGAATGTCCTGGTCACTCTGAACGGCATCACCTGGCGAAAATTCATGACTTAGGTGTTTCTTGAGGGCGGGCGCTTGAAAGATCTCCCTGACTTTTCTTACCGCTGCGATCATGGCATTTCGGTCTGACTCGGAATCGAGATAGTTTGCCCTGATTCGAGGGTAATCTGTCGCCTGGGTGCTAGTGATGTGGACACTACCGCGGCTTTCGGGGTTTAAGTGACAAACCGTTGCGGTGGTCCCTGGCTTGGGTTTCAAGTTGCCCTTCTTGTCCGCTTCGCTGGCGGCTGGTGCAAAGTGAATTTGTGCGTCCGGGGTTTTCAGCGAATCGTTGGTCCGGAAGAACACGCCCACCTGGGCGGCGGGGTGAGAAAGCAAGCCATTGCCTTTGGTGAAGTACTTGAGCAGGTTTTTCACTAGCGCCAATGGTCTGGTTTCTTCATAGAAGGTTCCAATTCCATCGATGCCTTGTTGAATATTGATTGTCAGGTGGTCTTGAAGGTTTTCCCCGACACCGGGTAGATCTTTCAGGACTTCGATCCCTAGCTTTTCCAGGTGATCTTTCTGGCCGATGCCAGAGAGCTCGAGTAGTTGCGGTGAGTTAATCACGCCGCCGCTGAGGATGACCTCCCCGCTGGCATAGGCGCGTTCGGTTTCACCCTTGCGATTGAATTGCACTCCAATTGCGCGCTGGTCTTCAAAAAGAATCTTTTCCGCTAACGCACCGGTGAGAACGGTGAGGTTAGGACGGTTCTGGCAAGCTTTAAGAAAAGTTCGGGCTGTGCTTTGCCGCTTACCCTTACAGATATTGCGCTGGTAATCCCCGGCGCCTTCCTGACTGGCCCCGTTGAAGTCTTCGTTGAAGGGCAAACCTGTTTGTACTGCGGCCTGGACGAACATGTCGGCAAGCTCGAGTTTGTCCTCAATGGCACAACCCTCAACCCATAATGGTCCGCCATAGCCGTGATAGTCGTTGGGCCCCTCGGCTTTGTGCTCGGAGCGCTTGAAGTAGGGGAGTACCTCTTCATAGGACCAGCCTTCGTTGCCGGCATCAGCCCAGGCATCGTAGTCCTCTTGTTGGCCGCGGATGTAAACCATGCCGTTGATGCAGCTCGTGCCTCCCAATACCTTGCCTCGGGGCCAGGAGATTTTTCGATTGTGCATGTTGGGTTCGGGTTCGGTCTCGTAGCACCAGTTCACCTTGGGGTTTTTCATCATGAAGGCAAAACCGAGTGGAATGTGAATCATCGGGAAGCTGTCTTTACCGCCCGCTTCCAGCAACAGTACTTTTCGGCTGGCCTCGCGTGACAGGCGATAGGCTAAAGCGCAACCGGCTGAACCGGCGCCAACAATAATGTAGTCGTACTTTTCTATGGTCTCAGTCATAACCCTTTCCCTGACGATGGTGCTTGCATAGACAAATGAACAAAATACGATTATTGTTTATTTGTTAATTCGAATCAAGGTAGTACTCCAAGATGTCCGACGGTCAGTTCAACACGACAGACTACGCCGACCCCATGGTTATTCGCATACTGGACGCTGGAGAGCAGTGTATCCACCGTTTCGGTATTCGGCGCACATCGATGGGGGAGGTGGCGAGAGTCGGCAAGCTGTCTCGAGGTTCGATTTATCGCCATTTCGGTGATAAGGATAGCTTGATTCAGGGAGTATTCAGGCGTCGTCAGGCTATTTTCCTGAATCGTACGGAGGCTGCGCTAGAAAACCTGCCGACATTGGTCGACAAGGTGACTCATGCGGTGGTGGCCGGGCGCAAAGATACCCAGGAAGGGATATTTGCGAGTCTTGCCCAGACCGAGCCAGATACCGTGGCGAGCATGTTTCTCGATCCCGCTTTCTACAGGAGAAGTGTCGCGTTCTGGCCGCCTCATATCAAGCAGGCGCAAGCCCAGGGAGAAATTGCCGACGACCTTGATGTCTCGGCCGCCACCGACTTTGTCATGCGATTGGCGGTGTCCATGACACTGTTTCCGCAAATGGGCCTGGAATTGAAGTCCAGCGCTCGGATCCGGTCTTATCTCGAGAGAATGTTGCTCAGTGGCCTGGGTCGGAGCGCTTGAAGCGCGACTTTTCGTTGCGTGTAGGGCGGGACGTTCAGTAACAGGCGGCTAAATAGTTTTCCACAGATTCTGTGGATAACGCAGTGGACAAGTTGTCCAACCCGCCGCAAAGCGCCTGTCATGTCGTCGTTTTAATAAATTGGTCAAAAAACAACCAAAGAGTTCTTTTTTATAAAAAACAATAGCTTATAGTTTTTATCTAAAGCCAAAAAGTTAAAGTGCTCGGTAACTCCGTGATACTTTTATGACCACTAACCTTTTGTGTATAACATTGCGTTCGGTGCTACCAACGGTAACTTGTTACGTTTTTGGGAAACAGTTACCGCAGTTTTAGGAGGCGTCGCAAAGGCGGGGTATGCTTCCAGCCTTTATTTGTAGATCCGCTGTATTCGTCAAGCATTATTACTAGTGTTACCGGCTTTTTGCGGCGAGTTTTAGTCGCCCGTATATATACAGCCACTGGTGCAGGTTTCACGAATTTCTACCCGGCTGAGTGCGGGAAGGTTCGGCTTCAGGCGCTGCCAGATCCATCGGGCGATATTCTCGCTGGTGGGGTTTTCGAGTCCGCTGATATCGTTGAGGTAGTAATGGTCTAGCTGATCATAGATAGGCTTGAAGGCGCTTTTAATGTCGCCAAAATCCATGACCCAACCGCTGGGTTCCGGGGCGTCGCCGCTCACGCAAAGGCGCACCAGAAAAGAGTGCCCGTGCAGACGAGCGCACTTATGACCTTCCGGTACGTTGGGTAGGCGATGTGCTGCCTCAAAGTGAAATTCTTTGTATATTTCCATAGTCGGTACCTGGCGATTTAGGCCTTTCAAGTCTGTCTCGGAGGGCGGTTTAATTAAGCCGCAGAGTGAGAATTTTACTACTAAAATCAACAGCTTTTAATAATTTCTAAAATTTGAAATTATTTTCTCTCGAACGTTTGACAGTCCAAGACAAATCTCTATAATGCGCGTTCTCGGTTCGGGGGTGATTAGCTCAGCTGGGAGAGCATCTGCCTTACAAGCAGAGGGTCGGCGGTTCGATCCCGTCATCACCCACCATTACCGAACAAAGAATTCTACCGTTTTGGACCGGTAGTTCAGTTGGTTAGAATGCCGGCCTGTCACGCCGGAGGTCGCGGGTTCGAGTCCCGTCCGGTCCGCCATATACAAAAAAGCCTCACCTTTGGGTGGGGCTTTTTTGTATCTACCTCTTTTGATCGCTGTCCATTATTCGATGGTTTGGCAAGGTAACGTAATACGAGCATAGCCGATTAGTTGCAGGGCAGGTTCACACTATCCCCAGCGTATTTCCGCGTTCGACAAGCAGGCATCTTGATCTATAATTTCTGCAGAACAAATTGCGAGACCAAGACCAATGTCAGCGACCGGCTACGGCCTAATCCTTGAAGGCGACAAACTCGTCGTGACTGCTGCTCCCAGAGGCAGCTTTTTTGATCCACGATTTTTAGTGGCCGCATTATTGGAACATGTTGCACTGGGTGACGGTGTGATTTGTGATGCGGAAGCAACTGCAATGGTGAGTTTGGTGGCTGACCATTTTGAACTGGAAGAGCCATCGGCTCAGAAAAAGCTGTCGCAAGCTCTTGCGCTTTATGCCAGCAATCTTGATCTTGCCATGGTTGGCAATGTACTGCGCAATACGCTTTCCTCAACTGAGCGTGTCGATGTTCTGGTAATGCTGTTAGAGGTAATCGCTGCCGATGGCCGGCAGGGGAGTGATGAGCTGGCAGCGTTTGATGAGGTGGCCGCAGTCCTGTCGATCAGTGACGAGGAGCGCCATGCGGCATTCTCTCAATACTTCGACGCCCAAAAACCTGAAAGCGAAGCCGAAGCTTTGCGGATTCACTTAAGCTGAGCTTCTGCGCTATAGTTATGTTTATAACTAAGAATGTGTGGGTGACTCATGGACGACAGTAAATCTACCGGTTCATTTTTTAGCGAACTTCGAAGACGGAAGGTGATTCGCACCTGTCTTCTCTACATCCTGGTGTGCTGGGGTGCGCTTCAGGTGTTGGACATTGTAGCGCCTGCGCTAGGCTACGATGCAGACCTGCTCTCGAGGTACTTCCTATACATCGCCGTTCTGGGCTTTCCTGTTAATTTCGCCCTCGCATGGTTTTACCAAATTTCTACCAGCGGCATCGTCCGTACGCAATCTTTCGTAGAGCGTCGCGTGCTCGATAACATTGCGCCGGTGACTGATAAACGCCGGCATGGCGTGTCTACCTTCTTGCGCAAAGGTGATGAGGATAGAGAAATGCACTGGGTGGTTTCTGCCGAGACGGGGCCACTAAGCGGCCTCAGTTACGCGGTTCACGAGCCCATCGTTCTGGGGCGAGCACTTGAATGCGATCTGGCAGTGGTCAGCCCGCATATATCGAGGCAGCATGCCAGGCTTGAATCGACCGACGGTCATTTGTTTATTGAAGACCTGGGGTCGTCAAACGGAACCATGATTAATGGCAAGCGATGCAGCGGCAGGCAACAGCTTCGTCACGATGACGAGTTGCGCTTTCACGATATTATTTTCAGGGTAACCGAGAATCTGTCACGACCTCACAGTGAGCGACAGGCGTCTGATCAGACAACGTTTATTCAAGCGTCGGAAATTGAGAAACACGGACCGGCCTGACTTGGATGCTTGAAAGGGGCGGGTCTGGGTGAGTTACCAGACCATCCAAAGAATGGCCAGAGTGACCATGGTCGCTAGTAGAATCCAGACCATCTTATCGTGTCCTGCTCCAGCGGGAGCATTCACTGCTTGCGCGGCAGAAAGCGTATCGCGGTTTCGCGTCGGTCTTGGGGCGTTATCTGATTGCTCAGTTTTTTCTCCGACCACCACGACGGTGACGTTGTCGCGACCGCCTGAATCGAGAGCGCCTTGAATCAAGGCTTTTACCTGGTCATCCGGGTTTCTCTCCACCGACATGATCTTTTCAATCTCTGAGTCGGTTAATTCATCCGTGAGACCATCGCTGCACAGCAAAATTTGCTGGCCTGTTTGTATCTCACCGCGAATACGGTCGGGGGATACGGTGATTGTATCGGATACGCCAAGGGACTGGCTAAGCACGTTTCGCTCGGGATGATTGGCAGCCTGCTCGGGCGTGATGGCTCCACGGGCGAGCATTTCACTGACGGGGTTGTGGTCCCTGGTGATTTGTTTGATTTTCTCGCCATCAAATAAATAGGCGCGACTGTCTCCCACCCAGGCGACCTCGTAGGCGCTTTCTTTTAGGTGCAGGGCCACCACCGTGGATCCCATGTTGCTGCCTTCGCGCGTTGCGATTTCTTTCAGGATTTCTGCGTGTGAGTGGTGGATAGCATCGATAAGGCTGGATCCTTTGGCCAGGTCCTTATCCAGGGTATCGCGAACAATGGCCGAGGCGACTTCTCCATTGGAGTGGCCACCGACACCATCTGCAACCAACCAAAGTTGTTGCTCAGGGCTGGCCTGGTAGCAGTCTTCGTTGTGTCCCCGTTTGTGTCCCGGGTGGCTATCTGCCGAAAATGCTCTCATTCAGGATTCTACTTTTTCTTCTTCGCCTGTTAAGCATAGCTAATATTTTTTTCGTTATTCTTAACAGTGTATACCATCAATGAAGACATTCACGCCAATTTTTCACGTCTTTGCTGTAATTGTATGTAAGCGGCTATGTGTTTATTCTATGAGACTCTGAAACGGCAGCTTTAGAAAAGAAGATTAATGGCAGATTTCGAGTTACCGGGATACGAGTTGTACGAACGCCTCGGGCGTGGCGGTATGGCCACGGTCTATCGTGCGCTGCACCTCAATCTTGACCGCGAAGTGGCGATCAAGGTGATGGACCCCGGTATGAACTCGGACGAGAATTTCTCCGAGCGCTTCATTCGAGAGGCACGAATTTCTGCTCGCCTCACTCACCCACACATTCTGCAGATTTACGACGTCAACACATTCGATGGATACAACTACATCGCGATGGAGTTGTTGGGCGCGGGTGAGCTCTCTGACTTTATTCATGCAGAGATGCCGCAGAAACAGATCTACACGATAATGCGACACATGACTGAGGCGTTAGATTACGCAGCAGGCCGTGGTTATGTTCACCGCGACATCAAGCCCAGCAACATTATGATGCGCGATACCGAAGACTTTGTGTTGGCCGATTTTGGTATCGCCCGCGCCGCAAACTCCGGTACTCAGATGACACAAACCGGACTAATGGTGGGTACGCCCAGTTACATGAGTCCGGAGCAAGCCAAGGGTCAAGAAGTTGATGGCAGGTCCGACCTTTATGCCCTGGTCGTGTTGGCCTACGAAATGCTTACCAAAACGCTGCCCTACGAATCAGACTCCGCGGTTACTACAGCCGTAAAGCACCTGACCGAAGATATTCCTACGCTGCCGGAACACTTGGAGGCGTATCAGGCGTTCCTTAATAAGGGGCTAGCGAAGGCTGCCGATGACCGCTTCCAAACGGGCGAGGAGCTGTACCAGGCCTTTATGGAGGCGAGCTCAGGGTTTGCCGATGATCAGGTGCTAACCGAGGGAATCGAAGCGCCCAAGGCCGCTACAACCGATATGCCCATTGATGAGTCGGCAATGACCTCTGTAGCCGGCATGGAGTCCACTCGCCTCAGTCATTCCTCTTCACCTGCAGTGTCTTCGTCCTCGCGACCTTACCGCTTGGAGGCGGGCACCCAGCGAGAACGGCTGGTTAGCGGTACTTACGCAAATAATGGTCGGACTCAAAGCAAGTCTGGTGGGTCGGTGTTGCGAATGCTCGTTGTGGTCGTGGTGTTAGCCGGTGCCGGCTTCGGCGGCTATACCTGGTGGCAGGGTCAACAGGGCGGCGCCAGTAAAGATCAGCGCGCCGTCACTGCCGAGTTGGCGAAAGCCTTTAGTGCAATGAATGAGGAAAACCTGACCGTCGCGGCTTCGTCGTTTTATAAAGTACTGTCAATGGATAGTCGAAATGATGCTGCTCAGCAAGGCATGGAAGAGGTAGGGGTTCTTTATACCGCAGAAATCGACAAAGCCATTGCTGACAAGGATATTGATAAGGCCCGTCAAATGCTCATTGACTATGGCGGTTACTTTGCCGACAGCAATAACCTTGAGCGCATGCAGGCCGAGATAGACTTGCTGTCGGAAGAGAACAACCTGGCGAATGTGCAATCTCAGCGCGTGCAGAAATTCTTGTCACAGGTCGATGCAAGTATTGAGGTAGGCGACTTCGATCAGGCTCACGAGCTAATGGCCCGTGCTGCAGCGATCGAGCCTGACCACCCTGGGCTTGATAGTCGGCGCAGCGCTTTAGAGTCGGCTCAGGCACAAACTGCGGCCTATGAAGAACTTTGGTCAAAGTACACACCAGCCCAGAGAGACGAATTTAATGCCAAGATAGCACTGGCTGATGAAGCACTGGATCAAAATGATTTGGCAGCGGCGAAGAGTGCCATTGAAGAAGCACGAGAAATCGCAGCGGACGCGCCGGAATTAACCAGCCGAATGGGTCGTATAGAGGCCGCGCAGACACAGGTAGCAGAAGCGCTGGTCGAAGAGCAAGCGCGGGTTGATGCGTTATTAGATGAGGCGGATGCTGCGGTGAGCGGCATTGCCGCTGATCCCTCCAACGCGGCAGTGGCCCTGGCGACCTATCAGGAAGTTGCGGCACAATACCCTGATAACCAACGAGTTAAGAAAGGGTTGGCGTCCATAAGCGGCTTTTATCTGAACATTGCCCGCGCTGCGGTAAAAGAAGGCGATTTCGAGGGGGCACAACAAGCCCTTGGCAGTGGGCAGGCGCTTTTACCTGATTCTGCTGAGATAGCGAAAATGCAGGCCGACCTACCCTCGCTAGAGCAAGCCTGGATTGATAAGCAGGCTGCCATTGCGCAACAAAAGGAAGAGGAAGCTGCCGCGCGGGCCGAGGCCGAAGAGGCTGTCGCCAGTGCCGAGCGTGCGATCAGCAGTGGCGCTCTGGAGCTTGCACAGTCAGCCTACGATGACGTTGTGCAGTCTTACGCTGATCTACCCGCCGTTAAGAGTCTGGGTAATAATCTACGTAAAGCTTATGGCGACGCGGCGCGCAGTCAAATTGACGTCAAAGAATTTGATGCGGCACAAGAATATTTGGCTCAGGGCGCTGTTCATTTTCCAGATGACCCCTCCTGGAAACTACTCGAAGAAGAAATCGAAACCGCAAAGACGAATTCTCGTCGGCGTCTAGGCGCTTATTAAGATACCACCAAGAGTCCTCTGCCTCTGCTAGACTCTATTTTCCAATACCGCAAATGGAGTTGATATGATTGCTTGCTTCTACAGCCGGGTTCGTGGCTTGTTCTCAGTGCTGGCAGCCTCTTTATTCGTTTCTCTGGCTTCAATAGGTTCTGCCTGGGCCCAGTTTTCTCCCCCACAAAATCTTGACCCGTCTTCCGCGGTTATTAATCTTGGGAGCAGTTTCCAGAGCGATGCCTGGTTGGTTTATACCTACGATATTGACGAAACAGGCAAGGTGGCAAACGCGATCATCCGCAGCTCCAACGGAGTTCCGGAGGTAGAACAGGCGGTACTCAGGCAAGTGAATGCGATGCAGTTTCGTCCCGCTCAACGCGGAGGCAAGCCGGTCAAGGTCTCAGCTGACCCTGTGGTTTATACCTGGATTCTTGATAAGCCTCGTGACATGTCTCCGCGCTTTGCCGAGCTGTATCAGAAAGCTTGGGACCTTTATGCCGAGGAAAATTACGACGGTGCTTTTGATATCGCGATAGAACTAAAGGCCTATCCGGGGCGCAATGCGCAAGAAGAGGTAAAGTTTCAGGTGTTAGCTGCCTCTATCGCCAGTCGCTGGAATGACGAGGCCGCGGAGTTGCAGCACTTGAGCCGGGTTGTTGAGTTCCAGACCCTCGCGCTCAGCAATAACTTCAAGAACACCTATGTACCTACCCAACAGTATTTGCAGATCTTAAAACGTATGCAGACACTGCAACTCAACAACAAGATGCTGGCCGATGCGGGTCATACGCTCGATCGGATGCAGGCATTGGGGCGGGGTAGCGATGTAGTGGCCGAGGCTGCTGCGAATTACAGTCAGGCCGAACAACAGCTTCAGTCGCTTCCCGATGTGACGATTGCGGGAGAGTTAGTCCCTCTTTTTCGCGAGGGCCCTGGGTCATGGAAGGCTGGTTTGAGCCGGAATGATTTCTCGATCTCCGACGTTCATGGTCGGGTGGGTGCGGTTTTTCTGGTGTGTGCAGCGCAGGAGCGCTCTTTGCGATATCCCTCCAGAGAGCCATGGTCTATCCCTGCGGGCTGGACTGACTGTAAGGTCGATGTGTCTGGTAAAGCGGGTACACGGCTGGTGTTACATCAGCATGCCCCTTAACAACACTTAGCCGCCCAGTAGTTGTTTTACCTTGTCGCGAAAGCCCCGGCTTACTTTTAGTTGGGCGCCGCCTTCAAGTGCCAACATATACTCCCCGTTGCCCAGTGTTTGAGCGCCGCTGATATAGTCGGTATTGATAATAGTTGACCGGTGAATGCGCAGAAAGCGCGCGGGGTTAAGCATAGCTTCCAGTTGTTTCATGGTGATGCGCATGATGTGAGTCTCGCCCGCAGCATGTATACACATATAGTCGCCTGCCGCATCAACCCAGTGGATATCCGCTACCTTAATCAGGTGGATATCACTCCCGTCTTTTACGACCAGCTTTTCGGGCCAGTTATTGGGCTCCGCGTCTCCCTGGGCCATTTCTTCGATGGAAGCGGCACTTGCGCCAGTCATTCCCATCATCAAGTCCATTAAGCGCTGCTTGGAGCGCTCTGACTCTTCCTGGCTATGGTGTGCAACTGCACGGTCGATAGCTTCGTGTAAGCGGTCATCATCAATGGGCTTTAGCACGTAATCTACGGCATGTACTTTAAATGCCTCCACGGCATACTGATCGAAGGCGGTAACGAAAATGACCATTGGAAGGTTGTCAGACTGAAGCTGCCTGATCACCTCAAAACCATCTATACCGGGCATCTGAATATCCAGAAACACCAGGTCTGGGGAGTGCTCAGCGATAGCTTCCAGTGCTTGCTGGCCATTGGTGCACTCGGTCACAACGTCCACCATTGGGATTTGCTGTAGGCGCAGCGCCAGGCCGCGTCGGGCGAGTGATTCGTCATCGACGATAATTGTTTTCAGGCTATTCATGAGGCTCGGCTGCCGAATTCCAGAGGTATGCATATTGTTATAGTCAGTCCGTGGGGTTCTGTCGTGGTGAGTTCGAAAGATTGCTGCTCATGATAAATTTCTGTCAGGCGCTCCCTGCAATTGGAGAGCCCTACGCCTCCGCCTTTGCGAGGGGCTGCTTTGTCGAGATCTACACCGGGACCATCATCGATGACCTGTAGACACAAGCGTTCGTCGTTCGCTCTAGCGGTGACGGTAATAGACCCACCGTGGATGGCCTGAGAGACGGCGTATTTAATAGAGTTTTCCACCAGTGGTTGCAGTAAAAGGCTGGGCATCAGCGCGCCACTGGCTTGATCATCGATATCGAAGTGCAGTTGCAGGCGTTCATCAAAACGGACTTTTTCGATATCCAGATAAAGCCTGATGGCTTCTACCTCTTCGGCTACCGAGACCTTTTGCATCGGGTCGTTGTCCAGGGTGTAGCGCAAAAAACGACTGAGTCTGGTCACCATGACATTCGCTAGGTCATTCTCTTTGTCCAAAACCAGGGTCGAAATGGCGTTAAGTGTATTGAACAGGAAGTGAGGATTAAGCTGATAGCGAAGCATTTTAAGCTGGGCTTCGTGTGCCATTGATATAGCTTTGAGGCTGCGCTCCCGAAGCTCCTGCGTGGCCATGTAATTTTTGATGCCGAAGTAGAGCGCGCTCCATACCAGCATGACCCAAAAAGCAGAAACAGCCCCGTCGAAATAAGACAGCAACTCCATGCCGTGTTTTTCGGTCACCTTTCGCTCATCAGGGTACATGTTGAAAAACACGGTGCCTCGTACCGCCATCCAAACCAATCCTGCGGCATAAGAGCCCGCAACAATCGCGACAATTCGGCGGGTGAGTTCCATTTCCCACATATGGCGATACAGTGCGCGTAAAGCCAAAGTGAGCAGCATGCCGATAGTGGCAATAAAGGGAAGATAGAGATAATAGTATTGCGGCGGTTTGCCCCAGACGAGAATGCCCAGGTAGAAGGACATTGCCCAGCCGCTCCAGCCCGCGAACTGCAGCATCCAGAAGAGGTGGCGTTTATCTTTGAGTAATTCTTGCATATTCATACGCTTATTATACGGGTACTTGCCGGCTCGCCAGCGCTATTGGTCGCAAGCTAAACACCGTTCGTCTCAGGAAGGGTCAAAATCAGGCGTTTTTTGCTTTTGTTGCGCCTGCCACAGGGCAGCATAAGCCCCCTGTGTTTCTAGCAACTGGGCATGGGTTCCGGTCTCTATCACTGAACCTTTGTCTAACACGACAATTCTATCAGCATCGACCACAGTGGATAGACGGTGGGCAATCACCAGAGACGTATGTCCCTCAGAGATCTCTTGCAGTGCACTGAGAATGGCCCGTTCAGAGTGGCTGTCCAGGGAAGAGGTTGCCTCGTCAAACACCATAATGGGGGGTCGTTTCAAAATGGTTCGGGCAATAGATACACGCTGCTTCTCTCCACCTGAGAGCTTTAGCCCGCGCTCGCCCACCAGTGTTTTTCCGCCTTCCGGCAGAGCATCGATGAACTGGTCCAGATGTGCCAGGCGAATGGCCTCTGCGACCTCAACGTCGCTGGCCTCGGGGTTCCCGTAGCGTACGTTTTCTATAATGCTGTCGTTAAAAAGAACCGTGTCCTGAGGCACGATGCCGATGGCTCGACGCACACTGGCTTGAGTCAGCTTGCGAAGGTCTTGTCCGTCTACTTCGATGCACCCTTCATCCGGATCATAAAAGCGGAACAGCAGTTTTACGAGAGTCGATTTTCCCGAGCCACTCGCGCCGACTACCGCTAGTTTCTCACCGGGCATTACCTCGAGGTTAACGCCCTGAATAATTTGTCTTTGCGAGTCGTAGCCAAACTTAACGTCGCGAAATCGTATGCTGGCCTGATTCATTGCTAACTCATTCGCATTCGCGTCATCCACGACCTTCGGTTGAATATCCATTAGCTCGAACATTTTTTCTATGTTCGCCATCGAGCCTTTAATCTCCCGGAAAACGAAACCCAGAAAACCCAGTGGCAGAAACAGCTGAATCATGAATTGGTTGATCAAGATAAAGTCGCCCAGCGTCAGAATGCCCTGATGAACTTGCCAGGCCGCCAGCCCTATCATGGCAGTTTGGGATAGGGCGATAATGAGGGCCTGGCCACCGTTGAGCCCAAATAGCGAGAGCCTGTTTTTACGCCTTGCCATCTCCCAGCGTTTCAGTTCATGGTCGTAGCGTTTTGCCTCAAACTCTTCATTAGTGAAGTATTTTACGGTCTCAAAATTAAGCAGACTGTCGACAGCGCGGGTATTACTCGCTGAGTCTGCTTCATTCATTTCGCGGACAAATTGGGTCCGCCATTGGGTAGCGTAGAGAGAAAATACGCCGTAAAGAACAACCGCCACCAGGGTGATCAGTGCGAAGCCCGGGCCATAGTTAAATAGCAGTATGCCTACCACCAGGCTTATCTCGAACAACGTGGGCGCGATGTTGAACACGAAGAAACGCATCAGAAAGCTGACCCCCGAAGTACCACGCTCAATATCTCTGGCGAGCCCTCCGGTACGACGATTGAGGTGGTAATCAAGGTCCAGGGCATGAACATGCCGAAACACCTGTAACCCTATGCGGCGCATGGCTCGCTCAGTCACTCTCCCAAAAATAGTATCGCGAAGCTCCCCGAAGAATACGTTGGCAAAACGGGCAGCCCCGTAAGCGACGACAAGGCCCAGCAAAAGACTGGGAGCGAGCTGCGCGGCCTCTATCCCCTCAAGCGAATCAACCAGCTGCTTGAGCAGGAAAGGGATTGTTATGATTGCCCCTTTGGCAAGGACCAGACAGGCTAAAGCCAGCAGTACCCTATATCGGGACTCCAGTAGATAGGGGAGAAGGTGCTTAACAAGACCCCAATTCGTCTTGGATTGGAGGTCTGCGTCATGGCTAAAGTGTTTCATCGGGAAAGTGTACTTGGCCGGTTCCCAAGAGTCCCTTCATTTCGCTATACAGCGACCATTCTGCGTCTGAGAAACGCAATTTGTGTGGCGAGTGGAAGTTCTTTGGGACAAAGGTCTTCGCAGCCCAGTAGGGTCATACAGCCAAATACACCGGAGTCATCGCCTACCAGTTGGTAAAACTCGGCATCTGATCGCTGGTCTCTGGGGTCTAGCCTAAAGCGAGTGATTTGGTTGAGCCCTACAGCACCGACGAAGTGATCACGCATCTGAGCCGTCCCGCAGGCCGCAATGCAGCAGCCGCATTCTATACATCGCTCCAGTTCGTACAGTGCTTCGGCCAGTTCGGGGGCCATAGCCTGTTCTTGAGCATCCAGGTTTGCGTGCTCCAGGCCCTCGTCATGAACCCAGGTTTCAAGGCGCTCTGACATACCTCGCATCCACTTGCCTGTGTTAACCGACAAATCAGCAATAAGCTCAAAGCCAGGCAGCGGGGCGAGAGTGATTTCGTCTGGCAGGTTGCGTGTCAAGGTGCGGCAGGCGAGGGCGGGGCGTCCGTTGATAATCATTCCGCAGCTCCCGCAAATTCCAGCGCGGCAGACAAAGTCAAAGGCCAGTGACGGGTCCTGTTCTTCACGAATCAGGTTCAGCGCTATGAACAAAGTCATTGAATCTGTTTCTTCTACCTCAAATGTCTGCAGTGCCGGGCGACTGTCAGGATTCTGTGGGTTGTGGCGCAGAATATGAATGTTCAATGTGCGAGTTTGGGCGACGGGAATCTGATTCACTACTGCTCCTCCAATCGCTCGTTGGAGCTGCGGAACGAGGTAGGCAGCTTGTCGAGAAAAGGCATCAGCAGGCTTTGTCGTTCCTGCCGATCGACATCGCCGGCGTTGGATAATATAGCGTCAATTTGCGTCGTTCGAGAGCTGCTGTCGGGGTGCTCTATGTGATTCTTTTCGCCGTATCCGCGCCAGCCCGGAGGCAACTCCATTTGCATGATGTCCAGATTTTCATAGTCGATAGTTGGCAGTTCATCGGTTTGCTCTGGCCAGTGGGTGAGTGTCCTTTTCATCCAATGAAGGTCATTACGCTGAGGGAAGTCAGCACGAAAGTGAGCGCCTCTGCTTTCGGTGCGCTGCAGCGCCCCACAGGTAACACACAGTGCGAGTTTTAACATACGGGGCAATCGGTAGGCAGCGACCAGCTCCGGGTTGGGCCCGGGACTGGTGTTTTTCAGGCCGATGTTGGAGGCACGACGCTGTAGGTCCTGTAGTCGGTTTATCGCCTCCTTTAGTTTTTCGCCGGTGCGAAAAATACCGACATTGTCAGTCATCGTTTCCTGCATTGTGCGGGTCAGGTCGACAGCGCTTTCCCGGCCGCTGTTATGCGCAATAGCACTCAGTTTTTTTGATTCGCGGCGTAAAAAGTCAGTCGCCAGCGTTGTTGATAGCGATAGTTGCCCCTGGGGAGAAAAACAAAAATCGGCGATTGATTCAGCCACAATCATGCCGGCAACCACAGTCTCGGCGACGGAATTACCCCCCAGGCGATTGAATCCGTGCATATCCCAGCAGGCTGATTCACCCACTGAAAATAATCCTTTGAGTTGCGGGCTTTGGCCCATCGCTTCGGTTCGTATGCCGCCCATGGAATAGTGCTGCGCCGGCCGCACCGGAATCAGTTCTTTGGCGGGGTCAACACCCAGGAAGTGGCGACATATTTCTTTGACTTCACGTAATTTGCCGTTGATATGATCCTCGCCCAGTAGGCGTATATCCAGCCAGAGGTGCTCACCGAATCGGCTGCTCGCTGCGTGCCCTGCGGCGATATGCTCCTCCATTCGTCTGGAAACCACGTCTCGGGAGGCCAGCTCCTTTTTTTCTGGCTCGTAATCGGGCATGAAGCGATGCTCGCTTCCGTCCAGTAGAAGCCCCCCATCGCCACGACAACCCTCTGTGACCAGGATGCCCGCGGGAAATATGCCCGTTGGGTGAAACTGAATGGCTTCCATGTTTCCCAATGTGGCCAGACCCGTCTCAAGGGCGATGGCAGCGCCCATGCCTTCGTTAATGATTGCGTTGGTGGAGACACGATAGATGCGCCCAAACCCGCCCGTTGCGATACAGGTTGCTTTTGCCATGTAGGCGACAAGTTGGCCGCTGATGAGATTGCGCACGATGGCGCCACAACATCGTTCCCCCTCATGAATCAGGGCGACGGCTTCCATGCGCTCGTGTACCGGTATGCCCGCCGCAATGGCCTGGTTGCTCATGGTGTAGAGCATGGCGTGACCCGTACCATCAGAGACGTAGCAAGCTCTCCATTTAGCGGTGCCACCGAAGTTGCGACTGTCGATCAATCCATGAGCTGCATCGGCTTCAACGACGGTCTCGCGCCTACCATCGCGGGAGATTTGGCGTTCTCCCTTCTGTACTCGGCTCCAGGGAACCCCCCAGGCTGCCAGTTCACGTATGGCTTTGGGTGCGGTGTGGGCGAACATGCGCACAACTTCCTGATCTGCCCCCCAGTCAGAACCGCGCACTGTGTCGGCAAAGTGGATATCTTCGTTGTCGCCAGAACCGCCCAGGCAGTTTCCCAGACTCGCTTGCATGCCCCCCTGGGCGGCAGCGGAGTGCGAGCGTTTGGCGGGAACAAGGCTCAGAATAATGACATCCAGGCCGCGTCTGCGAGCACCGATGGCTGCCCGCTGTCCGGCGAGCCCTCCGCCAACGACTAGCACGTCAGTGTAAATAATTTCCATTTACTGTAACTCCCTAGATGGCGTCGGCGCATAGCGCTCTCCGACAGCGTGGGAGTGATCTGCACCGATCTTCATGTAGGTGATTAACGATGCCGTGCCCAGGCAAAGGTAAAAGGCGACGATGCAGTACAGTGCGAGTTTAATCCTGCCGCGCCAAAGGCCAACAGTCGCGGCCGGAAACGGTCCCCACTTCATGGCAAGGCGATAGATACCAATGCCCGCATGTAGATGAACAACAAGCAATAGTGGCGCATAAATCAGCCAAAAACGCCCACTCCAGATTCTGTCCGAAGAGGCA
>JBDWQQ010000034.1:0-60477 GCA_039986455.1 Halioglobus sp.
ATCCCTGCCGTCCGCATCGTCGAAGTTATCTGGACCTGCCGATAAAACGCTGGCAAACAAATCGCCTGCTGGCGCATCGACCATACTTCTCAGGCCATAGTTTGAACGGACTTGGTCACGAGTGCTGCTGGTCTCATTGTAACGGTAACCGGCATCGATCGATGTAAGCACAGGCAGGTCTTCGAAGAAGTAAGAGAAATCGACACGGAATGCGTCTTCCTGGTTCTCTGCCTCATCTTGGCTCTGGTTAACATCACGAAGTCGGTAGTTGGCTGGGTTCAACAATTGTTCAGTGCTAGGCGCATTGGCTTCGCCTTCTGCGATGCCAAAGGTCAGCGCATTGCCTGTCAGGTCAAACTCGATAGGCGTACCGTTTTCGTTGTTACTACCAGTTGCAGTATTAGGGTTAATGAAGTTCAGGGTCGTGTTGAAGTTCGGAGTAGTCGTATCGTTCTGTGTTGTCGATGCCTCTACACCCACTCTCCACTTGTCCTTATCCCAAACACCGCCAAGGCTGAACAAAGTGCTCTCACTTGAACGAGAGTTTGTATCGCCGGAAAGACGCAGGTTAGGGTCAAAACGATCATCATTCTGTGCGGGAATTACACCGCGCGTCGCCGCTTGGATACTGCCGAGGTTCTGACGGCCATTCTCGCCGTCGAGTGAACCGAAGTTAACGGTCTCAAACTGAGTCACATTGGCTACACCGATCTGTGTGCTAATACCTGACGTCTGAACCCTGGAGCTTTCTTGCTGCTCGTCCTGGTCATTGTAAACAATGTCAGAGTAGAAGCTCAGCTCCTCAGTGGGAGCCCATTCCAGAGTACCAGCGATGTTGGTCGTTTCACGCTCGAAAACGTCATAATCCTGAACGAAGAACTGGTTTGGCAAGTACTGGAAGTCAGCACTTGGGTTCCCGCCTGCCTCAACAAAGTTGTCGCGGTCGGCACGAGGACGGAATGCATTACTGGTTTGCTCAGTCCAGCTTCCGCTGATGACTGCACCGATCTTACCGAAGCTGGTTTCCCAGTTATTGCCAAAGGTACCGGAGACACGGGGCGAGATGTCATTAGAGTCTTCTGAAAGCGAGCTTGTTTCACCTTGAATCCGCGCAGCCACTACTGGCTCATCGAGGTTTAAAGGACGAATGGTCTTCAGGTTGATCGTACCACCCACAGAACCTTCTGTTGTTTTGGCTTCCGAAGCCTTGGTGACCTCGATGCCAGCGATGATAGACGCTGAGACGTCTTCAAAATCAATACCGGTTCGACCAGAGCCTGAACCCGAAGTAGACACGCCGTTGATCTCGGTACGGTTAGCGCTGGTACCACGGATCTGAACGCCGGAACCTACACCTGCTGTTCGCGTAATCTGAACACCGGGGATGTTTTCAAGCACTTCCGCCAGGTTTTGGTCAGGAAGCTTACCGATGTCTTCAGCTTGAATGATTTCGACCAGGTTCGCGGAATCTCGCTTTTGATCAAGCGCATTGGCGAGAGCGGCCCGGTAGCCGGTAACGATTACTTCTTCGAGTACTGGCTCAGCAGTCGCTTGTTCCTGTGCATGCAAACTGGTTGAGAAGGACGACACCAGCGCTGCCGCTAGGCACAAGCTAAACGGTGCTGCCGTAGACTTGGCTTGTAGTTGGTTAAACTTTTTTAGTCGCATCTTTTTATGATCTCCGCGATTTAGGGGTAAAGTCATGGATGACTTGGTTAGGTGCATTTGTAACTGCGGCCAGACTACCAAAAGCGCAAGCGATGTCAAATAGTTTTATATGACCAATTTAATATTTTTTGGTAATAATTCACGGCAGAATGACTCAAAAAACTACCAACCTATTGATTTTATTGAAAAATTAGAAAAAGTGAAAAATATAAACAGCCTCATGAGTGCTAGAATTTATTCAAGGACGACCACTTTCGTACAATTAATTGAGCCAATCCCTTGAATGAAGGGCATACAGATAGACCTGACCAATCCACAGTAGGCCTATTAGGAAACGTATCAGGGCGTTTGGATCAAAGATTGTGGCACCAAGCCGGGAAGAGGAGCGCCCTGCCTAGGCCAGTGGGACGGATCGTTGGAGTCGCTGAACCTTCAGGAAGGTACGCGCCGGGTTGTTAATGCGCACACAAGGGCAGTTTTAACGAGCTGCCAAACAATGTTGGCTGCAGTGATTAATCCGCTTTGCCGCTTAAAGGAACCGTCTCGTTCAAACGATTCATTGAAAATCGTTCGCGCGTCTTAGAGAGCTTACGGCGCACTTCCTCAACCGCTTCTTCCTCTGTGGTTTGGTGCAGGGCGTCGATACCCCTTGCGAAGTGGTTTCGCATTGCCGCTCTCGCTGCTTGCGAATCTCCACTGGCAAGCGCGTCATAGATAGCCTTGTGTTCATCCAGACGAACTTGAGGGTCCGCCATGCAAATCGACTGATGTGACACCTTGATATGGTGCAAGCCCTCCTGGGCAGCCCAGAGGTTTTCAATCACCGAGGACAACACCCGGTTATGGGTAGCGCCCGCTATGACAGCGTGAAACTTTCTGTCGGCAACATGCGACTCGGTGTCTCCTGCCGCATTTTCCTGCGCCATTTCATCTAGCGCCTCGGCCAATTGTTTCAACTCTTCGGCGGAGATCATCGATGCAGCGAGGGCGGCAGACTCCCCTTCAAACAGCACCCTCGTTTCCAGCACTTCAAATGGGCTTACATTGCGCTCAAAACCCTGAACACCCTTCCACTCGAGAACGTACACACCCGAGCCGGTTTTTACCGCTACTCGGTCCATCGCCTCCAGAGCTATTACCGCCTCACGAATGGTCGGCCTACTCACCCCGAAGCGCTCAGACATATCCCGCTCAGCGGGCAAACGACTGCCCACCGGATATTCCCCGGAATCAATTAAATGCAGTATCTGATCAATGACCTCCCGGTATAGCCTCTTTCGCTTACCGGCTTGCTTGTCAACCATTTGGAGCTGCTCCGCAGTCTGAACCCGTTGGGGTAGATCAATTCTGGTAAGTATTTATACTTATCAACGGTAATACACCACAAATGAATTGGTATGACAATAATAAATTACAGCATTTAACGACGACTGGAGTTCAGCGGCGGGCGCAGCCCGGTCCCTCAGTATTGTTGCTTGAACAATTTGAGCAACCTTCCCCTCTCGCGCCAACCCAATGGACAAAGTGCTGCTATCAGGCCTGCAAACATGGCACCCCCAACGCCACAAGACATAATGTCCTGCCCCGTCAGATATAAGCCCGGAACTCGCGTTTTGGGCCTCAGCCAATCCTGCTCGAAGCGCTCAGGAGCATGCTCAAGGCCGTACATTTCACCGCGTGGGTAGTAGCAGAAAAAATCCGTGGACAATGGCGTCGACAGTTCGCAGTAATCGATTTTGCC
This sequence comes from Halioglobus sp., assembly GCA_039986455.1. Taxonomy (GTDB): domain Bacteria; phylum Pseudomonadota; class Gammaproteobacteria; order Pseudomonadales; family Halieaceae; genus Halioglobus. The sequence goes on from JBDWQQ010000034.1 coordinate 3,410, forward strand.
GCGCAGCTGGGGCAACTTTTCATACAGGTACTCCAAAAGGCGATCCGTCATTTGCTGCTTCAAGGTTTCGTAGTCTTTGCCTCGTTTACCCCAGGGCTCATCTTTCCATTGCTCGAAGTGTTCGAAAAACGCAGGCGCTACTATTTCTATGGTCGCAGTTCCTGGATAACGGTCTTCCCAACTCGGGTCTTTTGCCGATGGGAAAGAGATATACACCGCCGGAAAGTTGGCATCCGGGTTTTCACGAAACGCCTCTAGGTTGGCGCTGTGCTCTGTGTCCGGATATACCCAGAAATTGGTTTTGGGTAAGCCCAACTCTTGAGCGGTTTGCTTGAGTCCAATATAGGCTCCCAGATGAGCGATGGACGGTTTTACCTGTTTTAATTGCTTGCTGTAGCCTTTCTTGTCACTGAGATCAGAAGGCAGAAGGCGCTCAAAAGTATTGTAAACACCTGCATTGCTTATCACGATGGGCGCGCGAATTTCAGTTCCGTCCGCCATGGTAACTCCCACTGCTCTTCCCCGCTCTATCAGCACTTGCTTCACATCGGCGTAGGTAAACAGCTCTCCCCCACTCTCCTGAATGACGGGAATGATTGTTTCGGCAATGCGAGACGCACCTCCCACAGGGTAGTAGGCGCCATGCAAATAGTGCCTGGCGATCAATCCATGAATAAGGAAGCTGGACTTTTTAGGTGGCACACCGTTATCGCCCCACTGGCCTGTCAGCACGGCGATTAACAGTTCGTCGTCCGTTAACTCGCGCAACACGTCGTAGGTCGGGCGATTGACATAGTCAGGCAACCCCAGCTTTCTCGTCCAGCGCGCTATCGCCCCCGGGGGACCATTAAGCAGCTTTTCGAGCGCGAGCACCTGAACGGCTCTGCCCACCGCGGAGAGCCGGCGCATGTACTCGTCGATGGCATCGTGTTCATCAGGAAAGCGCTGCTTAAGCGCCGCCACCAATTTCGTTTTTCCGCTGACCATATCAAACCGCTCATCACCGATGAAAAAGCGGTCGTAGTTATCGTCCATGGGAGCCCATTCCAATTGGCTGTCACTGACGAAATCAAAGAGTTGGCGCGATAAGGAGCGACGACTACCCACATCACCAATGTAATGCACACCCACATCCCACTCGTAGCCATTGCGGGCATAGGCGTGAGTAAAGCCGCCGGCCGTGTAGTGCTGCTCAAGAACCAGCACCTTTTTACCTAGCTTTGAAAGGCAGGCCGCCGTCGTCATACCACCCATACCAGAACCAATGACAATAGCGTCGTAAGTGCCTTCCAGACGGCTGGGGCGGTAACGCCGGCCGATTCGCAGGGTGCTGGGTGTCGTCATGTTTTATCCTCGGTGAAAATCTTTACACTGTAAAGTTGCATAGGTTAATGCTTTATCTTAACGTTGTAAAGATTGAAACAGGACACAGGCCCAAGCCGATGGCAAAAAACAGCTACCACCACGGCAATTTGCGTGAGGCGCTTTTACAAGCTGCCCGTGAATTGCTGGTGGACTCAGGCGTCGACAGCTTGAGTTTACGTAAAATTGCAAAAATGGCGGGTGTCAGCGCGACCGCTCCCTATAGCCATTTTCGCGACAAGCAGGCGGTACTGGCTGAACTGGCGACAGCAGGGTTTGATGAACTCGCAAATTCTATGGAACAGCATGCCCAGCCGCACCCTGACTACTCGGAGGCGCATTTGGAAGGGCTGGCGCAGGGTTACGTTAACTTCGCCGTGCAGAATCCGGCGCTTTTTCAACTCATGTTCGGACCCACGGTTAGCGACTTACTCAGTTCCGCTTCGCTGGTCACCGCCGGCACTCGCGCCTATCAGCTGATGGAGTCCGCCGTTGTGCAGCGCATCAGCACGGCAGGCAATCAATCAGACACCCACATTGCCGCAGCGGCCGCCTGGTCGATGGTTCATGGCATCAGCACGCTACTGCTTGACGGGCGCCTGCAGGCTGGACGCGCCGGACTGCCTGAACAACAGCAACTGATCTCAGAGCTCTGTGGCATGCTCAAGTTTGCTTAAACCGATACCCAGACCACAGGGCGCATAGCCAATAACTCAGCTACTTTTAATAAAACCTATCGTCGCCATCAGATTAAACAATTATACATTGCCCGTGGCGGAATATAGCTTGAGTCTATTGGAAACTTGAATGGTGGCCCGCAAGGGCTATTTCACTCCGTTTCCTGCGAGTACGTCGCAAGGCGCGTATCCACTAGCAGAATAAGGAACCACGCCCCTGGGACGATGCATCACATCATGCTGTAACTGCAGCTAACAAGAGAGACGCGATTATGAAAAGCATAAAGTTGTTAACCTCGTCCGCCATTGCCGGAGTGCTGAGCCTTTCCGCAATGCCTCAGACCTCATTCGCTGAGGCTGCCACCGTCAGCAAGCCCAAGGGGGCCATCGGCATGGGCACGGTGGCGCCAGGCCAGGCCAAATCCAACCAATTCTGGTGGCCAGATCAACTGGATCTGTCGCCGCTTCGCGATCAAGACGCCCGCTCGAACCCTGCCGGCGCGGGCTTCAGCTATGCTGCGGAATTTTCCAAGCTTGATCTAAAGGCAGTTAAAAAAGACATCGACGCGGTTCTAACCGATTCTCAAGACTGGTGGCCCGCCGACTTTGGCAACTACGGACCCTTCTTTATTCGCATGACCTGGCACAGTGCCGGCACTTATCGAACCCTGGACGGGCGCGGCGGTGCTGACGGTGGCCAGCAGCGCTTTGAACCCCTCAACAGCTGGCCAGATAACGGCAACCTCGATAAGGCCAGACGTTTGCTCTGGCCGGTTAAGCAGAAATACGGCCACAGCCTGTCCTGGGCTGACCTAATGGTATTGGCTGGCAATGTCGCCCTTGAGAATATGGGTTTTGAGACCTACGGCTTTGCCGGCGGACGGGCAGACGATTGGGAACCAGACCTCGTTTATTGGGGCCCTGAAGTGGAAATGCTGGCCAGTGATAGGCGCTCGGAAAATGGCAAGTTACAGCGTCCCCTGGGCGCAACCCATATGGGGCTGATCTACGTTAACCCTGAAGGCCCCATGGGCAAGCCAGATCCCGTCGCTTCAGCTCAGAACATTCGCATCGCCTTTGGTCGAATGGCCATGAACGACGAAGAAACAGTAGCGCTGGTGGCCGGCGGTCACACTTTCGGCAAGATGCACGGTGCACGCAAGCCCGCCGACTGCGTGGGGGCGGAGCCCGCCGCCGCGCCCATTGAAGCCCAGGGCCTGGGGTGGAAGAACAAATGCGGCAAAGGTCACTCAGAAGATACAACGACCAGTGGTCTTGAGGGAGCCTGGACCCAGGCCCCCACACAGTGGACAACGCTCTACCTGTCGAACCTACTTAACTTTGAATGGCAACAGACCCGCAGCCCTGCTGGCGCAATTCAGTGGATCCCCACAGACGAGTCTCTACACACGTCTGTCCCCGATGCGCACGTGAAAGGTAAATTCAACGCGCCGGTAATGACTACCGCCGACCTCGCGCTGAAGTTTGACCCCGAGTACCGAAAAGTTGCTGAACGCTTTTTGGCCAACCCGGGCGACTACCAGAAGGCATTCGCCAAAGCGTGGTACAAATTGACGCATCGCGATATGGGGCCTCGCATCCGTTACCTGGGTGACGAAGTCCCTGCCGAAACCATGATATGGCAGGACCCGATACCCACAAGCGACGCCAAAGACATCAGTGAGCGCGATATTAAAAAGCTGAAGAAGGAAATTCTCAATTCAAACCTCACCACGTCAGAGCTGGTCAGAACCGCCTGGGCCTCTGCATCGAGCTTCCGTGCAAGCGATATGCGCGGCGGGGCCAATGGCGCGCGAATTGCGTTGGAGCCACAGCGGAGCTGGGAAGCGAACAACCCGGTTGAACTCGCCAAGGTAATATCTGCATTACGCACCATTCAGCAGGACTTCAATCAGTCAAAAAGGAACTACGTCTCTTTGGCTGACTTAATCGTACTGGGCGGCGCTGTGGCCATCGAAAAGGCCGCTGATGACGCCGGTGTTAAGGTAGACGTACCGTTCGCTCCCGGACGCGGCGATGCGACACAGGCACAAACCGACGTGACTTCATTCGCCTTACTGGAACCAACTGCCGACGCATTTCGCAACTACTTCAACGAAGGTCGCTCATACCGGTCTCCCACAGAGATGCTGGTTGATCGCGCAGATCAACTAGCGCTGACAGTGCCAGAAATGACAGCACTCGTCGGCGGATTGCGCGCACTGAACGCCAACTTCGATGGCAATCAGAACGGCGTCCTCACCAACAAGCCTGGCACCTTGAGCAACGACTTCTTCGTCAACCTGCTGGATATGTCGACGCAATGGCGCAAGTCTGACAGCCCCGGGATTTATCAGGGCGTTGATCGTAAATCTGGCGCTATTAAATACACGGCAACTCCCGTGGATCTGATATTCGGCTCGAATTCTGAGCTGCGCGCAGTTGCTGAGGCCTATGCTTTTGACAACGCCAATGAAGCGTTCGTGAGCGATTTTGTCGACGCCTGGGTGAAGGTGATGCAGGCAGATCGCTACGACCTGTAACAGCACTTTGTAATAGCAGCGGCTTGATTCGATTAACGGCTCAAGCCGCTGTCCCACAGTAAAGTTCAATCACTGGTTTTTTTTCAGCCGCCCAGCAGCTAGTATTGCAACTATGCAAAAGATGCTAGCGCGACTACTCATTGCCTTTTTGCTCATGCCATCATTGGTCTGTGCAATGCCCTTCTGCCCAACCAATACTGAGGCTCCCGCTTCGGCTGAGCAATCTACTAAACAACAATCGCACTGTGGCAGTGCACGCGACAAAGACACTGAAAAAGCGGCCCCTAAAGTCATGCTGTTTGTTGATTGCACGGGCGTTGATTTACAAGCGTCATCACTCCTCTTGCAGATAAATGAGCCGCAGTTTTCCAATGACCTGACTGATTACGAAGATTCGGATCTTTGGCAAATCAACCTTGGCGACGAAGCCCGCTTCAACACGGTCCGTGCGCCACCCAAACCGCAAAACAACTTCAACAGGCAAACACCTCTCTACCTCAAGACGCAACGCATTCGTTTGTGAGCCCCCTCCCCCGTTTGTTCAACCATGTCTGTGACATGGCTAGGTACAATTTGGAGAGGAAAAAATCATGCGCTCAACCTTCAGTCTTATTACGCCAGTTCTACTTCTCGTCGCCGTATTTGCTTCGAGCTCACAGGCCAAAACGGTCGAATACAACTTTGATGTTGACTACACAATGGTCAACTTCACTGGAAAGCCTATTCAGGCGATGGCGGTTGGCGGAACCATACCGGCCCCCACGATAGAGGCCACGGTTGGTGACACCTTGCGAGTCACTTTTAACAACAAGATGCAGGTGGAAACCTCCGTTCATTGGCACGGCATCTTGCTGCCTAATGATCAGGATGGTGTGCCCTATTTAACAACGCCACCGATCCAGCCAGGAACGTCGTTCACTTACGAATACCCCATCATTCACCATGGCACCTATTGGTACCATTCACACACAGGCTTGCAGGAGCAACGCGGTGTTTACGGATCCTTGGTTTTTCACCCCCAAAACGGCGAAGCGGTTGAAGCCGATCATGAAGCGGTGGTGGTCCTTTCAGATTGGACAGATGAGAATCCAAACAAGGTCATGCATAACCTTAAAAAATCTGACGATTACTACGCTTTGAAAAAAAATAGCGTTCAATCATGGCTGAAAGTAATCAGCCACGGCCAACAGTCGATCAATAATCGGCTTGAGGGTGCCTGGATGCGAATGGGGCCAATGGATCTATCGGACGTTGGCTATGATGCGTTCCTGGCCAACGGTGAAAGACAACACAGGATCTCAGACGTTAAAACCAGTGAAAGCGTGCGCCTTAGGGTGATCAATGCCGGTGCATCAACTTACTTCAATGTGCAATATTCTGGCGGCCCAATGAAGATTGTTGCCGCCGATGGCGTCGATGTAGTCCCGTTCGATGTTGATCGCCAGCGTATCGCTATCGCAGAAACCTTCGACGTCATCGTTACAGTTCCGGAATCTGGCTCCTATGAGTTTAGGGCGACGGCTGAAGACGGCACTGGCTACAGCTCTGTCATCATTGGCCAAGGGACTCTTAACCCGGCGCCCGATGTTCCAACCCCCAACCCCTTCCTTTCATCGCACGCCATGCATGGCAGCATGGATTCCATGAGCCCTGCACAGATGAATCATTCGAACATGGGTCATTCGAGCACGGATCATAGCGCCCATAAAAAAATGCCAGAAGATGACGAACCGGGAAGAATGCAGGAGTACGAATTATTGCGGTCGCCAGCACCTACAAACTTCTCGGACGACAACCCCAGACGAACCGTCAACCTTGAATTGACTGGCGATATGGAGCGTTATGCATGGTCGTTTAATAACAAGGTACTTAGTGAAGATAGTAAGATCTTGATACGCAAAGGCGAAACGGTGCAGTTTGTTTTGGAGAACAGAACGATGATGCACCACCCCATCCACCTGCATGGTCATTTCTTTCGCGTTCTGAATGGTGAGGGTGACTACTCCCCCCTCAAGCACACCGTGAACGTGCCAGCCATGCAGACTGTCACCATCGAGTTCTTCGCCAACGAAGAGAAAGATTGGTTATTTCACTGCCACAACCTTTATCACATGAAATCGGGCATGACGAGAGTCGTGAGTTATGAAGGCTCCTCCCAATCCAATCGAAACACACTGGCGCCTCTTTTTTCGGATCGGAACTGGTTTTACTTTGCCGACTTTGGCATCAATACCAATTTCACCAGCGGAGAACTTCGCGCAGAAAATACCCGCAACGCTGTCAATCTGGAATATGACTGGGGCTATGAGGACGAGTACGAAATAGAACTTAAATATGAACGCTCGATCAACCGCTTCCTTGAAATCTACGCCGGGGGCGAGATCAGAGAAGAAGAGGATGAAAAGGAAAACATCGCCATTGTCGGCGCCCACTACCTTTTACCCCTGATGATAGATACCGACATACGGGTTGATAGTGAGGGTAAAGGGCGTCTAGGTCTTAGCAGTGAACTGCAGCTAACAGATCGTGCTGCATTCCAATGGGATGTGAATACCGATGAAGAGTATCGTTTTCAGCTCGAATATGAACTGAACAAACGGGTATCGATCGTAGGGAACCACGATGACGAATATGACTGGGGTATTGGCGTCACTGTTAAATTTTAGGATTTTAGTTCACCGGTGACTGCCGAAGGAAGCAGCTTTACACATTTGCTTTACCGTCTATGGTTACTTAAAGGGGTGAAATCAGCCCGCAACAAAGACACCATGGAGGGTTTAACATTTCTTCGAAACTCATCTTAGAGCGCAGCGCGGCCTCGCGTTTTACTACCTGTGGATTACTGTATTTTGCCCAGGGCATTCCCAGGGGATTACTGGGTATTGCCCTCCCCGCTTGGCTCGCTGCCGAGGGAGTCAGCGCGGGTGAAATAGCGTCTTATCTTGCGGTTATTATCCTACCGTGGGCATTCAAGCTCATCAGCGGCCCCTTTATGGATCGCTATCAGTTTCTGGCGATGGGTACGCGTCGACCCTGGATTCTATCGGCCCAGCTAGGGCTCACGCTTTCTCTTCTCGCTTTAATGTTAATCGAAAATCCCGCCCAGCAAATGGGCCTACTGATGCTACTGGGCATCGTTATCAATAGTTTTGCCGCCACTCAAGACGTTGCCGTTGACGGGATGGCCATCGAACTGGTTCCCGATGCCGAACAGGGGCGCCTCAATGCTTTCATGAGCTTTGGCAAAGCCATCGGCTGGGCCGCAACCTCTGCCGTGTCGGGTGTCATGTTGGTTACGGTTGGACTTGCGCTTACCGCACTCGCTGCCTCACTTGTAGCCGGATTGGTGCTGATTGTTTTTATGTTCATTCGTGAACGCGAAGGCGAGAAACTGTTTCCGTGGTCCGCAGGACATGCCGTCGTGACAAGCAAGGCCAACGGAGGCTTCTTTGAAGTCTTTCGTGGTCTTAATTCAGTGCTATGGACGCGAACCAGCATCATCGTTATTGCCATCATGTTTTTCGACGGCATGGTCGCAGGATATGGCCACGCACTGATGCCCATCGCCGCAGTTAAGCTATTTGGCTATACAACACCGCAATGGTCGCAACTGGTGGCGGTTATGGGGTTGGTGGGTGCTCTGGTGGCTCTCGCCTCCGGACCGCTAATCGATCGCTTTGGGGCCAAAAGAATGCTCAGCCTCACTATCACTTTGGTAGCTGCGCACGCATTCGTTCTCGCGCAAACGCAGCACCTTTGGCAGGACACAAACTACGTTCGCGCCATGCTGGCGATCTGGATCATGATGGAGCCAGTTATTATGGTGTGCGTTCTCGCCTTAGCCATGGCGATTTGTTCACAACAAGTATCAGCCACTCAGTTCGCGATTTATATGTCCGTTGCCAATTTGGGCAGTGCTGTAGGGAGTAAGTCCTATGGCGTTATCGCAGAGAGTACGAGTTATTACCAAAGCTATCTGTATCTCGGCGCCCTGCTGGTTGCAACGCTGTTAATCATCAGCTTGCATCGTCACTCTGGCGAGTAAATGCTGCAATAATATTAATGGCAACTCGTACATCTATCGCCTACCAATCGTTCCTTACACGGGGATCACAATGAATAACGACATTATCAGTATTCTTCGGTTTGGCATTAACCGTGTAGGTCATCTCAACCCTATTCACTTCCGCCTTATCATTAATTGTGATCTTATTGGGCGTCGTATTGGTGACTGCAATGTCGCCATGTGATGTATTCGTCTTTTCACTGGCGCCGTCCAGATCATACTTTCCATGCGAACTACCCTTCAGCGACACATCAATTTGAGTTTTGGCCTGTGTGGTCAAATCAACATTACCTTGACTATCCGTTCCGCCGCTAAATTTGTAATAGTAGCTGACTCCATCCGGAGCCGGATCAGGCGTGGTCGTCGCTGTTTCATAGTCGCCTGGGTTCGTAGTTTCAATATCAAGGTATACCGTTTCGTTGTTCATGACAGTGCCTCCATTCAGCGTTTTTTTTGAACATTGTTGACTTGTAAACTAATAAGTAGCCTAGCGGATTTCCTGCAATTTTCCAGCGCTGCAGATGCTTAAGGTGTAATTGTTACTATTGCATCAATCCTTGTGGGCACAGGATAAAACTCGGATTCACTGACTTTCTTAAAAGTAGGCAAATTCTCTTGAGTGGCGAGGATCTCGAAATCCTTGTGAGCCTAGATCCCTCTCAATTCGGCTGCTTCTGTCATTTTCACCCAGCTGAGAGTGAAGCTTGGCCAATATGGCTCTTTCAAAAATACTGACTCGGCTCTCATCCTCAATCAACGCCAATCCACCCCTAGCAATCTCCTTGGAAAGGTTCTTTCTATCATTGTGAGCAAGGACACGGGCGTGTATATCTATGATATTTAGCGCCAACGGCCTGTTTCTGGCTGACAGTCTACTACCGTCAATTGACGTACTCACCCAGTCATAAGCACTCGAAGACAAGATTAGGGCTTTATCGGGATCACCATTTTGCAGTGTGTACTGAGCGAGATAGGCTTCGATAGTCGCCAAATTACCCGCGTCAATGTTATTCGTAGGGTCTTCTTCCAAAAGAAGTTCAAAGCCATTCCTCCCAGCTTCAAGATAAGAGACCGCCTGCTCATCGTCTCCACTGACAAGAGCCATTGTTCCTAATCCTCGTAAGACACGATAATGTGTTGCCCTAAAGCTAGCGTTTTCCGGGTCTGACTCAACAAGCTTCTCTATTACACCTAATGCGCTCTTGTAACTTTGTAAGGCCTTGTCCAGCTTTCCCTGATACAGTTGCACATCACCCAGCAAATAAGCCGAAAGGCAAAATTGATAACTATACTTCCGATCAATATCTTTCTCGTGCAACGCGTACTGAATATCAAACAACTCCTGGAAAGTAGCCTCACCTTCAGCGAAGAATGCCTGTTGGGTCAAAATTGAACCCAGAAACGAAAGACTCGCTGATAGTTCAAAAAGTAGCTCATTGTCGTTGGGGGAATTTGCCAACATGTCCCTCGAGTGTGTTATCGCCTCATCGATATGCGCGCTAGCCATCGGCAAGTCATTGAAATCCCGCGCCAACGCCGCTAGATTGCTCAACGCATAAACCAGTTCCATCTGGTACTTCTGATTCGGATTTCTCTCGGCAAGTGCTAAACTGAACGTATAGTACTGCTTGAACGACCGTTCAGCGTCAGCAAAATCATGCCGACTCCACGCTACATACCCCACCCAAAACTCAGACTGACTGTGTTCGAACAAAATTTCATCATTATCAGGAGCGTTTTGATAAAGCTTTTCCGTCAGCTGAAGTGACTCTTCAAAAGCATTGAGCGCCGGTTCAAGATAACCCTGATCGAAGCGGACTTCACCGATTTGACGCAGCGCCATTGCACGCATTAGCAGCTCTTTTTCCGTACCCAATTTTCCAAGCGCAGAAAAATACTTAACGGCTTTATCGCCTACGGAATCAAGCAAGCTTAGCTTGCCCTGCGGCTCAAGCTTAGCCCTAAGTTCCACCAGCATAAAGTCGATTAGCTCCTCTGCCTGGCCCCTCCTGATTTCTGCCTCGTTTCGGGAATTTACTGCGGCGATAGCCAGGACTATGGTCACTGCCGAAACAAAGGTAGCCAACGCCGCAATTCCGCTGAGCAACCTAACTCGCCGCTGATGATCTCTACGCCTGAGGGCATCAACCCCAACACCGATCAGCCCAGAAACAATCTTTAGTAGTGCACCACGTTGACCGTCTGCAGTTTCGCGTACATCAGCGGCCAGCGGCTCAACGGGAGTGTCCTGACCGTCGGGATACAAAAGAGCACTGGGAAAGGCGCAATCAGAGTCTTCCGGATCGGGCGACCCGCTCACCATGAAACACAGAATCAATCCACCGGGATTAACGTTTCGATAGGCCTTAATTTCCTCGTTAACCCACTTTGAAGCGGCTGCATTATGAGAACATACCAGCAACAGAGCCTCAGACTGGGCCAACGCCTCTTTGATTGAGCTACTCAAATCACCACTGGACGCGAGCTCTTGCCGATCAAGGAACACAGGATTGAGTCTGACAGGGATCTGTGGATTTTCTGCGCGAATATGGCGCGGAATTTTGTATTTTTCTAACTCACGATGAAGCCAGACAGCCCATTGCTCATCGGCGTGGCTGTAGCTTACAAACGCTCTGTAACGTTTACTCATGGAACTGTCTATTCTTCTTTCCAATTTGAATTTTTGCGTTACACCAGGCAAGCACTAGGATTTAAGCTCTTCCATCGGCAATTGCACAGGCCCCAATCTCCCAGCTCCTCATTCAAAACCTTTCAACTGAGTAACAAGCATGCTCTATTCCTTGGAAGAATAACCGTCAAACCTAAATTTACACATTGCTTACAAGCTATCCTTTTACTGATAAATGCGACTATAGCTCACAAGTTTTTGGTGAAGAAAACATAGCGCACAACACCCTACTCAGGAACAACGGGCGGCCAGTTCATCTTGGCTCTCTCAGCGTTAAGGTAATCATAATAAGAGGCTTTAAACTCGATGAAATCGGGATCATGTTGTAGACGACTGATAATGGGCTCATTGAGGTTGGCCCATAAAAGCTGGCCGCTCTCGTCGGCTTTTTGTAACAGCGACAACGCTTTCTCATTGTCACCCTCCAAAATGCTCAACCGGGCTTCCGCGAATTGATAGCCGAAGGCAGCGCCATTACGGATCAGCGTATCCACTTTCGAGCGTGCGAGTTTAATGAACGTATCTGCCTGCTCCGCTTTGCCATTACGATTCAACACGTCGGCCAATGAGATCGTCAGATTCAGCTGCGATAATGGAAAATTGAGGTTACCTTCTTGGTTTTCATCAATAACGGCCTTCAATAGCAAAGGCTCGGCATCCGCCGCCTCCCCTCTGAGGTATTGAATATGTCCATGCCACGCGCCCGTGCTGGCCCAAGTCAGGTCAGTATCAGACAGGGATGCGAGATACTGCTCCATTTCGTCAAAATGACGAAATACCATCAGCGATGCCAATTTTAAAAAGTGGTCCGTTGTACCACTGGCATTCGTTGCACGGTCAAACAAGTCTGTGTCGTCCTGAGCAAGAAATACGCTGGCAACCGCGGTAAGAAAAAGAGCATCCTCTGGAGCACCAGGCGGAATTGACAGGGCAAAAGCTTCAGCCCATTTTTTTTCTCTAAGTAGCAAGTCACTTTGGTACTGTAGAAAACGGTAGGGATTGTTTCGCTGAGCCGCTTCTCGATTAATTTCCACTTCCATACCGAATTGCGTTTCAAAATTAGTTAACACAGTAAAAACAGCGGCATGCAATGGATCCAACTGATGGGCTCGCTGCGACAGCTGCAAGGCCTCAGTTAGCCGCCCCTCTTCGCCAAGACAAATACTACTCCAATGAAGCGCCTCTACAAGATTGGGGTTTAATGTCCGCGCTTTTTCGAAATCGGGTAACGCAGCGCTACAGTTCCCGGCTTCCATCGCCAGATAGCCTCGCGCGGCGTAGCCCTCGGCGAGCTCAGGATTCAAGCTTAGCGCCCGGCTCAACAGCGCTTTGCCTTTGGCTGCAGCCTCTTCTTTGGGTGCACCTCCGTAAGATACGGAAAGCAACACTGCTTGCGCCTGCTGTGCTAACGCCGCAGCAAACTCAGGGTCTAGACGAACAGCTTCCTGAAAATAACCGATGGCTGCGGATGTACTTTCATCTGTTCTTTTTCGGATGGCATGCAGCCCCTTGAGATAGGCGTCGTAAGCTTCCCAATTATCTACCGTCGCGGCGCGTTCGGTCGTTTCACCCACCGCCAGATGTACCTTGAGCGCAGCCACTATCGCTGAGGTAAGTTCGTCCTGAATTTCAAAAACATCCGTCAGCTCCCTGTCGTAGGTTTCCGACCAGAGGTGGTAGCCATTGGCTACATCGATCAACTGGGCAGTAATGCGCAAACGAGTACCTGATTTACGGACCGACCCCTCAAGCATGGTATCTACCTTGAGCGTATTCCCGATCTCCGTGATATCCATGTTTTTGCCTTTGAAGGCAAAAGAGGATGTTCGGGCAGCTACTTGCAAATTTTGCAATTTCGCCAAGGCATTTAACAACTCCTCCGCCATGCCGTCTGAGAAGTAGTCTTGCTCCGGGTCGTTACTCATGTTGGCAAAGGGTAAAACACCGATAGAATCGTAAGATTGGGATTCTACGGCCAATGTTTCATCGGCAGCTGGGTCGCTGCTTACTACGCCTTCCTCTCCTTCCAGCACATAGTTGTCAACTACCAGAAAAGAGATCGCGACCAGCAGCATCCCGATGATCGCAAAATCAAGTTTACGCCCGGTGGCGTGAGTTACCGACTGAGAACGATCTACCTCTTTCTCGCGTTTCAATCCATCGGGCGTCAGTTCAAACGCCCAGGCAAAGAACAGGGCAAAAGGAAACCCGACCATACCGATGTAAAACACAATACTGTGGAGGCTTTCAGGGAGATTAAGAGCAGGTACAGCCAGATCAGTGATCTGAATCACAACCCATGCCAGAGCGAGGTAGGCAACGCCCACCCTGAATACGTTTCTTCTTTTAAGTTCGGTCCAAAGTGCCGGCACGGAAATCCATCCCCGAAAACAATAAGCTCGCAACTAGCATAGCGTATGTGACGAGTGAAAACCCCCTTAACGAGGCGATCTGTTGGAACAAGTTTTGCCGCGGTTTAATACAGTCTGGAAGAACGACATTAAGCGCTCTGATTGAGTACTCCAAAATTCGGGAGAAGGCCGTTATAACCCCGCAAATGCCAGCGCCTGAGCCACATACAGAGCAATGGGGTGCTCGCTGTACTCGTTGGGTTCGTTTTGCGATAGCAGTACGCCCACCAAGCCACTTCCGGGGCTGACAAAGAAGTGTGTGCCGAAATAACCCGCCCACCAAAAATCACCCGTGCGATCGGGCATCAGACTCGCCTCGGAATCTGCCACCACGGCAAACCCAAGGCCCCACCCTATTCCATCGATACCCTCTTCTGCCAACACGCCTGAAGCCACGTGCAAATTCTGCATCTCCTGCAACGTATCTGCACCTATGATTCTGGCTCCGAGGTATTCGCCGCCATTCCAGAGCATTAATGCGAAGCGCATGTAATCACCCGCGGTCGACACCAAACCACTGCCCCCCTCCGGGTATTCTGTATCACTCTGAGGCTCAATCGGAATAAGGGTGCCCTCACTATTCTGCGAATAGACCGTTGCGAGCGTCGATCGCTGCTCGATGGAGGATAAGTAGCTCGTTTGGGTCATCCCCAGGGGCGCGAAGATGTTGTCCTGTAAGTACTGGTCCATGCGCTGACCAGACACTATTTCTACCACTGCCGCCAAAGCATCTGCCGACCATCCATAGCGCCAGCGCGTGCCAGGCTCTTCGAACAATGGCAGTTCAGCCATGGCCTTTATTCGATCCTGAAGGGAGCCTGCAGGGAGTGTGCGCGGGCCCCTGGCCTCCCAGTACCGCCAGAGTTCAGTTTTTTCGTCACGTCCTGGGCCTATACCCGAGGCAAACATCAGCAAGTGGCGAATCAAAATAGTTTGTTTGACTGGCTCAGAAAGAAACTCACCGTCCGGACCCCGAGCCTCGCTTGTGGCCACTCGGCTATGACCAAAAGCAGGAATAAATTTGGATACTGGGTCGTCCAGGCCCATAAGCCCCTGCTCCACCAACTGCATTGCTGCCACAGCCGTCACCGGTTTCGTCATTGAGGCGAAGCGCATTCTCGTGCCCAATTCCATCGGCCGCTTACTTTCAATATCGGCCCAACCGTAGGTATTGGCATAAACGGGCACGCCGTCGCGAGCAAACATCACCACGTAACCTGAGCGAGTACCCCGCCAGGCGTCGAAACCAAGATACGAGTCGATCGCCGCTCGGCTCCACCAGCTCAATCCCGATTGTGAATCAGCACTGTGCACCGCCGGTGGCACATTGAGCTCCTGCGACTTTCCGCTGCAACCGAGCAAGTTAAGAGCGACCACTGCGGTAATCACAAGTTTTCTCATGGTGGATAACTCAAACTTCACCAATGGGGAATCTCCTACAAATTTTCAACCAGCCAACGATCACTACATCACTCCGTAGGCCACCATCGCATTCGCGACTTTAGTGAACCCAGCTATATTCGCGCCTTTAAAGTAATCTACATGCCCGCCTTTTTGAACGCCAAACTCAACGCAGTCATCGTGAATTTCCTTCATGATGGCTTGCAACCGCTCTTCAACCTCGGCGTCAGACCACTGTAGGCGTAAACTATTCTGACTCATTTCTAATCCGGATACGGCAACCCCACCAGCGTTTGCCGCTTTGGACGGCGCATGCAACACGTCTTTGGCATCGCCAAACACTTTAATGGCCTCAGGTGTCGTTGGCATGTTAGAGCCCTCGGAAACTGCGCGGATACCATTGCTTACCAGCTTCTTAGCCGCGGAGGCGTCGAGTTCATTTTGGGTGGCACACGGAAAGGCGAGATCCCCCTTAATGCCCCAGGGTTGCTTATTTTTATGAAACTTGAAGCCAAACTCTCCTGCCGCCTCTTCAATGCGCCCGCGGCGCACATTTTTAAGCTCCATAATCCAATCGAGTTGATCTCGCGTGAGACCACTCTTGCAATAAATGAATCCACCGGAATCCGATAGGGTCAGAACTTTTGCCCCTAACGAAATCAATTTCTCAGCACAGTAGGTTGCCACATTCCCTGATCCGGAAATCAAACACTTACGCCCTGCTATCTGCTCTCCGTGGTGGCTCAGCATCTGTTGCATCATGTAGACCGCACCATAGCCCGTCGCTTCGGTACGCACATAACTGCCGCCAAAGTCCAAGGCTTTACCTGTTAGGACACCTTCAAAACGATTCACCAGACGCTTGTATTGGCCGAATAGATAGCCCACTTCGCGCGAGCCGACTCCAATATCACCCGCTGGTACGTCGGTATCTGGGCCGATATGGCGATGCATCTCCGTCATAAATGCCTGGCAGAAGCGCATCACCTCTCGGTCTGTTCGCCCCTTGGGATCAAAATTCGCCCCTCCTTTACCGCCTCCCATAGGTAGACCCGTCAGCGAATTTTTAAACACCTGTTCAAAGGCCAAAAACTTCAGCACGCTCTGATTGACTGTGGGGTGAAAGCGCAACCCGCCCTTGTAGGGACCAATGGCGTTGTTCTGCTGGACACGAAAGCCCCGATTCACTCTCAAGTCGCCCTTGTCGTCCTCCCAAACAATACGAAAAGAGATCACTCGATCTGGTTCGGTCATCCGCTCCAGTATCCTCAGGTCTTTGAAGTGTGGCTTGTCGGCGATGTAAGGAATGATATCCATGGCCACTTCGTGCACAGCCTGATGAAACTCTTCTTCCCCCGGGTTTCGAGCTACCACCCCTTCCATAAATTTGTCGAGGCGTTCCGCTTTGTCGATGACCATATTATTACTCCTCGCTGAATAGGCACGCACTGCCCCGCAGCAGTATAGAGAACTGACTTAGACAAGATCATAACCCAGCCGATTGCCATGACGCGAACAGGAAATCGGTTCAAAAAAAGGCAGCGTCAGCGCTACTGTTGGCGTTAGCAGAACTTTAGAAATAACCGCGGGGGAAAGGAAGATACATTAGCTTATTGGAGAGGGAGCCACGGCCCGCTGGCGCCTTTAGAAAAGGCGCCTCACCGCGGACCGGGAGAGCATACAGTGGCAGATTTTAGTTCATTGCCACGGCTTCTTCGCGTTGCACATACTGCGCCAGTGCCTGATTGTAAGCATCTGCGGTTTCGACAGCGGAATAGACGAAGAAATTGTGCGTCATATCGTTAATCTCTTTCCTGCTGCAGTTCAAGAATGCCGACACGGAATCCACGTATGCCTTTGCTTCCATCTGCGCCGACTCCATCTGAATGCGAGTCGCTGTCGCCCCTTCAGGCATAACAGGCGCCTCGGTGGGACGTTGGGAATTGCAATCTGCTGTGGCGTTCAAAGCAACGAAAAGAGCGGGGATAGCGAGTAAAGATTTCATTTGAAGTCCTTCGTCCAAAGTTGAAAATTGAGCCTGCTTATCAGGTGCAATTGATACCGCCTTGCGCTGACTTTGGAGCACTCTGATCAGCCGCAAAAGCTGGACAAAAGTTGGAAAGCAGGTTTCCACTCACTCTACGTATCTAAAGACTTGGGTTTCTCGAGTTAAAAACCGCTAGCGCACCTTGTTTCAGCGCACCAGCGGTTCTCATAGGACTAGCTAGTAAACCAGAAGCGACTCAACGAACCTCAAACTGGTCTCCATCATCATTACGGTTCCAGGTCGCATATTCAGGATCTTCGGGTGCATCGAAATGCAGAATTACCGCTAGCAAATCCGTCGCTGCCGCGGTCATCTTAAGTTCGCCCTGCCATACGCCCTCATTCAACTGGGCGCGCAAAGGGCAACTGGCATAGTCAACCGTATAGCCGTCCGCATCGCCATCGTATTCAGTGCACAGCAAAACATAGCCTTTATCTGTATTTCTGCGGGCCAAGTTGACATCGACCTGCAACGTCCACGAACTATCGAAATCGAAGCCCTCTGACACTACAAGATCCGAGGTAGAACCGACCTGTGAACCCAACAAGTCCTGCACGGTGGCATCGGGATTCGCCTGTTTCAGCGCGACTGCATCTTCATATAATGCAGGCGTGGCAAACTTGCTTCTGTCATCTACATTTCGCCTCGGGTCCAGGCGGATAAAGTCGGCATAGTCGCAGCTTGAATCGGCACTCAACTGAGCGCTTAGGTCATTTAATGCCCTTCGCACCTGCTTTTTAGGTAGATCGCGAACTTCGTTAGCCATAAGCGTTGATAACGCGCTCATTGATGCATAACCACCCAATGTTCCATTATCATGCAACTTAAAGTCTTTCCCGAACAAGACTAGAGAGAAACATTGGCTTTCGTCACAGGCCTCCAGCAACCAAGGATCGTTCTCCCTACCGGACAGCCCTGGTTTTTTTAGCAATAGATTGCGGAAGTCATAGTCTCCATCGTACTGACCCTCGTTTTCTTTTGATTCCGCGCCTTTACGCGTCGTCAGCGGTGTATCCTGCTTGTTCCACGCATACAGCGCCGCGGTAGAGTTGCTTGAAAGCGGGCTACCAATGCAGCCAGCCAGAAAAATGAAGGTAGCAACAGGTATCAAGGCTCTCAGATAGCGATAAAAATAAGTCATTGTGTTATTCCTGATAGAGTTTGCTAGAGACTGCATTTACGCTGCGGAACCAATCGAGATTACTGGCTCCCCTACTTTGAACGAATTGCTCGAAGCCTGGATAAGTCTGCAATAAGTCATGTGCCTCCTGCGGATGCACCCAGGCATCTCCAATCACAATCGCCCAGGGCAATCCCGAATTAGTCTGATAAAAAAGCCCAGCCCCAGGTTGAGAGGCATCGTCGCCAGTACCGAAAGCAGAGGTATCCGCGCGAGGCGTGGGTGCACGATTTTTGAGGTGAATCTCTAACCTTCTCGCCGTTGAGCCAAAAATGAAGGGGTTGAACAACTGATCGTCAATCAGAGATGCTTGAACGTCTGCTTTTAGCGGAACATTCAACGTGAAGCGACTCCCTCCCCCGGTTCCACTGCAACTGTTTTGGGTACGATAAAAATTACACCCGTCATCGGCATCGACATGATTCCACGCGTTCTCATAAATAATGAGCACCGCATGCTCGTAGCCGGCCCCTTCCTCCAAAATCAATCGGCTAGTGGCCTTCCCCCCCAGCGTCAGAGACAAACGATCTTCATCAACAGCCGATCGCGGAATCCCCGTCAGCTCAACGGCAAATCCGCTTTGCAGCGTCGCACCAATTGCAGATATTTCGCCCTGTATGGTGACAGAATCCACCACGGCATCCTGGGGCGCATTGGACAAGTTCACGGTGTTCACCACGGTGCGGTAATAAACCACTAGATCGTTCAGGTCATAGTCGCCCGCAACGGGCCAGAGGTCTTCGTAGGCTAAGCTCACATAGCCCTGTGGGCCGGGATAGTATGAACTGGTCACAATACGTCCGAACAACTGCACGGGGTGATCTTCGACCTCGCCGTCGGCGATACCGCCTTGAGGGCCCAAAGAGCTTGTGCTGGAAATACGGAATCGGGACCAGGTCGAACCGTCACCGGCATCCGCTGGAATCTGCACGGTCAATACGTGCTGTCCGGCTTCCAGATAACGCGCATCCACTACTTGTTCTGAGTCCCCGAAGGTTCCATCAAGGTCGAGGTCGATCCAGGCATTCAAATAGCCGCCACCATGCACCGTCACGGAAACTAGTGCCTGCTCTCCGGCCGCCAGAGGCGTGATAAACACCACGCCGTCTTCATCATCGGTGTTCGTCTGATCATCGGATAAGGGGGCCGGCCAGGCTTGAGCTTCAGCGTCCACCGTTTGGCCCAGCCAAATTTGCGAATCTACCGTATTGTGGCGCGCGCCGTTCGACGCCAGCCTGGTGCCATAGCTATCGGGTGCGTCCCCGAAATCTGCGGTCGCTGCATTGGGTGCAATAACCGGTGCCAGTGCGCATCGAGCGCCATCATTTTGACCCGACTTCGGCCCCTGAGCGAATCGTACTGCAGTAATTTCCGACGCATCTGGCTTTACCTGAAAGATCGCGCCATCAGCGTTGCGGCTAATATAAAGGTTTGCGTCGACATCGAAGTACACAGCACCGTAGGTTCCGGTTTCTCCCAAATCAGCGAGAAACGCCATACTTCCGTCTGTCGGATTAATAGAAATGAGGTCGCCGCCTCGAGTGACCGAGTAGAGCATTCCATTACTGGGGTGAAACGCAAAGTCGAAGATCGCTAGTTGCAATTCTGACCCTGAGACGATTCTTACTGGCTGCAGGTAGTCAGCGTTTTCAGGTAGCAAGCCGATGCGCCAAAGTCCATGGCTCCCACCCGCGCCCCGCTTATAGACATAATAATATGCGCCGTCCGGCGTGAGATCTCCCACGAAATAGTTATCATCGAGTGGCTGGGCGAGGGTTATCGGCTCAAGCGCAAGATCGCTACCCACCCGGGCTAACGTACGGTGCTCGTAGCTCCAACCATAGATGTAGGCATCCGCGTAACTGAATCCGATGCCATTAAACTTACCGGATGTTCCGAGGTTCGGACCCAGCAAATCGACATAGCCCGTCGACAAGTCCACGCCGTACAATTTGGGAACCGAGTCCTGAACCAAGAACGCCTCGGAGGGGCAGTCGGAAAATGGCTGGCCGGCTCGGGCCATGTCTGTGGCCAGCACCCCAGCCATCGCCAGACATATCGGTAATAGGTTTTTTACTACGCTCATTTGAGTGTCGCCTGCAGTCGGAAATCACAGACTCACTATCAAGAAGCGTGCCAACGGCCTGTCACGGCGCTGCGAGGGGCGTTTCAATACAATGTCGGGAGGGAAATCGGCTTGTATGAGCGCCATGCGTTGCAAGTTGCAACGCATGGCGTCAGAAAACAGGTATTGAGCTGCAAAACATGAAAAGAACACGCTGCCCAGCTTGAATTTATGAGCAGCGTTAGCATCGACAGCGCAGTTTTATTTGCGGTTTCGCGTTTGGACCGAAAGGGAAACACGGTCTTCACACGACAAATTAAAGGCTACCGATCGCGATCAGCCTTCAGTTTGGCGAAGTAGCGATCGCGAAGGCGCGTTGAACGACTGACCAGCGGTAACTCCTCGCCATTTACCATCACCAATTCAGCTTCACGCATCAATTCCAAGGGGTCATTACTCCAGAGCACCAGATCGGCTTTGCGGCCCTCAGCGACTTGGCCCTCACCATCGAGATTGAACACAATTCCCGGATTTAAAAACAGTGCAGCCAGAGCCGCCTCGTGCGGCAAGCCATAAGACACGGCGATGCCCGCAACCTGTGTGACCAAATGCGCGTTATGCGTGTTTTGCCATCCCATACCGGTGAACATCAAAGTAACTCCAGCAGCATGCAGCAGCGCCGCATTATCGAGCCTGGCGCCCAACGTCTCAAAACGTACTGGCAGATTGTTAGATGGATCGATAATTACCGGGACGTTCGCTTGCGCTATTTCCTCCGCTACCATCCAACCCTCTTCCGCACCCACGATGATCAGTTTCAAATTAAACTGCTCAGCCAACGCCAGCATATTGAGAATATCGGTGGAACGGGATACGTTCGCAAACAGAAACTGCTCTCCCAGAACAACCGGCACGAGCGCATCCAGATCATCCAGACTCATACTCAGCTCCCTGCCCTCACCTCTCTGATATAGCGCTTTTTCCTGATGATAGTCAGTAGCGTCTTTAAGAGAACGGCGGATCGAGGCCAGCGCCGCACTGCGAGAGCCACCTGAGTTGGATTGGGCGAATTCATTAAACTGTACTAGAACGCCCAGATTCCTTTGCTCAATACTCTCAGTGACAGATCCCGACAAATTGACCAAGGCTACTGAACCAGAAAACAAAGAACCTTTAGCCGCAGGCGCAACAACCGCTCTAGTTACTCCATGCATTCGATTATGGGGAATCAGTGTGCTGTGTGGGTTAAACGAATCGACGACTTCCAATGCTGCTGTAAAGTTTTCATTGTCTGCTGAGGCGTCCGACGTCTGCCCTATGCCGCTGATCTCGACCAAACCCATCTTGGTAAGGCCGCTGGTGACGCCGGGTGTCAGCACCTTGCCCTTGCCATCAATTTCTCGGTCCGCGCTCATCGACAAATTTTTGCCAATAGCGCGCACAATGCCTTCGTCAATTAATACATCCGTGCCCTCAAGCGAGCCTGCGGAAGTCATCGTGTGCACCTTAACGTCCCGAATAACTAGGCTGTCAGCCAACGCGTTGGCGCAAAAGCAGCTTAGCAAACCAGCGATTAGTACTTTGCGTGTGAGAAGTGATTTCATGGTCGGTCCTCCTCAGGGGCAATTATTCCAAGATTGAAATCGCTGGTGGGCCGCACGCTGCTATCCTCGCGATCGTAGCGCAGTGCACCGTCTATCCAGACTTTCTCCGTGCGCGCATAAACGCTGAAAGGATCGGAGTCCCAAAGCACTAGATCCGCATTTTTACCTTCTTCAATAGAGCCTATCGTTTCCTCAAGCCCTAAAGACCTGGCAGGATTGAGCGTCAGCCACGTAATGGCTCGCGCCCTGTCGATTTTCAACCCCATGCGATTTGCAGCCGAAAGTGCCTTGGCGACCTCCTGATTAAGGCGTTGCGTTTGAATCCCATCATCCGAGTGAACAATCGCACAAGCGCCAGCGTAATCTACCAACGCAATGTTCTCTCTCACCATATCGAACGCCTCTTGCTTGAAGCCCCACCAGTCGGCCCACATCACGGCGCAAACCCCATTATCGGCAAGCATTGGCGCAACTTTATAGGCTTCTACAGCATGATGAAAAGCGGCTATCTCGTAGCCAAACTCTTTAGACATGTCGATCATTTGGGCCATTTCATCAGCCCGATAACAATGGTTATGAATTCGTATCTCGCCTTCAAGGACGCCAACCAACGTTTCAAGTTTTAGGTTTCGCTCTGGCTGTTCCGCGCTGCTATCGTTCGCCTCAAGCTTGGCTTCATAGCGCTGCCACTCTCGCTGATACTCCTGTGCATCGGACCAAGCCTGACGGAAGCCCGCCATGTTCCCCATACGGGTGGAAGGTAACTTGCCTTTCCCACCATAAACTCGCCTGGGGTTTTCGCCACATGCCATTTTCAGAGAATAAGGAGCTCCCGGGAATTTCATGCCCTGCACTGTTGTAGAAGGCACATTTTTCAATGTTACGCCACGACCCCCAATCAAGTTTCCTGAACCGGGCAGAATCTGCACCGTAGTGATTCCACCGGCCAACGCCTTTTCCCACTGCGGGTCTTGCGGCCAAATAGAGTGCTCCGCCCAAACTTGGGCCGTGACCGGGTTGGTCATCTCATTATGGTCAGTGTGATTGGCTGTCCCCGGCGCGGAAGACACGCCCATGTGACTATGAACATCGATCAGCCCGGGTGTTAACCATTTATCCTGTGCATCGATAACCACAGCGTTAGATGGTGCACTGAGCTCTGTACCAACCTTGTCGAATACTCCTTCTACAATCAAAACATCGGCGTCTTCGAGCAAATCTCCTGCTCCGGTCAAAATCGTGGCTCCACGAATCAGCAACGGCTTGCTCTCGGGTATCTGGTAAGTCGACGGGAACGGATTTTTGGCGCTGCGTAAGTCCTTCGCAGGTTCTGGTTCACCCTCCGAACAGGCGGCCAGGACAACTACCAACAATAAACCCAATAAGATCTCAATTTGTTTCACAACAAATCCTTCTTGAACGAAATAAGCGCGGCAGGATAACATTGCCACCGCCAACCTCAAGCAAGCACAGTTCAAATTTTCAGCTATCAAGAATAATAAACGTACACAAATCAGCCGAGCGAACCCATGAATCTACTGTCTACTTTACCATTAACAGCCCTCACCTTATCTCTCACCATGATCAGCGCAACCTCCATAGGCGCCCAAAACGAAGAGAGACCCCGAGCCCGCGACATAGGTGTGGTGGTCGGTGAGTTCACACCGGGCACACACAATGCTATTACCGATGTGAAAGGTGTGCGTGTTGGCCACACCACAGTGATCGAAGGAGACGACATTCGCACCGGTGTTACGGCCATTATTCCTGCACCAGGCAACTTATACACGGACCCGATTCCGGCCTGGATTCACGTGGGCAACGGCTACGGGAAACTGATCGGATCAACTCAATTGCTGGAATTCGGTGAGCTGGAGACTCCCATTCTTTTGACTTGCACCTTGTGCGTATGGCGCGCAGCAGAAGCGATGAAGGACTGGACGTATCGCCAACCGGGCATGGGAGAGCACACAATTAATCCGGTTGTCGGTGAGGTCAACGACTCAGTGGTCAATAACATGTGGGCGGCTCCGCTCAAGAGCGAGCACGTCTATGCCGCACTGGATAGCGCGGCAACCGGCCCTGTTGAAGAAGGCAGTGTGGGAGGCGGTACTGGCGCGCAAACCTATCATTGGAAAGGCGGAATAGGCACCAGCTCGCGCGTTTTACCCGAGCAACTTGGTGGCTATACCGTAGGTGTGTTGGTGCAGAGCAATTTACTTGCGGGAGCCACCTTACGAATGAACGGTGCCCCTGTGGGGCGCGCGCTGGATCAGTACGCGTATAAAAACGCCTATGCGCGCAGTTCAGAAGGCGCCTTCTCCAAGCAGGATGGATCGATCATGATGGTAGTGGCTACGGATGCGCCGCTGGATACTCGCACGCTGTCGAGACTGGCAATGCGATCCATGCTGGGGCTTGCTCGCACAGGTTCGGTGGCAGAGAACGGCTCGGGGGATTATGTCATCGCGTTTTCAACACACCCTGAGGTGCGCAGAAAGCGCGACAGTGACGCTCCGCTCACAACACCATCATTGCTCAATTCATCCATGGACCCATTGTTCACAGCAGCGGTGGATGCAACAGAGGAAGCGGTTTATAACGCGCTACTTCGCGCGACTACGGTTGAAAGCTCCAGAGGCAGGCTCTCGGCCATTCCGGTGGAACAGCTGATCCCTGTATTGAAAGAATATCGCGTTATCAAATAAAGACTAAGGTTTAGACTGCCCCACCATCCATCGCTTGAAAGCGATCATGGCCGGGGCTTTTTCTTTTCTCGATGCAATAATCAAATGATAATTTCGACCGCTGACGATTGGCGCCGTTAGCGGCGCAATCAACCGCCCGGTAGCCAGTTCTTCCTGCACTAAAAAAGAGGGAACCAGCGCAAGCCCAATACCTGAAACGGCGGCCGCTATGGCGATGTAAAAGTCCTGGAATACCAGGTCACGGTCAGAATCCTGTCGTGACGAGACGCCATACTCCTGGCGCCATTGATTCCAAAGTTCATGACGCGTTCCCGTGTGCAATATGGTGTGCTCGTTAACGTCATCAGCCAGCGAAAGCCTGCCCTTCTCCAGCAAAGAGGGCGCACAGACAATCTGTAGTTCTTCGGGAAACAACAGCGATGCGTCATTGTGCTCTGAGCCGGGCGCAGCAGACACCACGGCGCAATCGATACCAGAATCTGCAAACACGGGCACACTGTCTGAAATCGAAACATCCAATGCGATGCCAACGTTGTTCGTTTGAAAATGCGCAATGCGCGGCACCAACCAGCTTAGTGCAAAGCTTGATGGCGCACTCACCCTCACAATCTGGAAGCCGGCATCGGCTTGGCGTAACTCGGTGCTCGCTTCAAAAATATCGACCAAGGCGGTATGAACGATTTCATGGAACTGCGCACCCTTGGCGGTCAACACGATACCGCTGCGGTGTCGCTGCATCAGCCGGCAGCCCAAAAAGTCCTCTAAATTTTTGATATGGCGACTGACAGCTGACTGACTAATACAAAGTAACGCAGCGCCCTCACCCACTGAGCCCTGCTGCACAACCGCATCGAATGCCCTGACTGCGTTCAAGGGCGGTAGTTGAGTGTGAATCATTATTTGCCTTTATTAGATATATAAAGAAATTAATTCTAACAATAACGCTCAATTATTCTGATATTGTCATTTAAACACTGATTAGCTCGGATTAGAACTATGTTGCAGCCACATTTGGTCCCACCCGCCGACGGCATCTCTTCCACTCTGGCCATCAACCAGCTGGTCGGACAGTTGCGCGATAACGGCCGACGCGTTTTTCATATGGGGTTTGGCGAGGCGCCCTTCCCCGTGCATCCTCGACTCGCCGAAGCACTGCGTCACAATGTTGCCGAAAAAAGCTACCTCCCGGTTGCGGGCTTGCCTGAGCTGCGCGAGGCGGTAGCTCAGCATTACGCGAGCTTAACCGGGATTGATACCAATACGTTCGATGTCATAGTAGGCCCCGGCAGCAAATCACTGCTGTTTGCATTGCAGATGTCCATTCCTGGCGATGTACTACTACCGGTGCCCTCCTGGGTGAGTTACGCACCGCAGTGCTCTCTATTAAATCAGCAGCTGATACCGGTTGAACTCGATCTGGAAAGCACGGGTCTGTCGATAGATTCGCTTGCTTTAAAAAACGCCATTCGAGAAGCTCGAGCGGCGGGCCTTACCCCCAAAAAACTGCTTCTGAACTATCCCAGTAACCCAACGGGGCTCACTATCACCGAAGAGGCACTGGCCTGTATCGCGGCTGTTTGCAGGGAGGAGAACATTGTTCTGATTGCAGACGAAATCTACGGGAGATTGAGCTATGACCATCAATACCGCACCGCCGCGCACCATTTACCGGAATCGACTGTCGTTACCGCAGGACTTTCAAAACACCTCTCGCTGGGCGGATGGCGTTTGGGCATCACCCTGATACCCAAGGCGCTCCCGGGCGTCTTTGATGAGATGTGTCGAGTAGCCAGCGAGCTCTGGTCCAGCGTCGCCTCACCCATTCAATACGCTGCTATTGAGGCCTATCAGGGTCACCCCGACATCGAAACCTTCATTAGGGACTGTACGGACATTCACGCTTGCGTTAATCGCTATATTGCACATCGATTACGCGCTATGGGAGCTGACTGCCCCACTCCGCAAGGCGGGTTTTACACATGGCCCGATTTCAGCGAGTTGCTAGGCCACACCTGCGAGACGTCTGACGATTTGATGCAGCGCCTGCTGTCAGACCAGGGCGTTGCAACGCTTGCCGGGGCAGCCTTTGGTGAAGCTCCTTCAACACTCAAGCTTCGCCTGGCGGGATGCGATTACGATGGTGGCGCCGCGCTTGCACTCTGGCCTGCATTAAAAGCCAACACTGAGGCATTTATCCATGCCGCTGCTCCCAACGTGATAGCCGCTCTGGATGCTATAGAGTGCTTTGTAAACACCAATGCTCGGCCTCACGCTCGGCTGACGCCCGTCAGCATGAACGCTTCGTAAGCTCAGTAGGAAGTCGTATCACCCAGGGCACTGGGTTCACTTTCATCTGCTGTGGATCTTTCGTCGCGGCTTTAAAGGACGCTCTCAATAGCATGCTCCATGAGCTTGCTGTCTGGTGTGGTGCCACCATCGAAATGTTTCACCACTTTGCCAGATGCATCCACGAGATATTTATTAAAGTTCCAACCTGGAGCCTGGCTTTGTTCCGCGAGCTCACGAAACACCGGGTTTGCTTCTGCACCCTTAACGTGGCTGGGCGCTAACATCGTGAACGTCACACCGTAGTTCACGTAACACACGTCGGCTGCGCTCGCCTCGTCTTTGGCTTCTTGCTTGAAGTCGTTACTGGCAAAGCCAATCACTACCAGCCCCTGGTCGCTGTACTTCTGATGAAGGGCTTCCAGACCCTTAAATTGCGGGGTGTATCCACAGTGGCTGGCCGTGTTCACAATAAGCATCGGCTTGCCCGCCTGAGTTTCGCAAAGGTTTACCTGATCCTGCGAGTGCAGCTTTCTCATTGAGCCCTCAAGATACTCTGGGCAGGCAGCGAAGCCACTGGCACTAAACACTAACGCGAGGCCCATACCAATATAACGCGACATAACCACTCTCCTTTGGGAACGTTTTAGATAAAGTTACTTAAACTTACGCAAACAGTTCGCTAGCAGTTCTGTGGCAGCGCATTAAAGTGTGATGATGTATCGGCGGGTATTACTGCCACCCCCACTCTGCCCTACTGTTCCCCTGGCGTTATGAGGCGAAACGGCAGCTCAGTTCTAGAATGTGACGCGATTTGTGTCGCTGTCTTCCCCTTTACAACACAACACCGATTCTATAGTTTCTTCCAACCGCCGCTAACGCGCGGACGCACCATAAAAAATGCTAAGTAAACGAGCTATAACTATATTTTAGGGAACATTATGAATATTCAAAAAACATTTGGCGCAGCGATAGCCGCTGTCTTCCTGCTCTCACTGACCGCATGTAGCAAAGAAGATGTAGACAATGCCAAGAATCAGGTCTCGGAGACAGTAGAAGCCGTTGCTGATAAGACGGAAGAAGCAGCTGAAGCCGCCACTGAAATGGCCAGTGATGCCGCTGACGCCACCGGAGAAGCTATGGCTGATGCGAGTGCAGCAGTTGGAGATGCAGCTGCCGCCACCGGCGAAGCGGTTGAGGATGCAGCAGCTGCCACTGGCGAGGCCATTGGAGACGCAGCAGACGCTGCAGAAGAAATGGCTGACGATGCCATGGATGCAGCAGGTGAAATGGCAGACGATGCAGCTGACGCTGCGGACGCGATGGCAAAAGACGCTAGCGCAGCCGTTGATGAGGCGGCGTCTGACGCTGCAGACGCTGCTGATGAAGCCGGCGCCGAAATGGACAAGGCGATGGGCAACAACTGATCTCTGAAGTCGCTACTCAATACTGGCATGGCCTCACCCTTCACTTAATTTGGTGAATCGCCATGCCAGGCATTCCAAAAAACAATCTACCCGCAATTGCCACTTGGCTCGGTCGAGCCGGCTTGCTCCCCTTCCTGGGGCTCTCCTTGGCAACTTATCTCGACCCCGAACGCGCGCTTCTATGGTGCAATATTCTAGCGACCTATGCGCTTGCCATTCACTGTTTTCTGGTAGGAGCGTGGTGGGGTATTTCACTGATAAGACGCAGCTGGGTTGTTTTGGTCATCAGCAACGCCGCCGTTCTCACAGCATTTTTTGGGCAGGTCTTTTTACCGGTCCATGGCTTCCTTTTGCTGTGCGCGTTGCTTTTTCCTTTTGTCCTAATCATCGAGAGAAGGCTTTGGGTATTTGAACAACAACCCGCGTATTATTCACAACTGCGTTTACAACTGACGATAGTCGCTACCGCTACCCTACTGTTTGCGGCCAGCCAATACTAAAAAGGATTGAAAATGAAGGCCATGACCCTGAAATCGCCCGGCGGGCTGGATCAATTGAAGCTTGTAGACATTGAGCCCCAACCGCCCGGCCCCGGTGAAATACAGGTTGAGATTAAGGCCAGCTCGCTCAATTTCCACGATTATGTCGTGGTGCTCGGACTACTTCCCACCGAAGACGGCCGCATACCTTTGTCAGATGGTGCCGGCATCGTTACCGCCGTCGGTGAAGGCGTCAATCAATTCAAAACCGGTGACAAAGTACTCAGTCACTTCTTCCCCTTATGGCAAGACGGTAGACCCAACTTCGACCGTATCCAGGGGATTCCTGGTGACAACGTCGACGGCTTTGCCGCCAACAGTGTGACTGCCACAGCCGATACCTTCAGCCGCATGCCAGGCAATCTCGATTTCGCCGAAGCGGCGACGCTCACTTGCGCGGGCCTGACCGCATGGCGCGCAATGATGGTGGAAACCCATCTGAACCCAGGCGACTGGGTTCTTGTACAGGGCAGCGGCGGTGTTTCATTGTTCGCGCTGCAATTCGCGAAAATGATCGGCTGCAGGGTGATAGCCACCTCTTCTTCCGACGAAAAACTGGCTCGCCTCGCAGACTTGGGAGCCGAGGTACTGATTAATTATAAAGACACTCCCCAGTGGGGTGACAAAGTGCTGGAGGCCACGGGCGGTCACGGCGCTGACCTGGTGGTTGAAGTGGGTGGTTCAGGCACGATTGCTCAGTCGGTGCGGGCCGTTGCGTTTGATGGCTGCATCAGCATGATCGGCGTTCTTACGGGGTTTTCAGGCGAGGTCCCTACCGCAGAACTGTTCCAAAAGAACGCGCGCATTCACGGCATTACCGTGGGCAGCCAACAACACCAGGCTGATATGATCGCCGCCGTCGAGGTGAATGACCTGCATCCTGTGATCGATAGCCGCTATCCTCTCGCCCAGCTGGCCGATGCTTTTCGCCATCAGGAATCGCAACAACACTTCGGCAAAATTTGCGTAGAAATCTAGGCGCACGCCTTTCAATGCCAAGGCCCGCCCGAGGCGGGCTGAGGGCTATTACCCCTTGCCCCGACAGCGCGCAGAACAATAGACAATTTGGTTCCATTGGCCGCGCTGCTGCCACTTCTTTCTATTGCTGAACGATAGCCGGCAAACCGGGCAAACCTTGCTCTGGTTTAGATGCTCTGTGCTGCTGGAACGCTTGCGTTCTTTACTCACCTTGCTGCTCACCGAGAACCACTGCGCTGCTTATACTGAGTCGGGCAGTGATGACGCAGTACCGACGCCGGGCGCCGCGCAGCATGCTTTGTCACCCTTGCGGTAACTCGAGAACGCCAATTCTCATAACTGCGGCGCTTTAGCTGCTGGCGCATAATGTGAATAACGGCTTTCTCTCCAAAACCGAACTGATCTTTAATCGCTTCGAAAGGCGTGCGGTCTTCCCATGCCATCTCGATAATACGAGAGCGGCTTTCCTCATCTAACTCACCATACTGGCTAAGCGTTTCTCTTTTCTTTTGCATGTTTGCGCCACACCTCAGGAACTTTCTTCGAAGCACAGAAACCGTACTTATCTCTTCCTACGAGATAAGGGCTGCATGAGATCAGGTATCTGTGCTGTGAAATATTCCTAAATCTAGACGGAGCTAATGTTTTAGGTCTCGGTGCTAAATGCGCTTTCGACATCCATGGACGGTGAATCCAGCGAAGACAGGTGGCGCGCACGCTGAGCCGCCATCATTTGCGTCATTTCAGGGTGGGTAGAGACCCAAAAATCACCTGCCGCTAACTGGCGAAAAATCATCTGCGCAGCCTCCTGGGCAGTAATGCCATTATTATCAAGAAGGTCCATCATTTGCTGTCTGTGTTGCGCCGCAACAGGACTAGTCTGTTCTCCAACAGACTCAAATATCTGCGTCTTTACCGGACCGGGCAGAATCGCCGAAATTTGCACAGCTGACGACTTCATTTCCATTTCGAGATGCAAGCATTCACTAAACGCCAGCACAGCATGCTTACTCATCACATAAGATGCCTGTATCGGTGCAATACTGATTGCCGCAATAGATGCCATATTGGCAATCACGCAGGGTTCGCCGGAAGCGATCATCCTCGGTGCAAACGCATTCACACCGTTCACCACACCATGAATATTAACGCCCAATATTTTTTCCCACTGTGCGGGCGGAATTTCCCAACTGAAACCCAGTGTCTCTATACCCGCGTTGTTGACCAACAGACGAACGCTGCCAAAGTGCTCAAAGGTTTTTTCAGCTAAGCGAACTACGGAAGCGGCATCCGCTACATCAGTCACTACAGCTAAAACCTCAGCCCCCTGTGAGATGAGGTCAGCAGTGACTCGATCGAGCCCGCTCTCATCGATATCAGCTAGAACTACCTTCATCCCCATCTGTAAGGCAGCTTCATGGGCCAAAGCCTCGCCGATACCGGAGGCTGCTCCGGTGATCACGGCAACACCCCCTTGCCAGGTTATCTTCGATGTTTCCTTTGTCATCTCATTCTCGCATCAGTCAACAGACGCAAAAGATAGTACTCATGATCTGGCACCCACAGCTATACTTATCTGCTCACATACCACAGGTAATTTGCTCAAAGGTCATGAACACTGCCCTGTCTACCAATGCCAATAACGCGTTTTTGCCACTGATTGAGGTCCTTCAAGACGAACTCCATTTGGTTGGCGTAACACCACCATCGGCCACGAATGCAGACACCGGCGAAGGCTTTGCGCTCTGGTTTGTTGAGACCATCGAGTTGCTTGAGCGTCACGTCGCCGACAACGACGATCACGCGCCAATGACCCGGGAAGAAGTGGAGTTGATGTGCCGCTGTGCGCTTAGCGCGGCCGATCTCAATGAGTGCTTTAAACTACTCAAATCGTTTACAGGCATGCTTTATCCGCGCGCGGGCAGTCTTAGTGTCAGCAATAGAACCAACAGTCTACGAGTATCGATTGATACTCTGCGCACGCAACGCACAATGGCAAGTAGCCTTGTCGACATCGCCGGCTTATTTGCGTTTAAGCAATTATTTCATTGGCTGAGCGGGGGTCGTGCAAACGTGCTGCAGGTCGGGATCGGAGAGATGCCCCGTGCCGACGTAATGCCATTTTTGCTGCTGTTCAACGTGCCCGTATTGGCCGAGGGGGAATCTCTTTATCTCGACTATGAGCTCAATGCAGGGGCCACCCGAATTACTGCAACAGCCGGTGACTTCGACGCTTTTTTTTGTGACTTTCCCTGCAACCTGTTTACCACCGAACAGAGTCACCTGGAGAAGCAAGTCTCAGCCCTTATTGCTGCTGCGGTAAGGCAGGCCCTGCCTATCCCCAGTCAAAGCGATATTGCATCGACCTTGAAGTTGCCCTTATCAACCTTCAGGCGACACCTGAAAGCGCAAGGCCAATCCTTCAGAGCAATACGCGATCGCTGCCTGCAGGAGAATGCCGAGCAACTGTTACAACAGCATGAGCTGAGTATCACTCAGATTGCAGAACGTCTGGGTTTCAGAGACGGTGATACTTTCAGAACGGCTTTTCGCCGCTGGACCGGTCAAGCGCCCCAGCAGTGGCGCCGCCAATCAGCGCATAAAGCATGACATCACTTCGTTAGCAGACTTGGCAAACGTCAATCACAGAGCAACGCCTTTATTTGCGCAAGCCTTTCCGATTTGGCCTGACTGGATATCTCGCAATCAACATGATCATAGCCATGCACCGCTGCGCCTATCATGGATTGCCTGACCTCTACCCCGGCGCGGCTTAACGCATCTCCATAGGCTAACGCCTCATCTCGCAGCGGGTCAAATTCAGCGCTCTCGATATAGGCCGGCGCCAGACCATTGAAGTCGGCTCGGTGCATGGGCGAAGCATACTCGGGAGGCACCCCCGGATGGCTCGCTTCACCCATATATATACCCCACATGACTGCATTGTTGTGAGCGTTCCACAGCGGGGTGTCATGAAACTGGGTCGCAGATTCGGTTTTACAATCGCTATCAATCACCGGATAGATTAGCACCTGCGCTCGAATTTTCTGCGCCGTTCCCGCGACATTGCTTTCGTCAAAAGACTGCTGGGTTACCGAAGCCGCCAGGCAACCCCCCGCGCTATCCCCCATCACAGCAATGCGCTCAGGGTCCACGTGCAGGCTTGAGCTATTGGCATAGACCCAATCAAGCGCAGCCATGGAGTCGTTTAAAGGCCCGGGGAAAATGGACTTGGTGGCCAGGCGATAGGACACGAAATAGACACGAACCTGAAGCTTTTCGGCGTAGGCTTCTGCCAATTTAAGGTGCCCTGCTCCATATGTCATAAAGAAGCCACCACCATGAAAATAGATAATCGCCGGCGCCAACGAAGTGAGTGACTTGGGTGCGATTTCAATGACCTTGATCGTGTTGCCATCGCGCCCGGGAATGGAATGCCTGGTAGCGACAACCCCCTTACCCCAGCGATGAAAAAGTCGACTGAACGAAACCAGCAGGCTCAGCGCACGAAGCAGCCATCGGTTATTTGAGATCGTAATTTTAGGGAGTCGGACGAACGCGGGATCTATCGCGTGGGTGGTATCGCTCATTGGCCGTTAGCCTTATTGCATCACATAATGGGTTAAATCGGGCTGTTTCATCTCATCAACAAAGCGCGAGTAATTCCACGGCCAGCTGGCAGGAACGCCCTGAGCGTCAAGATACCAACTCTGACACCCTCCCGTATACCAAATCGTTTTTTTTGCAGCCTCTACTCTGGCGGCATCAAAGTCCTGTGTGGCCTGCGCAGACGGCGCTATCGCCAGACACCGGCCATCGCGGATCGTGTCGATGAGTTGTTCAATGTAGCCCCATTGCAGCTCAGCAATATCAATGAGAGAAAAGTTACCTACGGGGCCGTTGGGCCCATTTAGCATGAAAAAATTGGGCATCTCAGGCATCGCCACTGATAAGTAGGCAACAGGTTTGACCGCCCAAAGTCGTTCGAGGTCCACTCCATTACGTCCGACGATAGTCATTGGCCGCATAAAGCGGTCCGCCTGAAAACCCGTGGCAAACGCTATAACGTCACATTCATGCAGCACGCCGTCGCAAGTGCGGATACCCGATTCCTCAACACAGTCGATGTTCTCTCGCACCAACTGCGCACTTTCCGATTGAATAGCCTGATAGTAGTCCGGCGAAAACACTAATCGCTTACACATCGGTTCGTGATCAGGGGTTAGTTGCTCTCGCAGCACAGGATCAGCGATGCTCATCGCCAAATTGTCCCGGCACGCCTGACTCATAAACCGCGAGCCTTCAGAGCTGGAGTCGGTAAGCGCCTCGGTGTAACGTTCCACGCTGGCGCTGTATCCCTCAAAATCCATGGCCTGTGCGAGCGCGTCAGGATCCGCCCTGAATGCAGCTCTCTGCTCCTGGCTGAAGTCACCATTTTCAACCGGCATGATCCACTGTGGATTGCGCACAAAATGAAGGGTTTCGACGCCCCGCTGAGCCAGGCTTGAAACTATTTGCACACCAGTGGAACCCATACCGACCACAGCAACTCGCTTACCCTCCAGCGGCACAGAGTGGTCCCAGCGAGCCGTGTGAAAGTTCGCGCCCTGAAAGCGATCAAGACCTGGCAGGCCCGGGTTGTTAATGTGGTGAAGTACACCGGTGGCGGCGATAACAATGTTGGCTTCATCGCGACGACCGTCACTTAATTTAAGCTGCCAGAGGTTGTCAACAAACTCGGCTCGGGTCACCTCGGTATTAAACTCGATCTGCTCATGAAGGCCGTAGCGCTCGCTTGTGCGTTCAAAATAGGACTGGATTTCCGCCCCTCCTGAAAGGTGTCGACTCCAGTCCGGATTGCGCTCAAAGCTAAACGTGTAGTGATGTGATGGAACATCGCAGGTCAGTCCAGGGTAGGTATTCTCCCGCCAGGTTCCACCCACCTTCGCCGCCTTTTCATAGATCGTGACATTGCTGATGCCCGCCTCCCGCAGTTTGATACCCGCAAGAATTCCGGCCATGCCTGCGCCGATGACTACCACCCGAAAGTTTTGATCTGCCATACTCTTGATTCCATCATTTGGAGATCTGCACGATACTAAAGGCAGCAGACCAGACAAGACATTAGTGCTCACTGAGCCGGATATAATCGCTCAACAATGTGTGATGCGGTTTAGGCTGTGTTTTCATCGGTAATGGCATCGTGACGAGTCTGTGGTTTATGGCCAGCGAAGAAGCCACTCACACGCTATGATCACGTTCTTACTGATCCATTAAATTGACCCATCGAGACGGAACTACTCAATGCAAAACAAAGCGCTGATCGATCGATGCCAAGAAGCTGATTTCCCCAAAGCACTTAGCAGCAGTCTCAACTGTTTCATTGATGCTGCGTCGGCTTTGCGCCCACTCTACCCGCCTGATCAATTGTACAAAGTCGACTTCGCTGAGCGCTGTTTACTGCGAGAAGTGCTTGATCCAGACGACCATGGCAGTCATTGGTGGCACACGGGCCTGCACATTATGGCCACCGGTGCCCGAGAGCATCCAGCATTGGCCGATAGTTTTAGTGCTGGGCTCGAAGATTTGTCGCATTTGTTAGAAGCGAAACTAGGGCCCTATGACACCGTCACTCTGCGAGAAATTGAAGAAAGCACGGTTAACGGAATTTGTCTGCTCAGCGAGCTAATGACCTACCCGCAAAATACGTTCGTAGCGCCGAATGCTTATTCTCTTGCTCAGGCGTTGTTTAGTAACACGGCCTGGTACCGTGCAGTCTATGCAGGCAAGGCGCCCGTTGGGTTTATGATGCTAGACGACGACGCAGATGAGCACATTTACTACCTGTGGCGATTCATGGTGGCTCCCCCCTTTCAGGGGAAAGGATTTGGCGCAGCGGCCATGGCTCACTTAATCGACTATGTGAGAACCCGGCCAGAAGCGCAGGCGCTATTATTGAGCTATGTTGACCACGAGAGTGGCCCGGCGGAATTCTATCGAAGCCTGGGCTTTACCGAGACCGGTAAAGTGGAAGACGGTGAGGTGGAGATGTCCTTATCGCTTTAACACTCAATCAGCGCCAGGAAACGCGACTCAGCGCGTTCCCTGAGGTATCGCCCTAAAGCGAGGTCTCGGGAGAGCACTTCCTGTTGTCAGCGGTGTTGATGTCCAACACGTACCAAAGGTAGCACCGCGAAAAGATTCCATTGAGAATCAACGCCGTTGAAATAATGGCTACAAACCACTCTATCCCGTTCAGATAGGGAGACGTTACGCTCAGCCAGATTAGAAAAATGCCGAGTGCCAACCGAGTCACTCGCTCTACATTGCCTAGGTTCCGTTCAATACTCATTGTCGTTGCACTCTGTGTTGTATGCCTCTTCTTACGCTCAATTGAGCCGGTTGGATGAGTGTATTTTTCACAGATTGATCGACAACTGTGAGTGCATTCACTTGCCCATCCAAGTGAGCTAGACTCATTCGGCCATAATAAAAATCGCCTCGAGCGCCGGGAACCCCCTAATGCTGAACCAACGCCTCCTGACTGCGATGCCAGTCACACTAGTGCTTTCATCCATCCTGCTACTTGCCGGCTGCAGTGACGGCTCTGACAGACAGCCTGACCCCGTCGACCCCATGGAACCAGTTGAACCTATATCTACTGTTTCCGCCCGTGTTGCTGCCGACGAAGACCTTCTTTCAGGCCCACTGGCTAGAGGTCGCCCCGGCGATTTTGTGCTGGAGAACGAGCACCTCCGAGTCATTATTCAGCAACCGGGCCGCCAGTGGCTGAGCATCGGCACCTTTGGCGGCAATATCATCGACGTCAGCCGCAAGGATTCAGAAGGCGAATTGCTGCCCGATCACATGGAAGAATTTGTGATCGGGATCAACATCGAAAACACCGCCAATTTCGCCGAAGTCCGGATCGAAAATGACGGTAGTGATGGTGAGGTCGCTGAAATCTGTGCGACAGGGCCAGATGATTTATTGGAGTTTGCCAACGCAAGCTCAGCCACTCTTGAGTTCGGCCTGCCGCTGCCACCCAGCGCAGATGATCAAGATTTGGCCGTAGAAATCGAGACCTGCTATCTCCTCGAAGCCGGCGCTCGATACATCACCATGGACACATCCGTGACGAACCTGGGGTTGGATGAAATTCCTATCTACATGACTGAGTACCTCAACGGTTCGGGACAAGTCGAGTTCTTTCAGCCGTACGCAGGTTTTGGTGAACCCGCATTCACGTCTTCTTGCCCCGAAGAGACCTATGTCGCCTGCGATGCGCGGGAGGATGAGCTGTGTGATCAATGTAACTTTGTCGCCTACAGTGGGCTAGATGGCGCTTCCGGCGTTTCCTACGGCTTGATCCATGGTGAGCCGCGCACATCCAGCTTTTCAACTGCAGGCGTTAATATCGTGGTTTACGGCGTGGAAGTACTCAACCTGCTTTTGGGCATCGTCGGCCCCAACTACACCGTTCCCGCCGACGAAGCATTAGTACTGCGCAGATACTTCGCTGTCGGCGACGGCTCCGTTGATAGTATTTCGAATATTCGAAATGAATTATTTGGTATCGACACGGGCGAGGTCAGTGGCGCTATCAGCAGCGAGGGACAACCCCTTGAGCACGCACAGGTAGTTGCCTATCAAGTGCTAAATCCAACGACCAGCCCGCCCTCTCTATTTATGGTTAACCACAGCCGCACAGACGCTTCTGGCAATTACAGTCTCAGCCTTCCGCCGGGTGACTACGAAATCAGGGCGAACATGGAGGGCTATCGTTTCCCTGACAATAGCCCTTCCCAGCTTTCAATAAGCGCCGGGGAAACTTTGAATAATGACTTCGAGATGCCCGTTTCTGGCTTCCTCGAGGTCACCGTGATTGATGAAGTTGGACCAGGGCCTGCGAAAGTGCAATTGGTTGGCTTCGACCCCAGCCCACCGCTGAGCAACCCTGTGGCGGGCGGAAGCGCGGGCGTGTTTGGCGACAACAACGCCGACAGCCTGCCTTTTGGAATAGCCCAAGCTATTTTTATCGATAGGGATGGTGCGAGTGAAAAGTTAACCATTGAACCCGGTGATTACCAACTGGTGGTTTCCAGAGGCCCTCGTTACTCCGTGTTTAAACAGGATATCAGCATCACGCCGGGGCAAGTCACCACCGTGCAAGCCGAAATCGTTAAGCTCATAGAAACCGACGGCTTTGTGCACGGCGACTTTCATGTGCACTCCATCGACAGTCCCGATGCAGAAGTCACCCGCGAGGAACGAGTTGCTGTGATGCTCGCTGAAGGAATGGACTTTTTCACCCCCTCGGATCACGGCGTCCGCTCCGATTTTCTGCCCACCCTGAAGGACATGGGTGTTGAAGATCTCATCGGAGTCGCTGCGAGCAGCGAAACGACAACGTTTGACTACGGGCATTTCAATAGCTGGCCGGTATGGGTGGACCCTGACAGCATCAGCGGAGGGTCATTTGATTGGGCCGGTGAGGCGTCTCCCGGCATGGACTTTCCCGCCTATGAAAATTACAACCTTCCCCCCGCTGAGATTATCTCGGGCCTGAAAGATGACCCGATGGACAACATCGTGCAAATCAATCACATCAGCTCTCATTTCGGCGCTGGCGGATTGGCAATCGATACCGGCATAACACCACCAATATCCAATATCGACCTTGCCAGCCGAAGACTCGATCCCGCCCTGGAAAATGGTTTTGATGCTGGGTTCGATGCATTAGAGGTTTGGATAGGCACCAACGGAAGAGGCGGCATACTGAATGATTTCCTCGGCCAGAATGCCGGCGACTGGTTTAATCTCATCAATCAGGACATTGTCAGAATAGGCGTCGCCAACTCCGACACCCACGATCGCAGATTTACTAATACTTCTGCCCGCACACTGATAGCGAGCGACATTCAGAATGCATCAGAGCTCTCCGCAGGCGCAGAAAGTCTTGCTGCAAATTTGTTAGCAGGAAAAGCGGTCGCGACCAACGCCCCTTTTCTGCTGTTACAGGCCAATGGTAACTATCAAGAGGCAGCGCAAAGTGCAGGTCTGAAGCTTGATCAGGAGACTACTTTGCCCATCGATTCTGGCAGCAGCGTGTCACTCACTGCTACTGTAGTCACACCGGCCTGGGCTGCCGTGGATACTCTGGAGTTTTACATTAACAACCAACCAGAGCGAAGCAGCCCAGAAGGCTCTGCCGCCCGCTATAGCGTTTGTCCCAATATCATGGTCAACGCCGGTGATGAAAACTGGGTAGCCAGCGAAGTTGTTGTGAACAGCGCAGTTCAGGGCGGTTCCCGCACCGAAATTGCCGTAACCATCCAGCTAGAGAGTATCACCGAAGACACATGGATCGTCGCAATGGCTCGCGGCAGCGATGGGGTTTCAGAGCCACTCTTCCCAGTTCTTCCCGCTAGCCTGAACGAGGGCTCTAACGAAACGCTGGAGGATTTGATCGACGGCAACCTTGGAGAAGGCGGAACCCCCGCGTTCGCTTTTACCAATCCTCTGTTTATTGACGTGGACGGCAATGGCTTCAAAGCACCCGGTGTTGCGAACGCTAGCTGTTCGCAGGCACCTTAGAACCCATCGTTTGAGCGTTAAACTGGAAACTCATGATATTGAATGCCGCTGAGCTGGAAGCCCGCGATAATTATCAACTTCTCATCGGTGGTGTAACACCCCGGCCCATTGCGTGGATCAGCACTCGATCCGCCGATGGGATCGACAATTTGGCGCCGTATTCCTTTTTCTCTGTTGCCAGTTGCAACCCGCCTGTACTGCTCTACACCCAGGTAACGCAGCGCAGCCGGATCGATAAAGACACCCTGAAAAATTTAATTGATACGGGTGAATGTGTCGTCAACATCGTCACGGCCGATCTTCTAAGCAAAGCCAACCGATCCAGCGCAATGCTCAGCGCAAGCGAAAGTGAGTTTGACTTCGCCGATGTAGAAAGCCTGTCAAGTCACAGTGTATTACCGCTTTCTGTGGCCGCGTCACCCGTGCGCTATGAATGCGCTTTAAGAGAAATAATTTCCGTTAGCAAAGCTCCCGCCGGAGGCACGGTTGTCCTGCTAGACGTAAAGTCTATCTACGTTAGGGATGATCTATACGTTGATAACATCATCGACCAGACCCTGATTGATTCCGTGGGCAAAATGGGTGGAGATCGATACAGTTTCACTTCAGCAGGCGTCGCGTTAGAGCGACCTTGAGTTCTACGGCGGGCACTGGCAAACACAGCGGACTTAACGGCAAATCTGGACAGACCGCTAGGCCCTCTCAGATAAGCACGCGGCTCTGAATTGCACTCATCCGCTTAGCGGCGAAACGCGTATCCCTTCACATGCCAGACAATCCTAATCCCCAAGGCAAAGCTGCCCTGCCCCTGTTGAGTGATCTCCAAGCGTGGCGCAGCAGCCCCAAAACACTCGCCAATCATCCGAGAAGGACGCCACGAGCGGTCGTGGTTGATTACCTATCCGCGCTGCTGGTGCTTTCGGCCGAGTTTAATTTTCGACCTGTGCTGGGGAAGCAATATCATTTGTATTTTCGCCATGACCAATGGCAATTGTCGCTCGTTGGCCCCTCGGAGTGGCGTCCCAGTCGCGCTGAGAGTTAC
Source organism: Halioglobus sp. (assembly GCA_039986455.1). GTDB lineage: Bacteria > Pseudomonadota > Gammaproteobacteria > Pseudomonadales > Halieaceae > Halioglobus. The sequence continues at coordinate 44,032 of JBDWQQ010000034.1, forward strand.
GTCGCGGCCTGTTCCCTAAAACCTGATGCGTCCTGGCAGATATCACCGGCGACAGGGCTTGAGCAACGCCCTGACCTACTAAGTGCGCTGGCGAGCTTCGAACAACATTTCCGGGAGCGCGTTCAGTCTGCTCCAACTTTGTCAGACGGCTTGCCTCACTACGAAGCTCAGCTGCCCTACTACCGACGAGTTTTGGCCTCAGGACTGGCGAGTTCCCTTCAAGGCTCGCTGGTGCAACTGGGCTTGGAGTCGGCATCGAGCGAGCAACTGCTTCTCGCATTGCAGCACGAGCCGAGCAATTCTGATCAAGCAGTCCCAAGCCAGACATTGATCACCCCTTAGTAGAGCGGCCGAACGTCGCACTTCAAGGAACAACCTGAAGGAGAACGGCTGGCCATAGTCCAGTTTGTTATCCCACCTAAAACAGCCAAACTGGTATTCTGCTTGTTACCTTTAACATTAATGCAGAACATCCCCATGCGATTCATTTCCAGGACGTGCCTCATTGCAGCAGGCTTTGCTTTGCAGTTGTTTGGCAGTGCGTTGTCAGCGGCACCAGTGACCCAAGATCGTCTGGCATCAGCTGCAGAAGATCCCGCTAACTGGCTCTCCCATGGGAGGGATCTCAATGAAACTCGTTTCAGTCCGCTAGACGCGATCAACCTCGCCAATGTGCAGGAGCTCGGTCTGGCCTGGAGTTACGATTTCCCCGACACTCGCGGGCTTGAAGGCACACCTGTTGTGGCAGACGGTGTTATGTACGTCACCGGCAACTGGAGCGTTGTCCACGCCCTGGACGCTGCAACTGGCACGCCGCTGTGGGTCTATGACCCGGGCGTTCCTCGTGAACGTGCTAACGCATTTTGCTGTGGCGCAATTAATCGCGGCGTAGCGCTTTGGGAAGATACGGTTTTACTGGGCACGCTGGACGGCTACCTAGTGGCGATTGATCGCACTGATGGCAGCGAACGCTGGCGCTCGCTCACTATTGACCCTGCGAAGAACTACTCGATTACCGGCGCGCCTCGCGTCGCTAACGGTGTGGTAGTGATCGGCAACGGTGGTTCTGAGTATGGTGTCCGTGGCTATGTAGGTGGCTACGATGCTGCCACGGGTGAGCAACTTTGGCGTTTCTACACGGTACCGGGCGATCCCGCAGACGGTTTTGAAACCGAACAAATGGCCCTGGCGGCAAAGACCTGGACAGGAGAGTGGTGGACGATGGGTGGCGGCGGCACCGTCTGGGACTCCATCGCTTATGACCCCGAACTGGATCTGCTCTACATTGGCGTTGGCAACGGGGCGCCCCACAACCGGGAAATGCGCAGCCCCGATGGCGGAGACAATCTTTATATTGCTTCTATCGTGGCTCTGCGACCACAAACCGGCGAATACGTGTGGCACTACCAGCAAAATCCTGGGGAAACCTGGGACTACACCGCCACCCAGCAAATGATCCTTATTGATATCGATTGGCAAGGAAAGCCACGTAAGGTGCTAATGCAGGCGCCCAAAAATGGCTTTTTCTTCATCATCGACCGGGTTACCGGCGAGCTGCTATCAGCTGAGCCCTTTGTGCCAGTCAACTGGGCCAGCCACTATGACCTGGACACCGGTAGACCGGTAGAAAATCCGGCTGCCAGATACGTGAGTGAGCCCTTTAACGTGCGCCCCAGTGGCCTCGGCGGCCACAACTGGCACTCAATGTCTTACAGCCCACAAACCGGCCTGGTTTACCTCCCCGCCCTGGATTTCGCTGCACCCATGGAACAGGAAGAGGAATACACCTGGTTCGATGGACAATGGAACCTCGGTTACAAGATGGGTTACTCCCCTTTTGGCCGACTGATGAGCCAAGCACTGTTGCGACGAATGCTCGATAGCTACCTGTTAGCCTGGGACCCTGTGAATCAGCGAGAAGTGTGGCGAGCACCAAACCCCGAAATGGGCGGTGGCGGCGTGCTGTCCACAGCGGGCGAACTTGTGTTTCAGGGTTCCGCCAACAATCGATTCACTGCTTACAACAGCAAAAATGGCCAGTCGCTCTGGTCGTTTGATACGCAGCACGGCATCGTCGCAGCCCCGATCTCCTACAGTGTCAACGGCCGTCAGTATGTCTCGGTGATGGCCGGCCAGGGCGGTGGCTACAGCATGATGATCGGCCTGGAAAGACAACCTGCAACACCCAAGCGACGTGTACTCACCTTCGCACTGGATGGAAACGTCGTACTACCCGGTTACGAGTTGCCATCGCAGCGAAATACACCACCGCCTGTCACCACTGCCAGTGCAGAAGCTATCGATCGCGGGGGTATCGCCTACACCCGCTTTTGCGCTCGCTGCCATGGCGGTGGCGTGGTCTCAGATGGCAGTGTGCCCGACTTGCGAAAGCTCGATAACAGCTGGTATGAACGATTTGACGAGGTCGTACTGGACGGCATGATGCTATCGGCAGGCATGCCTCGCTTTGATTCTGTGCTAAACCCGCAGCAAAGCGCTGAGATAAAGGCATACATACTGGACCGGGCCGAGGATGAGTGGGTCTTGCACAACGATTCGAGTTGGTGGCTCGCAGTTAAAACATGGTTCGCTGATAAAGTTGCAGCTCTGCTGGTTCTGTTAGTCTAATTTTGAACAAAGGAAGTAAAGCATGTCGAATGCCGAAAAGCGTTCTCCCAGAGTAGCCATCATTGGCGCAGGCCCTGCGGGTATAGGAGCAGGTCACGAACTGCTAAAGCAGGGGTTCAGCGATTTCACCATTTTCGACGCCCTTGACGCGCCGGGCGGCACCTGGCATCTCCACTCCTACCCTGGCCTGGCCTGCGATGTCTGGGCGCACTCCTACAGCTTTTCCTACGCGCCGAACCCTGACTGGTCAGCCAACTTTGTCGAGGCGGCAGAAATCCAGGCCTACCTTGCGCGCTGTGCCACCGAATTCGGCCTTGATCCACACATGCAGTTAAATACTCGCATTACCAAAGCTCAATATCAGGACAATAATACTTGGCTGCTACAAACCGGCGACAGTGACGAACACGAATTTGATGTGGTGATCAATGCGATGGGGAATCAGCACACGCCGCTCTATCCCGACGTACCGGGTATGGATAGCTTTGCCGGAGAGAGTTGGCACGCCACCCGCTGGAACAATGATATTGACCTCACCGGCAAGCGAGTGTTGATTGTGGGATCCGCTGCAAGCGCGGTACAAATTGTGCCGGAAGTGGCGAAGGTCGCAGGTCACCTGACAGTGCTACAGCGCTCAGCAAACTGGATCATGCCTCGCAACTGGAAAGAGTACACGCCTGCACAGCGGCGGCGCTGGAAGCGCTTCCCATTTTTGATGTCGCTCATTAGGAAGATACAGGGCACCATGATGGGGCAGGTAGAATATGCTGTAACCCTCGGTCATAACCGAATGGGGCAGTTCGAAACCATGGTGAAGAAGTTCATCGAGCGAAGCGTCGACGACCCTCAAGTACGCAAGGCACTCACACCGGACTCTCATTATGGCTGTAAAAGGGGCCTGGTCTCTGACGATTTTTACCCCGCATTGAATAAGGAAAATGTCGAACTCGTACATGCGGGTCTACAAGAGGTTACTAAAGAAGGCGCCATTACAGACAGTGGCGTTGAGGTCGAGGTCGATGTGATCATTTACTGCACCGGCTACAAAATACTGGACTTCGATCGTATCGAGGTGACCGGCCAGAACGGCGCCAACCTGGCGGAACTCATGGCCGATAATCCACGAGCACACAAAGGCATTGCCATGCCCGGATTCCCCAACTACTTCTTTGCGATCGGCCCCAATGGTCTTGTACTCAATGTGCCCTACTTCAAAACGGCAGAAAAAAGTTTGAGCACCATCGTGCGCCTGATGACAGAGATGCAAGCGGCTGACGTCACTGCCATTGCTCCTAAATCCCAATCCTTCGATGAATACAACGACTGGATGGCCGATCGCTTTGGCACTTTCTCCTGGGGAGCCAGCGACTGTAATAGTTATTATCGCAATGCATCCGGCCATGCCCCTTTTCTCTTCCCGGGTAATTTCAAAGAGTATTGCCGGCTGCAGGATGAAGCTGGGCTGCATGAATATGACGTTATCTAAACGTGAGCCGCTTCAATGGCTTTTTGAGATTTGATTGAGTAGATAGGAATTAGAACATGCGCTGTATCAGTATCTTGCTATCCCTTTTAGTTCCTCTGTCAGCATCCACATTTGCTGCAGAGAATCAGATAGACATCGATCGACTTTCGGCGATTGTTAAAGTTCTCGCCTCGGACGAGTTCGAAGGTCGCGCGCCCGGCGGTGCAGGCGAGGTAAAAACAGTTTCGTACCTCATAGATAGGTTCAAAGAGATAGGCCTGCAACCCGGAGGTCGCAACGGCGAGTGGACTCAGGCTGTACCGCTGGTCCATACCCAGTTGCAAGAATCGGTTGAGTTGGCTTTTCAACAAAAAGAGACCCAGCATGCGCTGATTCAAGGCACTGACATTGAAATCAGTACGGTGCGCGATGTCGAAACCATCACCATCGAAAACGCGCCCGTTGTGTTTGTCGGTTTTGGCGCTAGCGCACCCGAACGAAATTGGGATGACTATGGCGACATCGACTTGACAGGAAAAGTCGCGCTGTTTCTAGTGAACGATCCCGATTTCGCTGCCGACAAGGATGAGCCAGTTGCAGGCTTATTTGGCAACAAGCGCATGACCTACTATGGGCGCTGGGCCTACAAGTTCGAAGAAGCTAGCCGCCGCGGCGCTATCGCGGCACTGGTGATACACGAAGACAAAGCCGCCGGATATGGCTGGAATGTCGCCTCCTCTTCCCCCGGCGAAAACTACTCGATTGTGCGCACTGGCGAATCGATCAAACCCGTTGCGCTGCAGGGTTGGCTGCACGGTGATGCTGCCGACCGACTGTTCACTCGTGCGGGTCTGGACCTTGACGAAATGCGCGTTAATGCTCGCAGCCCTTCGTTTAAAGCTTTTGAACTGGATGGCATCGGTTTCAGTGCTTCGAGCGCCGTCACGAAAAAAATCATTGAGAGCCAGAATGTATTAGCGATACTGCCCGGCACTAGTCGCCCTGACGAAACCATCATGGTTTCTGGTCACTGGGATGCGTATGGGATGGGTGAACCCGATGCCCAAGGGCGCGTTGTGCGACCCGGTGCAAATGACGATGCTTTGGGTATTGCAGGCGTCCTGGAACTTGCCCGCGTACTAAAGGCGGGCTCTGGGCTGGAGCGCAGTGTGATATTTGCAGCCTGGACCGCCGAAGAAAGTGGATTATTAGGCTCAGAAGCCTACGCTAGCGATCCCATCTACCCGCTGGAAACGACCGCTGCCAATCTCACGCTCGATATTCTGCAAACTGCCGGTTTAGCTCGTGATGTGATTTTAGTGGGCGAAGGCCAGAGCGAACTCGAAGACGACCTTGCACGGGCGGCCGCACTACAGGGCCGGGTTATAACGCCCGAAAATTTGCCTGAAAATGGCTTGTTCTATCGCGCGGATCACTTCTCTGTGGCCCGCCGTGGTGTGCCGGTGTTGCTCATCATGGGGATTGCCGGTGGGTCGGACCTGATCGAAGGCGGCCGCGCAGCAGGCGACCAGTGGATAGCGGACTATGTGGGAAACTGTTATCACCAGACCTGTGATGCATGGGACCCGGACTGGGATCTTAGAGGCGCTGCTCAAGACATCGAGCTATTCCAGACGATCATCAATGATCTAGGCAATTCAACACGCTGGCCACAGTGGCGCAAAGGCTCGGAGTTTAGAGATCTGCGAGTTCAAAGCGATAAGCTACGCAGCGAGTAACTTGTGAAGATTCGCTTATTGACTGTGTGAATTCAGTAAACTGTGCGAGACGAACCTAAGATACTCAAACCAGCGGCATCAATCTCGCGGGTGCCAAACTTAGCGGCGCTGTCCTCAACGGCACCTATTTGAGTCGCGCCAATCTGCAAGGCACGACTATCGGAGTAGCCGATTTGGGCAGCGCAATTTGGTTGGTGCGTTGGTGCTGGATGAGTCAGTGGGCGGGTGAAATCTGTGCTTCAGGCTTCTCACTTTTATGCCTTTTCTACAGAGAAACACTCTGAAACAGGCAATACCTCTAACCAACCCGGTCGATTTGTATTCGGCGTTCTTGGCGCTCGATTTAGAGGCTGTAAATTGCTATTCTGCTTCGAAATGAACATTATCGGCGTGTTCAAAACATCGGCTATCTTTTCGCCAGCATCAAGCCGCTAGAGTTAATCAAACGTTGAGTAGAAACAGTGTGAGCACCGACTAAGCGTGGAAAAGCCCTTCTCAGCGTACAAAGGTCCAGAGCCTTACGTATTCATATGCTACGCACACCGGGATAAAGAGGATGTCTATCAAGACCTCTCTATGCTGGATAAACGTGGCGTTAGAGTCTGGTATGATGAAGGCATTCCCGCTGGTTCCTCTTGGCGGGGAGAAATTGCTACCGCTGTTAGCGGAGCCAGCAAATTTTTGTTCTTTATCTCCAAAGAATCACTCGCCTCAACGCATTGCCTTCAAGAGGTCAGATTTGCGTTAGACAACAATATCGATGTCTTGCCGATTTATCTTGAAGAGTGCACGTTACCCGCTGAACTCGCCTTGGCCCTTGGTGGCGTTCAAGTGCTCTATCGAGATACTGATTCAATTTATCTCGAACGATTGGAGCAAGCCTCAAAGCATTTTAGTCGCATCGCAGATTCAACATTGCCACGACCCCATCGATCGGATAGAAAGGCGCCGTTACTCGTTTTAATCGCTTTTGCCATCACCGTATCCGCGGGGCTCGGTTGGGGTGCTCTCCACTTGGTCAGTTTGATTCTACCCGCATTCAAAAGCCCAGAATGGGTTCTGTCGTTACTGAGTATTTTGCTAGCCACAGGAGTACCGACCAGCCTGTTCTTGGCATGGATGTACGATGTTAGACCCGCTGAAATCCGCAGAAAGACTCACCGCCCAGCCGCCGATAAAACCGAGGTTACTGCTGAAGAAAGCTCGAGATCAGGCGAAATAACGGTTGAGTCAGCCATCCCGGTGGATAAATCGATTGCAGTGCTGCCACTGACCAATTTAAGCCCGATCGTCGAGAACGCATATTTTTGCGATGGCGTGCACGACGAAATTCTCAACCAACTTTCAAAGATTTCAGATATCCGCGTGGTTTCAAGATCAGCGACACTGCAGTATCGGGACACGGTCGTTCGAACCAAGGATATCGCCAGCGCCTTGAACGTTAGCCGAATCATGGAAGGCAGCGTGCGTTACGCTGATAATCGCGTCAGGATACATACACAGCTCATCAAAGCGGAAGATGATACTCAGCTGTGGTCTGAGATCTACGAAAGTGAGTTTAACGACATCTTTAAAATTCAGTCTGATGTGGCACTGAAAGCGGCCAGCGCTATGCAGGCGAAGATGATGCCTGAAGAAATATCCAGAATAGAACGACCGGCCACAAAAAGTATTGAGGCCTACACACTGTTTTTGAAGGCGGTAGCGCGCGAGAACGAACAGAGCAACCGAATTACCGGCGAACGAGACGGTTGGATAGAAGCAGGAATACGAGACCTAGAGAAGTCTTTGGAACTGGACCCTGAATTCGCGCGAGGATTTGCGCAACTAGGCTGGCTACAAATACTCAAGCGCTATACGGTTGCTTTCAATGTCGAAGAGAGCAATCAGTTGCTTGTCGATGCGAAAATCAATGCCGAGAAGGCCTTGTCCATAGACCCTTCGATTGTCTATGCCTACAGCGTTCTTGCATTTGTAGCGTTCGAACGTCATTTATGGGCTGAATGGGAAGAGCTAGAGCTTAAATGTGCTGCGCTTCCTGATGCTAAAAGCGGAATATTGCTGAATTTCGCAGAACGACTAGGCCGCGTGGGCAGGTTTGACGAAGCTCTTGAGGTTATCGACCGATCGATTTCACTGGATCCAGTCAGGGCTCACAATCGAGAGTATCGCACGTACTACCAGGTCCTGGGCGGGCACTACCAGTCTGCTCTTGATTCCGCTGAGCGATACCTGAGTGCTGGCGGAGACCAAAGTGCATACCACCTTTACCGAGGCATCGCTTACTACTTTACTAATCGTGAAGATAAAGCCCTAAAAGAACTGGAAGCAGTCACTGGCGATCTCTCAGGCGCTCATTTGAACTGCCCTATTTTTTGCGCTTTTCTACACAGTAGGTTACGAGGTATAGAGGCTGCTGAAGACTATGTGACTCGACAAAAATCGCCAGTCGCAAAAGAATTTGCTGACTTCGGCCGCGCTCTCGGAAACCGTGACTTCGATCATGCCTTCGGTAACTTAAAGCGCTACCTGCGCGGCGGACAAGTCGTTTCAAATTTGGGCGAAATTCTCGATGAAATCAGGCTTGATACACGTTGGCAGATGGTTGTGGATTACCTGGCGACTCCAAAGAACAGTTAACTTAGAAATAGTGAAGCCGTTTCGAACATGGCTTGAAAAAAGAATAGGCCCTCTGAGGCCAATGCCTTAAAGACTAAATGGAGAAAAGAAGTGGCATACGATTTAACGGGAAAGATCAAACTCATCCAGGAGGCCAAGACCTTCGATAGCGGCTTCACCAAACGAGAGATGGTGGTCATTGTCGAGGACGGAAAATACCCCCAGGAGATTAATCTCGAGTTTGTGCAGGATAAAGTTGCCTTGTTAGATGCGCTACAGCCCGGACAAGAAGTCACCGTCACATTTGATATTCGTGGCCGCGAATACAACGGTCGGTACTTCAATAACCTCCAGGGCTGGAAAATTGAGACTGCCCAGAACGCTTCTACAGCCGCTACCGATGAGCAGTCGCCGCCTTTTCCCTCCCCGTCGGACTTCGCGGACGACGATATACCGTTCTAGGTATAAAAAGCAGGCAAGCCTCTTAAGCAGACATGTAAATATGTGGTGATTTACAGGCTCCATTTTTGAGCGATTTTTGTGTATCATTCCTGTCCGATAAATACATTTGAATTCCCCATGGCTAAGAAACCACTGACAACCGTCGGCAAAAAGAAGCAACCTGCCGCTGTAGAGACGTCTTCCTCCCTCGACGATAAAGTTAAGGCTTTTCTGAAAGGTGGCGGCAAAATCGAGCAGATAGAGTCCGGCGTTAGCGGGCAGCCAAGCATGGCTCCCCCAAAACCAAAGCCCACCAAAGCAAAAGACGCTGACCAGGCTTAGTTCAACGGAGCTACGCTCTAAATAGCGCACTTCACTGCCCTCCTCTCAACACGTGCGCGCATCCAAACCGAAAACTACTTACCCTAAAGCCTGAGTTTATCTGTTAACCTTCTTCTTCAGCGTACGGATGGCTAAAACGCCGTGCTCCCGCACCTAAAGAACCAGCGCAGTCATACTCGAGGTCCATCAAAGACTATGTACTACGGAGAAAGACTCAACAGTATCAGTCACCTTGTCGGGGCCGTCATTGCCCTGATTGCGCTGGGTGCCCTCCTCGCCCTGGGAATACAAACGGGTGACCCCGTTGTCATCGTCGGCTTTGCCACCTTCGGAATCACGCTGGTGTTGCTCTACACCATGTCGACGCTTTACCACAGCTTTAGGGAGCCTCGGCTAAAGAAGTTGTTTCAGCTTCTGGATCACATTTCCATCTACTTACTCATCGCCGGCAGCTACACGCCTTTCATGCTGATCAGCATGGGTGGTGAAAAAGGTATAACAATTTTGGCTCTCGTATGGTCTCTGGCGATTGTCGGGATCGTCTCGGAGTTGTTTTTATCCGGAAAAGTCATCAAAGCGGTTCAACTGGTCATTTATCTGGCCATGGGGTGGGCCTGCTCGCTCGAGTTTGAAAGTTTGAGAGACGCACTGCCGGAAGCTGGGTTTCTATGGTTAACGGCTGGCGGTATCGCTTACACGGCCGGCATCTTGTTCTATCTTCTCGACAAAATGGGCCGTCTTAATCACGCCCATGGCATTTGGCATTTCTTTGTATTGGTAGGCTCTGTCTGCCACCTGATCGCGGTCATAGGCTACGTTCGATAGCGACAAACACACTACGATTAACAAGGGTCCAGGATGTTCGAATCAATACAAAAACAGCTCAAACTCAAGGAAGTCGCTGGATGACAAACAATGACGTGCTGCGCCGCTTGCGCTTCGTTTTCGATTTCGATGACGCAAAAATGATTCAAATTTTCGCCCTCGCTGAAACAGAAGTGAGACGAGGTCACATTGTTTCTTGGCTACTTAAGGAGGACGAACACTCCTACCAAGAATGCAACGACAAAATGCTGGCGACTTTTCTCAATGGTTTGATCATTGAAAAGCGAGGCAAAAGGGATGGCCCCCAGCCCAAGCCTGAATACTCATTAACCAATAACCTGATTTTGAAAAAACTGAAGATCGCCTTAAACCTTCAATCTGAAGACGTCATCGACACTCTAAAGCTTGCTGACTTCGACCTAAGCCCTTCGGAGTTAGGCTCTTTTTTTCGTAAACCGGGCCACAGAAACTACCGAACCTGCAAAGATCAGGTATTACGAAACTTCTTGATGGGCTTACAGATAAAGCTGCGCGGGCCTAGCGAAACAAGCAAAGCCTCTATCTGGCCCACAGGGAAGTAAACCCTCGACTGAACGACAGCGCATCACAGCATGAGCGTGTTCGCGCTCTAGTGCGCTCTGTGCCCACCAGTCCTCTGTTTTTGTTAATGGTCCTTGGCCCCTTCGATCATGGTCTTCGCAAGCAGCCTCACTTAACCTCCTGCTGATTCGATAGAAACCATGACCTTAGAGAGTTTGAAATGACCAAAGCCGTTGCCGATGCCGCTCTGATGGCTGCAAATAGTCTACCGAGACTCCCCGACGGTGACCTCTCCCACCTTCCCGGCCATAAGGGACTGCCATTGATCGGCGACGCTCTTCCCTTTTTGAAAAACACCCTGAAGTATATGCGGCGTTACCACGATTTATATGGTGATGTATTCTGGACCTGTATTGGCCCCACTCCATCCGTTCACCTGGTCGACGCTGACGCAGTCAAGTTGCTTACATTGGACTCAGATAAGAACTTCTCGACGGGCAAGGGTTATGAGGGCACGCTTTCTTCGTTCTTCCCCGACGGTCTACTGCTTAAAGATTTCTCAGATCATCGAATGCATCGCCGTATCATGCAGTCAGCTTTCAAGAACGCCATGCTGGAGCAGTACATGTCGCAAATTCATGACATCGTACGGGACCACATGGGCAGGTGGCAGGGACAGAAAATTACCTTTGTCAGCAGCATGAAAGATTGTCTGCTCGAAGTGGGCTCGAAGGTATTTCTAGGGATGGAGCTCGGAGAGGATTCAAAGCGAATAAATCGCGGTTTCGTCGATATGGCACACGGCTGTACTACGCCTTTTCGACTAAAGATACCTGGGACGACCTATTACAACGCAGTAAAGGGCTATGAATTTATGTCGCAGCGTTTTCATGAGCAAATTCCTGAAAAGCGAGCTTCGAATAGCACGGATATGTTCAGTTTGTTCTGCAAGGAAACCCAGGAAGATGGAAATTACTTCAGCGATGAAGACATCGTTCATCACATTAATTTTTTGCTCTTCGCAGCCCATGATACAACCACTAGTACGCTTTCGGGCATCATGTATCAGCTAATGGAGAACCCTGACTGGTTGCGTGTCTGTCGCGACGAAGCCCTTGCCATAGACAAAGACAAGCTGTGCTTTTCTGATCTCGATCAGCTTACGAACATTGGCTACTGCTTCAAAGAAGTCCTACGCCTGTGCCCCCCCGTGGTTGGACTCGGTCGCCGAAGTATTCGCGAGTTCGACTTTAAAGGCTATAAAATACCCGCAAACACGCTTGTCAGCGCCTCTTCAATTCTGGTTCAGCGGGATCCTAAATACTATACGAATCCCGACGCCTTCGACCCGCTGCGTTTTTCGCCTGGCCGCGAAGAGCATAAAAAGCACAATTTTGCCTGGTCACCCTTCGGAGGAGGAGCGCACAAGTGTATTGGTCTTCACTTCGCGGAAATGCTGGTTAAGGTAACCCTGTTCGAATTACTCCGAAACTGCGAGTTTGAATCCACGGAACCCGCCAGCGAGTACACCTACCTCCCCTTTCCAAAGCCTATTAATGACTTGCCGCTCAATGTTCTTAGCCGGTAGCAGGCAACTGTCAGCATCTGACACCTGAGCTAATTATCAATTAGCTCTAGCACCCACCTGGTGGGAAGGTGATCGCTTAGCCGAAACTAGCTCGCTGGTATCAGGTCGAAGCTGGAATCGCTTCTAAGCTATTCCATTATTGCCCTGAGTTTGGAACCTCGCCCCCAATTTCATATACTAACTGGCTGACCCCCTGGAGAGTTCACGTGAGAATAACTGCACTAAAGCAACTACTTTGCATTACGGCCAGCGCACTGGTTTTGTCATCTGCTGCCATACACACTCTGGCAACGGTGGATGATAGGCCCGTAATCGAGAAGAAAGATGACTTGCCTCGTCACGACTATCAATTAAACATCCCTGTAGTGGCGCTGTACGCCCCCGAAAACCGAAGCACCTTGATTGACCTGGGACGCTCCACATCCGCAGATGCAGCAAGCGACCTCCTCAAATTCGACATTCGCGATGACAACACTGTGCAGGGGTTTTATGCTGATTTAGGCACGGTCGCATTGATGGAGCAGCGCTGGCAAGACTACCTCGATCTACTGGTAAAGCGTCGCGCATTGGAGACCAAGGAAGCCAACAAGCTAACCATGGGGCTAATCGGCGAAGCGACAGCGCGAACTGAGCTCGGAGATAGCCAGAGCGATGCGACTTTCAAGGCGGTGTTCACTCAACTGGTAGAGGCACTCCCCTTTGAAACAGTACAGGACAACCTCAAATCACTAAAAGGTCGAACAGAGTTTTTAACAGAAGCGCTGGTTATGGGTAACCTTGAGTCTTCTTATCAGCCCCTAGTCGACAACACCGGCGGGAAAATCAGCTATGACACTGCCTCTACTCTGGTTAACGCTAGCTTTACGCTGGATCACTTTATCCCACGAGCCACTATCATCAACGAGGTATTGAGCGAGCATATTGCGGCCAATGCGGTAGAAAAAGTGGATATCTGGGAGGCCCGAAAAGTTGAACTGGGCACCGAAGACAAGGGCTCTCCCGTGTTGATCTCCGTATGGGATAGCGGAGTGGATGTGTCGATTTTTGAGAAACTTGATCAGGTTTGGACCAACCAGCGTGAGGTGCCTGATAACGGCAAGGACGATGACGGCAACGGTTTCGTGGACGACATACACGGTGTGGCTTACGATCTGGAATCAGATAAGACGACAGACCTTCTACGACCGATCGAACAAGACTTCAGCGTCAATACACAGGAACTTAAAGTGCACTCCAAAGGTCTCGGGGACTTGATTGCCAACGTAGACAGTGAAGAGGCCGCCCAATTACGCAAGGTAATGGCTGCATTGCCTCAAAATGAAGTGAAAGAGTTTCTTGAAAACCTGGGCTTGTATTCTGGCTATGCCCACGGCACTCACGTGTCCGGCATCGCCTTGGAGGGCAACCCCTACGCGAGACTGCTAGTGGCTCGCATGACCTACAATCACACTCAAATGCCACGCAAACCCACCCTGGAAGAAGCACACAAAAACGCCCAGATGTTTCGGGAAGTCGGGAAGTACTTCCGTGACAATAAGGTTCGTGCGGTCAACATGAGCTGGGGAGGCAGCTTGAGAGGTATAGAGGAAGCACTGGAGGCACACAACGCGGGAGGCAGTGCTGAAGAGCGCAAGGCTCTGGCGCGCGAGATATACCAGACTGGCGATAAGGGACTTCGCGAGGCCATAGGGGGCTCCCCGAATGTGCTATTTATCACCAGTGCCGGCAACTCTGATAACGATGTTAAATTTGACGAGTTTTATCCTAGCAGTTACGACTACCCCAATCTTCTCACCGTCGGTGCTGTCGATATTGCAGGCGAAGAAACAAGCTTTACCAGCCTCGGAAACGTCGATATCTATGCTAATGGTTTCGAGGTAGAAAGCTATGTGCCGGGCGGCGATAGAATGAATCTCAATGGGACGTCTATGGCGTCGCCGCAAGTACTCAACCTTGCGTCAAAGCTGTGGGCCCTGGACCCGACGCTCTCAGTGGCCGAAGTACGGCAACTAATTTTAGACGGGGCCGATGATAAAGCGCTTGAGTCGCGGACGATTCGCCTGATGAATCCAGCGGCGTCTATTGCCTTGCTAAAGGAACAACAGGCGCAATAAGAAAGCTTCCGTCTTGGATGATTGCATAACCTGTGAAGCGATTCTCTGAATCGCTTCACCACTCACTGCGCACCGACCGCGCCCCGCTGGCAGAGGCGACCTCTTATTGTCCTTTTGTAGGGCGTCACACTGAGCTACAGTAGAACGCTCCTGACCATTTGAATCAGATACCATGCCCATTAGCCGAAGAGCCGTTTTAGGCGGAATACTGTCCAGCAGCACCTATCTGCTCACTGCTGGCAGCCTGGCCACGAACCCCCTTAAGCAAGGAGCCGCTGTCAGCTTCCCGCAAGGCGTTGCCTCAGCCGACCCTCAACCCACAGGTATCATGCTTTGGACGCGAGCCGTTCCCGAGCACGAGGCTGACAGTGCTGAACTGCTGCTGCAAATCAGTCTTGATCAGGGGTTCACTGAGCTTGTTCTTCAAGAAGCGATTTCCAGCCACCGAGAAAGTGATTTCACGGTCCGGGTTTATGTGCAGGAGTTAGAGCCGGATACTCGCTACTTCTACCGCTTTAGGGCTGGAAGCAGCAGTGTGTCTCGCACCGGAAGAACTCGCACAGCGCCTCAAGCGGGGCAGGAACGCAATGTCAATCTGGCGTTCGCCAGCTGCCAAAGTTACGAACAGGGCTACTATGGTTCCTGGGCTCGCATGCTTGATGACGACAAGCGCAAAAGTGAGCGAGATCAAATCGATTTTGTGTTGCATCTGGGCGACTTCATCTACGAGCGACGCTGGCCTAATCTTTCCGATGGCTCTCCGGTTCCCAGGCCACTGCCCGTTTTTCCAGATGGCGCCAGTGGCGAGGGTTACACTTACGCAACAACACTGGCCGATTATCGTCATCTCTATAAAACCTATCTCTCTGATCCGCATTTACAGGAAGCCCGTGCCCGTTGGCCTTTCGTCTGCACCTGGGACGACCACGAATTTAGCAACGATAATTACCAAATTTATAGCACTTATGGAGAAACACCCATTGCCGAAGGGAACCGCAAATTTGCGGCCAATCAGGCATGGTTTGAATTTATCCCCGCGGTTCTGGACGAACTCGAAGATCAACCCGCTCACAACTTCCGCACGCCAAGCGCAAGTATTACCAGCGACAGCGAGGGTGCTGTAGAGAGCCTGTGCATATACCGGCGATTGAACTGGGGTAAGTACCTGGATATCTTGGTGACAGACAGCCGCAGTTACCGCAGTCCACCCTGCCTACCAGACGGGCTGGCCGAATCCTTAGGCTTAGTCATTGACTCAGTGCAGTTGGTTGAGATCGCCGACGCAGGCCAAGCATACGCAGACGGAAACCCACTGCCCACGCTACCCTACGCGGACGGCACAACGCCGAATCATGCGAAAGACCGAGCGCCAGGATCACTACTGGGCAGCGCGCAACGCGATTGGTTGCAACAGGAACTTTCTGAGGCGCAAGCACCTTGGAAATTATGGGCTAATGCGCTGCCAATGATTCCCATGCGACTGGATTTATCCTCTCTGCCTTTCACTGACTATGAAGACGGCATATTTCATTTGGATGCGTGGGCGGGTTATCCCCATGAGCTGGGTTTAATCATGAAACAGCTAGAGTCAGATGCGATCACTGGAGTGGTTTCGTTCTCAGGGGATCACCACATGCACGGTGCGGGCACACTCAAACACAATGCGGGGGATACAGAAGCTAAGTCAGTGGCGGTAGATTTCAGCGTTGCGGGTATTAGTTCAGAACCCATGTTTGGAGAACTGTACAAAGTTAGCCTTGATGCTCACCCCGATTTTGCCGCACTGGTGTATCGCAGCGAAGACGGTCAAATCACTCCCACATGGAACATGAGTATGTTGGATGGCGCACTGGCATCCTTGGCTTACTCAAGGACAGGCTTGCGTGCACCGTCCCGATGGCTGGGCCCAAACAATGCCAACCCGGGGCTCAAGTACCTGGATGCGACAGCTAACGGTTATGGCCTGGCCCAGTTCAGTGCCAACTCATTAAAGGTAGACATGGTCACCATGCAAAACCTGCGGGTGCCATTTGAGACTGCACCTGAAATCAAGCACACAGCGCATTTTGAATTACCGCTGTGGTCTGCGACTGAATCGCCCGAGCTCAGTGAACCAGAGTTTAAAGGTGGTGCACCGTTTCCCTT
>JBDWQQ010000035.1:0-3766 GCA_039986455.1 Halioglobus sp.
TCCAACTGGATAGGGACTGTCCGGAGATAGTTCAGCTTGCCCTGGACAATGGCCTGCTCATCAACGTTACCGCCAACAACACGATACGCCTGCTGCCGCCGCTCATTATCACCGAAGCCCAGGCCATAGAGCTGGCTGAAGGCATCGCCAACCTTATTTTGGACCTTTAGGTCCCCAACGACTTTTCGAGGGAAACAGACATGGCTGAAACCAGGCATTTTCTGACGCTATTGGATTTTAGCCCCGCCGAGCTCAACACCATGATCGAGCGGGCCATTGCGATGAAGCAGGAACACAAAGCCGGCAATGATCAACGCCGTTTTCCAGGCCAGGTTCTGGGTATGATTTTCGCAAAATCCTCCACACGCACGCGAGTCTCTTTCGAAGCAGGCATGGCGCACTTGGGTGGACACGCCATGTTCCTGTCCCCCACAGATACTCAGTTGGGGAGAGGAGAACCCATCGAGGATAGCGCCAGAGTGATCTCATCGATGGTCGACATCGTCATGATCCGAACCTTCGGACATGACATTGTAGAAACGTTTGCAGCCCACTCCTCGGTGCCCGTCATCAACGCCCTCACTGACGACTACCACCCCTGTCAGTTATTGGCCGATATGCAGACCTATGTTGAGCATCGCGGCAGCATCGCTGGCAAAGTCGTCACCTGGATCGGCGATGGCAATAACATGGCTCAGAGTTACATCAACGCTGCGCGCCAGTTCGATTTCGAATTGCGTATCGCCTGCCCCGAAGGCTACGAGCCCTCGGCGCAATTATTGGAGGCCAATCGAGATAGGGTGAGTCTGGTGCGCGATCCATCAGCCGCCGCTGATAACGCCGACCTGCTGGTCACTGATGTTTGGGCTTCTATGGGACAAGAGCAGGAGCAGAAGGCCAGAGAGGCCGCGTTTGCCAACTACCAACTCAATGGCGAACTGATGAGCCGAGCCGCTTCCGACGCGCTCTATATGCATTGCCTGCCCGCTCATCGAGGCGAAGAGATCAGTGCCGAACTGATGGATGCGCCCGATACGGTCATCTGGAATGAAGCGGAGAACCGCCTGCATGCCCAAAAAGCCCTCATGGAAACCCTGTTACTCGCCAACCAGTAGATCTTCTCAGTAAGTCTTCACGGCCTCTGCGCTGGAGCAATCGGGCGGGGGCCCGCCGGCGCATGTCCCTAGGGCAGGCACAAACGCAACCCTAATACTAAAACGCAATAAAAACCCCGGTTTATATAAAAAATTATTCATAACACCCCTTCAATAAACCCTGACCGCCAGCACAACTGGGCTTAAACGTAAGTGGGTACAGACCTATCCCCCTATCAACAAGTTATCCACAGAATAAACCCAGCCTGATGCCTTGCAAAGCACCCGCCTCCGCATTATCTTGTACCTATTCCAACGAGCAACCCCAATATATAGGGTATTGAGCGGCGAAAAAATAACCAGATCTACCCAGGTTGTAACGCCGATGTTACCTATGTGCCCAAATTTAAGGCACCAGGTACACACCGCTTGAGGGAATTAGGAGTTTGACTCGCTGACTACCGTGACCTGGGGTTAGCGTTGGGACACTAAGGGGAATATCCGTCTTTCGGGCGGTGCTGCAGCGCATTCACCAGGATCCCAGCCGCATTCAGCCTATGTGCTGTGCAGCGAGAAAGCAGTAAGTGGTAACCAAAACAATAAGGCGAGAAGCCAAAACCTTTCGGAGAAAACATGCAAACAGAGACCAACCCCAGCGGTGCCAGCACCGGTGCGTCCCCCGTTGGACAGGATTCAGCCCCAGCCACTGGTGGCATTGCCGCTACCGCCCCGGGCCAACTGCGCGTCATCAAGCGCAATGGCACCGTGGTGCCTTTTGAAGGCAGCAAGATTTCCGTTGCGATCACCAAAGCATTCCTCGCAGTAGAAGGCGGCACCGCTGCCGCGTCCAGCCGTATTCACGAGACTGTGGCAAAGCTGACCGAGCAGGTCGCCGCCACTTTCCTGAGACGCATGCCTTCAGGCGGAACCATTCACATCGAAGATGTGCAGGATCAGGTCGAGCTGTCGCTCATGCGTGCGGGCGAACACAAAATCGCCCGGGACTACGTCATCTATCGCGAAGAACAATCTCGCAAGCGTGCCGCCAAAGCATCTCTATCCCAGGAGACCCAGGATGCCGCTAACGGCATTAACGTTGTCCAGCCTGATGGCAGCCGCGTCCCGCTTGACCTGGATCGTCTGCACACCGTGGTCAGCGAAGCCTGCTTCGAACTTGAGGACGTTGCTGAATCAGCCATACTCGATGAAGCGCTGAAAAACCTGTACGACGGTGTCACCGCAGAAGAGCTAGCCACTTCTCTGGTGATTACAGCGCGCACCATGATCGAGCAAGACCCCAACTATTCCTATGTCGCAGCGCGCTTGCTTTGCGACAACCTCCGCGCGGAAGCACTCTCGTTTCTGGATGTGGCTGCAAACGCGACTCAGACAGACATGGGGCATCTCTACGCCAAGGCCCTGCCGGCCTATATACAGCGTGGCATAGAACTTGAACTGCTTTCGCCAGACCTCGCAGGTTACGACCTGGAAAAGCTGGGCCAGGCTTTACTACCGGAGCGGGACCTGCAATTCACCTATCTGGGCTTACAAACACTTTACGACCGCTACTTCATCCACTCCGACGAAACTCGCTTCGAACTGCCGCAGGTATTTTTCATGCGCGTTGCCATGGGCCTGGCGGTCGAGGAGTCCAACCGTGACGAGAGAGCGATCGAATTCTACGAACTGCTGTCCTCATTTGATTACATGAGTTCAACACCCACCCTGTTTAACGCCGGCACGCTAAGACCACAACTGTCTTCCTGTTACCTGACGACGGTTCCCGATGACCTTCACGGTATCTACGGTGCTATTCAGGATAACGCCATGCTGTCCAAGTTCGCTGGTGGACTGGGTAACGACTGGACCCCTGTGCGCGCACTGGGCGCCTACATTAAGGGCACCAACGGCAAGAGTCAGGGCATTGTGCCCTTCCTCAAAGTAGTTAATGACACCGCCGTAGCGGTCAACCAGGGCGGCAAGCGCAAAGGCGCAGTTTGTGCCTACCTCGAAACCTGGCACATGGACATCGAAGAGTTTGTCGAGTTGCGCAAGAATACCGGCGATGACCGGCGACGCACCCACGACATGAACACGGCCAACTGGATTCCCGACCTGTTCATGAAGCGCGTGTTTAATGGAGAGGACTGGACCCTGTTCTCCCCCAGTGATGTCCCCGACTTGCACGACTTGTACGGCGTCGCTTTTGAGCAACGCTATGCGCACTATGAAGCCATGGCTGCGGCGGGCGAGATCAAGCTCTTTAAAACCGTAAAAGCTGAGAACCTGTGGCGCAAAATGCTGGGCATGTTGTTCGAAACAGGGCACCCATGGATGACGTTTAAAGATCCGTGCAACCTGCGGTCGCCACAGCAGCATGTGGGTGTGGTGCACTCATCCAACCTCTGTACCGAGATTACCCTGAATACCAATAAGGACGAGATCGCCGTTTGTAATCTGGGTAGCGTCAATCTGCCCCAGCACATCGACGAAAACGGCCTCAACCTGGATAAGCTGCGCAAAACAGTGCGCACTGCCGTTCGCATGCTCGATAACGTTATCGACATCAACTACTACTCGGTACCCCAGGCTAAGAATTCCAACCTGATCCATCGCCCCGTCGGTCTTGGCCTGATGGGTTTCCAGGATGCGCTTTACAAGCAGCATCTGGC
>JBDWQQ010000036.1:0-5970 GCA_039986455.1 Halioglobus sp.
GACCCTGGCGCTGTCCATAGAAGACAAATACCAGGTTAAGGTTATCGAACAGTCCTATGATCGCTGTCGGGTTTTATCGGAACGGCTCGCCCACACGATCGTGCTGAATGGCAGCGCAGCGGAGCCGCAACTCCTGTCCCAGGAAAACATTGAAGCAAACGATGTTTTTTGCGCCCTGACCAACAACGACGAATCGAACATCATGATGTCCATGCTCGCCAAGCGCATGGGCGCAAAGAAAGTCATTACGCTGATTACCAATCCTGCCTACGCCGAATTGGTGGGCGATGAAATTGACATCGCCATATCACCGCAGCAGATCACTATCGGCAGCCTCCTGACCCACGTTCGTCGTGGTGACATCAGTAACGTGCATTCTCTGCGTCGCGGCGCAGCAGAGGCCATCGAAGTGACCGCCCATGGTGACACCTACTCCTCAAAAGTCGTGGGCCGCAGGCTGGATGAAATTTCGTTGCCCGAGGGCGTCACGATTGGCGCAATCGTCAGGGGAGAAGAAGTCGTCATCGCCCACAGCCATGTGGTTGTAGAAACCGATGACCATGTGATCCTTTTCCTGGTGGACAGGCGCAAGATACATGCCGTTGAAAAACTGTTTGCCGTAGGTTTCGGGTTCTTCTGACCCATGCATATTTCCGTATCCCTGCGCATACTTGGCATATTGTTGATGCTGTTCTCCAGCACCATGCTGGTGCCACTGATCATGGCGCTAATCACGGACGACAGCACCGCTAGCGGCTTTTTATCGGCGTTGGGAATCACCTTTTTCGCTGGCCTGAGCATTTGGGTACCGGTGATGAACGCCCGCCATGAGCTGCGAATCCGCGACGGCTTTCTTATTACTTCATTATTCTGGACAGTACTGGGTCTTTTCGGCGCGCTGCCCTTTGCCCTCACTGAAAGCCTGAACCTGACACCCGTAGAGGCGGTGTTTGAATCGATTTCCGGGCTGACAACCACTGGCGCGACGGTTATTGTCGGGCTTGATAGCCTGCCCAAATCCATTTTGCTTTACCGGCAGCTACTCCAATGGATGGGTGGTATCGGAATTATTGTTGTTGCTGTGGCGGTGCTACCGATGCTCGGCATCGGCGGTATGCAACTTTATAAAGCAGAAACACCGGGGCCCTCAAAAGACAGCAAGCTCACTCCCAGAATCACAGAGACAGCAAAGGCGCTGGCACTGGTTTATGTAGCATTAACAATCATCTGCGCGGGCGCTTTCTGGCTGGCTGGAATGACGACATTTGATGCGATCGCCCACGCCCTTTCAACGGTGGCCATTGGCGGTTTTTCCACCCACGACGCCAGCATGGGCTACTTCCAGAGCAACACCATTTTGCTGATATGCAGCCTCTTTATGTATATTTCTGCCATCAACTTTGGCCTCCACTTTGTTTTTTGGCGGCGGGGCAGCATCGCTCCCTATCGTAAGGATTCGGAAACCCGGTTCTTTTCCGGCGTGCTGTTAATTTGCATTGCCATCACCTGTGTTTACTTAATCATTACAGAAACCTTGCAGCCGTCTGACGGCGTGGTACACGGCATATTCCAGGCGGTGTCCATCACCACCACTACAGGGTTCGCTACCCAGGACTTCGCCCACTGGCCTTCATTTTTGCCGGTCATGTTGCTGATGTTTTCTTTTATGGGGGGCTGCGTAGGGTCTACCGGCGGTGGCATGAAAGCCATGCGTGTGATGTTGATCTACAAGCAGGGCATACGCGAACTTAAACAGCTGGTGCACCCTCAGGCGATCATTCCACTCAAAGTCGGGCGCAGAAGAGTAGAAGCGTCGGTAGTGAGCGCCGTATGGAGTTTCTTCGCGGTTTACACCACGTGTTTCATTATCATCATGCTGCTGTTAATGGCGACCGGGTTGGACTTCACCACCGCGTTTTCTGCTGTCGCCGCTTCGATCAACAACCTGGGACCAGGCCTGGGAGAGGTTTCGGCAAACTATTCCAGCATCAGTGACACGGCCAAAGGCATACTCTGTTTCACAATGCTGCTGGGGCGCCTTGAGGTATTCACCTTGCTGGTGCTGTTTACACCCATGTTCTGGCGAATCTAGGCGCGACTCTTTTTAATCATTTCGTAGGCTGCCTGAATTTCCTGCGAACGTTCGGTTGCCAACTTGATCATATCCTCGGGGACACCCTGGGCAATCAGCTTGTCGGGATGGTTCTCGCTCATCAGTTTTCGATAGGCCCGCTTCAGTGCCTTATCGTCCACACTCGACGCAACACCCAGCGCATCGTAAGCATCCTCCAGACTAGTGCCGGGCTGAGCACCAAAGCCAGACGAGCCATGGAAATGGCCTTGCGCCTGAGCCATTCGCAGCATTTGTTCCAGTTGTGTAGAGCTAACGCCCAGTAAAGTAGCAACACGCCGCAGGACCTCGTGTTCGACTGGCTCAATTTCATGGTCGGCCAGCGCCAGAGAAATCAGAAAAAATAACAGTGTCTGGCAAAGCTGGCGTTGGCCACGACAGACCTCCATAAATGAAGAAACCGCAGGCTCCAGCTGAAACTCCTTTGCCGCGCCCTGCTGGAACAGCTCGATCGCGCGCTTGCGCTGCTTCGCATCCAGCCCCATCTGCGTGATGATGGCCTCGGTGTGGTCTACTTCCTGTTGCGAGATTCGGCCGTCCGCCTTGGCAAGGTTACCGAGCAGCAAAAAAGACGTTTCGAAAAAGCTGACTTTAATTCTGGCGATGTTCTGGGGCGATGCGAACTTCAGGGTTTGCATCAGTCCATTATCAAAAAGATGGCCGACAAATAGCCCCACAATCAACCCTACCGGCCCAAGAACCAGTAAGCCAATGATGCCGCCGATGATTTTTCCGTAATACATAGTGTTCCGTTGGGAGCCCATAGGCGCCAATTATTTTTAAAAGCGGGAGACTTCTTTAAAGGTCGTCGTAAACCCCGGGACCTTGCTTGGGGCGCACTCTGAAGCGCTTGTACTCCCACTGGTATTGCTCAGGGCAAAGACGCACACAGGCTTCAACTCCCCGATTCATCGCCGCAAGCGAAATTGCGGTGTCTGCCTCATAGATACCCTCCTGCGCAGCGAAATAATGCAAAGCAAACCCCCCGTCCACACGCTTGGCGACACCAAACACCGCCAGCGCACCCGTGCGCCGGATCATATTGCTGGCCAAAGTAGGAGTAAAACACTGATTGCCCATGAACGACGCATTCTCGCCGGATTTAACATCGGGCGGCGCCTGGTCAGGCAGTATTCCAGATATGTGGCCGCCTTTAACGCTTTTCAATAGCTTGACCAGACCACGACTATCCGTTGGAACCAATGTTGCACCGCTGCGCTGGCGTGCCTTTTCAATCATCGGGCCCAGTGATGCCAACTTCGGAGGCTCGTACAGGGACACGGTACTTCCTAAAGTTCCCAGGTGCAGACCGACCACTTCCCAATTGCCTATGTGCGGAGCCAAAACAATAACGCCCCGTCCCTGGGCTTGAGCGGCGCTGATCAGTTCGGAGCCCTCCACCGACTGTATCAAGCCTTGAGTGTAATCCCACGGCCGAATCCACACGTGACCCAATTCTGAAACCAACTCACCGGTAGCACACAAACTGCGACGGGCAAGTTTTGACTGCTCCGCTGCACTCAGATCGGTAAACACCAGCTCGATGTTACGCCGGGTCACTTTCACGCTGCGCCCGCCAATTGGCCAGTACAAATGCACCAGCCCCCGACCTAAGGCCCGCGCCCACGACAGCGGAAGCAGCGCACACAGGTGCAAATAGAGCTTGATTAACGCTGCCTTAAGGCCATTCATGAGTGAAATTC
Source organism: Halioglobus sp. (assembly GCA_039986455.1). Classification (GTDB taxonomy): domain Bacteria; phylum Pseudomonadota; class Gammaproteobacteria; order Pseudomonadales; family Halieaceae; genus Halioglobus. The sequence goes on from JBDWQQ010000036.1 coordinate 3,835, forward strand.
ACAATCGGATAAAGCGCGTATTATGCCGCCAAAAGAGTCTGTATAATAGCCGCCCTTTGATTCGACCCGACAGGCAATCCGGTGGCAGAAAACCAAAACAAACTACTTACATTTCAGGAGCTTATCCTGAAATTACAGCAGTTCTGGGCAGACCAGGGTTGCGTTGTTCTACAGCCGCTCGATATGGAGGTTGGCGCCGGTACCTTCCATCCGGCTACCTTCCTGCGGGCCATAGGCCCTGAGAGCTGGAACGCAGCTTATGTGCAGCCCTGCCGCCGACCCACTGACGGCCGCTATGGAGAAAACCCCAACCGTCTGCAGCATTACTATCAGTTTCAGGTGGCGATGAAGCCGTCTCCCGCCAATTTTCAGGAGCTGTACCTGGAGTCGCTACAGGCGTTGGGCGTGGATACCAATGTGCACGACGTGCGCTTTGTAGAAGACAACTGGGAGTCTCCTACCCTGGGAGCCTGGGGCTTGGGCTGGGAAGTCTGGCTCAATGGCATGGAGGTGACGCAGTTCACCTACTTCCAGCAAGCAGGCGGTCTGGAATGCTACCCGGTGACCGGTGAAATCACCTATGGCATCGAGCGTATCGCCATGTACCTGCAGGGCGTTGATAGCATTTACGACCTGGTATGGGCCGATGGCCCCGCGGGTCGCGTTACCTATGGCGACGTGTTCCACCAGAACGAGGTGGAAATGTCGCGCTACAACTTTGAAGAAGCCGATGTAGATCAACTCTTCGGCTTTTTCGATCACTGCGAAAAAGAAGCTCTGCGCCTCGTAGAGAAAGACCTGCCATTGCCAGCTTATGAGATGGTGATGAAGGCATCCCACGCTTTCAACCTTTTGGATGCCAGACACGCAATTTCAGTGACCGAGCGCCAACGCTTCATTCTCCGCGTTCGCACGCTCGCCCGGGGAGTTGCAAAAGCTTACCTCGCCACCCGAGCCGCGCTCGGTTTCCCTCTGGCAGAAGAGAGAATCCGCAAGGAAGTCATGGACCGGATGCAGGCGGAGGAGAAGCAGGCATGAGCAATGAAACGCTACTAATCGAGCTGGGCACCGAAGAACTGCCGCCCAAAGCACTTAAATCCCTGGGCCTGGCGTTTCGCGACGGTATCGTCGCTGGACTCGCGCAACGTGAGCTGTCTCACGGCGAGGTGAGCTGGTTTGCATCACCGCGCCGCCTCGCCGTGCAAATTGCCGCCGTACAGGTTCAAGGCGAAGATAAAGATATCGAAGTGCTTGGCCCTCCCGTCGACAGAGCCAAAGATAGTGATGGCAATTGGACACCTGCCGCTGCAGGCTTCGCTAAAAAACAGGGCGTGGCCGCAGAGGACCTGCAGGAAATAGACACACCTAAAGGCGCCAGATTAGGGTTGAAAAAAACAGAAGCTGGCGTGCACACCAGTGACTGCCTCAATGACATTATTGTAGAAACGATAGCCGCATTGCCTATTCCCAAGCGCATGCGCTGGGGTGCCAGTCGGGTTGAATTCGTGCGTCCGATTCACTGGGTGATTGCCATGCTCGGGGAGAAGTACGACCACGGTGAGGTACTGGGTATCACAACGGGCAACACCACCCGCGGGCACCGGTTCCATTCCAATGGCGATATCGTGCTCACATCAGCAGACAATTACGAACAGACCCTGGCCGATGCACGGGTTGTCGCCAGCTTCGAAAAACGCCAGACCATGATTCGCGAGCAAGTGGAGTTGGAGGCAAGCGCGCTGAACGCCACCGCCGTCATCGACCCCGAGCTACTCGACGAGGTAACAGGGCTTGTGGAATGGCCTGTGGCACTGACCGGCTCTTTCGAAGAACGGTTCCTGGATGTACCCGCCGAAGCGTTGGTTTCCTCGATGAAGGAACATCAAAAGTATTTCCACCTCATCGACTCAAACGGCAGCTTGAAGCCCAACTTCATCACGCTCTCCAACATCGAAAGCGAAGATCCTGTTCAGGTCATCGCTGGCAACGAGCGGGTCATTCGCCCCCGACTCGCAGACGCCGCATTTTTCTACGAGACCGACAAGAAAACGCCGCTCGCGGGCCGTGTGGAAAAGCTGGAGACCGTTGTTTTCCAGCAAAAGCTAGGCACCGTGGCAGACAAAGCCCGCCGCGTTC
>JBDWQQ010000037.1:0-47484 GCA_039986455.1 Halioglobus sp.
ATGCGTTGGATAATGTCTTTAATGCGATCGATATTGGCAGACACGTCAGAAATGATAATGGCGTTGCTTGGAGCGTAAGCGGCCATGTGAGCCTGCTGAGGCACCAGTGGACGCAATACGGGAATCAACTTGGCCGCCGAGATGTTATCCAGCCTGATTACCTGTGTCACATACTCGTCACTACCCCTACGACCATCATCGGCGACTGATACTGGTGACGAGCGCGCATCTTTGCTCTGAATAACCCGCACGACCCCGCCGGACCGCACTGCGGTGTAACCGTGAACCTCCAAAATGGAGAGGAACAAATCATACAACTCATCTTTGGAGACAGGCTTGCTCGATACTACCTTGACCTTACCTTTCACCGCGGGGTCGACCACGATTGTGGTACCCGTCACTTCCGCGACGAACTTGATCAATTCCTGAATATCGGTCTCTTTCAAGTTGACCGTGAAATCCTGCGCCTGCGCCAAACTCGACGGTAAAACCACACTGAGGATCAGGGCGAGAAAGGCAGAACGAATCCGCCGGAGGGGTAAGTTCACGTATGGTCGTCCCGTTTTTATTTTGATTTGATCCACGTTCTATTCACTCGATTGCAGGCTAACACTGAGAGAAACTGCTTCGTCTCCGCGCTGCAGGTCAAAGACCGCTTCGCTAGCGGTACGCATGGTCTGATAGAGGCGCATCGTATTGGCAGGGTCGTTGAGGTTTATACCGTTAACACTGGTCACCAGGTCCCCGGACTTAAAGCCCAACTGGGAAAATTGTGCCTTGTCCTTGCCAGGAGAAATACGGTACCCCAGCAATTCACCATCCTGGCGCACGGCGTTCACCGCCACAACCTCAGCCAGCGACTGCGGGTTTTGGTAGAGACGATCGCGATATTCCTGCGCCAACTTGGTCGCCCCCTCCTCTGTTCTCTTATCGACAACCGCAGGCGTACCCTGGCTGATGGTTGTTCTGGGGGCGGCCGTCTGCTGGATTTGGGCATCCAGTGCATTTTCCTCCGACAGGGTCAGCAATTCATAGGTACCGCCATTATCCAGTACCACCTGACGCCGCATCACCTTGGCCAAAATCACTTTACCGCTCACCGGTAACTCGTCTTCGACTGCGTAAACTGCCTGTTTCTTTTTGAATTCGATAATCGCGTGACCCAATCCGTCTTGCGTTGATGCCACTACTCCACGCAATACCAACTGCAGTCGAGTCTCTCTCGCACCCTTTTCTATCCCGTCGCGAGACTCCTCAGCGGCAGGTGCTTCTTCTACAACCTGAGCGACCGGCACGTCGGCATTGGCCTCACCAAACAAGTGCCGGGATTGCAACTTGCCGATATCCACAGGGTCAGGGGCGTTGCCAGAAGGTGCCTGACTCACCGGGTTGATAATTTCTACATTCTCGGGGGACGAAATATCTGCAGCGGGATAGAGAGCCCAAACCAGACTAACCAAAGACATGACCAGCCATAAACACAACAGCGCTATAACCAACTGGCGCAATCTCCGGGCGATAGCGGGTTCAGTCAGAAACCGTGCGATAGCTTCCAGCGAGTTGTTTAATCGCGTCCCGAGATCACTGGAACTACTGAGCCACTGAGCTGGCAATTGGCACTCGCTTGTTGATTAAAAAGACAACTTCGAGCCGAAGCTCGCAATCATTATATACCGACGATTATAGGGGGCGGGGGTGAAAGTTGAAACCGCGCTGACCAGTGATATTTTGCGTATAAAAAACAATCAATTAGAGGTTTCTGGATTAACTAGCCCTGAAGAAAGTAGCGAGCGGTCGCCAATACCAGCGCAAGCCCCATCAACGGGTATATCCAACGACTGATACGACTGACTTTTTCCGGCTCCATCGGGCTGGCAAAGCGCTGTAAAACGAAGGAAATCAGTGCAATCCCGCCAAATATAGCGAGCAATAACAAAAACAGATTAGTCATTTTATTCTCCTTCCATCGCCGCGTTTCCGGCACGCACATCAGCATACCAGGCCGAGGGGTTATCGATCTCGCCCTCCGCGTTAAGGGGCGGGTAACGTAGGCCACGCTCTCTGCAGAAATCCCTTACTTTTGGGTGCCCCCATTCGAAGAACAGGCGCTCGTAATAGGCCGGGGCAAGCCTGCTTTGGGAATACATACCCGCCGCTTCTCTCTGCCGTTGCGCCTCCGCAAGAATAATACCGGCGGCAACCGAGACATTGTAAGACTCAACCATCCCTACCATGGGGATCGTGATGCAGTGGTCTACCCGTTCAATAGCCTTGCCACTGACACCGCGTCGCTCGGCACCCAAAAGAATGCCCGTGGGCCGGGTGTAATCCACTTCCCTGTAGTCAATAGCGTGATCATCAAAGTGAGCTGCAACGAGCTGGTAGCCACTGGCTTTTAACGTATCAAGTGCTTCGGTGGGTTCCTGATAGCGTTCTACGTCTACCCAATGGTGCGAACCCATCGCAGTGCCGCGGAAGGTCTTGTAATCCTCGCCTCCTATCACGGCGTGCATACGCTGTATTCCGACGGCATCACAGTTTCGAACAATGGCCGAGAGGTTGCGCTGCTTATGGACAAAATCAGTGACCACCGTGAGGTCCGGCTGGCGCCGGTTCAAAACCTCTCTCAAACGGCCAATTCGATCAGGGGTCACAGCGCGATGACACACACTCTGGTAGCAAAGCGGCTAGGGTCAGGGGGTACATTTCAGTCACGGAATCGCCTCTATGCCGGCGGCCTAATGGCCTGCGACGCGTAACGTCGTTCAGTCAAGAACCCGGTAGGCCTCGGCTATTCGCTCGGGGCTATCCACAGAGCAGTCCAGGTCTTTGAGTAAGCCATCTCGCAGACTGTATACCCAACCATGTACAGACAGTTCCTGACCTCTGCCCCAAGCGGACTGGGCGATCGTGGTATGACAGACATTCGCGACCTGGGTTTCCACATTTAGCTCACACAGTCGAGCCAAGCGCTCTTCCTTATCAGCAATGGCATTGAGCTCATCCTGATAGCGAAACTGAACGTCCTTGATATGACGTAACCAGTTGTCGGCGAGCCCGTTGTCTGCGCTTTCATAGGCAGCTTTTATGCCTCCGCAGCCAAAGTGACCAACTACAATCACGTGCTTTACCTTCAGTACCTCGACGGCATACTGCAGCACCGTCAGGCAATTAAAATCAGTGTGTACGACAATATTGGCCACGTTGCGGTGAACAAACACCTCACCCGGCAGTAAGCCTACAATCTGGTTGGCAGGTACGCGACTGTCAGAACAGCCTATCCATAGATAATCGGGGTGTTGTTGCGCAGCAAGTTTTTCAAAGAAGTGGGGGTCGTCTGTTTTGACTGTATCCGCCCAAGCGCGATTTTTCTCAAACAGGTTTTCTAGTTTGTCCGCCAAAATTCATCCTTATACCAGCAGGGTGGCAAGCCGTGATACTGCCAGATGATTACCGCCTTTAGAGCGCGCATCGTCAAGTGCTTTTCGCCCAACAGCCTCCATTTGTTTAGCCAGCTGAACCATATCCACTGCCGGGTACTGTTTGGGCTCCCAGGTCACCATGCCAATACTGACCGTTACCTGCAGCACCGCACCCCGTCCATCGTCTATCGCAAAATCCTCGATATCCTGACGCATGCGCTCCCCGATATCGGTTCCGAGTGACTCACCACTGCCGGGGATAAGAACCGCCATCGCTGATCGCGACAGGCGCGCCATCATATCTGTGGCCCTGAGGTCAGAAGAAATGCGTTCGGCCACCTTTTTGAGCACGAAGTGCCCTCGCACTTCACCGTAGTGCTCGTGGAGTTCGTCGTACTCATCAATTTCTATCATCAGCACCGTTACAGGCTGATCAGCACGCCGCGCCCGGGCAATTTCACGGGCGATATCACGCTCAAACCCGCGCAGATTACTGATTTGCGTCAGCGGATCCAGCATGGTCAATTGCGAAATTTGCTGGTGAGTAACGGCAATGGCAAAGCAACGAGAAATTATCGTGGAAAGGTGAGCCAGCAAATCACCCCTCGCCTCTCCAAACACCAGGCTGTCTTCCTGCATACCCAGGTGCAAACTGCCAATTAAACGACCTGAATCCATTAGGGGAAGCAGCAAGGCGTAATCTATACCGTGCTCAGACTTGAGTACTTCGAACATCCGCGAGTCGGTGGCATCGATGATTTCGATATCGGGCTCAAGACCATAAAGCTCCTGCATATCAAATGCATCTTGCTGCAGCTGCAGATAATGACCATAACGCTCACCGCCAACCACCAGGCCAGAGAGCACGTCTTCGGGATCGTGTAGCCAGAGTTCTGCCACCCGAAAGGAAAAATGCCGGGGCAGGCTGACCAGTAATACTTCAAGCAGACTTTGCAGATCTCTGGCATCTAACAGCATATGCTCAAGTTGCTGTGTCTGCAGGTACAGGTAGCGATTGACTTGAATACTTTCGACCAGACGACGTTCTTTTAACTCCGCCCGTGACGCAGCAGGCGGCGCTCCTTGAATCTCTTCGCGCTGAACACCGCTGTAGCTGTCTTCTTCCGCCATTTTAAAACCCACTTATAAGCCGAAGTTTAGAATCTTCGAACGAATTGTTATTGGCTAACAAGTGTATGCTTCCTATAATCGGTATGCAACGCCGCGGCAGCTCTACCAGACCCACTACTTTCGCCTGCGGAAACAGCCTTTCCAGGGAGACCGCCCGCTTGAAATTAACTGCCGAAATGAGTCTTTACCCACTGCAGGAAGATTACATTCCGATTATCCGGGCATTTATCGAAGATGCCGCTAAAAACACCGATTTGACCCTGGTTTCCAATGCCATGAGCACTCAGGTTTGCGGTGAATGGGCCACTGTTATCAACCTGGTTGACCAATGCCTACGTAACAGCGCCGAGCGCTTCGGCAAACAGGTCTTGGTATGCAAGTATATTCCTGGCGAGCTAGATATTGCACAGTGAAGCCCAGTGGCAGTCCAGCACCGACTCAGCTAAAGCTGGAGCAAACCCTGGCGCAATGGCGTCACTGGCGCTGCGACCCGCCACTGCATGGAGCGCCTCATCTGGATCACTCACTGGATGGAGGCCTGAGCAACCACAACTTTTTGGTCAGCACAGGCAGCCAACGTTTTGTGGTGCGTATCGATGGAGTAAATCCAGGTCGTCATGGCATGAGCCGACAAGTGGAGTTCCTGGCACAGCAGTCAGCGGCGGCTGAAACGCTGGCACCTGTGCCCCGCTACTTCAACCCTGAACTGGGGGCACTGGTATGCGACTATATAAACCCTGACGACCAACAGGCATTCACTCCCGCTGATTTTGCTCTGTTGTGTCGCAAGATCCATGCTCTGCCCTCTCGACGCCACAAATTGAGCCTCGATAATCGAATTCAACGTTACGTGCATCTTCTGGAACGTTCAGGTAAACCGCTACCGCCACAAGAGCTACGCCAGTCAATTGCACAGCAATTGGGTAGCGTTGAAGCGCAATCTTTCCAAGAGGTGCTTTGTCACAACGACCTACTGCCGGCTAATCTGATCGTCAGCCAAGGCAGGCTATTCGCTCTGGACTGGGAATATGTTGCTATGGGCAATCCCTGGTTTGATCTGGCGATAGGTTGTGAAGGGCAGCAGTACGATCAGGATCAAGTCGAAGAGTTTCTTTACCACTACTTAAAGCGAACCCCCGAGCGCCAGGACACTCATCAACTTCAATTATTCTCAGGACTTTATCGCTACCTCGAACTACTGTGGCATCTGGAGCAATCGACGGCTGAACAATGCTCAACCGTCATGGCCTCTTTTTTAAATCGCCTGGAGAAGCAACTCACTTAGTCACGAAAGTTGTTGAATTGCAGGGGCGCCCCGAATTCTCCCTCGCGCAAAAGCGCCATGACCTTTTGCAGGTCATCACGTTTTTTGCCAGTGACACGAACCTGCTCCCCCTGAACCTGAGTCTGCACTTTCAGCTTCGCTTCCTTAATTTTTTTGACCACAATTCTGCATTGGTCACTGTCTAAGCCGTGCCTCAGTTGCACGCTCTGCTTCACTTGTTTTCCAGTTGTTACCGGCTCCCCACAATCCATGGCACCCGGATCTATGTCGCACTTGATCAATGCGCTGCGCAGCATATCCTCCATCTGAGTCACCTGAAATTCCGCCTCTGCAGTCATCAGCACATGGCGTTCCTCTCGCTCAAAACTTGCATCAACGCCTTTAAAGTCGAAGCGGTTGGCAATGATACGGCCCGCCTGGTCTACCGCGTTCGTTAACTGGTGCAGGTCTACTTCCGAAACCACGTCAAATGATGGCATAGTGCAATTCCTCAACTATAGGCACTTTCAGGGAATCCCATGGTAATGGGCTACGGCCAATTTACAACGCCAGGATCCAATTCACCGTGTTAAACGGGAATCACTGGCATGTTCTGGGCGCTGGCTCCATGGGCTGCCTGTTCGCGTCTCAGCTGACGACAGCCGGCTGTTCTGTCACGCTAGTACTTCGTGAAAAGCCCAAAACCCAGTCAGGGTTTATCACCGTGGATACTGACGGTGTCAGTAGTCAATATGAGGTGGAGCTCGATCACGCATCCAACGTTCGCGACATTACTCACTTGTTGGTGACCACCAAGGCACAAGATGTTGAGACCGCAATGCGTGGCATTAGCACTCAACTGAGAAAAAGCGCATGCGTTCTTTTTGCGACCAACGGCATGGGTTATGCCGAGCAAGTCAAAACACAGCTTAAAGGCAACCCCACCTACCACGTCACAAGCACCGAAGGAGCCTATCGAATAGGCCCATTGCACATTTGCCACGCCGGGCATGGCCTGACCCGTATTGGCAGCGCCGACGGTTTGCATGCGCCCCGGTGGTTGGGCGACTGGCATAAAAGCCCGCTGCAATGCCGGTGGGAGGAAAACATCAACGCCGCGCTGTGGCACAAGCTGGCGATAAACTGCGCTATCAATCCGTTGACCGCTATTCATCAATGTCACAATGGCGAGCTGGCAACAAACAGGGAACTAGCAGCCCAGGTCAAACAACTCTGTGATGAGATTGCCAAGGTCAGCCTAGGCGCAGGGTTTAACGAAACTGCTGCGTCGATTCACGCGGACGTTGCGGCGGTGATTGCTGGTACAGCCGATAACCGCTCTTCCATGCTGCAAGACATCATCGCAGAACGCGAGACTGAAATTGATTTCATTACGGGTCACTTGCTGCGAACGGCTGAACGTTTAGTCATTGATGCTCCCCACAATCGGAAACTATTCAATCAGGTCGTTTCACATGATCACTGAATCTACATCCATTGCGACTCTCGCGCCCGCTCTCTTACTCTCGTTAGTCAGCGTTAGTGCACTCGTCGCCAGTGACTTTCATCATTTTCAAGGCGGCAGGTTCGTTTTCAAACCTCTGGCCGCTGCGGCCTTCATCTGGTTGGCCCTTCTACTGGGCGCAACGGAAACACATTACGGACAGTGGCTACTGCTGGGTCTTTTATTGTGTGCTGCAGGCGACATATTACTCATGTTTGAAGCTGAAGCGGCCTTTCTCGCAGGGCTTGTTGCTTTCCTTTGCGGTCATCTACTTTATGCAGTGGCCTTTGCGCAGCTACCGCTGCAAACAACATCAATCGTAATATCATGCCTTCCGGCCCTGCTTCTGGTCGCACTGGTCACCCGCTGGCTTAAGCCTCACTTAAAGGGCCCAATGCGAGCTGCTGTCCCCGCGTACATTATCGTTATCGCTGCCATGCTTGTGTTCGCCGGTGGCACCTGGGGACAGACAGGGTCACTATTGATTCTGTGCGGTGCATGGGGTTTTGCTTTTTCTGATCTCGCGGTCGCCAGGCGCCAATTCATCAGTGCCGACAGAGTGAATGGCCTCTGGGGAACACCACTCTACTTTGGCTCGCAAATGCTGCTCGCTACCAGCGTAGCATCGCAAGTTGGTTAGGCATTATTTGAGCAGCGAGCGCGTATTACTCATCACCAGGTCCCGCCAGACTGGCTCAGGGAGGTCAGGGGCGATAGAGACCTGGCGATAAATAAACTCGCCGTTCCGATCTCCTGATATCGAGTAAAGACACAATGCCTCACTGCACCGCAAGCTCACACTAAGCACCAGCTCAGGCGCCCTCTCGGCAAGGTCTGCATAATATGCTGTGGGCTTTACAGCGCCACTGACTTGCAGGGGACCCATTTCGGCTTCTGCAGCACGAAACACACTGTCCATTAACCACTGCTGATTGATTAATCGGGGAATGTCAGCATGGTGTTCAAGATTAATCGTCGGCGGCTCAAAATGTACTCGCGTTGGGTTGTCCTGCATTGCCAGCGTAATCGGGATAACCAGGCCAGCCAGAACGCTGGCTCCCAGCGCGATCCGCGTAGACAGACGTAAATCCTGAACACGCCTACCAGTGGAGGACCACCAGGAGCGCTCAAGAGAGGATTTACCCTTTTGACGAAGTTGCGAAGGAATTTTCAGGGGAATATCTTCGGGAGATTCCGGTCTGAAGTGAGATCTCGCCTGCCGTTGCAGACTGTCCCGTTCCGCTAGAGGTAGTCCCTGCTGCGCGCGGCGCAAATCACGGCGCACCGAATGGGTATTGTTGGGTCGATCAGCAGGGCATCTCTGCAGGAGTTGAGCAACCAGATCTATTAACGCTAGCGGTATGCCCTCCTCTCGTACCAAACGAGCTTGGAGCTCGGGCCTTTTATCGGCAAGCAATAACTCCGTATCCAAACTTCCATTTCGATAAAATGGCTGTTGACCACTGAGCAAACGGAACAATAGGCACCCCAATGCGAACAGATCGGTGCGTACATCTAAGCTGCTGCCGTCCAAGTGTTCAGGTGTGATTGCGCTGAAACTGCCAGCGGACGAAAACTCCAAACTGCTGGCCTCTCTGGCAATGCCAAAGTCTACCAACTTCACCCTACCCTGCTTTGTAATCAGGACATTGGCGGCCTTCAGGTCGCCATGCACCACTTTTTGTTGACGAGCTGCAGCGAGGGCTACTGCAATGTCAGTCGCGACGGTGATGACACTGGCCACCTGAAGCCGGTCGTGCTGGATAAGCTCCTCGAGATCACAACCGGGAACGTACTCCATTACGATGGCCAGATGATCGTTAGATTCGATCAAGTCATAGACCTGAACCACGCGCGGACAGTTGATTCGAGAGGCCTTGCGCGCCTCGGCAAGTGCTTGCTTACGCGCAATACGCGCTCCCGGCAACTCATGAATTTTAATGGCAACCTGGCGCTGCAAACGAACATCGTAGCCAAGATACACTCGGCCCTGTCCGCCGCGCTTAATCAGGCGAACAATACGATAGGGGCCGATTTTATTTTCAGGCACGCGTTAAACTCAAGCGGGGGCATCTCCAGACTGCAGTCGCTGGCGCAATCCGGTGGCAGAGACCTCAAGATTAAACGCCGCATTGCCCAAATGTCCGCCGCTGCTCAGGAGTGCTTTATCAATCTCATTCTTAGATACCTGTGAGGCACGCCTGAACCTTGCAGAGGCGTCGATTCGACGGTAGATCGAACGGCGACTCACCCCCAGCTCATCTGCTACGGTGGCGATTTCAAACAAGCCTTGTTCCATGGCATCGATAAAATCGGACTCAGTAATTTCTCGTGGCTTACGCCGCTTGGGCCCGCTAACCTCTTCTTCCTCCGTTGGCTCAGTCTTTAAGGTCGAGCGATAGATTTCTGCGGTTACGGATGCGGGCACCGTCAATTTTTGCTCACTCGCAATCACCACCTGTCCGGCAAAGTTTTCCAATTGTCTGACATTGCCTGGCCAGTGATAACAGGCAAACCGATAAAACAAATCAGCCCACTGGGCGACGGTTTTGCCATCGCTTTGTGCATTGGGTAACAAGCGCAAACGTCCCTCTCGGATACAAGCTTGGGACACAAAATGAAAAAGCAGTTCGCCGATATCCTCCAAATGCTCGGCCAGAGAAGGCACATGAATTTCCATTGCCGCCAACCGATGCCTCAGCGCCGACTTGAAATTGCAATTTGATGCTTCCAACTGAGCGTCGGTAGCAGAGATCACCCTGACATCCACCTTTCGCAAAGCGCCGCCCACCATTTGAATTTCGCGCTGCTGCAGCGCGCGCAGCAAGAGAGGTTGAACTTCCTCAGGCGTATCTCCGACCTCATCCAGAAACAAAGCCCCTCCCTGGGCTTCTTGAAAATAACCAGAACGAGACTTTTCTGCGCCAGTGAAAGCTCCCTTGGCACTGCCAAACAAGGCTGCTGCAGCAAGCGATGACGGTACAGCTGCCATATTCACGCTCACCATTGGCTGGTCATACCGGGCGCTATTGAGATGCACAGCTTGCGCGACCAGCTCTTTTCCAACGCCCGTCTCACCCCTTATCAAAACGTCCGAATCACTGTTGGCGGCCCGCATTACTTCCTTGCGCAGTCGCTCCATTGCGACGCTACTTCCTATCAGCGCGCCATCGAGTGAGATGGAACATTTTGGCCTTACGTCCGGCGAACGACGCAACAACAGTACGATAGTATGTGAAAGCGCCAGCGGCACACCGGCGTCAAGCTGGGCATTGCCAACAAACAATTGTTCCAACAATTCACTTCCCGCCACTCGACAGCGGCTAGCAGACGGGTCCCTGTGCAGCTGCACACCGTCATCGGTGATGGTCAGCGATAATGCATGCCGACTGACGTAAGGGTCTTCCAACGGAGCAAAGCTTGCATCAGGGCTGGAGCCGAAAAGTGGCGTCTGACGACCAAGCGTATGTGTTTTTTTATCCGTGCTCAGCTGCGCCCATTGCCCGATTCGCTCAACGCAAGGATGAAAGATAATCGTGCACTGTAAACTCGGAGAAGCGACCGACTCCGCGATAGCATCGCGCAGGGTCGGCAGCGTAATATCACTGTTCTTATCTGGCATGGGCGTCGCAGCGGCTTAAACCGCTTGGGGATGACTTTCTTAAAGCTTAGCAGGTAACAAAAATCCTGCCTGTGAATCGCAGTACAACGGCGTCACCTAAAGCATGATCACCAGACCGGCGATCACTGCGACCCAGCAGACGCTGGCGCGCCTGACCAACGCCGCAAACATTTCATTCTCTGACGCAGCACGCTGACCGGTGAGACCACCCGCCTCCTCTGGAACCTTATCCTGGCCAGTGGCTGCCATCGCCACAGTGAAAAGCACTTGAGGAGAAGACATACGAGGCTCTCGCAATGCGTCCCACAATTCGTCGGCGCTAGCCACAAAGTTGCCAGTGAGTGTGAATGCCGCCGCAAGTAAACGCACGGGTAACCAGTCCAGATAGAAAAGAATTTTTTGACCCGAAGAGTCCTTGTTACAAGTCATCTGCAGTAATCGATACGCCAGAGCGCCTACAGGGCCAAGCAACAAAAAGTAGAACAAAACGGCAAACCAGTGCTGATAATTCTGGTACAAAAAACCCTGCTGTATCCGCTCATGGATAAGCGCTGCATCCAGATTTTCTTCAGCATCGAACCAGTCGAACTCGGTGGATGCCGACAGCCACGCCGCTTCAAAATCACCTCGGCGACACTGGCTGCGATACTGTTCTTGCAGCGCGCCGATATTGCCGCGGCCAATACTATAGAGCAGCAACACCACAGCCGCCGCTATCCATGCCAGACCAAAGAGTAAAGGCTGCAATGCATCGAGTATCAGAGAGGCAAGCACAACAGGCACACCCACTGTGAACACCACACGCAAGCCATTACCGAGCCCCAGGGAAGCCAGCTGCCCCTGCCATCGCTCAAACCAGCTGTCTCTGTGCAGCCAATCCTCAAGGGGGGACAATCGCTCTAGAACCAAAGCAATCATCAGGGCCAGAAACGTCATGGACTGAACTCCTCTTTGTAATCTGCCTTCAAAGGCTCAAAGTAGCGCTGCCAATCGAATGCAGGGCCCGGATCTGTTTTGCGCCCCGGAGCGATATCGCAGTGGCCGGCCACGTGTTGAGGCGACAGTGAAGGATAGGCCTCAAACAAAGCCCGACTGACCGCCTGCAGGATATCGTATTGTTGGTCAGTGTAGGGAAGCTCGTCAGTTCCCTCCAGCTCAATGCCGATGCTGAAGTCATTGCAGTTTTCCCGATCGTTATATCGGGAAACCCCAGCATGCCAGGCGCGGTCATTAAAGCTCACGAACTGCAAGATGGCGCCCGTGCGCTGAATAAGAAGATGCGATGACACTCTCACGTCACGAATTTCATCAAAAAATGGATGTTCATCCCAATCAAGGCAATTGCTGAAAAAACGCTCAATGCAATCTCCGCCAAACTGACCGGGAGGCAGAGAGATGTTGTGAATCACCAGTAACTCAGGCTGTGAGCCCGGTGGACGAACCTCGAAATTGTCACAGGCCACCCGTCGGGCCTCAGCCAACCAGCCAGCTTCAACCGTATACTTCTTGTTAGAACGGGTCATGGCTACATCATAAGCGAGTCTAAGACCCCTCTCAACGGGTAAACGGTCGCGAGCGTTTATCCGCCCTGCTACAATTATCGCCTCTTTTTAAACGCCGAACGCAACAATGAAGACAAGTCACAAGGTCATGCCAACGCCGCAACAAATACGCGACAACATCCTGGCCGCCCTCTCTGAAGATATCGGTGATGGGGATATCACTGCACAACTGATTCCAGCCGAAGCGCAGGCGTCTGGCAAAGTGATCACCAGAGAACCCGGCATTCTCTGCGGCCAGCAATGGGTGGACGCAGTTTTTGCTGAGGTCGATGCTGCGATCACTCTGGAATGGCATAAGCAGGATGGCGACTCTCTGAAAGAGAACGACACACTGTTCACTTTCTCGGGCCCTGCGCGCGGCCTATTGAGCGGGGAACGCGCCGCTCTTAATTTTTTACAACTGCTCTCGGGGACGGCGAGCATATGCCAGCATTACGCCGCCATGGTTGAAGGTACGGGAGTCAAGTTATTAGATACGCGAAAGACTGTGCCCGGCCTGCGCATCGCGCAAAAGTACGCAGTACATTGTGGAGGCTGCCATAACCATCGCGTCGGACTTTACGATGCCTTCCTAATTAAAGAAAACCACATCAATGCCTGCGGCGGTATTTCACAGGCGATACAGGCCGCGAGGCGCAATGCACCCGGAAAACCTGTGGAAGTAGAAGTGGAAAACCTCGATGAACTTGATCAGGGACTCGCTGCAGGTGCAGACAGAATTATGCTGGATAACTTCTCGCTTGAAGATATGCGCGCTGCGGTAAAAATCACCGCAGACCGGGCCGAACTGGAGGCCTCAGGCAACGTGACCGACGAGACATTGCGACCCATTGCTGAAACGGGCGTGGACTATATTTCTATTGGCGCACTGACCAAGCACTGTCAGGCCCTGGATTTATCGATGCGACTGCGATAGCAGCGCCGTGTCGCTAACAATGACGCCATTGTTATCGGCGTACACGTAGTCCCCGGGCGATATCGTTACACCGCCCATCGATACCGCCACATCGCGTTGCCCCATGCCCAGTTTCTCAGTTTTCAGCGGCGTGGTGCCAAGCGCCTGAACCCCTAACTCGGTTCTGCCTATCTCGTCTACATCGCGGATCACGCCGTTGATGATCAGCCCAGCCCAGCCATTGTCGGCTGCCTTCCCAGCAAGCATGTCGCCCAGCAGTGCCCGACGCAGTGAACCCCCTCCATCCACCACAATCACCCGTCCTTCTCCGGGTTCTCCGACACAAGCCTTCACCAGAGAATTGTCTTCATGACACTTAATGGTCACTGCAGCACCGCCAAATCGAGCGACCCCGCCGTAGTTATTAAACTGCAACTCAATCGCTCGAGCAGCCGGGTTATCGTCTGTCAGGTCGGGGGTACTAATCTCGCTCATACTTAAATCCATTCAAGCTTGAATGATTGCAAGCTTCCGCGGGCGCCAATAACCGCGCCTGCATGCGCTGCACAGCGAGGCAACACTTGTTCCGAATAGTACTGGGCGGTACCAATCTTCGCTTCATAAAACGGATTGTCACTGCCGCTCTGCAGACGCATAAACGCCACCAGCGCAGATCGACCCAATTGCCAACCGCCAAACAAGTAACCCGTTTGCATCATGTACTCGTAAGAGGCACCCAACGCCACAGCGGGGTCTTCTTTCAACTCTTCAAGTACAAATTGCGTCGCCTTCTCTTGGTCTGCGAGGGCCCGCGATAAGGAATCGGCGATGCCTGTAAGACAAGCATCGCCCGCTGCCTGCAACTCAGTAATAGTCTCGCGCACTTCCTGCATTACTGCTTCCATGGTTGCACCACCGTCGCGTCCCAACTTTCGAGAGACAAGGTCCGCAGCCTGAATGCCATTAGTGCCTTCATAAATAGGGGTAATTCTGACATCGCGCAAATACTGCGCCGCTCCGGTCTCTTCCACATAACCCATACCGCCGTGAACCTGCACGCCGAGAGAAGTCACTTCTTGCGCAACTTCGGTCAGCCAGCCCTTGATCACAGGAATCATCAGGTCGATACGAGACTGCTGCAAAGGTCGATCCTCCTGAGGGCCACGGTGGGCCAAATCCATCGTCACAGCCTCGGAGTATGCAAGTCCGCGCATTGCCTCACATAAAGACTTCATGGTCAGCAGCATGCGTTTCACATCGGGATGTTCAATGATTGGCACGCCGCCCTGGACGCGATCACGGGCATAGGCCGCCGCTTTTTGCAGCGCGCCCTCTGAAGCACCCAGGCCCTGCACACCCACCTTGTGGCGGGCTTCATTCATCATGGTGAACATGCAGGCAAGGCCCCGGTTTTCTTCACCCAGCAAATAGCCTATGGCCCCCTCGTCATCACCAAAGGCCATCACGCAGGTGGGGCTGCCATGGATGCCAAGCTTATGTTCACAGGAGACGGGGTAGACATCATTGCGCTCGCCCAGGCTGCCATCTTCATTGACCAGAAACTTGGGTACGATGAACAGCGAGATCCCGCGGCTGCCCTCTGGCGCGCCGGGCAACTTAGCCAGCACTAGATGAATAATATTGTCAGTTGCCTGATGGTCGCCCCAGGTGATGTAGATTTTCTGGCCGCTGATGCGGTAGTGATCGCCCTCTGGCACCGCTTTGGCCTTCATAACACCCAGGTCCGACCCTGCACCCGACTCAGTCAGGTTCATGGTGCCCATCCATTCGCCGGTGTGCATTTTTTCCAGGTAGGTCTGTTTTTGTTCTTCAGTACCGTGGGCGTGAATGGCAAGGGCAGCGCCGCTGCTCAACATGGGTGCGAGGCCCAGCGCCATATTAGCGCCGTTCCACATTTCGTGACCGACTGTATTGTAGATCTCCGGCAGACCCTGGCCACCGTAATTGGGGTCTGAAGAGATGCCGATCCAGCCCCCTGCCGCCAGTTGCTGCAGAGCCTCATCGTAGCCGGGAGATGCTGTTACGGCACCATCGGCGCAAACAGCGGGCTGCTCATCGCCCACTCGACGCAACGGCGCAAGCTGATCGCCCGCCAGTTTTGCCGCCTCGTCCAGTAATGCGGTCGTCAGTTCCGAGCCTATCCCGAACTCAGAAAAGTCTGGGAGTGAACCAAGCGCATTTTCAGCATCCAGAACCTCATCAATAAGAAAGTTCATGTCTTCTACGGGTGCGCGGTATGTGCCCATGGTAACTCCTGTATAGCTCTGAATGTCGAAGGCGAAGGTAGTATAGGTGAGGCTATAAGGAAACGACTGTCCCAAAAGCGTTGGCAATTTTATCCCTATAGGTATAATTCCCCAAAGCTATAGACAGTATTTTCATCATTCACTAAGTGAATACGGAGAAGCCGTGAACGTCAATCGAGTCGACCTGAACCTGTTGGTTTACCTGGATGCACTATTGCGCGAACGCAATGTGACCCAGGCTGCCAATCAGCTGAACCTCAGCCAACCCGCCATGAGTAACGGGCTTCGGCGGTTACGTGAGCTCTTTGACGACCCTCTACTGGTTCGAACCAGCGACGGCATGACGCCCACAGAGCGAGCACTAGAGCTGGAGCCGGTGGTGCGCGAAGTCCTCAGTAAGATCGATAAAGCCGTGCAGCCACGGAGCGAATTTGAGCCCGCCGAGGCCCAGCGTGTGTTTCGCATCATGGCCAGCGACTATGCTGAGGCCACTCTGTTTCCCGCCGTGCTCGCCAAACTCCGCGACCTGGCTCCGGGCATCACGCTCGACATTATGACCCCATCAGACGTGAGCTTCCTGGATGTGGAACGGGGCAAAGTCGACATGGTGATCAACCGATTTGATTCCATGCCACAGTCTTTCCACCAGATTCACCTATGGGACGATACATTCTCCTGCATTCTAAATGTCGATCACCCCATGCTGGAGGATTTCACTCTGGACAATTACCTCGCCGGAGACCACGTATGGGTCAGTAAAACCGGTATGGGCGTTGGGGTTGGCGTCAACCCGGACGACGTTCAGCGCCTGGGCTGGGTAGATCTGGCAATCAACAAGCTGGGAAAAAAGCGTCAGATTCGCGTGTTTACCCGCCACTATCAGGCAGCGATGACATTGGCGGAGCAAAATGACCTGATCGTCACCCTACCCACCCGTGCGGCAATACTCAAACGCGATAACCCGAGAGTAATTCTTCGCGATCCTCCCCTGGATATCCCCCCACTGGAGCTAAAAATGGCATGGAGCCCCCTGCTGCAGCATAACCCCGCTAACCGCTGGCTGCGCAAGCTCATTGCCGACACGGCACGAGAATTGGACGGCCAGGAACCCACATTATGAAATTCACAAGCGAAATGCCCGCGATAGAAACGATAAATTAGCTAAATTTAACTCTGGCTCCTAGAATCTCCTCCATTCTCGAGAACCTCTTTTCTCGCGCGCAATGAAAAGGAAAACACCATGACAGATCGCATCCAGCAGGGTGGCCTGCAAGTAGCCACCGTTCTCCATCAATTGTTGGAAAACGATATCGCTCCTGGCACCGGTGTTGCTCCAGCAGATTTCTGGCAAGCCCTGGAAGCACTGATAAACGATCTGGCGCCAGAGAACCGCGCCCTGCTTCAGGTTCGAGAAGACTTACAGGCAAAAATTGATGAATGGCACCGCTCCAATCCGGGCGCGGGCTATGACAAGGTAGCTTATAAAGCTTTTCTTGAAGAGATTGGTTATCTGCTGCCTGAGGGAGACGACTTCTCGATCACCACCGAAAACGTAGACCCGGAAGTCGCGACCCTGGCTGGTCCGCAGTTGGTTGTTCCCGTGATGAACGCTCGCTTCGCCCTGAATGCCGCCAACGCCCGCTGGGGCAGCCTTTACGATGCTTTGTACGGCACCGACGTAATTTCCGAGGAAGGCGGTGCCGAAAGAGCGGGCGCCTACAATGCGGTTCGCGGCGACAAGGTGATTGCCTATGCCCGTGACTTTCTCAACAAACACTGCCCCCTAACCGCAGGAGATCACACACAGGTCACCGCTTACAGCATCGTCGATGGCACGCTGCAGGCAGCGCTGGAAGACGGCAGCATCAGCGCCCTAGCAGTCCCAGAACAGCTTGTCGCCTTCACTGGAGAAGCCGATTCACCCACTGGCGTTCTGCTGCGGCACAACGGCCTCCATATCGAAATTCAGATCGACCCCAGCACCCCAATTGGGGCCACCGACAAGGCGGGCGTTAAGGACGTTTGCCTGGAGTCAGCTCTAACCACCATTCAGGACTGTGAAGATTCTGTCGCCGCGGTGGACGCTGAGGACAAAGTCGTCGTTTACAGCAATTGGCTGGGCCTGATGCGTGGCGACCTGACCGAAAACTTCCAGAAAGGCGGCAAGAGCCTGACCCGCGCCCTGAATCCAGACCGGGAATTTGATGCTCTTGATGGCTCCACCCTAACCCTGCCCGGCCGAAGCCTGATGTTCGTGCGCAATGTGGGTCACCTGATGACCAACGAAGCGATTCTGGATGCCGATGGCAACGAAATTCCCGAAGGCATTATGGACGGCATGTTCACCGCCATGATCGCACTGCACGACCTCAAAAAAGACGACAGCGCGCCACGTAACTCGCGCCAGGGCAGCGTTTACATCGTAAAACCCAAGATGCACGGCCCTGATGAAGTTGCCTTTACCTGCAAACTGTTTGATCGCATCGAGGATGCTCTTGGATTGGCCCGCAACACTCTGAAGGTCGGCATCATGGATGAAGAGCGCCGAACCACCATTAACCTCAAGCAGTGCATCCGCGCTGCCAAAGATCGTCTGGTATTCATCAACACTGGATTCCTGGATCGCACTGGGGACGAAATCCACACCAGCATGGAAGCTGGCGCAATGACGCCCAAGGGCGCCATGAAGCAGGAGCCCTGGATTAACGCCTACGAAGACTGGAACGTCGACAAGGGCCTGGCCTGCGGCCTGATTGGCAAAGCCCAGATTGGCAAAGGCATGTGGGCCATGCCTGACTTGATGGGCGAAATGATCAAAGCCAAGATCGGCCACCCAATGGCCGGCGCCAGTACCGCCTGGGTGCCGTCACCTACGGCAGCGACGCTGCATGCCATGCACTACCACGAAGTTAACGTGGCGGAGCGTCAAGAAGAACTGAAGGACCGAGCGCCTGCCTCCGTGGACGATATTATCAACATCCCGTTAAAAGGTGCGGAAGGCCTTTCAGCAGAAGATATACAGCGCGAACTGGATAACAACGCCCAGGGCATACTCGGCTACGTGGTTCGCTGGATTGACCAGGGTGTGGGTTGCTCGAAAGTCCCCGATATCAATCATGTTGGTTTAATGGAAGACCGGGCAACACTGCGGATTTCCAGTCAACATCTGGCTAACTGGCTACGGCATGGTGTTTGCTCTGAAGAGCAGGTTAGGGAGACGCTGGAACGGATGGCGTTTGTTGTGGATGGGCAGAATGCCAGCGATCCTTTATACAACAATATGGCACCTAACTTTGGTGACAATGTGGCGTTTCAGGCTGCTTGTGATCTGGTGTTTTTGGGGATGGAGCAGCCTAGTGGGTATACAGAGCCTGTTTTGCATGCGCGGAGACGGGAGGCGAAGAAATAGGCTGGAGTGACTCAACCAATATCTGCCGCGTTGCCCCCCAAGCTATCAGCATTCTCTCAGATAGCCGCTAGAAGTCTTTGAACATTGGATCTAGAACCGCTTGATCCGGGTAGAAACGTTCCATCAAAAGGCGATTGTCTGCTCGCTTTGTAAAAACTCTTTCCGAACGCACTTCACAATAAGTTCTATTCGCTCTTTTCAGAAAAAAACTATAGAAAATAGTCTGCGTCTCCGCCACTATGGAGACAAAACAAATAGAAGAAAGAGCTTTCCTCTAGAAGCAAATCGTTACAAGTTCAGCTAGAGATGAGACTGAGAAATAGCACAGTATTGAAGCTTCCTCAGATACCCCAAAACCCTCCGGCCCATGTGATGCCTAATCTAATCGACAGACACCAAACTATTTCTCAGAAGCCGCATCGACTTGAGAGACTCCAAAGTGCGGCCATTTTGGCTTCAGTAGTTTTATCTCAATCCCTAATATTGATCTTACTCTACGGTCAGTCCAGTACTTTTGACTACGTTTTTTTCGATGACACACAATACATCCTCGAAACTCCGGAGGTCCTAGCAGGACTCAGCTTGGAAGGAGTGCATTGGGCGTTTGGCAGCTTTCGAATGTACAACTGGCATCCGCTGACGTGGATCTCCTACATGATCGACGTTTCGTTGTTCGGCGTTAATCCAGGCGCCGCCCACATTCACAACATGCTTCTGCACGCACTCGTAAGTCTTCTTGTGTACTTCACAGTAGTCAACATTTCGAGAAGGAGGTGGGACGCCTACCTGTTGTCTGTTATTTTCCTGGTACACCCCCTTCACGTCGAATCCGTCGCATGGATCGCAGAAAGAAAAGACCTGCTTTGCGCAGTGTTTTTCTTGTCAAGCCTACTTTTCTACGACAAGTATCGCGCCCGTCCCACCGTTCTGAGGTACATGGGTGTAATGATCAGCTTTTCACTCGCGCTGCTGGCAAAACCAATGGCTGTGACGCTGCCAGTTGTACTACTAATTTTCGACTTTTTTATATATCGCAACAATCTCGAAAAAGGACTAAATACAGCACGAGAGCGCAACGAACTTTATGTGAAAGTAATTATCGAAAAGCTACCGTTAATGCTTCTATCCATCGTGTCTAGCGCCATAACGATCGTGGCACAGGATACAGCTCTTGTTCACATAGAACAGTATCCCATTGAATGGCGACTCGCTACCGCAGCAAATGCCTATGTAACTTATCTAATCCAGTTTTTTGCACCTATTAATCTAAGCGTCTACTATCCGCTACCCTCATCTTATACTCTATCAAAAATTGTACTCGCATCAGCAGGAGTACTAGCGGTGGCCTTATTTTTATGTGTCTCGATAAAAAAGAGACCGCTCATTGCCGCCGGCCTCAGTTTCTACATAGTGACACTGCTGCCAGTTATTGGCTTAGTTCAGGTCGGCAGCCAGGCGCATGCAGATCGTTACATGTATATACCATCTATTGGTTTGTTGATAGCGATTGCCTGCATCATGCCGGCCATACATGAGAAACGATTTAAGGTCATGAATACGCTTACAATTATCTTTATCGTGTATCTCTCTATCATCTGTTACTGGCAAGTAAGCTACTGGAAAGACAGGAACGCAGTTTTCAGTCGAGCTCTAGACATTGATAGCGAAAACTACATGGCTCATATTCAACTCGCCAGCGATTATTGGGTTCGGGAAATGCTAGACGAGTCTCGGGAGCATCTGTTGACGGCAATGTCTTTGGCGCCTCATTTGCCTGACGCATACGTTGCGATGGGCAACATAGCACTTGTAGAGAAAGATTATGTGGCTGCAGAAGCTCTGTACAAAAATGCAAGACTTCGCGGCTTAAACAGTTCCGCTTTGCAGATCAACCTTGGTATTTCGCTGGCAGAACAAGGGCTTCTAGTTGAGGCTAAGGCAGCTTTTGAATCAGCATTAGAAACTGACCCAAACTCAGCGTTGGCAAGAAAAAACCTTAGGCGATATATTGAACGATCCGAGAAGTAAAATCACGGTAAACAACGAAATATTCAAATACCTAATTGCCGGGGGAATTGCCTTCATTTGTGATTTCTCTATATTGATATTTTGCTCAGAAATTTTAGAGCTGCATTACCTTCTTGGCAACTTGCTAGGTTACTTTTTGGGACTGTTTGTAGCGTATTATCTGAATGTAAAATGGGTTTTTTCATATCGAAAATATCAACGGACATCTGTTGAACTTCTATTATTCAATGCGATTGTTCTAACTGGACTGGCCATAAGCGAAGGCATGATGGCTTACCTAGTAGGTGTTGCCGAAGCGCATTACATGACTGCCAAAATAGCCGCTAGTGCACTAGTTATGGTTTTTAACTACACGGCCAAAAAGATTATTCTTTTTAGCCCTGCCATAAAACGGAGAAACCCGTAAATTGAACGAATCATGCATAAACTGTGGGCACTCAACTCTAAATAGTCTTTACACTGCCTCAGGCTTTGATCCAGACGACGATCGGCGGTTCACGATAAGCCGATGTGAGAAATGCCTCCTGATAAATACGTTGCAGCTTGAACATGAAAAATTAGGACGCTCATACAACTCGGATTACTACGGCGCTGCCACGAGTAAGTTTGTGCATCTTATAGAAAAACTTTTACAAATTGGCTCAAAACAAAGGGCGAAGAGCATCTGTGACCGGTGGCGAGCTAGCAACGACCAAGAACTGAAGTCGCCGGATATGCTTGATATTGGCTGTGGGCGCGGTCACTTGCTTAACGCCTTTAGAGGACAGGGGTGGAACGCATTAGGGCTTGAACGCAATGAATTTCCAGTGAATAAGAACACTGATGAATCTGTTAAAATTGGCTCAATATATGACCCTGAGTTTGCAGAGAAAAAGTTCGATGTAGTGGTACTTTGGCACGTATTTGAGCATCTAGAGGGCCATTTTGAGCTTCTAGAAAAGTTAGCCCAGCACCAAAAAGTTAACTCTCTGCTTGTCATAGCCGTGCCCAATTTCTCCAGCACTCAACAAAAGCTATTTTCAAAGCACTGGTTCCATCTCGACCTCCCAAGGCATTTAGTCCACTTTGAAAGAGACTGGCTTAGAACGGCTTTGACTTCGAGTGGATATGAGATTGAGAGTTTCAGTTCTTTCGACTTTTTACAAAACACTTTTGGCTTTATACAGAGTTCAATGAACATCATTTTTAAAGATAAGAAGAATGTATTTTATAACCTCCTGAAAAACGGGAGGTATTTTGAGAAGTCGTCAATTTTTCCTAGCATTGGATGGACTATCTTTGCGATAGCTCTACTACCCCTAGCTTTACTCGAAGGAGCATATAGCGCACTAATGAGCGAAGGAGCGACTATAAAAATGGTCGCCAGATTAAAGGATCAAAATGATTAACAACAAAAAAATTGTCGTCGTTATGCCCGCATACAATTCGGCCCTAACATTAGAAAAAACTCACGACGAGATTCCTCTGGACATAGTTGACGACATAATACTCGTAGACGATGCAAGCACTGATGATACCTGCGATGTCGCGAGGTCAATTGGCATAAGACACATTTTGCAACACGATGACAACCTCGGCTACGGAGGCAATCAAAAAACCTGCTACCGAAATGCATTAGTGCTGGATGCCGATATCGTAATCATGGTGCACCCCGATTACCAGTACACTCCCAAGCTCATCCGAGCCATGGCTTCTCTGATTGCTGACGGTGTTTTCGACTGCGCTCTCGGATCCAGAATTCTTGGCGTCGGGGCACTAAAAGGTGGCATGCCAACACATAAATACATCGCCAACAGATTTCTAACTTTTTTTCAAAACATTCTAGTAGGGTACAAACTTTCAGAATATCACACTGGCTATAGAGGTTTTTCTAGAGAAGTACTTGAAAGCCTGCCATTGGAAGGCAACTCAGACGACTTTATTTTTGACAATCAGATGCTACTTCAAATCATTGCGAATGACTTTTCAATCGGAGAGCTCACTTGCCCAACTCGCTATGCAGCGGACGCATCTTCAATCGCTGGACTACCCGCAATGAGATACGGCTTGGGTGTAATAGTCGAATCGGTAAAATATCGACTGACCAAACTCAAGCTTCTAAAGAGTATCTATAGCTGAGCAACCCGGCTGAGTTAAACACTGGCTTCGCTATGCGATTACACACCAGAATGATTTTGGCGTTCATCTTACTACCAATGGTTCTGCGGACTTACCCTGATAACTCAAAGAGAATCGTCCATCTATTGAGGGTTTGCAACGCTCCTTCAATGTCTTAGCCGGAATCAGAATCCTTGAACTGAAGATTAGATAACTGTTCAGACAGCAAACCGATCAAAAATATTATCATGCCTGAGAGCAGCAAGAGAGTGCTCATATTCGTGAAGCGTGGACCTACGCCAGCAAGCATAGAGAAAAAATAATTGGCAACGCCGAGCGAAAACACCAATAGTGATGCAGGAAAATATACTTTCATTGGAGAGTACATTGACCCTATCTTAAATATGATAAGAAAAAAACGCACGCCATCCCTGACAGGATGGATATGACTTTTACCCACCCGATTCCGAACAGCCACTGGGATGTATCCGACTGAAAAGCCAGCTCGAAAGAACGCCATCGTGGACGTTGTTGGGTAACTAAAGCCGTTAGGAAGTAGATAGAGAAATCCTAGGAACTTTTCTCGATCTACACAGCGCAAGCCCGAAGTTAAGTCATCAATGCGATGATTAACCATCCAGCTTGCAAGCTGATTATAAATAAAGTTAGCTCCCCAGCGCGCGACACTTGCTTGAGATTCTCGACCGCTCCGAGCCCCAATCACCATGTCATAGCCTTTGTCGATCTCTTCCAACAACCGCTTTACATCGCCTGAATCATGCTGACCGTCTCCATCCATAAATACCAGATAGTCCCCACTCGCAGCCCGAGCTCCAGTCTTGATGGCCGCTCCATTCCCCTTCGAATAAGGGTGTGAGATCACTCGCACATGCGTGTCAGCACATACGCCTATTGTTTTATCCGTCGAACCATCATCGACTACTATTATCTCGGCAACTGGATATTCTTGCCTTAGCCTTGGCAGCAACGATCGCAAACCCTCTTCTTCGTTTTTAGCCGGTATGACAATTGAGAATTTCACAAATTACATGTCCAAGTATAAATCTAAAGTTCGCTGTTGCGCGACCGTAAGAAGCCCTGCCTTATTATATTCAAGCAGGTTTGAGATTAAATTATCTCTCTCTTTAGTTTTACCTAAAATTACTAAAAAATGAAGCTTCATCATCAACCCCTTAATATCGTTAGGGTTATTTCTAGTATAAGTCTCAATGTAGTTGTAGGCGTTGTCATATCTTTGTAAGCTATTTTCCAAAATAGCGAGACTGAAAAAAACACCAGGCGCATCACCCGCCGTAGCAGACTTCGACAGATAAAAATGCTCCATGCGGTCCGCAAAGCCATAACGATCAAATTTGGGGCAAGAATCATCCTGCAGCATCAGCACCAACGCATGCAACGTCTGCACAGAAGTAATAAAACGTCCGTTATCTGACATTTCAAGTAGCTCGAAACGCTGGCTAGGAACTGACTCATCAGCTGCGCAGCTCAAAGCAAGCTCTCTGAGCAAATAATCATTAAGTGGCTCGCTCTGGTTAGCGGAGTGAGCAGAAGCCGAGTAATGACGAGCTGCACTGATGTCACCCAGAGAAGCCATCCTTGTCGCCATACCAGTATTCGCACGGAAAGATCGCGGGTGCGCTTTTACACTATCGAGAACAAAAAGTGGTTCGCTTGCCCAGACTTCGACCTGCGAGCTAGTTTGAAAAGCAAGCAGCACAACATAGGCACCCAAATAAAAAAGCAACACTGACTTAATCTGAGGCCACTTTTTAATCCATGCTGCAATAGCTACACCTAGCACCAGAAAAACACCCACACCAGGTAGATAGTTCCGGTGCTCGAAATACAACTCTAGCGGAAAAACTGTAGACTCAACACTGTGCCCAATTACGAAAAAGAGTATCGCATAAACGAAGTAACGACCATATTGGTATGTCAGCATCTTCAAACATATTGATGCCAACAGAGCTAGTCCGACAAGAGCATATAGAGTGTAAATAGGGTCTGCAATAGACCTAGATAAGACAATGTCATCGTGATAGACCCCCATCCGAGAGACATCAGGTAGCAACAACTGCGCTAAATAGTCCCAGAATATTCTGCTCTGAGTTAAGAGCCGTTCCGACAGAGTAAAAGGTCTGTGATGAAAGCTGTTAACCAACCACTCATGACCTAAAACCAACAACATGACTATAGTTAGAAGTCCAAATATGATCATCGCGTAAACAGCGACTCGAGCCTTGTCTAAAGAATGTCTACCCACTGCCGTAAAGTCATACCAAAGCGCCTCTAGCAAAAGAATCAACGGGACAATGACAATAGCATTCTCTTTCGATAGTACAGCTAGCAGAAAAAAGATTACGCTGAATAAGGCCCACACTGGACTCGCACGCGTCGCATCTCGCCACATGCAGTAAGATATTAGGGCCAGCAGACCAAAAGTCGCTGCCAGCATCGCCATTCGCTGTACGACATAAAGTACAGTGCTGACATACATTGGCGAAAGTAGCCATCCTGCACTTAAAAGTATTGCGAGAACAGACGTCAATGAAGCATCGACATGACGAAACAATAGTAGCAGCAGCCAATAAACCAAACAGCCATTCAATAAATGCAGACTCAAGTTCACGAACTTGCTAGCCCTGACACTTCCATCGGTAAACTGACGCTCAATCAAAAAGCTGGCCATTGAAACTGGACGACCCAAGGGGCCAGAACGGTTGCCGAAGAGGTAGTCAAGCCCCTCTTGCGGGCTTGAGATTACATTAGGTATCACACCTACATTCGCAAAGTCATCAAGCAACGCAGGCCCAGATAATCCCGGGAAGTATATCCAAGCAGTTAGCGCCAGCGTCAGAATTGCGAGTACAAGACGAAGAGGAAAACGCACCTTGCCACTAAATTGGGCGATATGCGTCATTATCGATTAAACACCTGGCGTAACGCTCGCAAATGCCTCCGAGACTGGTCCGCCTCCATCCAGCGAAGAGTCGCTTTGTGAATTCCAGCCCAATCTCCCAGTTTTCGATTTTCCGCGATCATATAAGCATACACTTGCATTCTATGCGGGTTGGCAACGGCCACCTGCTCAAGTATCGCTAGTCGATCGATAGGTGAAATCTCCGTATCAGCGGCATAGAATTCGTACTTGAGAACTAAAAACTCGGCATTATTAGGGAAAAGTTCGACCAAATCTTCCAACATTAAGCCAAAACGACGGCGTCCATTTCGACCTAAATCTCGGGAATAGTACTGTACAAGTGAGCCCAGTGCAGAATAGTCAGAGGACTGAAGGCGCTTTAATTCTAATAGATCCGAGAGTGTCTTCAGCCTATCCGGGCGGCCTGGCATCTGAGAAAAGAGCTCCGATTCAAGCTGATGAAGCATCACTACAGCCGTTAGACTGGTACTATCAATGTCGTACATTCTCTCGAAATGGTAGTGTGATCTCACAGCCAGTTTTTTTTGTTCTTCGAGGCTATATCCTAGTTTTTCACCGTCTCTATACTGCTGAAAAGTGGCATTCGCGTAAAAAAAATGCGCCCTGGGTGACATCGGATGATTTTCCACGTTGACCCGGGAGCGCAGCAACTCATCAGACCAAGCATAAGTGCGCAGCCCCAATAGAATGGCAAGGACAGACAATACCCCGATGACTAAAAATTCGGGCCTTAATACAGATATCTGTCGCGTCATGAGCCCAAACACAGCAGCCACGAAAACCACCACTGCTACAGACGGCAAGTAGTTTCGATGTTCATAAACCATCTCCAATGGAAACATTGATGATTCCAGAGAATGTGCAACTAGGTAAAAAAGAACCGCAAAGAAAACGAGCGGGTAGGCATGCCTATAACGCCAGCTCGCCCAAAGCAAAGCAACCCAAGAAAAAACCGCT
This sequence comes from Halioglobus sp., assembly GCA_039986455.1. GTDB lineage: Bacteria > Pseudomonadota > Gammaproteobacteria > Pseudomonadales > Halieaceae > Halioglobus. The sequence continues at coordinate 27,121 of JBDWQQ010000037.1, forward strand.
AGCAACGTCGTGATGGGGTTAAGCAAGCTCTTCGAAAGCACCACATCATCATGCTGAAATCCCATAGCCCTGATGTCGGGTAACAGCAACCAGGACAAATATTGCCATAAAATCCTCGCTTGAGTGAGCAACCTTTCCTCAAGCGAAAACTCGCGATATGAGTAACCACCAACGACAATATCTGGACTTAAAGCTAGCACGAGCCCCAAGCCCATGAGAGGTAAGAAAAGCGCAAACCAACCGACTCGCAGCAAGCCGAGACTTGTCTGCTTCCTCCATATTCCTTGAAATAAGCTCACCTCTGTAACCACGATCAGCCAGGGCAAAAGCACGCCGTTTTCTTTGGAAAAAATCGCTAGCAACCAAAGCATCGCGATCCAAAGCACCGCTGACGCAACCTCTCCACTTGAAGCGCCTTGAAGCGCCCAGCGCAAACGATATCGAGTGAAAACCAACAGCCCAGCAACGACAAATAAAGTAGAAAGCTGTGCCATCCGCTGCACGGCATAAAGGACCGTTGACACTTGCAATGGATGTAAAAACCAAATCGCGGCAGCGACAACCGACCAGAGTCTCCGATCCCCTATATCTAGCTCATTCAAAGCGGGACTAGCTAAGACGCTTGTCGCGAAAGCATAAACCAACAAGCTAATCGCGATATGGATAAGTAGGTTTACTGCCTTTAAATGGGCCGGACTAATATCACCGAAGACAGCATGATTGATTGCAAAAGTGAGCATTGCTACGGGACGACGAGTAATGCCCGCACCAGACGAGAGGGCAGCCACTCTCCAGTCATCGAAGCGAGAGCCATCAATTTGGAGAAGGCCATTGTTTACCAAGTTCTGCCGGTCATCGAAGAACAGTGCACCCGTAAGGCTGAAGCTGTAGGCGATTAACCCCGCCAACAACAGAATACCTACGCACAAATAAAATGTCCGTTTTTTACCGGCCGAGCTATCGCTGATTGCCCTCCACTTCATCCTTAGACGAAGCGCAACTTTGTAAAAAAAACTTGATTTCCCAATTTAAGTTCAAAAAAAACCCGGCAAATCTGCCGGGCTCTTTGCTTCACGAACTATCCCCCTATCCGCGACAGTTCGCTGGAAGGTATTTAGATGGGATTGAGTTAGTAGCACCCAGTCCATTAATTGATGGCGCGGTACTGCCACTAGCATCACCGGGCAAACAGGTCCAAGTCATCGTGCCATCGTTATTGGTTACACCTTGCAGTTGAACAGTCCATGTACCGGTGGTCCCCCAAACAGATCCGTAGACCCCGGCAAAGAGTGCCGCAGTAGCTGGAGCTGTATTTCCTGTGCCTGTAGCTTCCATCGCCGCGAGAATATCACCCCCACGAAGATTTGTATTGATACCCCAAGAGTCAGCATCAGCCGGGAATGTAAGGTTAGCTGCATAATACTCAGCTGCAGTTGTCTTTGCTTCTGCCAAACCAGCCATTGCCTCCGACATTTTGGATCTTACGATGTAATCCTGATATGCGGGCAGTGCGATGGCAGCCAAAATACCAACGATCGCGATCACGATCATGAGTTCGATCAGTGTGAAGCCTTTTTGTGCTTTGCTTTGAATATTCATTTCCAGATCTCCTAAATTTTACTTGCTTCCGAATGAGCCTTCATTAGCGGCGCTTCTCGGCATTATCAACTAAACGTTGCCTATACTACCATTGCATATTACGTGCCAACTAGAGCTCTACTGATAATAATGATAAATAGCCCATTAAATCAATAGGTTAAAATCCAATAACCCAAAGATCCAGAAGCCGGAGTGTTCAGCTAGCGCCCAATTCAGATCACTTTATGACAATTTTCGTCAGCGCTTTGATTTCTGAGATTTTAGATACGCGCATCCCATGGCGATCGCTACCTTAATCTATCGATAAGCCGATTATCGGCAGAAAGCGGGGAGCTATTCAGCGGAAAAACCTGCCTCCGTCCGGCTCCGTGACTTTGGTCACATATTTTTATAATAAACGTAATTAGTGTTAAGATGCGGGTATTGTCATGTTGCTGCGGATAACGCGTTGGTTTAGTGTTAGCGAAACATGTATTGAGAGTTTTCATGATGGAAAACCGGCGCAGCACAATCGTCATAAATAAAAAATTTCAGTATCAGCACTCGTTGTTCGCTGCTGCACTGGCAGTTATTTTGCTCAACCTCTTTATTCTGTTCGCAGCCTTATATCCTTCAGAACACACTCTGGAACTGCGTCCTTCCATGACTTTGACGCTAGCGGCGATTGAAATCATGCTCCTCAGTTTGATTTGGTATGGCGGTTTGTTAGTCAGCCATCGTATCGCAGGGCCTATTTACGTCATAACTCGCGAAGTCAGCAAGCTGGGAGAAGGCGATCTTACTTCTCGCATCAGTCTCAGAGACAAAGACATGTTTCATGATGAGGCCGCCCAGATAAATGCAGGTTTGGCAGCGCTTAACCAAAGACTAGATGAAGCTAGAACATTATGCGAAGACATGGAGCGTGTGAGAGGCGACTCGGCCGCAGAGATCGAAATTGCCACTCAATTATCGGAAAAAATCTTGACTTTAACAACTAGGAAAGGCGCCTAGCAATGAGCTCAAAAAACCTTGAGGCAAATACCCTCGACCTCAAAAGAAACAACGATGGTTTCACATTAATTGAGTTAATGGTCGTTGTGGCAATCGTTAGCATTCTCGCAGTCATCGCTTTACCCGCCTATCTCGATTATGTGGTCCGCTCAAAGGTCTCTGAGGCTATGGTTTTCGTCGCCGAAGCGAAAACATCAGTGAGTGAAGCTTATTATAGTACCCGAGTAATACCCACAAGCAATGAGTTGGCAGGACTTCCCCCGGCTGCTGAGTACGACAAGCATGAGTACATTAGTCGTCTGGAAATACTTAGCAGCGACGACCCTGGTGCAGGCACAATCGAGGTTACTATCAAAATGCCTGGCGACGAAGCCAATGGTAAAAAGCTGCACCTTGTCCCTTCAACAGCAATTCCTCCGACAATGACCTGGAAGTGCAACTCTCCGCTGGTTGGAGGGCTCTCTATCAATAAAGCTCCGCCTAGCTGCCGAGGATAAATCTGTAATTCACTCATTCTACTGCCGAAATTACTGTTTGAAGACCATAACTGGGTCTAGCTATGTAGGAAATTGCGGAATTGTGGAGATAGCACCAAGAAACCGTCTATTAGACTGTTCAATACCCCGCTATACTCGGGCCTTAGAGAAACTGTTTGCTGGGTGAACGCCACCTGCACAAGGGTATGGTGTAAATGAATGACAAGGGAATAGGGCAGCTTAGCGGTCTAGCCGGACGACTGGTCGCTGAAGGACTTGTTTCGGCAGATGAGGCATCGAGCGCACAGCGAGAAGCCTCTATGGAACAAACGCCCCTAGTGACCTACCTAGTCGAGAAAAAGAATGTCGACAGTATGCGGCTGGCTGCCGTTGCTGCTCAAGAGTTCGGCGTTCCGCAATTCGACGCAACGTGCTTTGATCTCTCAGCCATGCCCATCGATCTAGTTGAAGTAGATCTAGTGCTAAAGCACCATGCACTGCCCCTTTACCGCCGAGGCAACCGTTTGTTTATTGCCGTATCGGACCCTACTAATCTGGCGGCTCTAGACGAAATAAAATTCCACACTGGCATCAATACTGATGCGGTGTTGCTCGAAGAAAGAGCCCTCTCAAAAATGATTGAAGCCTGGGTAGAGACCCAGGACAATCTCAGCGATGGACTGGGAGACCTTGAGTCCGAGGATCTCGAAGGCATAGATGTTTCCAGTGGCGCAGCAACAGACGAGGATGAAGGTAGCGATGCCGTCGATGAAACCCCAATTGTTCGCTTCGTCAACAAGGTTTTGATTGACGCAATCAAACAGGGAGCCTCTGACATCCACTTTGAACCCTACGAAAACGATTACCGAGTCCGCTTTCGAACCGACGGCATCTTGCGGGAAATGGTCAAACCTCCTCGGAATCTTTCTAGCCGCCTGGCGGCGCGTCTCAAAGTAATGTCACAAATGGATATATCAGAGCGACGTGTTCCGCAGGATGGCCGCATTCAAATGAAGCTCTCACGAAACCGGGCCATCGATTTTCGCGTAAATACCCTACCAACTTTGTTCGGCGAAAAAATCGTTCTTCGTATTCTGGACCCAACCAGCGCGCAGTTGGGTATCGATGCCCTTGGCTACGAACCAGATCAAAAGGAGTTGTATCTCAAAGCACTCGACCAACCACAGGGCATGATTCTAGTCACTGGTCCTACCGGTTCAGGTAAAACCGTATCGCTGTATACGGGCCTTAACATACTCAATACGCCAGAGCGCAACATCTCGACGGCAGAGGATCCGGTTGAAATTAACCTGACCGGGATAAACCAGGTCCATGTAAACCCCAAAGTCGGCCTGAATTTTGCTGAGGCGCTGCGCTCCTTCCTCCGCCAGGACCCCGATATCATAATGGTCGGTGAGATTCGAGACCTTGAGACCGCAGAGATCGCTATAAAAGCCGCACAAACTGGTCACCTTGTACTCTCTACTTTGCACACCAATAGTGCCGCAGAAACCGTAACGCGAATGCTCAATATGGGAGTACCTGCATTCAACCTCGCAACCTCAGTGGATTTAATTATCGCTCAGCGTCTCGCAAGACGATTGTGTAAAGAGTGCTCGGTGCCTGCGGAAATTCCACGAGAGACGCTGCTAGCTGAGGGCTTTACGGAAGAGCGATTAGTTGATGCACACATTTCACAGGCGGTCGGGTGCAATGCCTGCAATGAAGGCTACAAAGGACGGGTAGGCATCTACGAAGTTGTCAGGGTAACCCCAAAGATTGCCACGTTGATTATGGAAGAAGGCAACTCGCTGCAGATACAGGAAGCCGCGACAGAAGAAGGGTTTAGTACGTTACGTAAATCAGCACTCGAAAAAGTGGCACAAGGAGTGACCACACTGGAGGAAGCCAACCGGATCACGGTTGACTGAGCATAACAACAAGGGATTAGAAAGGGGCGGTAAGCACTATGGCAACAGCAACAGGAAATGACGTTTTCACCTGGAGCGGTACCGATAAGAATGGCCGCAGCAGTAAAGGTGAGATTTCGGCGGTTAGCAGCGCCATGGCCAAGGCCCAATTACGTCGTCAGGGTATCAAGCCCAAGTCAGTTAAGAAGAAGCCAAAGCCACTGTTTGGCGGTGGTCAAGGCAAAGCAATCAAAGCTGCTGACATTGCTGTATTTACCCGTCAGCTTGCTACCATGATGAAAGCAGGCGTACCTCTCGTACAAAGTTTTGAGATCGTCGCTGATGGAGTAGAAAAGCCCCGCATGAAAACCATGATCATGGAAATCATGAATGATGTCGCATCCGGCACTGGGCTAGCTCCATCCCTTGCAAAACACCCACGACATTTCGATGAATTGTTCTGCAGTTTGGTCGCATCAGGTGAAGAATCGGGCACTCTCGAGGTAATGCTGGATCGCGTAGCCACTTACAAAGAAAAGACTGAAGCGCTAAAAGCAAAAATCCGCAAGGCGATGACCTACCCAATTGCTGTTATTTGCGTGGCTGTAGTCGTCACACTGATTCTGCTAATTAAGGTCATCCCTGTATTTGCTCAGACCTTCCAAAACTTCGGCTCAGATTTACCTGCTTTTACCCTATTTGTGATGCACCTATCCGAATGGGTTCAGGAGTGGTGGTTTATCATGCTTATTGCAATGACGGCAGTGGGATTCGCCCTACGCGAAGCCAAATTTCGGTCGGTCAAATTCTCAGAATTTTTAGATAAAATGTGGCTTAAGACGCCCATCGTGGGCAGCATCGTGCATGATGCAGTCATAGCTCGTTTTTCTCGTACATTGGCCACCACTTTTGCGGCGGGTGTACCGCTTGTTGATGCGCTGGAATCTACCGCTGGAGCTGCTGGCAACTCAGTGTATTCGAAAGCGATTAGACAAATTAAGGATGATGTCACGACTGGTACTACGCTTTATAACTCTATCAAAGCCACTGGCCTGTTCCCCAACATGCTAATGCAGATGGTTTCTATTGGTGAAGAATCAGGTGCCCTCGACGACATGCTTAGCAAGGTGGCTGACCACTACGAACAGGCAGTTGACGATGCTGTCGATAATCTTAGCGCTCTGCTTGAACCATTGATCATGTCCATTTTGGGCGTGTTGGTAGGCGGGCTGTTGATCGCCATGTACCTCCCAATCTTCATGCTGGGATCAGTGATTTAAGCGCGGGAGCCGTTTCAATGCTGGACGTCCTCAACCAGAATAGCTGGTTGCTTTGTACTGCCTTGCTGTCTCTGGGCCTGGTTGTAGGCAGCTTTCTCAATGTGGTGATTCACCGCCTGCCGATTATGATGGAGTCGCGCTGGCGACGTGATTGCTGTGAACTACTGGAAGTCGAAGGAGAAAAGCAGGACCAAAAACTGACCCTGGCAGTCCCCAACTCCCACTGTCCCAGCTGCAATGCGCCTATCAAGGCTTGGCAGAATATTCCCGTATTGAGCTATCTGATACTGGGTGGCAAGTGCGCTAACTGTAGCGTCTCAATTTCTCTCCGCTATCCAGCGGTAGAACTCATCACTGGCCTATTGACGCTTTCTCTCGCATGGTATTTTCCGGCGTCTTACGCTCTCCTGGGAGCAATGTTCCTAACTTGGTCTCTAGTCGCCTTAACCATGATCGATGTCGACCACCAACTACTACCCGATGACATTACTTTGCCACTCATGTGGCTCGGGCTACTGTTCAATCTCAATGGGACGTTTGTGAGTCTGGGTGACGCTGTTATTGGCGCAATGGCCGGGTACCTAATTCTCTGGAGTGTTTACTGGCTGTTTAAGCTCCTGACGGGGAAGGAAGGAATGGGCTATGGCGACTTCAAACTGCTTGCTGCGCTAGGCGCATGGATGGGCTGGCAAGCACTACCCTTGATTATTTTACTTTCATCCCTGGTCGGTGCAGTGGTTGGCATTGCATTGATGGTTCTAAAAAATCGCGGCAAGGAGATACCCATCCCGTTTGGCCCTTATCTGGCAGCCGCAGGATGGATAGCACTGCTATGGGGTGACACCCTGACTCAGGCCTACCTGAACTCTACTGGACTAGACTGACATGCGTTTAGTGGTCGGCATTACCGGCGGCATTGGTAGCGGCAAGTCAGCGGTTACTCAACTGTTTGAGAACCTTGGTGTTCAGGTCGTAGATGCAGATATTGCGGCACGCGTCATTGTAGAACCCGATCGCCCGGCACTTACGGCCATCTCCGATCATTTTGGAAAGGAGATCCTGCAAGCCGATGGCACGCTCGATAGGGCAGCGCTGAGACAGAAGGTATTCTCGGACAATTCAGAGCGAGCTTGGCTTGAGCAGCTCACCCATCCTTTGATCGGACAGGAAATTGCAGATCAACTGGAATCAGTCACCTCACCCTATGCCATTTTCGCCTCTCCGCTTCTCCTCGAAACCAGTCAACGTAAACTGGTTGATGTTATCGCAGTCGTCGATGTGCCTGAGGAAACGCAGCTAGCGCGCACTATGGCGCGGGATGATAATGATGAAGCGCAGGTGAAAAGAATTATGGCAGCGCAAATGAAGCGGGAGCAACGGCTGGCACTGGCGGACATTGTGATCGATAACTCGGGATCGCTTGAGCAACTGGAATCTTTAGTGGAAGAGTTACACGCAGAATTTCTGGCCAGGGCGGAGTTAGGGAAATAGCTCAATTAGGCTAGAGCAATGCGACTCACGTTTTTTGTTACTTCTGCATTCTAGATTCCCGCCTTCGCAAGAATCACATGCACCAGAAGAACAAAGATTGATCGCGAAGATTACTCTGCCATTCCTTTGCCAACTAAAACCCTATGAAAGCTCCTGCAAGATAGCTGCAACAATGGGCTGATTGGCTGCAGGGAAATCGTAGTTTGACAATTCATCGGCAGATACCCAAACCATTGGTTGCCCCTCCAAACCTCGTGGTAAACCGCTGAATTCCCAAACCAGATGAACATCAAGAAAGACCGACTTGTCACCGTAGTCGTGATGAATTTCGATCAAGGGGGAGGTTTTAACAGGAGTAATATCTAACTCTTCTCGCAACTCGCGCGCCAGGGCAAGCGCTAAACTTTCACCCTGCTCAACTTTTCCACCGGGGAACTCCCAAAGACCGCCCTGATGCAAATGATCGTGGCGACGGGTAAGAAGAATATTTCGGTCGGCATCAAGTATCACGCCAACAGCAACGTGCACGGCTGGCATATCAGGTTCGGTATTCGGCGTTGATTTTTACGTAGTCGTAAGAAAAATCAGTCGTCCAGACACTGGCCACTGCTCCACCACGATTCAACTCAACTCGAATGACAATATCTTCGGGCGACATGGCTTCGACTCCTTGCTCTTCTGTGTAAGAATCCGCTCGGCAGCCGTTTTCAGCAATGAGCACATCATTCAGGAAAAGCCCTACTTGGTTTACATCAAGATCGGCGAGGCCAGCCCGGCCAATCGCCGCAAGTAATCTCCCCCAATTGGGGTCGGATGCAAATAACGCTGTTTTCACCAAGGGCGAGTGGGCGATGGTGAAAGCCACATCCAGACACTCCTGCTCGTCTCTTCCACCCTTCACCTCAACCGTCACGAACTTGCTAGCGCCTTCGCCATCGCGCACCAGGGCCTGGGCCAAGTGAACGCAGACTTCCTGCACTGCGTCAGCGAGCGCTAAATACAGAGGCTCATCGATGGCACGCAAAGGCTCGTTATTCGCCGCACCGGTTGCGACTAAAATGCAGGCATCATTGGTAGACGTATCACCGTCCACCGTCACCCGGTTAAAAGAAATCTCAGTGGCATCGGATAACATTTGCTGAAGAATAGCCGAATCAACTGCAGCGTCGGTCGCAAGATAGGCCAGCATCGTCGCCATGTTTGGGCGAATCATTCCCGCACCCTTGGCGATACCGGTAACGACATAGTCTCGCCCGTCACAACTAAATGGAACGCTAAGCCCCTTGGGCCGTGTATCGGTGGTGAGAATCCCCTCGGCAGCTTCGGCCCAACCCGACTCCGTCAGATCAGTCGCCGCGCTGGGGATTGAGGCAGCAATAAGGTCGACAGGCAATGGCTCGCCAATAACTCCTGTGGAAAACGGCAGCACTTGTGCTGGCTCCGAAGCTGTAGCTTCAGCCACTGCAGCACAACAACGACGAGCGTCTGCAATACCGGGCTCACCGGTTCCCGCATTGGCGTTGCCGGTGTTGACCAACAAATAGCTAGGCTGGCTTTCAGACAAAAGCAAATGCTCTTTTGCCACGGTAACTGGCGCTGCACAAAACGCATTCTGGGTAAATACGCCGACGGTGCTGCTTCCTGGCGCCAACTCCATCAGCACCAGATCTTTACGACCGGGCTTCTTGATACCGGCGGATACTGTCGCAAGCCGCACACCGGGAACCGGCAGCAACTCAGGAAGCTTGTCTTCGCCTACAGCCATCCTGTCAAACCCTTACGAGAGTTTGCCGTGGCATTGCTTGTATTTCTTTCCACTGCCACAGGGGCAAGGATCATTACGGCCTACCTTGGGTTGATCGCGAACGTATGTCTCGGGCATAAGAGGCTCTCCCGCAGATTGCTCTTCAGCTGCCTGAGGTGGCATAACTGAAGCCTCCGCATGCTGAAATGCCAGCTGCTCACGATCCGCCGCCTCACGCCGCTGCTGCTCAATCAGCTGCGCCTCATCAGGGCGCTGAATTTGAACGTGGCTGAGAAAACGAACAACTTCCATCTTTAAGCTACTCAGCAGCTCTTCGAACAAAGCAAAAGACTCACGCTTGTATTCTTGCTTGGGGTTCTTCTGTGCGTAAGCCCTCAGGTGTATACCTTGGCGAAGGTGATCCATTGTTGCCAGGTGTTCCTTCCACAACGTATCCAATACCTGCAACATGATCTGCTTTTCGATCTTGCGCATATCTGGGCCAACCGACTCGCTCTTCTCATCATAGGCAGTCTGCACATCGTGAACGATGCGCTCACGCAGCGCTTCCTCGTGAAGCTTGTCATCCTCTTCCAGCCATTGCTGCACGGGTAGAGGCACCGCAAATTCTGCTTCCAGCGATTTCTCCAGCCCCGGCACGTCCCATTGCTCTTCTACGCTCATTGGAGGGATATGGCTGTCGATCGCCTCGTTCACCACGTCTGCACGTATCGCAGTAATGGTTTCAGAGATATCCGCCTCGCCCAGTAGCTCGTTACGTTGCTGATAAATAATCTGGCGCTGATCATTGGCCACATCATCGTATTCCAGCAATTGCTTACGAATATCAAAGTTGCGCCCTTCCACCTTACGTTGGGCCTTTTCGATGGCGTTGGTCACCATGCGATGTTCGATGGCTTCCCCTTTCTCCATGCCCAATGCCTGCATGAAGTTCTTTACCCTGTCGGAAGCGAAGATGCGCATCAGGTTATCTTCGAGGGAGAGATAAAAACGTGAGACACCGGGATCACCCTGACGACCGGCACGGCCACGCAACTGGTTATCAATACGGCGAGACTCGTGCCGTTCGGTTCCCAGAATGTGCAAGCCGCCCGCTTCGAGCACTTGTGCATGGCGCAGGCTCCAGGCTTCGGTTAACTCCGTCTTACGGCCTTCACTGATTTCTCCGGCAGCCGTTAATTCCGCTTCCAGATTGCCACCCAGCACAATATCCGTGCCTCGACCCGCCATATTGGTTGCAATAGTGACAACTCCGGGGCGGCCCGCCTGGGCAATAATTTCAGCTTCCTGTTCGTGGTATTTAGCATTCAACACCTTGTGTTGAATTTTGGCCTCACGGAAACGAGCCGAGAGTTCCTCAGAGGTTTCTACCGATGCTGTACCTACGAGCACCGGTGCCTGATTTTCCATGCACTCCTTAACATCAGCCACAATCGCGCCGAACTTTTCTTCCCGGCTCAAATACACCAGATCGTTCATGTCTTTGCGTTTTTGTTTGACGTTGGTAGGAAGCACCAGCACTTCCAGTCCATAAATCTGGCGGAACTCGAATGCTTCTGTATCCGCTGTACCGGTCATGCCCGAGAGCTTGCCGTAAATACGGAAGTAATTCTGGAAAGTAGTAGAGGCCAGAGTTTGACTCTCGCTCTGGATGTTGACGCCCTCTTTCGCCTCAATGGCCTGGTGCAGACCTTCCGACAAACGCCGGCCAGCCATAGTCCGGCCTGTGTGCTCGTCAATCAGCACAACCTGGCCATCCTGCACGATGTATTCAACATCACGCTGGAACAATACATGAGCGCGCAGTCCGGAGTTTACGTGGTGTAACAAATTCAAATTGGTTGCCGCGTAAAGGCTGTCGCCCTCCTCCAGCAATTTCTCCCGAATCATCATCTCTTCGATAAATTCGTGACCTGCCTCGGTCAACTCCACCTGGCGTTGCTTTTCATCCACGGTGTAGTGTCCGGCTTCGCCCTCGAGGTCCGGCTTCAGGGAAGGAATCAGTTTATTAATTTTCTTATAAAGCTCAGAGCTGTCCTCGGACGCCCCCGAGATAACCAGCGGCGTTCGAGCCTCATCAATTAGAATCGAGTCGACTTCATCCACAATGGCGAAAGCCAGCTGCTCCTGCATCCGATCGTCCAGAGTGAACGCCATGTTGTCGCGCAGATAATCGAAGCCAAATTCATTGTTGGTGCCGTAAATAATGTCAGCGCTATAGGCGGCGGCTTTCTGCTCAGGTACCTGCCCCGAGCGAATGACACCCACCGACACACCCAGGAATTCGTACAGTGGTCCCATCCAATGAGCATCTCGGTTGGCGAGATAGTCGTTTACGGTAATGAGATGTACGCCGTTGCCGGTAAGTGCATTGAGGTAGGCCGGCAGTGTCGCCACCAAAGTTTTACCTTCACCCGTGCGCATTTCAGCAATTTTGCCTTCGTGCAGGGCCATGCCACCAATGAGCTGTACATCGAAATGACGCAAGCCCAGCACACGTTCGCCCGCTTCTCGCACTACGGCAAATGCCTCTGGCAGAATGTCATCGAGTTTCTCACCGTCCGCCAGACGTTTCTTGAACACGTCCGTCTTGGCAGCCAGCTCCTCGTCAGTGAGCGCCTTGATCTCGTCGGTCAGCGCATTCACTTTTTTGACGACTTTACCCATTCGTTTCAGCTCCCGATCATTGCGGGAACCAAACACCATTTTCAGAAATTTGCTAATCATCAGCTTTCAACTTGTCTTGTATACGGAACAGCCCGCCAAACTGGTAAGAGGGGCGGGAGAAAAAACTATCGGTGTAAATGGAGCGTCAGCGACTGGTGCGTCGCACGTAGCTCGAGGGGTCGACCGAACGGCCGTGTTTGTAGACTTCGTAGTGGACGTGGACGCCTGTGGAGCGGCCTGTGGAACCCATTAGTGCGATCGGCTCGCCCTTGCGGACCACGTCGCCGGGCTTAACCAAGGCTTCTTTGTTATGTGAATAACGCGTAACAAAGCCGTCACCGTGAGAGATTTCCACCATCTCACCGTAACCGGTTTTGGTGCCCGTATAGGTCACCACACCGGAGGCAACGGAGATAACGTTGGTGCCTTCCTTGCCGGCGAAGTCGATGCCGTGATGGAAAGACTGCTTACCCGTAAACGGGTCATTTCGTTTGCCGTAATAAGAAGAGATCCAGCCCTTCTCTACCGGACGACCGGACAACCAACTCTGCTCTTCCAGCTTACGGTTCGCTAAAAGAGACTCAAGAATTTCCAGCTGTTGCTCGCGGTCTGACAACTGCGCCTGAAACAGGCCGAGCTCGGTGCTCAGGTCGCCAGTATCGTATTCAACGTTGAATTCACTGCCAATTGGACCACCAATCGCAGGCGGCTGGCTAAAATCGAACTCGCCTTCTTCAAGATCTGCCATTGCAGTGAGGTGCTGACCCAGCGCATCCAGACGCGTCATTCTCGCCTGCAACTGCGCCAGATTCATGGTCATGGCCTGCATTTTGCGTTCAGCCTGAACCTGAAGGGCCGCTAATTCTTTCTGCTGTTGCTCAAGCTCGTCCTGCAAGCCGTCCAAAGCCATACCACGCATGGAATTGGCTTCATTTTCTTGGCCCAGCATAAAGCCACTGGCAACCATGCCCAGGGGTAAACCCAGACAACAGAGGGAGAGCAGTGCGCGGGACCAACGCCCCAGTTCAACGGAGCGAGAGCCACCGTGCTTGCGACTAATGAGAATGACTTTCATCTAGACGAGTACGAGGCAAATCGGTCGGGGACTATGCCACAAAACCCCCTCAAACGCTATGGATGGGCACCCCTGGGTGTGAACTGATGCCCAGTTTGGGGTGGTCTTGGAGCTGGCAGCGGCGAATCGAGTCTAAATAGCGGGAGCTGGGCTTAAGGAGTAAGAAATAGGGGCTGTGGCTTCATCTTCAAAGGTCACCACTTCCCAAGCATCAGGCTGGGCGATCAAGGCGCGCAGGGATGCATTATTAAGAGCGTGGCCTGATTTATAAGCGCGGAACTCACCAATCAGGCTGTTGCCCAGTAGGTACAGGTCGCCAATGGCGTCCAGCACCTTATGGCGCACGAATTCATCGTCGTAACGCAAGCCATCCTGATTGAGGATGCGGTATTCATCAACCACGATGGCGTTGTCTACGCTACCGCCCCGGGCCAGGCCCTTGGAGCGGAGATACTCGATTTCGTGCATAAAGCCGAAGGTGCGTGCTCGGCTGATTTCTTTCACAAAGGAGGTTGTTGAGAAGTCGATATCGGCGTGGGCAGTGCGATCGCGGAAAACGGGGTGGTCAAAATCGATGGTGAAGGAGACCTTGAAGCCATCAAAGGGGAGGAAGCTGGCTACCTTGTCGCCGTCCTCGACTGTGACCTTGCGTTTAATGCGAATAAACTTCTTGGGCGCGTTTTGTTCCTCAATCCCAGCGGACTGGATCAGAAACACAAACGGACCCGCACTGCCGTCCATAATCGGCACTTCCGGCGAACTGACATCAACATAGGCATTATCAATACCCAGGCCAGCCATAGCCGCCATCAGATGTTCTACCGTCGAGACTTTTTCACCGTTCGCAAGCAGACCGGTGGACAGGGTGGTATCGGCAACGTTATCGGCCCGACCGGGGATCTCTACCACCGGATTCAGGTCTACTCTGCGAAACACAATACCGGTATTCACCGGAGCAGGCGCCAAAGTCAGGTAGACCTTCTCGCCCGTGTGTAAGCCGACGCCAGTCGCCTTAATCGCATTTCTCAACGTACGCTGTCGAATCATAATTACCCCAACCGTAGCCTGTTGCTGTCTAACGGCTGCCAGCTCGCTCCGGAAAACCTCCCGGTCGCGACCTGTTAGTCAGCCTGTCGACGCAAAAACGCAGGAATATCGAAATACTCCTCGTCCGCGTCAGCTGCAACAGCTGCGGACTGGCCACCTGCGGCGCGCTGTCTGCGCTGTACCGCGGGACGATCCAGATCCCTATAGTCGGGAGCTTCATCGGTCTCCGTAGAGGCCACTGCCGGCTTGGGTGCGCTATCTACAACCTGCAGCGGTGTTCTCGCTGCTTCTGCGCCCAACCCAGTGGCGACAACCGTCACCTTAAGCTCATCGGTCATATCTGGATCAATGACCGTACCAACTACAACTGTTGCTTCTTCGGATGCAAATTCCTCGATCGTGTCGCCAACTTCGGCGAATTCGCCCAAAGCGAGATCGAGGCCAGCGGTGATGTTCACCAAAATTCCGCGGGCACCCTGTAAATCTATATCGTCCAGAAGGGGGCTGTTTATGGCTCTCTCAGCGGCTTCACGAGCGCGATTTTCGCCCTTGGAGCTGCCAGTGCCCATCATCGCCATACCCATTTCTGACATAACGGTTCGCACATCGGCGAAATCCACGTTGATCATGCCAGGGCGGATAATCAGATCGGCGATCCCCTGAACTGCGCCCAACAATACATCATTTGCCTCCTTAAATGCATCGAGGAGACTGGTATTTTTACCGAGCACTTCCAGTAATTTTTCATTGGGAATCGTGATCAATGAGTCCACGTGCTGCTGCAATTCACCAACACCTTCATGGGCTATTTTAAGACGTTTCTTGCCCTCAAACGGGAACGGACGAGTCACTACGGCAACCGTCAATATACCCAACTCGCGAGCGACCTCGGCCACTACCGGAGCACCACCTGTACCGGTGCCGCCACCCATACCTGCTGTAATGAATACCATATCAGCGCCATGCAATGATTCCGCAATACGCTCACGGTCTTCCATAGCCGCCGCACGGCCAATTTCTGGATTAGCACCAGCACCCAGACCTTTGGTGATATCCCCACCCAATTGCAGCACTGTCTTGGACTCAACGTCCGAGAGAGCCTGGGCATCGGTATTGGCGCAGATAAAGTCCACGCCTTCGACCGAGTTATCGATCATATGCTTCACAGCGTTGCCGCCGCCTCCGCCTATGCCGATCACCTTGATCACCGCATTGGATGGTACGTTGTCGATTAACTCAAACATGATTTTCCCCTTTTTATTAAAAAGCCGCACTTTCGCGCGACGGTTTACCGCTTAAAAATTACTTGAAACCCAGGCCTTGGCCCGGCTGATCCAACTCTCACCTGAACCACTGGCGCGAACAGGACCGGCTGCGCCGCCCTCGTCCATGTGGTCCACCCCGTACTGCAACAGCCCCACGCTGGTCGCGTAGATCGGGTTGCGCACAATATCGTTGAGCCCCTGCACCGACTGCGGATAGCCCACCCGCACTGGCATATGGAAGATTTCTTCCGCTAGTTCCACGACGCCTTCCATTTTGGAGGTACCGCCGGTTAGCACGATGCCCGCAGGCACCATGTCTTCGTATCCGGAGCGGCGTAGTTCCGCCTGAACAAGAGTGAAAAGCTCGTCATAACGAGGCTCCACAACTTCCGCGAGCGACTGTCGAGATAGATCCCGGGGGGGACGGTCGCCCACGCTGGGCACCTTGATGGTCTCGTCTGCTCCGGCCAACTGCGTCAGCGCACAGGCGTACTTGATCTTGATTTCTTCTGCGTGCTGAGTCGGTGTGCGCAGCGCCATCGCAATATCGTTAGTCACCTGATCGCCAGCAATCGGTATCACACCGGTGTGACGAATAGAGCCCTCAGTGAAGATGGCGATATCGGTTGTGCCTCCACCAATATCCACCAGGCAAACACCCAACTCGCGCTCATCCTCAGTCAGAATGGAATAACTGGATGCCAACTGCTCCAGAATGATTTCTTCAACTTCAAGCCCACAGCGTCGAATACACTTCTCAATATTCTGTGATGCGTTAACAGCGCAGGTCACCAGGTGCACCTTCGCTTCAAGGCGCACACCTGACATTCCCAACGGCTCTTTAATGCCTTCCTGATTATCAATCACGTATTCCTGAGGCAGGATGTGCAGCACCTTCTGATCGGCCGGAATTGCCACCGCCTGAGCCGCGTCAATCACCCGTTCCAGGTCGTGGCCAAACACTTCTTTGTCTTTGATCGCAACGATCCCGTGAGAATTCAGGCTGCGAATATGACTGCCTGCAATGCCCACATAAACCGAGTGAATCTGACAGCCCGCCATCAGCTCAGCTTCTTCCACGGCTCGTTGAATCGACTGCACGGTAGATTCAATATTGACCACCACGCCCTTCTTCATACCCTTGGATGGATTGGATCCGATACCAACCACTTCAATCTCGCCATCCATGCCGACCTCTCCAACAATGGCCACCACTTTGGAGGTGCCTATATCGAGTCCGACGATCATTCTCTTGTCCTGCGCGCTGCCCATGGCAGTGTCTCCCTCTACGCCTTCTTGTTATCGTTCGTTGTTTCCAGCTCTTCCACCGGTGCCTTAAACGCCACCGCAACCCCCCGTTCATAACGAAGGTCTATACTCTCAACCAGTGCCATCTGGGTCGCCAACTCTGCCCTGTACACTGTCTTGAAGCGTTTCATTCGCTCCAGAAAATCTTCCCCGCCAATCACCATGCGCTGGCCTCCCGCCAACACTGCGGCAATCTCACCCCGGTCATCGACAGACAACTCACTCAAGCCCAGACCCAGTGGCGCCAGCAAATCCACAAGACGCTGGTAAGTGCGCATGAGCGCTGGCGCTGTATTCTCTGGCCCCATTAATGTGGGCAGTGTCTGCCAGGCATTGCGCTGACTCGGACGAAAAACCTCTCCCTCGTGATTGAGGAATCCACTGTCACCCCAACGGGCAATAGGCAGCTGCTCCACCACGTGAATTTCCAGGGCATTGGGCCAAACGCGACGCACCGTGGCCTCATGAATCCAGGGCAATGCCTCTAACTGCTGCTGCACGTTGCCAAGGTCAGCGCCGAGGAAACCGCCAGTGAGCGCGGGATACACCATGTCCTGAACCGCGGTCGTTTGCGTGTGCTCAAGCGCACCGGTAACAGAAATGCGTTCCACCGGGATACTTTGCAGAGTGATGTAGGCCTGCAGTCCCGCCACCGCAACAACGCCTGTGCCCACTAAAATCAAAATACGATTGAGCCAATTGAAACTTCGGGGCTGCCGCTCGGTTGGTGCTGTAGCTTTACGCGTTGCACCTTTAGTCGCTGCACCTCGGGTCTTGCGAACCGGCTCTGGCAGCGGCTTCTTTGATCGGCCTCCCTGTTCTGGACGTGCTACAGGCTTGCGCGTGCGCTTTTTGGGTTCCTGCTTCTCGGGGCGGGAACGCAACTGCGGCAATTTGATGGCAATGCCCATCAGCGCCTACTCTCCCAAGCCAATGTCAGGATTCGCTCAACCAGCGCAGGCACTTCCATTCCCGCTTGTCGCGCCGCCATAGGCACCAGGCTGTGTGAGGTCATTCCTGGAATGGTGTTCACTTCCAAAACGGAGAAGCTTCCATCGCTGTCGCGCATGGTGTCGACACGTCCCCAACCCTCACAACCCAGCGAACAGAAGGCGGTTAGGGCAAGCGCGCCCACTAACGCTTCTTCCTCAGCATTCAAACCGCTGGGACAGTGATAGCTAGTATCATCAGACAAGTACTTGGCTTCGTAATCGTAAAACTCGTTATCAGTCACCATCCGAATTGAGGGCAATGCCTGATCGCCTAAAATCGCGACGGTGTACTCGGGACCATTAATGAATTTTTCAGCCATCACACCGCCACTGTAGGCGGCAGCCCCTTCATAGGCTTCTCTCAGCGAAACAGCATCGCTCGCCGGAGCCATACCAATAGACGATCCTTCGCAAGCAGGCTTGACAAACACCTTACCGAGACGATCAATCACTGCCTGCCAATCAGTGTTGGCATCGAGCATTTCAAAACCGCCGGTGGCAACGCCAATGCCCTGCCACAATTGCTTGCTGCGCCGCTTATCCATAGCCAGTGCAGAGCCCAACACACCGGACCCCGTATACGCTATATCCAACGCTTCCAGCGCACCCTGCATAGTGCCGTCTTCACCGCCCGGGCCATGCAAAGCGTTAAACGCAAAATCAACACCCTGTAACTGTGCAATCCAATCGCTTTCGGCTGGATCCACATCGCGGACACGGTAGCTCAAGGAACGCAAGGCGTCAGACACTGTGCGCCCACTTTGCAGGGAAACTTCTCTTTCTGCGGAGGTACCTCCCAACAACACGGCGACTGTCATGTCTTTTAAACTCTGGGCGCTCATGACGCGGCCCCCTGCTCAAAGCTCATAACAGCAAGGTCTTTTGAAAGTGCACCAATATTGCCGGCGCCCTGCGTAATCACGACATCACCGGCCTCTATGACCGAGCTGAGAATTTGCGGAACATCATCAATACTCTCGGCAAAAATAGGCTCGATTTGCCCGCGTTGCCGGATACTGCGGGTCAGGCTACGGCTATCAGCACCGGATATAGTCTCTTCGCCTGCCGAATAAACTTCCAACAGAATTAGAACGTCACAACGGGAAAGCACAGAGACGAAGTCTTCGTAAAGATCGCGTGTGCGCGTATAGCGGTGAGGTTGATAAATCATCACCACGCGTCGTTCAGGCCAAGCCTGCCTAGCCGAGTCGAGCGTGGCGCGCACTTCGGTAGGGTGATGACCGTAATCGTCGACCAGCAACGCTGACCCCGCAGATAGCTGTAACTCACCCATCCGAGTAAAACGGCGTCCAACGCCGGTAAAGCCAGCCAACCCGGCCTGAATCGCAGCGTCTTCCAGGCCCTCATCGCAGGCCACGGCCACCGTAGCGGCGGCGTTAAGCACGTTGTGCTGGCCCGGCATGTTCAGGGTAATGGGCAGCGCTTCTCCGGAGGGGCGGTGCACAGTGAAGTTTGTGGTAAGCCCATTACGCTCCATCTCGCCAATGCGAAAATCCGCGTCATCTGCAAAACCGTAGGTGATGACTTGACGACTGACCTCTGGCAATAGTTCCCTGATCACCGGATCATCAATGCAAAGCACCGCCACACCGTAAAATGGCAGGTTGTGTAAAAACTCCAGGAAGGTTCTTCGCAGTACCGAGAAGTCTCCACCATAGGTATCCATGTGGTCTGCTTCTATATTGGTGACCACAGTGACCATTGGCTGCAAGTGTAGGAATGAAGCATCGCTTTCATCGGCTTCTGCGATTAAAAAACGGCTTGCGCCCAGCTGCGCGTTACTGCCAACGCTATTGACCAGACCGCCAATCACAAAGGTCGGATCCAGCCCCGCTTCGGCAAAGACATTGGCGATCAGGCTTGTAGTAGTGGTTTTTCCGTGGGTACCGGCAACAGCGATACCATGACGGTAACGCATCAATTCGGCCAACATTTCGGCTCTGGGGACAACCGGAATACGCGCGTCTCTGGCGGCGGCCACTTCCGGGTTACTTTCATCGACAGCACTGGAGCTGACCACCACGTCGGCGGCGCCTACATTGTCAGCGCGATGGCCGACGAACACCTCGACACCCTTATCTCGAAGGCGCTCAGTCACGGGGCTTTCCCTGAGGTCTGAGCCCGCCACCTGATAGCCCAGGTTAACCAACACCTCAGCAATACCGCTCATACCGGTTCCGCCCACACCGATCATGTGAATGCGTCGAACGCGGCGCATTTCGGGCACTGTGTAGAGGTTTTTATCGAGAGGCATCGATGAGCGCCTCCACTTCATCTGCCACTTGCTGGGCAGCTTCCGGCGTGGCGGCTTTTCGCGCAGCCTCTGCCATAGTGCACAATCGTCCTGGGTATTCCATGTAGGCACGCAAGGCGATTATCAGTGCGTCCTCGGTCATGTCACTCTGGCGCAAGAGAATGGCGCCGCCCAGATCTGCCAGTGAATGGGCATTGGCGGTCTGGTGGTCGTCTATCGCA
>JBDWQQ010000038.1:0-15297 GCA_039986455.1 Halioglobus sp.
GTATGCCCTTGTCCCTGGCGCTATTAATCACTTCTCGCACCTTGTCATCACGGCCAATATTCCCGGGATTAATGCGCAGGCAATCGACGCCGTATTCTGCGACCTTGAGCGCGATTTTATGATCGAAGTGAATATCAGCTACCAGCGGAACAGAGACTTGCGCGCGTATTTTTCTAAAGGCTTCTGCGGCGTCCATACTGGGCACAGAAACGCGCACAATATCGGCGC
The DNA here is from genome assembly GCA_039986455.1 of Halioglobus sp. Lineage (GTDB taxonomy): Bacteria > Pseudomonadota > Gammaproteobacteria > Pseudomonadales > Halieaceae > Halioglobus. Next base: position 229 of record JBDWQQ010000038.1, read on the forward strand.
CGGCATCAGCGATGGCCTGAACCTGGGCGACAGTTGCCGCAACGTCACAGGTTTCAGTATTTGTCATGCTCTGCACACTGATAGGCGCATCGCCACCTACGGCCACATCGCCAACATAAATCTTTCTGGACTCACGGCGTTTGATCGGAGATTCAGTTTTCATGGTTCACCCGCCGGTGTATCGATTCCGGCTACCGTTAATTCACTGTAATACACAGTCACTACGTCAGTTTCGGTTTGCTCACGGCCCAACCACCACCAGAGGGCAAAGAACAGCATCAGCAGAGTCACCAGGCCAACAATTACTCCAAGGCCGGTACTCTGGAGTTGCAGAGAGCGCGTCTCGACACGCTGTTTTTCCTGTTCCCAGGTATCGCGCTGCTCATCGAAGGCTTCCAGTACATCAGCCTCTTCCAGCTTCATTAACTGGGCATAGGCGCGCACATATCCTCGGGCAAAGGCGGGGCTGCGAAGTGCCTGATAATCATCCCGCTCCAACACGCCGACATAGCCCGGCATGAGGTTGAGCAAATCTTCCACTTCTCTTTCAGAGAACTCGGCAGCCAGTCGCGCATTGCGCAACAAAGTGCCCGGCGTCACGAATGCATCTACCTGTGCTAAAACATCGCTGGTCACGTCACTTGGTCCGCTTGTACGCCTCATACTCAGCCGATCCTGGGTACAGGTTAGCCAGAGCCAGCGAGTAACTGCTCTCGGCATCACGATCGCCTGTTTCTCTGGCGATGCGAATACCCAACCACAACCCACGCGCTGACTGCTGCCTTACGACTCGACGGTAGGTGTCGTAATAAGAACCCGCGCTCTTAAAGTCGCCCGCATCGAAACGCAGCTGCGCCACTTCCAGTAAGGCAATACTGTTGGTGCGGTCCATTGTCAGCGCTCGCCGAAATGCCTCTTCGGCACCCTGGTTATCAAACAACTGAATTCTGCAAAGCCCTAGGTTTACGAAGGCCTGTGGTCGCGCTTTGTAAAGCGAGTCTTTCACCACGTATTCCAGCTGTGAGGCTGCTTCTTCATAGCGCTGCTGAGAATAAAGAAATGTCGCGTAGTTGTTGCGTGCGCGAGAAAAATTCTTGTCCAGCCTAATTGCTGTTTTGTAACTCTGTTCAGCCAGTTCAAATTCACCCGTACTCTGATACACCAATGCAAATGCCTCGTGCACCTCGGCGTTGTTGGGCTCCATTTCGTAGGCAAGCTTCAGGTTACGTTTAGCGTTTTCCCAATCACCCTCGCCGATGTACTTACGCGCCAGCTCAACCCGGCGCTCCAGCGCTTTTTGTGGGTCAGCCTTGTCAGTAAATACGCTCTCTGTGGTGGTGACGCAGGCGCTCAGCATGATGGTTGTCACCACTGCTGCAAAAACTCGAAGTCCTTTCCCCATACCCATCATTATCCCTACCCCGGTTGCACTTCATTGCTTTGTGATTTTGCCGCCTCGCGATAGCGTTCACTGCGGCGAGTGCGGTCCACTACCTGGCCGACCAATTGGCCACACGCGGCGTCGATATCGTCACCACGGGTGGTTCGCACAGTCACAATATATCCTGCATCCACCAGTACTTGCCAGAACCTGGACACGGCATTGCCACTGGGGCGGCGATAATCGGACTGATCGAAGGTATTAAAGGGGATCAGGTTGACTTTACAGGGGTAATTCTTGAGCAATTGAGCCAATTCATGGGCATGCTCTCGCTGGTCATTCACACCGGCGATCAGGGTGTATTCGATGGTAACGACACGCTTTTTGTCGCTTTGAGCATCGATATAGTTACGAGCGCTCTCAAGTAGTACCGCGATCGGGTATTTGCGATTAATAGGCACCAGTTCATTGCGCAGCGCATCGTTGGGGGCATGCAGAGAGACGGCCAATGACGCCTCGCTGACCTTGGCCAACTTATCCAGCGCGGGAACCACACCGGAGGTACTCAATGTCACTCGACGCTTGGAGATGCCGTAGGCATTGTCTTCCATCATCAAGTCCATGGCCGCCACCACATTATCGAAGTTGAGCAGCGGTTCGCCCATGCCCATCATGACGACATTGGTGACAATACGACCTTTGGCTGACTGAAAGGCGTCATAGGATTTGATCGCCAACCAGACCTGACCAATAATTTCCGCGGCTGAGAGGTCCCGTTGGAAGCCCTGTTTGCCGGTGGAACAAAAACTACAATCCAGACTGCAACCGACCTGAGAGGAGACACACAGCGTCGCTCTTTTTCCATCCGGAATAAGAACAGCCTCCACGAGGCCGCCACCTTCCACACGGATAGCCCACTTGCGGGTGCCATCACTGGAGTCGTGCTGATTCACTATTTCGGGAGGCGTGATCTCGGCAACGGTCTTAAGCTTTTCTCTGAGTACCTTGCCGAGATTACTCATCTCATCAATATCCGTAACGCCGTGGTGATGAATCCACTTCAGCACCTGCTGGGCCCGGAATTTTTTCTCACCGAGCTCCAGAAAGTAATTTTCCATCGCAGCCAAGGGCAAACCCAACAGGTTAACCTTTGCAGGCTCCTGCTGGGTCGCGTCGACACTTGTAGCGATGAGGTTAGTCACGGATTAAGTACTTAGCGCTCGCAGATTTCGCTAGCGGCGAAGAAGTAAGCGATTTCACGGGCAGCTGACTCGGGAGAATCTGAACCGTGAACCGCGTTCGCGTCGATGCTGGATGCAAAATCAGCGCGGATAGTACCTTCGGCTGCTTCCTGTGGGTTAGTCGCACCCATCAACTCACGGTTCTTGGCAATTGCGCCTTCACCTTCCAACACCTGCACAACCACAGGACCAGACGTCATAAACTCAACCAGGTCCTTGAAGAAAGGACGCTCACGGTGCTCAGCATAAAAACCGCCAGCAACCACGTCTGACAGACGCAACATTCTTGAAGCGACAATTTGCAGACCGTTGCTCTCGAAGCGAGAGTAGATTTTGCCAACAATGTTCTTGGCGACAGCATCGGGCTTGATGATGGACAGAGTGCGTTCTACAGCCATGGGAGTTCTCCAATTGGGATTTCAAGGATAAACACCTGCCCCGCGGATAGCCTTTTGGGCCCCGCCCAAGCAGGTGAGAATTTAGCCGCGCAATTATACGGGCTTTGGGTGCGGGTTTCACCCTGATCTTGAGATGTAGGCGATATTAATACTCCTTGAAATCAACAACTTAGCGAAGATGGGAAAATACACACGCCAAGATTGGATGGCCGTAGCCATTTCTGGGTCGAAGACGAGGTAAATCCAACCGGCTTAGGGCGTCGATACCCCTCTCGAAACGGCCGCAGCTCCGCAATCCAACGTGGCCACTGCGGAACTCGACCATTTTCGCGATGCGAAAATTGGGACTCGAACAGTCCTCGCGGAAAGCCCCACGTTGAATCGCTGCGCTAGACGCGGCCTGACTGTTTCGAGAGGGGTATCGACGCCCTAAGCCTAGATCCAAATCTCAACTATCAAGGGAGCAGGGGAGAGGCTCTGGGCCTGAGGCAGCTTGCCGAAACAATCAGGCCACGGCTTTTACGCAGCCGTGTTTATGGGGGATTTCTGCGAGGACTGTTTGAATCCCTATAAATTGCGCAGCAATTTTTTGGTTGAGTTCCGCAGCAGCCCATAAACACGGCGGAGTTTGTGGCCGTTTCGGCAAGCTGCCTCAGGCCCAGAGCCGCGCAGATCGCCGGAAAGCTCAATCCAGCTCTTCTATCCAGGCCGCCTGAATCGCCTCGAGAACTTTCTCGCCTGAATGATTGGGATCATCGTCAAAGTCAGGCAGGGCAAGCACCCAATTACGCAGGTCGACGAAATTGAGCGTCAGGGGGTCCACATCAGGGTGTGCCTCGAAGAGCTCGATGGCGATATCACTTACATCAGTCCAGCGCATAGGTATCTCCCTGTGGCTTGTGGAACGCTAGTGGCTTTCAGACACCATATTGATCGTGTAGCGGGGAATTTCTACCACCAGATCCTCATCGGCAATTACTGCCTGGCAGGAGAGTCGAGAGTCGGGCTCTAAACCCCAGGCCATGTCCAAATAATCATCTTCCAGCTCATCAGGCTCTTCAATGGAGTCATAGCCTTCACGCACAATGATATGGCAGGTGGTACAAGCGCAAGACATCTCGCACGCATGCTCGATCTCGATATCATTGCGCAGCAACGCGCGACAGACCGTTTCACCCGGATCGGCTTCAAAGACCGCACCCTCTGGGCACAGGTTTTCGTTGGGTAGAACTACTATACGCGTCATTCACTTACCTCCTGATCAAGCTCTTCCAGGCTAACGCCTGAGAGGGCCTGCTTAATACTTTTGTCCATCCGCCGCGCGGCAAACGCCTCGCTGGCGCGACCTAACTGTTCTGTCAATTTGCGAATGGCGTCAACGTTCTCACTCGCAGCCTGCTCGCGCAGCTCTTTCATGAGACTGTGCAAGGCCTCGCACTCTGGCTGACTGAGCAAGTCGGCGCCATCTGCCGCCAGGGCAGCTTCCAGGCCTTCCAACAGCTGCTCCGCATCCAAACGCTGTTCCGCCAGCTGTCTGGCACTCTTGTCCTCGGCGGCGTTACTGAAGGAAGCCTGCAACATCTCGGTAATTTCTTCGTCGCTCAGCCCGAACGAGGGCTTCACAGTAACGCTGCTTTGCGCACCCGTTGCTTCTTCCCGCGCCGATACATTCAGTAAACCATCCGCATCTACCTGAAAGGTGACCATGATACGTGCGGCACCGGCCACCATGGGCGGGATGCCTCTCAGCTCAAAGCGAGCCAGAGATCGCGAATCGGCCACCAGCTCTCGTTCACCCTGCACGATATGCACGGCGAGTGCTGTTTGGCCATCTTTAAACGTGGTGAACTCCTGGGCTCGAGTTACCGGGATAGTCGTATTACGCGGCACTATTTTCTCAACCAGACCGCCCATGGTTTCCAAACCTAGAGACAAGGGGATCACATCCAGTAACAACAAGTCCCCTTCCGGGCGGTTGCCCACCAGAATATCAGCCTGAATTGCCGCACCGATCGCAACAACGCGATCCGGGTCGATATCAGTTAGGGGAGTTCGCTCAAAAAAATCGGCTACGGCTGCGCGAACCAGTGGCACTCGGGTAGACCCGCCCACCATGACGACGTTATCGATTGCCTCAACGTCGGCATCACGCAGGCAGCGACGGCAAGCCCGCAGTGTGCGTTTGACCAAAGGCTGAATAAGCGCTTCAAAATCGCTGCGAGACAGTGTCAATGAGTCGACGCCATCAACAATTTCCGCCAGTGGCAACTCGGCGCTATCGCTTGCCGACAGTGCTTCCTTAGCCCTTCTGGCGATGCTCTGCAGGGCCCGGTGCTGACCGCCCGTGAGTTGAATACCTGGGCGCTGCTCCAGCGCCCATCCGGCAACCGCTGCATCCAGGTCGTCGCCACCCAATGCGGTATCACCGCCGGTAGCCAGCACTTCAAACACGCCTCGATGTAACCTCAAAATCGAAATATCGAAGGTACCGCCGCCAAGGTCGTAAACCGCTATGACACCTTCTTCGCCAGAATCAAGACCGTAGGCCACAGCCGCAGCCGTTGGTTCATTCAACAGGCGCATGACCGGTAATCCGGCGAGCGTCGCTGCATCTTTGGTGGCTTGTCGCTGCGCGTCATCGAAATACGCGGGCACAGTAATCACCGCCCCTTCAACTTCACCACCCAGTGTTTCTCGGGCCCGAGCTTCAAGCACCGACAATATTTCAGCCGAGGCCTGAACCGGACTAACAGCGCCGTGGCTGGTGATGAAATTCACCATCCCTTCTTCATTATCGGCAAGTTGATAATGCGCGCGTTCGGCTTCCTTAAGTGCGTCCGCTCTGCCCCGTCCCATGTAACGTTTGACGGAAACCAGCGTATCGGCGGGATGCTCACTGGAAAGGGCCTGAGCTGCGACTCCTACTTTAGCGCCATCTGCGCTGGTGTAATTAACCACCGACGGCAACATAGCTTGCCCGTTCTCATCGGACAGCACATCAGCACGACCGCCGCGCACGGTGGCGACGAGAGAATTGGTCGTACCCAGATCGATACCCACGGCTCGCTTAACCTGATGAGGCATTGGAGATTGACCGGGCTCGGCTATTTGTAACAATGCCATTTAGTTATCCATCAGATCTGATTCAATCTGCTCCGCTTCCTGTAACAGCTTTTCCAGATACTGCATTTTTACGCAGGCGCTGGCGGCGGCGGGAAGCTCAGAATTCATGTAGGCGCTTTCGAACTCGGCCTGATGCTGCTTGATATCAGCGGAAATTTCTTCAACAAGATGATCAAGCACAGTATCCGGGTCCACCAGGTCATGCATGGTCTCCAACTTTTCTCGAAGCTCCATCTGCTCGATCAAAAATCCACCGTCTACCTGCTGCCGGGAAATTTCTTCCTGACTCATGCCTTTGAGCTCCAGCAGATACAACGCTCGCGGCAAGGGAGCTCTGAGCACCGCATAAGCCTCATTCACAAAAGCAGAATACTGAACGGCTATGCGCTGCTCGTGATCAGCGGAGCTGGCGAATCGGTCGGGGTGTAACTCACGCTGCAATTGACGATACACATCGCCCAGAGACGCAGTATCGACCGCGAACTGCACCGGAAGGTCAAACAGCTGGAAATAAGTCTGGGTAAAGTCAGGGGATGACATGCCGCCGGTGCCGCTCTGGTTTCGGGCTGGGGATTATACGGTAAAGCTTTCGCCGCAGCCGCATTCCGCTTGAACATTGGGATTGCGGAACTGCAGGCCTTCGTTAACGCCTTCGCGCACGAAGTCCAGCTCGGTGCCGTCCAGATAGACCAGGCTCTTGGGGTCGATAAAGACCTTCACGCCGTGGTTTTCAAACACTTCATCTTCGGGCGCCAGCTCGTCGACAAACTCCAAAACGTAGGCCATACCGGAGCAGCCCGAGGTGGTCACGCCCAGGCGAATACCCAGGCCCTTACCACGCCCTTCAAGCTGCGATGCCACGTGACGGGCGGCAGATTCAGAGATGGATATGCTACCCATCAAGCGTCTCCTCGCTTATCACGCAAATCCTTAACCGCAGCTTTGATAGCATCTTCGGCCAATACACTGCAGTGAATCTTCACCGGCGGCAACGCCAACTCTTCGGCGATCTCAGTGTTTTTGATTTGCTCGGCTTCATCCAGATTCTTACCCTTCACCCACTCTGTGAGCAAAGAGCTGGATGCAATAGCAGAACCGCAGCCGTAGGTTTTAAACTTGGCATCTTCAATGACACCGTCGTCATTCACCTTGATTTGCAGGCGCATCACGTCACCACAGGCAGGCGCGCCGACCATTCCGGTGCCTACACTTTCGTCAGTGGCGTCCATCTTGCCGACGTTGCGGGGGTTCTCGTAGTGATCCAGTACTTTATCGCTGTATGCCATGATTCTTCTCCTTTACCTCTAGTGGGCAGCCCACTCGATGGTGTCCAGATCGACACCGTCCTGATACATATCCCAAAGGGGCGAAAGCTCCCTTAGTTTTCCAACCGCATCGCGCAACTGCGCGACGGCAACATCCACATCGTCCTCTGTCGTAAAACGACCAAAACTGAAGCGCAGGGAACTGTGTGCCAATTCGTCATTCAGACCCAGGGCGCGAAGCACGTAAGAAGGCTCCAAACTGGCAGAAGTACAGGCAGAGCCGCTGGAAATCGCCAGATCTTTCAGCGACATGATTAATGACTCACCTTCTACAAAAGCGATGCTGACGTTAATCGCGCCGGGTAAGCGCTGATCCATATCGCCATTGACGTGCACTTCTTCAATGTCTTTTATGCCATCCCAGAAACGCTGACGCAGCGCCTTTAAACGCACCGCCTCATCGGCCATTCCCTCTTTGGCAACGTGAGCTGCTTCTCCCATTCCAACGATCTGGTGAGTCGCAAGCGTACCTGAACGCATTCCGCGCTCGTGGCCACCGCCGTGCATCTGGGCTTCCAGACGAACGCGAGGCTTACGACGCACAAACAAGACGCCAACACCCTTGGGGCCATACATTTTGTGACCAGACAATGACATCAAGTCGACTTTCATTGACTCCATATTGAGTTCAATCTTGCCCGCGCTCTGCGCCGCATCCACATGGAACAGCACACCGGCATTTCGCGTCACTTCACCGATTCCGGCGATATCATTGACCGTCCCAATTTCGTTATTGGCGTGCATGATGCTCACCAGAACGGTGTCTTCTCGCAGAGCCTCGGCAATGGCCTCGGGAGTGATCAGGCCCTGCGCGTTGGGGTCAAGGTAGGTGACTTCGTAACCCTCACGCTCCAATTGACGACAGGTATCCAAAACGGCCTTGTGCTCAATTTTGGAGGTAATAATGTGCTTGCCTTTCTTGTGGTAGAAGTGAGCAACGCCCTTTATCGCCAAGTTGTCAGATTCAGTTGCACCTGATGTCCACACGATCTCGCGAGGGTCTGCACCAAGTAGGTCTGCGACCTGACGGCGAGCGTTTTCTACCGCTTCTTCCGCCTTCCACCCATACAAATGAGAACGGGAAGCAGGGTTGCCAAAGTTGCCTTCGACAGACAGACAGTGAACCATCTTCTCGACGACACGAGGGTCTACCGGTGTGGTTGCCAGGTAATCAAAATAAATCGGTTTTTGCATTTTCTAAAACTCCGTTTCGTACTCAGGCTTGGCTGAGGACGAGGGTCTCGGCCCGTTCTGCACGCGCATCTTGGCGGGCAGATATGTGCTTAACTTCCTTGCGCTCCACCAGGTTCGCAAGGCTAATTTGACTCAGGAAACCGTGTATCTGATCACTCAGGTCACACCAAAGGTGATGCGTCAGACAGGTTTCTCCCTGTTGGCAGTTACTGGTACCGCCGCAGCCGGTCGCATCTACCGCTTCATTCACAGCATCGACGATCTGGGCGACGAAAATATCACCCGCTTTCCTGCTCAGACGATACCCACCACCGGGGCCACGAACACTGGTCACCAGGTCATTGCGGCGCATTTTGGCAAATAGCTGTTCCAGGTAAGACAACGAGATGTCCTGACGCCCGGAAATGTCTGCCAGGCTCACGGGACCGGCGCTGCCATGCAGTGCCAGGTCCAGCATTGCGGTTACGGCATACCGCCCTTTTGTGGTGAGTCGCATGCTACAAACTCTGTCAAAATTGAGCCCTGAATTATCCAATAACCTAGTAATTTGGTCAACTATAAAACCAACTGATTTACTTGGTCTTTAACCCGAATCTGGACCCTATTTGGGCAACTTAGTCTTGTTCACCCACTTCTGGGTTTCCGTGAGGATCCCACGCAGGATATTCAATTCCATTTCGTCCAGCCGAACCCGGCTGTACAGGCGCCTCAGGCGGACCATTAGCTGCCGCGGGGCTGCGGGATCCAGGAATTCTATGTCGGTGAGCGTTTGCTCAAGATGGACGTAAAAACGCTCCATGTTTTCTCGTGTCGTAAATGGCGTATCCCACTCAGCGTCCTCTGTTTTGGGCAAAGATGGGCTGTCCAGCAACATGCGCAGCTCATAACACACCACCTGCACGGCCATCGCGAGGTTGAGGGAACTGTAGTCTTCGGACGTGGGAATATTCAGGTGCAAATTACAAAGCTTCAGCTCGTCATTGGTCAGGCCCCTGTCTTCACGACCGAACAATACCGCTACTTGCTCGTCGTCCGAAGCCACTGCCATTCGCTGGGCGCACTGCCTGGGGTCCAGTAACGGCCAGGGAATGCGGCGACCCCGGGCACTGGTGCCCACGACGAACTGGCAATCGGCCACGGCTTCCTCGAGCGAGGCGGTAACCACTGCAGTTTCGAGGACATCAGATGCCGACGCCGCTCGCCAATCCGCCTGCTCGTCGGGAAACTGTCGCGGCTCAACCAGATACAAACGCGAAAGCCCCATGTTTTTCATGGCGCGCGCCACGCCGCCGATATTGCCGGGGTGACTGGTGTTGACCAGAACGATGCGTATATTGTTGAGATTCATGACTGACAGACGTCGCTTTTTTGGGGCGCGAAGTTTAGCAGATTTTTTGTGGCAGTTGCTCTATAATCGCGCGCCCGAGACCCACCAAGGATGACCCCATGGAACCGATGATCAACATAGCGCTACGAGCCGCCCGCAAGGCCGGTGAAAATATCGTACGCGCCTCCGATGATCTGGATCGCTTCGACATCGTGGCCAAGGGCGTCAATGATTACGTCAGTGAAGTCGACATCAACGCCGAGCAGGAGATCATTTATCACCTGCAGAAGGCCTACCCCGATCACGCAATTCTCGGTGAAGAGACGGGTCTCACTGGCGATGAAAACGCTGATTATCGCTGGGTTATCGACCCCCTTGATGGCACCACCAATTTTACTCGCGGCATCCCCCACTATGCGGTGTCCATCGCCTGTCTGTTCAAAGGTAAGCTGGAGCACGCCGTTATCGTCGACCCGGTTCGCCAGGAAGAATTCACGGCCTCCCGCGGCCGCGGTGCCCAGCTCAATGGTCGCCGTATTCGGGTTTCCGATCGCACCAGCCTGGACGGCGCTCTCCTGGGGACGGGTATTCCGTTCAAAGGGCACTGCGACGACAAGCTCGAACCCTACGCTAAATCAGTCGAAATACTGGCAGGCCAAAGTGCTGGTATCCGGCGTGCAGGCGCCGCTTCGCTGGACTTGGCCTATGTGGCAGCAGGTCGCCTGGATGCGTTCTGGGAGATTGGACTGGCTCAATGGGACATTGCAGCCGGCGCGCTTCTGGTGAAGGAAGCCGGTGGCCTGGTCGCCGATATCGATGCGTCAGATCGCTACATGGAATCTGGCAATATTGTCTGCGGCAACCCCAAGTGCTTCAAGGCTGTTTTGCAGGTGACCAAACCACTGCTTGGGTAGTTCCTGATGGCCGGCGCTTGCTCGCCGGCCCCGCAGAATCTGAGATTTACCGACACGACCACTAGCTGCAGTGCTTTCTGGGGCCGATAAGCGCCACAACCACTGGACACTTTGAGACCGTCGCCCTAGTCTTCAGTCACGCCATCGGGCAGGGGCATCGCTTAATATTCAGGGCGTCAAATCTTCCTGTTCTGCCCCTTCCTTCACCGGAATCATCAGGTCTTCCTTGCTCACGCCCATAATCAATAGCGTGTTGGCCGCGACGTAAATCGATGAATAAGTACCGATAAAGACACCCACCAGCAGGGCAATCGCAAAGGCGTTGATCATTTCGCCACCAAACACAGCCAGCGCTAACAGCACCAGCATCGTAGTGAATGACGTCACCAAGGTACGTCCGAGCGTCTCTGTCAGCGAGATATTGATTACCTCGACAGGGTCAGTCTTACGCAGCTTGCGGAAGTTTTCCCGAATACGGTCCGATACGACGATGGTGTCGTTCAATGAGTAACCGATAACGGCCAGCAACGCAGCGAGCACGGTTAAATCAAACTCGATTCCGGTGATCGAGAAGAACCCCAACACCACCAGAACGTCGTGAACCAATGCAACGACAGCACCCACCGCAAACTTAAGCTGGAAGCGGAAGGCGATGTAAAGCATGACAAGACCCAGTGCCAACAACATGGCCAGGCCACCCTGTTCACGCAGTTCGTCACCGACTTGCGGCCCCACAAACTCGATTCGCCTTAACTCAACATTGCCGCTATAGGCGCGCTGTAGACCCGCGAGCAGATCCGCGCCCTCACTGTCTGAATAACCTTTGGGTAAACGAATTAACACGTCTTTATCAGTACCAAAACTGACAACAATGGCGCCCGCATAGCCTTCGGCGTCGAGGGTTTTACGGATTGCCGTAAGGTCGGCAGTCTCACTGTAATGCACCTCTACCAATGTGCCACCGGTAAAATCGAGGCCCCAATTCAGCTGCTTCGTGGCCAACGAGCCAATCGAAATAATCAGAAGAATGGTGGAGAAAACCAGGGCCAGTTTGCGCTGCCCCATGAAATCGATAACTTTCATTAGACGCCTCCTCCAATTGACAGCTTCTCAACACGGCGGCCACCGTAGAAAAGATTCACCAGGGCGCGCGTGCCCAAAATGGCAGTAAACATCGAGGTAACAATACCCACCGACAAGGTCACCGCAAAACCCTTCACAGGGCCGGTGCCCACAGCATAGAGAATGACCGCGACAATCAAGGTCGTAATGTTAGCGTCCAGAATCGTCGAGACGGCACGCTCAAAACCTGAATGGATGGCCATTTGCGGCGACATACCGCTTTTTAGCTCCTCCCGTATTCGGGAGAATATGAGCACGTTGGCGTCCACCGCCATACCCACCGTTAACACAATACCGGCAATGCCCGGTAAGGTCAGGGTCGCTCCAATCATGGACATAAAGGCGATCATCAGTACAAGGTTACAGCTCAGTGCGATAACAGCGGCCACGCCAAAGACGCGGTAGTAAAGCACCATAAACAGCACTACCAGCGCCAGGCCCATTTGCACGGACTTCACGCCAAGACGGATGTTCTCTGCCCCCAAAGACGGACCCACGGTTCGCTCTTCAACAAAGGTAATGGGTGCTGCCAGAGCACCGGCGCGCAGCATTAGCGCCAACTCGGAGGCCTCCAGCGGACTATCCAACCCTGTGATCTGGAACTGAGCGCCCAGAGCAGACTGAATAACCGGCGCTGTCAGCAGTTTTTTCTCATCGTAGGGCACCTTAACCGCTACTTCTTCGCCGTCTTCCCCTCTTTCATAGTGGGTGCGGTACTTACGCTCGATAAAAAGCACGCCCATGCGGCGCTTGATGTTGTCGCGGGTTGCCCGGTTCATCAGCAGACCCCCTTCGCTATCAAGACTAATCTGCACGTTAGGCTGACCATTCTGGTCGAAACTGGCCTGGGCGTTAGTCACCCGCTCACCGGTTAGAATTAGTTCTCGCTCCAACCACTCACTCATTCCGGCGCGATCGGCGCTGCGATATTCAAAGCGCTGCTTGTCGGACGCTGCTGCTTCCAGCTTTGCCACCATGCGGAACTCGAGGTTGGCAACCTTACCGAGAATACGTTTGGCTTCGGCGGTATCCTGAATGCCCGCCAATTCAACCACGATACGGTTCTGACCCTGGCGCTGAACCAGTGGCTCGGATACACCCAGCTCATTGACCCGGTTACGAAGCGTGGTGAGGTTCTGGCTCACCGCATAATCAGCCAATTCCTTGCGGGTGGCATCAGCCATCGCGCCGTAGAGGTTCCAGCTACCCTCTTCATCCACCCGGTCGAGCACCAGCTCAGGGTGATTTTCAGCAACGATCGTACGCGCCTGCTCTCGTAAACTCTCCGACTTAAACTTGGTTTCCAGGCGGCCTCTATCATCCACATTCACATAGCCGCGAATACGCGCTTCCCGCAGGGCGCGTTTGGTGGAGTTCAGGTAGTACTCCATACGTCGCTCGATGGCGGCATCGACATCCACTTCCAGCTTGAAGTGCACGCCACCGCGTAAATCCAAACCCAGTTTTACCGGTTGAGCGCCAAAATCACTCAGCCAGGTGGGCGTAGTGGGCGCCAAATTCAGGGCCACAATAAAGCCATCGCCCAGCACTCTGGACACCCGGGCTTGCGCAGCCAGCTGCTGGTCCTGACTTTTCAGTCGAATCAAGGCATTGCGGCCATCGGCATCAATAACCTCACCAAAATACTCAATTCCGACTTCCTCGAGCGCCTTCTCCGCCCGATCCAAAGTACCTCTATCAATCAGCTGTGAGCTGTTCTCGCCGGTAATCTGCAAGGCCGGATCTGGCTTATAGAGGTTGGGGGCGGCATAGAAAAAACCCAGGCACAGTACGGATAGCACCAGCAGGTATTTCCACAGGGGGTACTTGTTTAGCATGTAGTTAGCTCAATAAATGAGGCGGGCGGCGGGCCCGTCTCGAAAAAGGCGTCATTATAAGGAATCGGCCCTTCGCCACAAGGCCGTTGGAGCAGTGATGGGGGCAAAACCCCCTTATTTCAAGGGGACTGCCCGGTGCGCATTAGCCCACCCAGCTGCGGGCATTTCGGAACATACGCATCCAGCCACCGTCCTCGGGCCATTCCTGCGGCGCCCACGAATTCTGTACGGTGCGGAAAACACGCTCAGGGTGGGGCATCATTATCGTGGCACGCCCATCCAGACTGCTCAAACCGGTTATCCCATTGGGCGAACCGTTGGGGTTAGCGGGGTACGCTGTCGCAATGGCGAGGTCGTTCTCCACATAACGCATCGCTACCGTGCCGGTGTCTTCACAGCTTTGTGTGGACGCTTCATCGCTGAACTCAGCGCGTCCTTCGCCGTGTGCAACGGCGATAGGCAGGTGAGACCCGGCCATGCCCGACAGTAATATAGAAGGGCTCTCTTGCACCTGAACCAGGGCAAATCGAGCCTCGAACTGCTCAGATCGGTTGCGAACGAAACGTGGCCAGTGATCTGCTCCAGGTATCAAATCCTTCAAAGTAGAGACCATCTGGCAGCCGTTGCAAACGCCCAAGGTGAAGCTGTCCTTACGTGCGAAGAAATCGCCGAACTGCTTACGCACAGCGTCGTTGAAGCGAACACTCTTGGCCCAGCCTTCGCCAGCTCCCAGCACATCACCGTAGGAAAATCCGCCGCAGGCCACCAGGCCCTTAAAATCGGCCAGCGCTTGATGGCCACCGAGAATGTCGCTCATATGCACATCGAAAGGCGCAAACCCTGCTCGATGGAAAGCCGCGGCCATTTCAACGTGTCCATTAACGCCCTGCTCACGCAGTATCGCCACCCGGGGACGCGCACCGGTACTGATATAGGGTGCAGCCACGTCCTCAGAAGGATCAAAGCTGAGATTCACCGAGAGACCTGCATCGGCCTTCTCGATGCGAACAAATTCTTCCTCAGCACACTCCGGATTATCTCTCAGAGCCTGTATTTCATAACTGGTACGCGCCCACAATGTCTGGACGGCAGCCCTGCCACCCGAGAGCACTTCCCGATCTCCGTCACGTATCATGAGCGTGTCGTCGCCGGTCGCGCTACCAATGACATGCGTGCAGTTTTCCAAACCCTAGGCAGGGGCACTCG
>JBDWQQ010000039.1:0-5296 GCA_039986455.1 Halioglobus sp.
GTAGGGTCGGCGATAATGATCTTTTTGTCTTGATAGCGCTCCAGTTGTTCAATCAACAGCGGTAACGGCATTTGGTCAGCAACGAGCTCACCACGTTGCCACGCCAAGTGATTTGAGGCTTCGTCGGATGATGGGGATTCCCAGCCATCGATACCCGCGATGAGCCTCTGATTCTGGTGCAGCATCGTTGGTGTGCGTGCTCGACCTGCCAGTTGTCCAAGGTCGCTGACCCTCACTACGCCCTCGGTCACGGTCACGTCGGTAACTAGATCCGTTAAGTAAATATTAAACGCAGTGCCGACGGCCGTAATACGGGTGGCTCCTGCATCGACATGAAAGGGCCTTTGCTTGTTCGGCTGCACTTGAAACCAGGCCTCACCTTGTTGCAAATCAACGTGGCGCTGGTCTTGTGCGTAGGTGACAACGATGTGAGAGTTGGTATTGAGCCTGGCCACTGACCCGTCTGGCAGTTCAACAGTACGTTGTTCTCCCATCGCACTGCGATACTCGTTGCTCACCGGGTCTGACTGTATTTGCGGCCAGAGAAAAACAGCCAAGACCAGACAAGCCGCGGCCGCTATGGAAGCGGGTAGCCATTTGGAACTGTTGGCGGCCTGGTTCAGAGTTTCTGAGGTTGCAGGGATATGACGAACAACCCCGAGGTCGTCCCAGAGTTCCAGCGCTGCGTCCATGGCCTGTGCGTGCGAGTCATGCTCATCCAGCCACAACGCAAAAGACTGCCGATCTTCTTCTGACACGGTGTCTGCGCGTAGGCAAGCGACCCAACCAAGGGCTGCGTCGTGGGCTTGCTCGTATTGTAATTTGCGTTGCTGGTTCATTGCTTTTCCGCAGCGTCCTGCCGCCTTGCGTCCTTCAGCTTTCCCCAGTCGGGAGCTGTTTTAGTATAGTCATTGTATTGGTGTAACGAACGAGCCAAAGGTTCCCTCAAAATATGACTACGAAAAAATAGGCGCTCGATCATGGCGAATCATCCGGGGGATGGCTCGACTTAAGTGCAACTCGAAAATGTTTTAGGGCCTGCAGAATGTACTTTTCGATGCTGGAAACAGATACGCCCATTTGTTTGGCAATCGCACTGTAGGACAGTCCGCTCTGTCGGTGCAGTAAAAACGCCTGCTTAACTTTGAAGGGTAACTCTTCGACAGCCTGATTGATGGCGTCCAGCTTCTGTCGTGCGCCAAGGATTTGTTCTGGTGACGCTCCCTGCGCGTTGTAGTCCATTGGCTCGCCATCGACAACCTGGCTTTTCTCGGACTTGAGGAATTTGAAATGGAGCTGGCGCCGGCGCAGCTGGTCTACGGCGAGGTTAGTGGCAACCTGGAAAAGGAAGGCGCGCGCGTTGTCGAGGTTCTCGGGCTGTTCCAGTCGATGCAAGCGAATGTAGGCCTCTTGAGCGAGCTCTGCTGCGTCATCCGGATTGTCGAGCTTGCGTGCCAGGTATTTTTCCAGAGGCACTTTGTGCTCTGCAACCAGGTCGGCGATGAACTTGTCTTTTTTGCTAGCCACGATGAAATCATGCCACCTGAGGCCGACCCATGGCCAGCACTCATATGTCGGCTTCCTAGAACAGCACGCGTGAACGGATAGTGCCGTCGATGGCGGCCAGTTTCTCAAGTGCGATATCGCTGTACTCGGCGTCCACATCGATTACGACATAGCCGACAGAATCGGTAGTTTGCAGGTACTGGGCTGAAACGTTTACACCGGTCTCAGAGAAGACATTGTTGATCGCACTCATAATGCCAGGCACGTTGCGGTGAATGTGCAACAGCCGGTGACTCCCAGCGTGTTCGGGCAGCGCTACTTCCGGGAAGTTGACCGAGGACACGGTGGTGCCGTTGTCAGAATATTTTGCGAGTTTCTCGGCGACTTCCATGCCGATGTTTTCCTGAGCCTCAACGGTGCTACCGCCAATGTGTGGTGTCAGGAAAGTATTGTCGAATTTTCGAAGCGGGGAGATAAACTCGTCATCGTTGGAGCGAGGCTCCACCGGGAATACATCGATTGCCGCGCCACCCAGCTTTCCCGCTTCCAACGTAGCAGCCAGTGCGTCGATATCGACGACCGTTCCGCGGGATGCATTGATCAAGATCGCGCCCTGTTGCATCTGTGCCAACTCATTGGCGCCAATCATGTCTTGGGTAGCACCTGTTTCTGGGACATGTAGGCTGACCACGTCAGAATTAGCGAGTAATTGGTTGAGGCTGGGAACCTGGCGCGCGTTGCCCAAGGGCAGTTTGTTCACTACATCGTAAAACTGCACCTGCATTCCCAGGCCTTCGGCAATGATGCCCAGCTGCATGCCAATATTGCCGTAGCCGATGATGCCCAGCTTCTTGCCGCGAATCTCGAAAGAGTTAAGCGCTGTTTTCATCCACTCACCGCGATGTGCGGCTGCGTTCTTTTCGGCCACGCCGCGCAATAGCAGGATAGCTTCAGCGATCACCAGCTCGGCTACGCTGCGGGTGTTCGAAAATGGCGCATTAAAAACGGCCACGCCCTTTTGGGTGGCTGCTGCCAGGTCAACCTGATTGGTGCCGATGCAGAAGCAGCCTACCGCGACGAGTTTTTTGGCAGACTCGAAGATCTCAGCGGTGAGCTGGGTGCGCGAACGGATTCCGACAAAATGCGCACCGGCAATTGCTTGTTTCAACTCTTCAGGAGGTAGCGCTTTTTTGTGCACTTCAATGTTGGTGTAGCCGTCTCTTTGCAGCGTCTCTATAGCAGAGGGATGAACGCCCTCCAGCAGTAGAAATTTGATCTTGCCCTTGGGCAGTGACTGTACGGTCATGGCCGGTGAATCCTGTGTGATTAAGGCCGCTAACGGGGGCCGGGCTGGAAAAAAGGCGCGTATGGTACCATACGCGCCCCCTGAATCTGCCCCCTGCCAAAATTAACGGAGGAAGCCCCATTGGCACAGCTCGACACCCCCATTCTTAGTGCCCTTCAAGCCATTGTTGGCAGTGAGAGAGTGCTTACTGACGCCGATAGTTTGCAACACTATGGAAGAGACTGGACCCGCTTTCATGAGCCATCACCCTGCGCTGTCGCCTTGCCAGGAAACATCGAGGAAGTGCAGTCAATTGTTCGCCTGGCGGCGGAGCATCAGTTGGCGCTGGTTCCATCAGGTGGCCGCACTGGACTGAGTGCAGGCGGTGTCGCCTGTGCCGGTGAGCTGGTGCTGGCGCTGGACCGCCTCAATACTATTGATGAATTCAACCCGGTTGACCGTACCGTGCGCTGCGGAGCGGGTGTCATCACAGAACAATTGCAGCAGTATGCTGAAGATCAGGGGCTTTATTACCCCGTGGATTTTGCTTCCGCAGGCTCAAGTCAGATCGGTGGCAACATTGCGACTAATGCCGGCGGTATCAAAGTGATTCGCCACGGCATGACCCGCGATTGGGTTGCCGGGCTGAAACTGGTTACGGGCACGGGTGAGTTGCTTGACCTCAACCGAGGCCTGATCAAGAACAACGCTGGATACGACTTGCGTCACCTTGTTATTGGCGCCGAGGGCACACTGGGTATTGTGGTTGAGGCGACCATGCAATTGGATCGTGCTCCCGCTGATCCCGCCGTGCTGGTTTTAGGGGCGCCGGACATGGGGGCTGTCATGCAGGTGTTGTCCAGCTTCCAGTCTGAAATCGAGCTCTCGGCCTTCGAGTTCTTTTCTGAGCTTGCCCTGCAAAAAGTGGTTGAACACCAGGGGCTTCAGCGACCCTTTGAAACTCACTGTGAGTTTTATGCTCTGTTGGAGTTTGAACAGGCGGACGACTCAGCGATGGATAAAGCAATGGTGCTGTTTGAGCGCTGCATGGAGCAAGGTTGGGTTGTTGACGGTACGGTGAGTCAGAGTGTTGCCCAGGCTCAAAACCTGTGGCGTCTGCGTGAGGATATCTCAGAAACCATCACGCCCTGGACGCCCTACAAAAACGACATCTCCACGGTGATTTCCAAGGTACCTGCTTTTTTGGATGAAGTTGAAGCCGTGGTGAATAAGAACTACCCAGATTTTGAAATCGTCTGGTTTGGCCACATCGGGGATGGCAATGTGCACTTGAACATTCTGAAACCGGAGGCGCTTTCCGTCGATGAGTTTCGCTCGCAGTGTGGTGAGGTTTCCAAGTGGGTGTTTGAAATTGTGCAGCGTTATGGTGGTTCGGTGTCAGCGGAACACGGCGTGGGTTTGCTTAAGAAGGAGTACTTGACCTACTCCCGCTCGGAACTGGAAATCGAGATTATGCGGCAGATTAAACGGACGTTTGATCCCAAGGGGATTATGAATCCCGGGAAAATTTTCGATCTCTGAGCGCGCTCTGTTCGTTAGTGGTTGGTGTTGAGAGGGTTGGCGTGCAGTGCAAATCCACTGCTTGCACCCAGAAGACTAAAGCAGACGCAGCGGTTCTTCCTGCAGCGCAGCCAATTGCTCCCGCAACTCTAAAACATGTTCTGCCCAATACCGCTCTGTGTTGAACCAGGTAAATGAACGCGGAAAAGCCGGGTCTTCCCAGCGCCTCGCAACCCAGGCGGCATAGTTGACTAGCCTTAGCGTTCTGAGCGACTCAATCCATCGAAGCTGCGCGGGGTTGAAGTCACAGAATTCCGAATAGCCTTCGATTAACTCCGATAACTGTATCTCCCGGTCATGGCGTTCGCCATTGAGGAACATCCACAGGTCTTGCATGGCCGGAGCCATGACGCAATCGTCCAGGTCGACGAAGTGAGCCACATCATCTCGCCATAATATATTGCCCACGTGGCAATCACCGTGAACCCGGATCTCATCTTCAGCGGTCGGCTGGTAGGCATTTAGCACACGGTCGAGTAAGTCTGCTGTCAGGGTTTCGTAGGCGGGCCGTAGCTCGGCAGGTATAAAGTTCTGCAGTAGAAATTCACGGTTCTCTGCAAGCATTCGCTGAACACAAATACGCTGACGATGTTTGAATCGGGAGGCCTTACCGACGGAGTGAATGCGACCCAGAGTGCGCCCTAGCACCAGCAGGTTATCCAGGTTGTCCAGCTCAGGGGGATAGCCTCCTCGGCGGACAAACAGGGCGAAGAGAAAGCCCTGGTATTCGTGAAGAGAGTGACCTGCATCATCGACCATTGGGGCGACCACGGAGATCTCTGCATCTTGAAGCTCGAGGCTGAAACTGTGTTCTTCCTCAATCTGCGCCAGAGACCAGCGCTCGGGGCGATAGAATTTGGCGATAAGCGGCTGGCCGTCCTCGATGCCCACCTGATAAACCCGGTTTTCGTAGCTGTTGAGAGC
>JBDWQQ010000040.1:0-28897 GCA_039986455.1 Halioglobus sp.
GTAAAGTGAACGCCGCCGTTATCTTGTCGGGCGGATTTAGTGAGACTCAGGAGCACGGTCTTGCGCTACAGAACGAGTTGGCCGACATTGCCCGCAATTACGACATAGCACTTGTGGGCCCCCGTTGCCTGGGTGTGATCCGCCCGGTGAATAAACTGAATATTTCCTCCGCCCGCAGTCCAGTGGCCAAGGGCAAGGTCGCGCTGGTCACCCAGTCGGGCGCATTCTGTTCGGCCTTGCTCGACTGGGCAGACGCCAACGGCTTCGGTTTCTCTGCGGTGGCGTCTTTGGGGGCGACCACCGATGTCAAACTCGGCGATGTGCTGGATTATCTGGCTCAGGATCCCTACACAACCAGTATCTTGCTCTACGTTGAGCGCGTAACCAACGCGCGTTTGTTTCTGAGTGGCCTGCGCGCGGCAGCGCGTTTGAAGCCCGTGGTGGTGATTAAGTCAGGGCGCAATGAAAGTGGCGAGCGGGCAGCGCTCTCTCATATGCATACGCCGTTGGGCGATGACGATGTTTTCGATGCGGCCATTCGCCGTGCCGGCGCCGTGCGCGTGACGGTAGTGAGTCAGCTGTTCGCCGCCGCTACGATTCTTTCCTCGGGTGCGCGGGTAAAAGGACCGCAGCTTGCTGTGATGACCAACGGTGGTGGCCCGGGTGTAATGGCTGCCGATTGGGCCGGTAACATCGGTATACCGCTGGCACAGTTATCTCCCGAAACTGTCGATGCTTTATCTGAGGTGCTACCGGGACATTGGTCACATACCGACCCGGTGGACATTCTTGGGGATGCCGATGGTGAGCGATACCGTGCGACCGCGGATATCGTGCTTAAGGATAAAAACGTCGACGGGCTTTTGGTGTTATGCACACCCCAGGGATTTACCGATCCAAGCGCGTGTGCGCAGGGGCTGATAGCCGGTGCAGCTGGCGCGGGAAAACCGGTACTGGCGTGCTGGATGGGCGCTCGACTGGTGGCAGAAGCGCGTCAGTCTTTGGCCGACGCAAAAATTCCACACTTCATATCGCCCGAGGAGGGTGTCGATGCCTTTGGTTATCTTGCCAGTTACAAGGCGAACCAGGCCGCTTTGCTGCAAGTGCCCGAACCCTTGTCTGAGCACAGCAACCCGGATGTTTATGGCGCCCAACTGATTATCGATCACGCCCTGACGGAGCGACGTGAGACCTTGAGTAATGCTGAAGCCAAGGCGATTTTGCGCGCCTTCAAGGTTCCTGTTTTGCCCAGCATTAATGCACAGAACCCGGCAGAGGCGTTGATCGCTGCGGAGAATGTTGGCTTGCCTGTGGCGATGAAAATTAATTCTCCCGATTTCTTGCACAAGTCGGATGTGGGGGGAGTGCGGCTTAATGTGCGCGAGTCACGCTCGGTGCATGCTGCCTTCGAAGAGCTTATCAGGGAAGTAGGGCAGCGCGCGCCAGATGCACGGCTGCAAGGCGTTTGTATTGAACCCATGGTGAATCGTTCGAACGCACGAGAGATTATGATTGGGATTTCACGGGATCCGGTGTTCGGGCCTGTCGTGCGTATGGGTGCAGCCGGATCGGCTGTTGAAATATTGTCCGATGAGGCTCAGGTGGCGCTGCCTCCATTGAATGATTTCCTAAGCAGGGAATTGATGGGAAGGACATCGGCCGCTCGCTTTCTCAAAGACTATCGCAACTTCCCCGCCGCAGATCTGGGTAAGTTGTCAGAGGTGCTGCAGCGCGTATCGGAGATTGCCTGCGAGCTTCCCTGCATTAAAACACTGGATATTAATCCGCTCCTCGTTGACGAGGAGGGGGTGATCGCGATTGGTGTTCGCATTACCGTGGCGCCCGCGCAAGCCACCGCGGTGCGCTATGGTCACATGGCGATTCATCCGTACCCCGCAGACCTGGAGAGTGAGCTGATACTGGGTGACGGCAGTGAAATTCTGCTGCGCCCCATTCGCCCCGAAGATGGACGTAAAGAGGCCGACTTTGTGGCCAACCTGTCCGCTGAGTCAAAGTACTTCCGATTTATGCATGGTCTGGATAAATTGACGCCGGCCATGCTCGCCAGATTCACCCAGATCGACTATGACCGGGAGATGGCGATTGTCGCGATTTCTCCAAACAAAAATGGTGAGGACTCCTTTCTCGGGGTGGCACGCTATGTCACCAACCCGGATGGTAGTTCTTGCGAATTTGCCCTCGCCGTTGCCGATGAATGGCAGTCCCACGGTGTTGGGCCCAAACTAATGGATCGCCTGATGCAGATAGCCCGTGAGCGCGGTCTTGAAACCATGGTGGGTGAGGTTCTGGCACAAAACCCTCGCATGTTGCGACTGTGTAAACGCCTGGGCTTTCGTTCGCTCAGAAGTCCCGATGACCCGGAGGTCATTATCGTTACACGTCCTTTGTAGACGTGTCTTCGGTGCAGCAATCCAGTTCCTGGCAGGTGGGGATGAACCCCAGCACCAGAGCGCCTATCGCCATCAGCGCCGCGGCGCCTAATCTTGCCCATGGATCGCTAAGCGCAAAAACGATAGACGCGCTGCCTGCGACCAACATTGAACCAATGCCCACCAATTTTGTGCGCGAGGAAACACAGCGCCTTTCTTCCCAGTTACGAATGAGCGGGCCGAATAAGTCACTGGCGAGCAAACGTTGGTGCCACTTCTCCGATGACCGCGCGAAAAACCAGGCCGCCAGTAACACAAAGGGTGTCGTCGGGAGCACGGGCAATACTATGCCCACCGCGCCCAGGGCAAGGAAAGTGAATCCCAACGGTTTGTAGATACTGCGTCGCACCGAATGCCTTTATTGCAAGGAAGCTGGAAATTTTTCTGACAGAATAATGAAATCTTTTTGCTGCTGCGTCAGGGTAATGCAATTGCGTGCCCAAAAAATCATTAGGAAGCGTGGTGAGTGTCTCGTATCCGCGGGGGCATCGTCCACTAGCTATTGCTGTTGGCTTGGCGAGCCTGGCTAGCGTTGGTGTTCTGAGGCACTCAGGTGGCGCTGTATGAGCGGCACTTCAAAGGCGACGCCTTAACTACGTTTACTGAAAATGTGCGCCTTCTGCTGCGTTCACTTACGCGTTTTCCTTAGAACTGCGCACTTGCGGTCTGGCAATCGGTTATAACTTCCAGTAAAACTGAGGCATGACTCAACAACACCTCCCAGCCACAGATCGTACGGCACTGGTTCTCACCGGTGGCGGCGCTCGCGCAGCCTATCAGGTCGGTGTGCTCAAAGCGGCGGCAGAAATACTGCCCAAGCGGGCGCATAATCCTTTTTCTATTATTACAGGTACTTCTGCGGGGGCGATCAATGCGGTTGCTCTTGGGGCATCTGCCAATAATTTTCGCCTGGCGGTTAAGAAAGTCGAGCACATTTGGACCAACCTGAAGGTTGAGCAAGTGTATCGGGCGGGTTATCTGGACCTTGCGGGCAGCGTGCTGCGCCTGGTGGGTTCTCTGTTTCATCGCGGCACGGGCCTGGGTAAGCCGCTGTCCCTGCTGGATACGGCGCCACTGGGGAAGCTGCTGGAACAGTCCATTAACTTCGATGATCTGGAACGCCGCCTTGAAGGTGGTCTGTTAGATGCTATCGGCGTGACAGCGTCCAGTTACGACAGCGGTGAGTCGGTGACGTTTTACCAGAGCGACCTGGATGGCAGCGTGTTACTACCCTGGCGCCGCTCCCGGCGACGTGGATTACCCACGCGGCTTGGGGTTCAGCATTTGTTGGCGTCGTCTGCCATTCCCACCATACTGCCGGCGACAGCAATCGATGGGGTTTACTACGGAGATGGCGCGCTGCGTCAGGTGTCTCCAATCAGTCCGGCGCTTCATCTGGGTGCCCAGCGAGTGATGGTGGTGGGCGTGAGCGGTAACTCGACTCACCCCCCCGTGGATCATTCCACAACCCCTTCGCCCTCGCTCGCCAAGATGGTAGGCCATGTATTCAACAGCGCTTTCATCGATGCGCTCGAAAATGACATGGAGCATCTGGAAAGGGTGAACGAACTGGTGGGGGTGGTTAAGAACGAGAACCCTCATGCATCAACAGGTGATATGCGCCTGATTGATTTTCTAAGTATTAACCCTTCTATCGAGATAGACGAACTGGTGGCTGATCATATTCACCGCCTGCCGCGCGCGATGCGCACGGTTCTCAATATCACTGGCGCCACGCCAAAGGGTGGCGGCGCAAGTCTTGCCAGCTATCTTTTGTTCGAGGGCAACTTCTGTCGTGATTTGATTGAGTGTGGTTATCGTGATGCCATGGAACAGCGGGATATGCTCGATGGTTTCTTCCATCCGCGAGGCTCGGTGAATCTATAGACTCGTCCTGCTACTATGAGCAGGTTAGTCACTCAGGGGTTTAAGGCTTGAAGCGTTTTGTCATCACATTTTCCGTTGTACTGGTGGCGCTGTTTTCTCTGGAAATGCTCAATCCGGTGCAGGAGCACCTGGTAGTGCCTTTTACCACCTTGTTGGCCAAAATCAGCGCCACGCTGATCGCGCCTTTTGACGATGGAGTCATAGCGTACGGCAAGGTTCTGCAGTTTAAAGATACGGGTTTCGCAGTATCGATTGAGGCCGGCTGTAACGGCGTTGAGGCCACCATCGTACTGATTGCTGCAGTCGTTGCTTACCCGGCCAGTTGGAAGGCGCGCAGTATAGCGATTGTGTCGGGTTTCTTTGCGATTCAGGCTTTAAACATCGTCCGCATTATTTCCCTGTTCTATCTGGGCGACTGGGATATCGATATTTTCTCCTGGGTACACCTGTACCTGTGGCCATCACTCATCATGCTGGACGTGCTGGTGGTATTTATTGTGTACCTTCGCTACCTGTCCAGAGACCAACTTGGAGCCGCCAATGCCGCTGCCGCCGGATAACAACCTGCGTCAGTTTTTATTGTTTGCCTTTGCGCTGATCATTCCCTGTTTTGCATTGTGGACAGTGGCTATGGGGTTCATAGCAATGCCGGCGGTCGGTTTGGCCGATATGATTCTGGAGTTCTGGTTTCCCGCGGCGGTGGACGGTCTACAGTTTCAGGGAGGCAAGGCTGTGTTGATGACACAGTTTGGTGAGCTCAATGGTGCACCGGTACCTCAAGAACAGTCTGAGTACCAGCTGGCGTTTCTCATCAACCCTGGCATTTTGTCTTATTCGCTGCCCTTTTATGCCACGCTGCACTTTGCGACGGCTAAAGACAGTTACCTAAACAGTTTTGTCACTGGTTTGTTCGTGCTTTACCCGCTGGTGCTGGTGGGACTATTGAGCCTGTGTTTGAAGGAGCTGATGGTGAATCTAGGTACGCTCTTTCTGGAACAACCCGGCGCCCCTAATGCCACCTTCATTGCATTGTTTTACCAGTTAAATGTGCTGATCGTGCCTACGGTGGCTCCCATTGTTTTATGGGTCTGGCAGAGCCGCGATACCCCGTTGTTACGTGATGTTTTAAATTTGGGCGCCGCCCCTGAAGAGGCTGAATCACTATGAAACATTCGCTTTCGCTGTTCGTATCTTTGTTGTTTTTATTGCCAACTGTTGCGTTGGCTGCCGACGATCCATTGCCTTCCTGGAAAGAGGGAAAGACGCGTACCGCCATTGTCAGTTTTGTGAACCAGGTGACAGAGCAGGGCTCAGAGCACTATGTGCCCGCCGATGAGCGTATCGCCACGTTTGATAACGACGGCACCCTCTGGGCCGAGCAGCCCCTGTATTTCCAAGCGATATTCGCCTTCGATCGGGTAAAGGCAATGGCGCCACAGCATCCTGAGTGGAAGCAGCAGGAACCTTTCGCCTCGGTACTAAAGGGCGACAATGCGGGCGCGCTCAGCGGTGGAACCAAGAGCCTGGTGCAACTGGTGATGGCTACCCATGCCGGTATGTCGGTAGAGGATTTTGGCACCACAGTGATTGATTGGCTGGACGAGGCACGCCACCCCACGACGGGTCGCCGCTATGACCAGATGGTTTACCAGCCTATGCTGGAGTTACTGGCTTATCTGCGCGCTAATGGCTTTAAGACTTACATCACCTCAGGTGGAGGCATTGAGTTTATGCGGCCCTGGGTTGAGGGCGTTTATGGCATCCCTCCAGAGCAGGTGATTGGCAGCAGTATTCGCACCCAGTATCAGGTCATTGAGGGTGAGCCACAGTTAATACGCTTGCCGGAGATGAATTTTATCGATGACAAGGAAGGCAAGCCCGTGGGCATTAATCAGCACATAGGTCGCCGTCCTATTATGGCTGTGGGTAATTCCGACGGTGATTTCCAGATGCTGGAATGGAGTACAGCCGGTTCTGGGCCGCGTCTTGGCGTATTGATTCACCATACCGATGCCGAGCGCGAATGGGCCTACGATCGGGACTCGCATATCGGCCAGTTACAGCGCGGTTTGGACGAAGCGCCAGAGCGCGGTTGGACCGTGGTGGATATGAAGGACGATTGGAAGGTGATATTCCCGCCGTTGGATTAGCCGGGCTTCTTTTCAGGTGCTCTAAGGGTGAAATTTGATACAACGACAGCTATTTTAATTTGTCTTGGTCAATGCTAAATTCCCCGCCCTTCAATGAATACCGCAATCAAAGGGGCAGAGACTCCTCAGCGCACACCACACAACGAGGATCTCACATGTTGAAACCCACACTCCCACTGCAGGTAATTGGCCTGGCAGTGTCGACCGCTATTTCTGTTTCGGTGGTTGCACAGGACGCTCGTCCAGTCTTTGAAGAGGTGATTGTTACCGCCGAGAAGCGCACGGAAAGCCTGCAGGATCTGTCACAGGCCGTAACTGCGCTGTCAGATGAAGATCTGGATAATCGCCAGATCACGACCTTTGTTGATCTAAGCGCCATCGCCCCTGGGGTGAATATCGCCAAGAATGAAGGTTTCAAGACCGTCATCACGATTCGTGGCGTGGGCAATGAAGCTAACCAAAATGCCATTGCTAACCCCTCGGTGTCTTACCACCTGGACGGTATCTACGTCGCTTCACCCTTTGCCCTGCAAACGGATTTCCTCGATCTGGAGCGTATCGAAGTGCTGCGTGGTCCTCAGGGTACCCTGTTTGGCCAGAACTCCACTGGTGGTGCTATCAATGTGATTACCAAGGCGCCGACCACCGATGAGGTCTATGGCACCGCCGACCTTACGTTGGGCAACTACGACCTGGTCCGTGCGAGAGGCGCGATCAACGTGCCTATGGGCGACAGCGTGGCCATGCGTGCCAGTATCGCCACTAACAAGCACGATGGATTCTCTGAAAATGTGGTGCTCGATCAGGAGCTAGATGACGCCGACAGCCTCTCTGGCCGCCTGCGCTTTCTAATTGAGCCCACCGATACCTTCCGGGTTCACCTTACCGCCCAGTACTACGATGAGGACCGCAACGGTGCTGCCCAGAAAGGACTGTTGGACACCACTCGCGATGCTCGTAAATTGCGTCAGGACTCGCCAGCTGAGTTTCAGCTCACTTCCGAGATTTACAGTGCAGTGCTTGAATGGGACCTGGAAAACTTTACCGTAAAGTCGCTGACCAGTTATCAGCATGACGATGTACTGATTCGCCGCGATAACGATCGTAATGACCTGGATAGCTTGCCTCCCTTCGCGCTGTTGCCCAGTTTCTACGATGCGGAAACCAGCGACCTGAAAACCGTCACTCAGGAACTCAACCTGATTTCTGCCGAACCCTTGTTCGGTAAGCTGGACTGGGTAGCCGGTGCGTTTTATCTGGATACAGAGATTGAAGGTGAAATTCTGGAGCGTCTGGACTTTGGCTTTGATGGCGAGTTCGACCCCTTCACGGTAGAAGACGTCTACAACTTTAATGGCGACTTCGGATTTATTTCTGACGCCGAACCCACGCGTGAATCTATCTCTGTTTACGGCCAGGGTACCTGGAACTTTAACGATGACTGGCGCACCGTGTTCGGCCTGCGCTATACCGAAGACGAAGTGACGTCTGAAGTGACCAACTTCTACGGACGTGACGGAACCCAGTCACTGAAACAGGAGAGTGACAAGGTCACCGGCCGTCTGGTGTTGGAACATGACTTCAATGACTACACCATGGGCTATGTTTCTTTCACTAGAGGCTTCAAGCCCGGCGGTTCCAACCTGACCTTCGGTCTCGAGGATGAAATTGCCCCTATCGTTGTGCTGCCTATCTACGAAGAAGAAGTGGTTGATGCCTATGAAGTGGGTCTAAAAACTGACCTCGCTGATGGCCGTGTTCGAATCAATACCGCTGCTTTCTATTACGACTACGAAGGTCTGCAGTATCAGGCGACAGACCCTGAAGTATTCCAGGGCGGTGTGGGCAACATTCCCGAGTCGGAAATTTACGGTGCTGAGCTTGAGTTCGCGGCCTTCCTGACAGACAACCTGGTGCTGGATGCGCGCATGGCCTGGCTGGAAACTGAAATCACCGCCGATCACCTGGCGTTGGATAACGTACAGTCAGATGCAGCCACCAATGAGTTGATTGGTCAGGGCTTTGATTTGTTCAGCCCTGAAATTCAGCGGGCCCGTGCCGCGCAGGTGCAAAACGTAAACGGTAATGAACTGGCGAAGACCCCGGGTTTCACTGGTAACTTGGCACTGAACTGGGATGCCGAACTGGGCTCCTGGGGTGAAATGCGTTCGACCCTTCAGTACACCTACCGGGGCGATTTCAAGCACCGCATTTTCAACAACGACAAGACCGATGTGGTTGATAGCTATGATGTCATTGACCTTGTGGTCGGCTTTTACCCAGGATCATCCGATTGGCGCGTAGAACTGATCGGCAAGAACCTGACCGATGAAGATGGCATCAACGCCCGCTTCACCGACGTGTTTGGCGTGGGTGCTACCGGCGATGAGCTGATTGCGCCTCGTCAGTACATGGTGAGGGTTGGTCTGGATTTCTAATCACAGACATTAATAAAGAATAAAAAAATCCCCGCTAAAGCGGGGATTTTTTTTGCCCGCAATACAGGCTTAGAAAAACGCGAACTTGGCAAGAAAAATGACGGCGAGAAACCAGGCGCCAAAGCTCACATCGCCGCTGCGCCCGGCGATAATCTTGATGGCCACGTAGCTGATGAAGCCCACCGCAATGCCGTTGGCGATTGAAAACGAGAGCGGAATCATAATGATGGTCAGCAGGGAAGGTATCAGCTCAGTAGCATCCTCATAGTCCAACCCCTGCATTCCCGACATCATCAGTAGCGCAACATAAATGAGTGCGCCGGCCGTTGCATAAGCGGGCACCATGCCTGCCAGCGGAGAAAAGAACATCGCCAGCAGAAATAGAATGCCAACGGTCACCGCTGTCAGGCCAGTGCGGCCGCCGGCTGCAACGCCTGCAGCACTTTCAACGTAACTGGTGACCGGTGCACATCCAAAGAGGGCGCCCGCTACGCTGGAAGAACTATCTGCCTGCAGCGCTTTATCCATGTTTTGAATTTCACCCTTTTCGTTGACCAGATTGGCTCGAGTGGCCACTCCCAGCAGCGTGCCAGCTGTATCGAACAGGTTAACGAACAAGATGGCGATGATAACGCTGACCATTCCTACCTCGAACGCGCCGGCGATATCCAGCTGCATCAGGGTGGGTGCGATGCTTGGGGGTGGCGCGACGATGCCCTGGTATTCGACCATGCCGGTAAGCAAGCTCAGTACAGTGATAATCAGAACGCCCAGCATAATGGCGCCTGGTACCTGGCGCACCGAGAGCCCTGCGATGAGCGTAAAGCCGAGTGCGGCGAGTAAGGGCTCAGGTTGGGTGAGATCTCCCAGAGAGAGCAGGGTGGCGGGATTTTCAGTAATCAAGCCGCCGCTCTTCAATCCGATGAAACCGATAAACAGGCCGACGCCTGCACCCATTGCCACGCGCAGGTCTTTGGGAATGCTGTTGAGCATCCAGGCGCGCAAACGGGTCACGCTCATAATGACGAACAGGATTCCGGCAATGAACACAGCCCCAAGGGCAACTTGCCAGTCGTAACCCATTTCTCCCACGACGGTGTAGGTGAAAAAAGCGTTGAGGCCCATGCCCGGGGCCAGGCCGACTGGCCAGTTGGCGTATAGACCCATGAACACACAGGCCAGCGCGGCAGCCAGGCAGGTAGCCGCAAAGCTTGCGCCAAGGTCCATGCCCGCCGATGCCATCATCTGCGGGTTCACGAAGATGATGTAGGCCATGGTGATGAAGGTGGTCAGCCCGGCCAGAATCTCGGTGGAGACGCGGGTCTCGTGTTCTTCCAGTTTGAACAGGCGTTCCAGCAGTGCTTGCATTATCGGTTCGGGCCTTCGCAGAATGTGGCGCTTATGGTCGCACAGTCGACTAGGCTTCGGAAGCGGGGCGCAGGTACTCAAAGCGCGGCAGTGTGGTGCCTTCGCGCTCCACGGACTCCTGCCACATGCTCAGCGGCCTGACCCACAGCGCACGTTCGCCATAAAGCGGCCGGTAAACCGCCATGGCTTCCTCGGTTTCGGAATGGGTGGCGACATCGATCAACTGGTACTCGTTGCCCTTGTAGTGGCGATAGATGCCGGGCTGGGGTAGGGACATACTGTGCTCCGAAAGTGATTGAACCGGGTGACTTAACATATGTTAATGCGAGCCTGGGGTTTATTGCCTATTCTTACGCTTGAGTCGCGATAAAGACACGGCGTCGATACCCAAGTAAGACGCTATATGGATCTGAGTGATGCGCTCGAGCAGGTCCGCCTCGTTATCGAGTAGCCACTGGTAGCGTTGCTCGGCATTACAGGTGAGCAGCATGGCTTCTCGTTGCTCATTGCGAATGAACGCTTCGGCCAACATTTTCTGGCTAGCGTGCGCGATGGCGAGATCTTTCTCCGCCGCAGCCGACATGGCGCTGTAGGGAAAGACGAGGGCCTCAATGGGCTCCATCGCTTGAATGGAAAAGGGCGCCGCAGATTTTGTCATTGCTGCGCTAACCGCGCCGGTCAGTTGTCCGGCTCGAAAGAACGCTTTATTGCGTTCGCGACCGTCGGGGGTGGTGTAGAACAGTCGCACCAGCCCAGACTGAACGAGATACAAGCTGTCGTCGATATCACCGGCACGGACCAGGTAATCGTCAGCAGCAAATGTTTTCAGGGAGACCGCCTGCAGCCATGCAGCATTGCTGTCCAGGTCGGGTATCCCCCAACGCTCTAACCAGGGAGCGAAGAGTGCCATGATGTCGGAATTACTCATGGTGAGAGTATAAACCGAGAAACACGTGAATAAGGTGACAGCCGATGAATGATGCAGCCAACAATATCGTAATGAACATGGATTCCGTCGACGACGTTCAGATAACGCCTGAAGGTACTGAGGAAATCCGCAAAGATCGCAAAATCAAGCTGGCTGCAGCACTGCGCCTGTTTGGCAAGCTTGGCTTTGATGAGGGCGTAGCAGGTCATATCACTGTGCGGGACCCGGAGCTGACCGATCATTTTTGGGTGAACCCCATGGGTCGCTCTTTTAAGCAGATGAAGGTGTCTGACCTGCTGCTGGTAAGCCACACTGGCGAGGTGGTAGAGGGAGACGGCCTGCTCAACGGCGCGGCGTTCACCATTCATTCCCAGATCCATATGAGTAACCCGGCGATTACTGCCGCTGCGCACTCCCACTCGGTTTATGGCAAAGCTTTTTCCTCGCTGGGCAAAAAGCTGGATCCTTTAACCCAGGACGCCTGCGCTTTTTATGACGATCACGTGTTGTTTGACGATTTTTCCGGTGTTGTCCTGGATAACACAGAGGGCGAGCGAATCGCGGCTGCACTGGGCGATAGCAAGGGCGCGATTTTGCAGAACCACGGTTTGCTCACCGTAGGCGAGACCATTGATGCCGCCGCCTGGTGGTACATCACCATGGAGCGCACCTGCCAGGCCCAATTGATGGCAGAGGCCGCAGGTACGCCAAAGCCGATTTCCCATGAGGTCGCGCTGCAAACGCGCGAAACAGTGGGTTCTCCCGTTGCTGGGTGGTTCAGCTTCCAGCCTCTGTACGATGTCATTATCGCCGAGCAACCTGAACTGCTGGATTAAACTCGCGCGGCTTTTACACTAAAACAACCCCGGCGAAGCCAAGCCGGGGTTGTTCAAATGCAGTTAGACAACGATTGAATTCCAGCTTGAGCCGGTTGCCAGATGAAGCGTGGCCGACTACAGTGAAGGCAGTAAAAATACAAAGGAATTCAATGATATGAATCGGCACCTGCAGATACTCCCCCTCGCTGTTTCCCTTGCGATAGGCACCCTGTCCGCGAATGCGGCCACCGACGATGACACTATTCGCATGCTGGAGCAGCAGCTCGAACAGCAGCGCATCATGCTGGAGCAGCAACAGCAGGCTCTGGAGATGATGCAAAAAGAACTGCAGCAGCTCAAGACGGGCCAGACCGAGCAGACCGAGCAGGTAGTCACCGCGCAGCAACATACGCAGCCAAAGGAACTTGAAACTGCCACCGTCATTGAAATCGAGAAAGAAGAAGGCGGTCTTGATTTCGATATTTATGGTTTCGTGATGGCTGATGCGATTTACGACTTCAAGCGTGTCGACCCCGACTGGAACGATACCTTGCGGGTGTCAACCATCCCAACTCAGGACGGGCAGTACGGCCAGGACGGCGAGTTTGTTTACAGTGTGCGCCAATCGCGTTTGGGTTTTAAGGCAGACTACGATACCCCCATGGGTAAAGTAGGCGCCTTGCTGGAAGCTGAATTGTTTGGTGTGGGCGGCGATGCCGGCCAGACCACACCGCGGCTGCGACATGCCTGGGCGACGCTGAATAACTTCGGTATGGGGCAGACCTGGTCCAACTTCATGGATGCGGACGTTTTCCCCAATACGATTGATTACTGGGGTCCCACCGGCATGGTGTTCTACCGTAATCAACAGATGCGCTACACCTTCCCCATGGAAAATAATGAATTTTCGGTCGCTCTGGAGAACCCGGACACGGCACTCACCGTGGGCAAGTTCAGAGACCAGTGTACAGAGATACCCGACGACGATAGCTGTGACGCCGTACTCGACGACGTGATTAAAAAGCACAATGAAATTCCCGACCTGACCTTACGCTATCGCAGCAACAATGATTGGGGACACTGGCAGCTCGCTGGTATCGCCCGGGAGTTGGGCTATGAGCGTCTGGACACCGGCAAAAAAGACTCTGAGTTTGGCTGGGGACTTAACGCCAGCACCGTGATCAACACCTTTGGCCAGGATAAGCTCAAGCTACAGTTAGTTTACGGTGAAGGTATTGGTAACTACATGAACGACGGCGGCGTGGACCTTGCGCCCGCGAACAACCGTCGCGTGGGTAACACGGCTGAAGCCGTGCCGATTCTGGGTGTGGTTGCCTATTACGATCACTACTGGAGTGATCAGTGGTCCTCCTCGGTTGGCTGGAGCAGCATCAAGCTTGATACCACCAAGGGTCAGGCGGGTAGCGAGTTTGAAGAGGGCCAGATCGCCCAGGTGAACTTGCTGCACTATCCCATGGACGGCGTCATGATTGGCGGCGAACTGCTGTGGGGCGAGCGTGTCGACGTAAGCGGTGACGATGGCTACGATGTGCGCGCCCAGCTGTCACTGAAAGTGAACTTCCCCCGAAACTAGCCCCTCTGCATTCCCCTTCGTTCCCCGGTAGTGATTGAATTGGTCACTGCCGAGGATCGCTTTTGACACTGTTCCACTCTCCCCGTTGTGGGATTATGGTCTCCCGATTTTTGTCTCAGGAGTGATTTCATGAAGGATTTTTCCAATAAAGTAGCGGTGGTGACCGGCGGCGCCGGTGGCATTGGCAAGGCACTGGTTAAGTCATTGCTGGATGAAGGCGCCAAAGTGGTCATCGCCGACGTCGAAGAGGGCGCAATGCAGGCGGCGGTTGAAGAATGCACTGGCGAAGGTCGTCAGGTGAGTGCTTTTAAAGTCGATGTGCGCAAGCCTGAGTCTCTGGATGCACTGGCCGATTACGTGTACGACTTGTACGGTGCCTGTCACCTGCTGTTCAACAATGCAGGTGTTGCAGCGCCGTCTTCCAATATCTGGGAAACCACGCCCAACGACTGGGCCTGGATTTATAGCGTTAACGTGATGGGCATTGCCCACGGTATCCAGTCCTTCGTTCCAAGAATGATCGCCGGTGGCGAAGAAGGCTATGTCATTAACACCACCTCTGGCGACGGCGGTATTTCCAGTCTGCCGTATCAATCGGTTTATGCCTCCAGCAAAGCCGCGGTGTGTGCAATGACTGAATGTCTGGCGTCCCAGCTGGAAAGCGAAGGCACCAAATTGAAAGCCTCGTTGTTCTATCCCTCGGGTGGCGTGCTGGTCACCGGGCTGTGGAATCCAGAGCGAAACCGCCCGGATGAGCTCAAGCGTGAGAAGCCCGGAGCACCACCACCGGACATCGAAGCATTCAAGGAAGCCATGAAAGCGGCTGGCGCAGAGATGCAGTTTCAGGATCTTGATGAGCTGGCACGCTTCACCCTGGATGGGGTGCGCGAGGAGCGTTTTGTCATCATGATGAACCTGGACGATGCGGCGGACACGCTACAGGCCCGATCTGAGCGCTATCGTCGCGCTGAATTGCCCATTGTTTTTGAGGAAATTCCTCAGATGTAATCTGTTCGGGCGGTGGCATCCGCTGCCGCCCTTCAATAGAATGGGCGAACTTACACGATAAGGTTCCCCCATGATCTCTGACCAAATGCAGAAAGCGCTGTACAAGCAGCTCAATGATGAATTCTATTCTGCCTATCTATACCTCGCGATGTCTGCCTACTGCGCGCATATCGACTTTAACGGCGCTGCCAACTGGCTCAAGCAGCAGTACGAAGAAGAGCAGATGCACGCCACCAAAATCTATAACTACCTGTTAGAGCAGGGTGCTCATGTGGTGCTTAAGGAAATTACTCAGCCGCCCAGTGAGTTTGGAAAAATTCTTGATGTCTTTAAGAAATCGCTGTCCCACGAGCAAGCGATGACGGCCAAGCTCAATAATCTCAGTGACCAGGCGCTCAAGGAAAAAGATCACGCGACCTATAACCTGCTGCAGTGGTTCGTCAACGAGCAAGTGGAAGAGGAAGCGACCGTGGGTGAAATTATTTCCAAACTGAAGCTGGTGAAGGAAGATGGTTACGGTTTGTTGATGATCGACAATGAACTGGGCTCGCGCGCCGCACCTCAGCCGATTGTCTGAACGCTAGCTCTGGTTGTCTGACCGGAGCGTCAATTTTTCGGGGCGGTTGAATGTCTTAGTCGCTCCAGTAAAAACTGCAATGCCTGCCCGCGATTACTGGCCTTCCAGCCCAGCATCAGGGCGCTTTCCTCGTACGGTTCCGCTAGCTTGAGTGATACCAGCCGTCCTTGCGCAATGTCCTCACGGGCCTGCAGTTTGGGGACGTAACCTACGCCTAGCCCTGCCCGGTGCGCGGCAATCTTGGCTTCCATGGTGGGGACATAAATCGCGCTGCGCTGATTTAATATGCCGCGGGAAAGTGTCGCTGAGTTTCTGGAAGTGTCCCTGACGATCACTGCAGGGTACTGGCGCGCAGCTTCAAGGCTGATGGGTTGGGTCTCTTCACACAATGGATGTGCTGGCGGCACCACGAAGACATGCTCAACCGATTGCCAGGCCTCGCAGCGAATTCCCTTGTGTCCTGGTACGTCGCCCAATCCACCGATGATCAAATCGACCCGGTTCTCGATGAGTGCCTCCCAGGTGCCCGCCAGCACTTCTGTGGATAGCGACACCTCGATGTTCGGTTGTTCGACTTGTAGCTGCGCGATAAATGGCAGCACCGACTCCATGGAGACAATCGTGTCCACCGCAATGCGCAGGTGTGGCTCCCAGCCGGTCGCAATCTGGCGTGTGCCTGCGGCCAATTGATCGGCTGCGCTTAACAGTTGCCGGCCCTGGTCCACTAAATGGCGGCCTGCGGGTGTCAGTACGGCGCGCCGACCTTCTTTCTGAAACAGGGTGACATCCAGGTCCTGCTCCAGCTTCTGTACCGTGTAGGAGATAGCCGATGGCACCTTGTGCAGCACAGTAGCCGCCGCCGCAAAACTGCCCTTGCGGTCGATGGCGTCAATGACCTCCAGGGCCTCCAGAGTAAGGGGTAGCTTCATAGATCAAAATATTTGAACGAATTGGTTAAAAGGTATCGCTATTCATAGTTGATAACAAGCCTATACTGGCGCCATCAAATTGAATTATTCGAACTAAACAAGGAAAAGGAGAGCGACATGGGCTTATTAATCGACGGAAAATGGGCTGACCAGTGGTACGAGACCGACAGCAACCAGGGTGAATTCAAACGCCAGGAAAGCCTGTTTCGCAACTGGGTGACAGCCGATGGCTCACCAGGTCCCACCGGCACGGGTGGCTTTGCCGCCGAAGCCGGCCGCTACCACCTGTATGTTTCGCTGGCTTGCCCCTGGGCTCATCGGACCCTGATCTTCCGCCAACTGAAGGGCCTGGAAGACTTGATCAGTGTGTCCATTGTCGAGCCCCTGATGTTGGAGCACGGTTGGGCGTTTTCTGATGAGTATCCGGATCATCTGTACGGCATGGACTTCATGCACCAGATCTACACCAAGGTGGATCCTGCGATTACCAGCCGGGTGACAGTGCCGGTGCTATGGGATAAGCAGCAGCAAACGATTGTCAGTAATGAGTCTGCTGAGATCATTCGCATGTTCAACACTGCGTTTAATGAGATCACCGGCAATCATGAAGATTACTACCCCGCTGAATTGCGCGCGGAAATTGATCTGCTGAACGACTGGATTTACCCAACCATCAACAATGGGGTTTATCGTGCCGGTTTTGCAACGTCGCAAAAGGCCTATGAAAAGGCTTACCTTGAATTGTTTGCGGCGCTGGATGATTTAGAGCTGCGTTTGTCCACTCGCCGTTACCTTACGGGCGATCAGATTACCGAAGCGGACTGGCGTCTGTTCACCACTTTGTTGCGCTTTGATGCAGTGTACTTTGGTCACTTCAAAACCAATCAGCAGCGCATAGAGGATTACCAGCACCTGTCAGCTTACGTGCGTGATTTGTACCAGCAGCCAGGTGTCGCCGAAACGGTAGATATGCCCTATATCAAGGCGCACTACTACGGCAGTCACAAAACGATTAACCCCACAGGGGTAATACCGGTGGGCCAGGAAATCGATTTTTCTCGTCCACACCACCGCGATCAGCTGCGTAGCAGCGTCGCCAACATAGCCTAAGGAGGGCGAGACAATGACTCAGTACAGAAGCTTACAACGTGTGATTAACGCAATGCCGACTTCCGACGGAGATGGTGTAAAGATTCGTCGAATTGGTGGCCGAAGCGTAATGCGTGAGATCGATCCGTTCCTGATGCTCGATGAAATACAGTCAGAGGACGGGGCCGACTACATCGGTGGTTTCCCGCCGCATCCCCATCGCGGCTTTGAAACCATTACCTACATGCTAGAAGGTGCCATGCGCCATAAAGATCATCTGGGTAATGAAGGTGTGATTGCTAGTGGTGATGTGCAATGGATGACCGCCGGCAGCGGCGTGATTCATTCGGAGATGCCCGAGCAAACTGATGGATCGCTGCACGGCTTTCAGCTGTGGCTGAATCTACCCGCCAGCGAAAAGATGCAACCTGCGGCCTACCAGGAGTTTGCCAGTGCGGAAATCCCAGTGGTTGATTTGGGCAACGGAAGCAGCATCAAAGTGATAGCAGGAAAGCTGTCTCATAGCGGTACCGAAGTGACAGGCCCGATTGCGCAAAGCGCCACTCAGGCCACGTACTTTGATATCGACCTGAGTCCGGGCGCTACCGTCGAGTTGCCGGTAGAGCGCGACAATATGTTGGCATTGCTGGTTTTCTCTGGTGCGACGGACGAATTGTCCGCCGGACAGATGGGGCTTTACCAGCAGGGTGACGTGCTGACGATCTCTGCATCGGAGCAGGGCGCAAGGGCACTGTTATTAACCGGCGCGCCGATTCGCGAACCCATCAGCCAACACGGCCCCTTTGTCATGAATACCCCTGAAGAAATCGATCAGGCGATTCGAGACTACACTGAAGGCAAATTGGTTGCCTGAAACACCGAGCGTGCCTCTTGGCACGCTCCTTCTTTTTTGCCAAGCAACCACAGAATTTACGGAGATCATTGTGAGCAGAAACGCCAATACGAATGTTGATATCCACCCACTGCTACAGCAACGCCACAGCCCCTATGCCTTTGATCCGGCGCGCGGAGTTTCCAGCGACGATGTTGCTGCATTGTTTGAGGCCGCCCGTTGGACCATGTCCTCCTATAACGCCCAGCCCTGGCGTTACATCGTGGGCGTCAAAGCGCGCGACCCTGCGACCTGGGAGAAAATTCAAAGCGTGCTATTGGAGGGCAATCAGCCCTGGGCGGCCAATGCCCCCGTGCTTGCATTGGGTTTCGCGCAGCACAACTTCGAATACAACGGCAAACCCAATAAAGCAGCCAGCCACGACCTGGGTGCGGCCTCCGCATTTTTGACATTGGAAGCCACTGCCAGAGGACTGGTAGTGCACCAGATGATTGGGATAAACCCCGACAAAGCCCGTGAAGTGTTCGGTATCGAGGGTTCGCTGGAGCCGCTGACGGCATTGGCGATTGGCTACGAGGGTGCTGCCACTGATGTAGACGCGAGCTTTGCCCAGCGCGATGAGAAACCGCGCGAGCGTATGCCCGTGGACGAGTTTATTCTTGCCGGTGGCTTCTAAGCGGCAGATTGCTGGCCGGAATGTGTTTTTCTCAATTGCCGATACCCGAGAAGTGGGCGGTGGAGTAAGATACGGGGAATAATAAAGATTGGAATTATTCCTCCATGAAAAAGATGTTGCTAGGCGCTCTTTTCACGCTCGTTTGTATGGCTGCGGGTGTTGCTCAGGCAAGTACCCCCCAGCTGGAAGTTCCCCCGGTACTGCTGACCGATTTGGCGGTACCGATCACCATCAGCGAACCTGGCCCTGAGCAGCTGAGCCTTTTTATTGATGGCGAGCTGGTGTTTGAAGGCTTTCCTAGTGATGGCCAGGCACTGGTTGAGGTAGAGAAACAAAACTACGGTAGCTCAACCATTGAGCTGCGCGACGGCACAACCGTGCTGCAGCAGTTTGAAGTACCGGTGATACCCGCCTGGGCATCTTTGTTGCCCCCCGTCATTGCGATTACTCTCGCCTTTTTGCTGCGCGCGGTGATTCCGGCATTGTTCGCGGGCATTATCGCCGGTGCCTGGGCGGTGAATGGCTTGACCTTGCAAGGGGGAGTCAAAGCACTGTTCGATTCCATGGCTGTGTACATGCTGGATGCGCTGGCAGACCCGGGCCATGCGGCCATTATTATCTTCACTATGACCATTGGCGGCATGGTGGGGGTGGTGTCGCGTAATGGCGGAATGCTGGGCATTGTTAATCGTGCCCTGACTATTGCCAAAACCCCCCGCAAAGGCCAGGCAGTGATCGCCTTTCTCGGGCTGACGATTTTCTTTGACGACTACTCCAACACCCTGATTGTCGGCAACGCCACAAGACCCATGAGCGACCACCTGAAAATCTCACGAGAGAAGCTGGCGTATCTGGTGGATTCGACCGCGGCGCCGGTCGCCTCAATTGCCATCATTACCACCTGGGTAGGTTTTCAGGTGGGTCTGATCGAAGAGTCCATTGAAGGCATCGCGGGGATTACGCAGCCTGCTTATACGCTGTTCCTGCATTCCATTCCCTATAGCTTCTATCCCTTTCTGGCACTGGCGCTGGTGTTTGGCGTGGTCGCCAGCAAGCGCGACTTTGGAGCCATGCTCAAAGCTGAGCGCCGCGCGCGGGAGACCGGACAGGTATCAAAACCCCAGGGTGAAAGTACTGCCAGTCGCGAAATCGAAGAAATGGCTGAGAAGGAAGGTATTCCCTGCCGGGCTATTAATGGCGTGCTGCCCATCGTTACTCTGGTGGCCACGGTGATCGTGGGTTTGTATATCGACGGTGAGGGCGATACCTTGCAAGACATCGTCGGTAGCGCGGACTCCTATCGAGTGCTGATCTGGGCTTCGTTCCTGTCGTCGTTGGTGGCAGTCGCGCTGACGTTTTCCCAGCGCTTGCTTAGCCTGGAAGAGTGCGTGGATGCCTGGGTGATGGGTGCCAAGTTTATGGTCACCGGCCTTATCGTGTTGCTAATGGCTTGGGCGATTGCCGATGTGAGTAGTAACCTGCAAACCGCTAACTTCCTGATTTCCATACTGGGTGATGGCTTGTCGCCATACTTCCTACCCACGGCGGTATTTTTGCTCGCTGCGGTCACCGGCTTTGCCACGGGCTCTAGCTGGGCCGTGATGGGTATATTGATGCCACTGGTAATCCCCCTGTGCTGGGCCGTCATGCAGGCGAACGGAATTGCCGACGCCGATCACATGCATATTCTCTACTCTTGTTTGGCTTGTGTGCTCACCGGCGCGGTTTGGTCTGACCATTGTTCACCCATTTCCGACACCACTGTGTTGTCGTCACTGGCAACAGGCTGCAACCACATGGACCACGTCACCACTCAGCTTCCCTATGCGTCACTGTCCGGCGTTCTTGCGCTAGTGGTATGCACATTGCCCGTGGGCTATGGCATGCCCTGGTGGTTGATGTTGGGTGCCGCCGTAGCTCTTCTGGGCATTATTTACTGGTTCTTGAGTAAGCCTGTGGAAGCGGTGTGAGCAACACTTTTTGGTGGCGCCGCAAAGATCTGGCCTACAATAACGGCAGCTTACATCTGGGTGACGAAGATCTGGAAGCGCTGGTCCGCGCCATGGGTACGCCTTCATTCGTTTACAACCTACCCCGAGTATTAGAGAAGCTAGATAGCCTGCATCAGGCGTTGGAAAACCAGCAGCTTCCCCACACTATTTTTTACGCACTCAAGGCGAACCGTCACCCTGCCTTGTTAAATAGCCTGCGGCTGCACAATGCCTGTGGTATCGACGTGTGCTCGCCCAACGAACTGCGGCTTGCGCGTCAGGCGGGTTTTGCGGAAAACGAAATTACGTACACCGGCACGTCGGTCGCCAACATGGATTTGGATTTGTTGGCGCGAATGCCGGATGTGCATATCAATTGCGATTCGCTGAGTTCACTGAGGCGCCTGGGTGAACGAGCGCCGGGAAGAACGATTGGCCTGCGCGTGAATCCGGAGTTCAGTGCATCGCACCTGAAACATATCAGCTACGCTGGCAAGCAGGCGACTAAATTTGGCATCTATCCCGATCAGCTGGACGAGGCCATGGCCATCGCCGAGCGTTACAAATTGCACGTGAACACAATCCACTTTCACGCCGCGTCCGGATATCTCAACGAAGAGCTTCCACTGTTGCAGAATCTGTTGGAACGGGTTGTGCCTTTCCTGGAGCGTCTGCCTACTGTGACTAACTTGGATATTGGCGGCGGACTGGGCGTGCCGCTAACAGAAAAACAACAACCGTTGAATTTGAACGACTGGGCAAAACTGTTGGCAGATTTTGCATTGCCGCGCGGCCTGCATTTGCAACTGGAGCCAGGCGATTACCTGGTGAAGGATGCAGGTGTTTTGCTGGTTCAGGTGAACACGGTGGAAGAGAAGGGCGGTACGCTCTTTGTCGGTGTCGATGCCGGATTTAATCTGAGCAATCTGCACGCTTACTATCAATACCCTTACATTATCGCCCCTCTTAGCGAGCGCCCCGGCGCAGCGACGCGGCCGATGACGATAGCCGGTAATATCAATGAAGGCATCGACACGCTGGCCGAAGATGTGGAATTACCGGTGCCTGAAGAGGGCGACTACCTGGCGATTATGAACCTGGGTGGATACAGCACGTCCAGCAGTTCCAATCACTGCATGCGTGGTGAGTTTCAGGAATTCGTGCTGAACTAAATCTCATCGCTGCAGTGAGCGCACTCGAGTGCAGCTGTCGGTACACCTGCTTGAAATTTATACATGTGTATACGTGCAGTATGGCTATCTGTCGGTAAATGACGACAATGGCGCTCCCTCGATAAACGAATCGAGACCTACCGGCAGATTGGTTGGCGGTACTGTTGCTACTGGAGGCATCATGACATTGAGTAACGATTACCAGGCGCGCATGAGTTACCTGAGGCTGTTGCCCGAAACGCCAGTGCACCGCACGGAAGTTTTAGAGGAAGACTCTGTGGCCATCGACTACGACAGCAATGGTCGCATTATAGGCATTGAGCTCTTTGGGAATGTCGAGGGGATCAAGGTATGAAAGTTCGAGCACTCGCATTTGCAGCGATCGCATTGGCCATCTGTGTACCGGCGTCAGTTGCCTCTGATGTTATTCAGAAGGTCGGCGACCGCTGCCCAACGGGTACGTATAGCAGCGGTGATTACTGCAAGGCATTCAGCTCAACCAGTAACAAGGGCACTAAAATTATCGCCAATCCTGGCGACGGTGATTGTCCCGTGGGTTGGTATCGCAGCGGTGGCTATTGCAAGGCCTACGGCAAGCGCGCGGCTGAAGAGGATGTGATTCAAAAGTCTGGCGATGACTGTCCTCGCGGCATGTATAGCTCAGGTGACTTTTGTAAGTCTTATAATTGATTCCCAATGCGTTCACTCAGGCGCCGGTTGTCTTTCAGCCCGCGAAGACACTGCCGCCGTAAACAGTGCTCCCTCGTTTTCTGTAAGCCACTTCTCAGTGGGGCGATTAAACCGTAGACTTGGCCAATCCCGATTTTTAGGAACCTCGGCCATGGTCAATTTCAAATCCGCTCTTTCATACATCGCATTCGCCTGCTCGGCTCTCGTCTTAGCTGCTTGCGAGTCAGGGCAGACTCCCACTAAACAAGCTAGCGCGGAAGTCGATACAGATGCGATGGCAAATGCGGCTTCTTATGTCTTTACCGGCGCCGACATATTTACCGCGAATGATGATGCGCCGGCTGCTTCGGTGATCGCGATCAAAGACGACAAAATTGTGTATGTGGGCGACTCTGAGGGAGCCGCGTCTGTTGTTGGTGAAAACACGGTCACAGTGGACTTGAAGGGGAAGTTAATCCTGCCGGGCTTAATCGATGCTCACACGCATCCCGGTTATCTGGCGATGTACAACCGGTTGATTGGTTTGCCAGAGGCTGAAAGCCGGGAAGATCAGATTGAGGACATAAAGACATTGCTGGCTGAGAATGCCGATGAAGAAATAATTTATGCTATCGGATGGGACAATCGATTCTTTGGTACCGATGGGCCTACCCGAACTGAGTTGGACGCGTTGGAGTCAGAGCGCGCGGTGCTCATTTACGACATCACCATGCATAGCCTGTGGGTGAATTCCAAGGCGCTGGAAATTTCTGGAATAGGCGAGAACCCGGTCGATCCGCTGCCCAATGTGGCTTACTACAAGCGCGATGCGAACGGAGAGTTGACAGGGTACATCACAGAGACCGCAGCCACCTTGTTCGCCAATCTGTTTTTCGACATGGGAGAAGCTGAAGAGCTTATTCTTTTTGACTACATTAACTATCTGAGTAGTCGGGGTGTGACCAGCCT
The DNA here is from genome assembly GCA_039986455.1 of Halioglobus sp. GTDB lineage: Bacteria > Pseudomonadota > Gammaproteobacteria > Pseudomonadales > Halieaceae > Halioglobus. The sequence goes on from JBDWQQ010000040.1 coordinate 23,567, forward strand.
GTTGGATGCGGGTAATTTCGGTCTGGACGAAAAAGTGTATAGCGCGGTTAAAAAGCTCGACGAGAAGGGTGCTTTGCCCTTGCGCTACCACGGTGCCTATACCGTGTTCTTGCCCGACCAGGCAGAGAATGCCGTGAAAGAACTGCAGCGATTGGCCACGGCCTATAATTCCGAGAACTTGAAAGTTGATACCTTAAAAATCTTCTTTGATGGCGTGGTAGAGACGCGCACGGCACACATGCTCCAAGACTATGAGGACACACCGGGAAACAGGGGAGGGAGCCTCTTTGGCATTGATAAACTCACGTCCCTGATTCTCCAGTTGGATGAAGCCGACTTTAATTTGCATGTGCACGCCCTGGGTGATCAGTCATCCCGAACCGTACTTGATGCTGTTGAAACCGCGCGCGAGCAACTGGGAAGACCGCTGAACATTTCAGTAGCCATTACCCATCTACAGGTGATTGATGCCGCTGATTTTGCACGCTATGGCGAGCTGAATGTGATTGGGCAGTTCACTCCTGCTTGGCACTACTTCGATGAGCCTTTTTATTCAGGGGCATTAGGCGAACGCGCCAAACACCCTTACCCAGTGGCAGAGCTCATAAAAGAGGGCGCCACCGTGAATTTCTCCAGCGATGTGTATTTCCCCAGCGAGTGGGCAGATCATTCTGCGAGTCCCTTTACCGGTATACAGATTGGGCACACCCGACAAGACAGAGAATCAGGGCCTGAAGATCCCGTCAGCGGTCCCGAGCATGAGCAGTTGAGCCTTGAGACCATGATCAAGGGCTACACCATGGGAGGCGCGATTCAACTTGGGACGGATGTTGAGTTGGGGTCGCTCAAAGTGGGGAACAAGGCAGACTTCATTATTCTGGATGAAGATTTGTTCTCCATGGATGCAACCAAAATCAACGAGATCATACCCAAAGCCGTAGTGCTGAATGGCGAGTTGGTTCAGGGTGATTGGAAGGGCAAGGAATAGCCTGACTCTCTATTCTCTATACCTCTTTTAACCTATTACTCGATGACGGCCCCTGAGGTTGGGGCTGCGCGTCAGCCTATTCCTTGCTGCAAGTGGCTGGCTTCTAATATCCAGTCAACGAGGCTGCGTCCGCCGAGAAGTGTTTTAACTCAAACCATTAATTAATAATCGCTAGCTTATCTGGGGTTGTTAGCCTTCTCTTTATTACCTTAAGATAGGGGTCTGCGCATTTTCGTACCTGAGCTGCGTAAATAAAGCTGATTGCAAGCAGCTAAATAATGATAATTAGATCCTTGAAGGAATTCCGCATGATTTTAAAAACCATGAAGAGCCCGCTGGTTATTGCCGTTGCATTAGCAACTGCGTCCACGCTGGGGCACGCCCAACAACTTGAAGAAGTTATCGTAACCGCACAGAAGCGCGCTGAGAGTCTTCAAGACGTCCCAATTTCAGTGACTGCCATGCAGGGGGAAAAGCTGCAGGATGCCGGTATTCCCAATATGGCGGCACTGGCTGACTATGTACCGAATTTGCATATTGCGAGCGCTTCGGTCAACACCAACATCTACATGCGCGGCATTGGCTCAGGTAATAACCAGGCCTTTGAGCAATCAGTGGGTATGTATATCGATGGTATCTACATGGGCCGCGGCAGACAGTATCGCGCCGGTTTCCTTGATGTGGAGCGCGTGGAGGTGTTGCGCGGACCTCAGGGCACCTTGTTTGGCAAAAACACAGTTGCCGGAGCGGTAAACATTACCAGTCGTTCGGCGGTGCCTGGAGACGAGTTTAATGGCGAAATATCAGCGGCTCTTGAATCTCATGATGGCCAGATTTACGAAGGTTTTCTGAGCGGTTCGCTAACCGATACGCTGGCCGCACGTGTTGCCTTTAAGTATCGCGAGACCGATGGCTATGTCGAGAATACTTTTCTCGATGAAGATGAAGGGCAGATAGAAGAAGCGTCTTACCGGGTAAGCCTTACGTGGGTACCCACAGACGATCTCGACTTTGACTTTAAATACACCAATACCGATTTTGAGCGCACCGGCGCGCCCTCCGCTACCCAGCTTTATCTTGATCCTGCAAGCCGTGCAGAGCTTTTCCCTAACCTAGGCACATTCGGTCAATTGGGTTACCTGATCAACGATAGTTTCTACCCGGAAATAAATGAAGAATCGAAAAAAGACTACACCACCTTCAAAGATAATGGTTATGGCCAAAGCCAAGCCGACGGCATCGGTATCGGTATTAACCCGGACTCCAATGACGAAGAGTTTAATACCTTCTCTTTGAACATTAATTACAGCATAGGGGATCTCACGCTAACCTCTGTCACCGGTTACACTGATTACCAATACATTGACGGCGTCGATGTCGACTGGCTGCCGCTCCAGTTTATTCATAGAGACGACGATCAAGAGTTTGAGCAGATCAGCCAGGAATTCCGCATTACTTCCCCAGGCGGTGAATTTTTCGATTACGTTGCCGGCGCTTACCTCGAGCAAAGCGAATTGGAGTTTGACCGCCGTGTCACTATCGATGCCAATATGGATGGACTGGTCCCCGAGTTGCTTGGACTCCCCAGTGCACTCTTAATTGCCACCGGTGGCGCCTATGGCGCTGAGCAAATTGGCCGAAACCACTATTTCAACAACGAATCAGATTCATGGGCAGTGTTTGGTCAGGGTACTTTTAACTTCTCTGACACCCTTCGCTTAACCTTGGGCTTGCGTTACACAGAGGAAGAGAAAGAGGTGGTGAGCCAGCAGTCTTTGAGCGATTCGATCACAGGCTTGGACACTGCCAGTGACAACTACTTTTTAGCCGCAATACAAGCTGGAGAGTTCAATACCTATGCCTATGACATTAAAGACGACCGCAAAACCGATAGCTGGATTCCATCGGCGATCGTACAATGGGACGTCGGTGACGACACTATGTTGTATGCCAGCTTTTCACAGGGTTTCAAGAGTGGTGGCTTCACCTCAGCTGATGACGGCGAACCCGGCGGAGTCGACCAGGGTACGCTTCCATGTGGGCCCAACCCGGACGGCACGATCACCATTGAAGACTGTTACGATCCCACCCTTCCCAATGATGACTTCGAGTTTGATGATGAAACCGTGGATGCATTGGAGATCGGTGGTAAGCACACCCTGCTCGATGGTGGCATGACCTTAAACTGGGCGGCGTTTTACACCAAGTACGACGACCTACAGACATCTATTTTCAAGGGGATTGGCTTTCAGGTAAAAAATGCCGCCAGCTCCGAGGTTTACGGTATCGAAATAGATGCGCTCTGGCAGGCGACGGACAACCTGCGGCTTGGAGGCAACTTCGCTTGGTTGGACGCGACCTATGACGACTTCAAAGATGGGCCCTGTACCGCCATACAGCTGGATGTGGATGAGTTTTGTGGGTCGGACCTTGGCTCGACCAACAATGACTTATCAGGTGAGCCCACTACCTACGCATCAGACTACAGTGCTGCGTTGTTTGCTGATTACATCTACACAATGAGCCAGGGTATGGAGCTATTCTTCGGTGCTGATGTTAACTACCGCGATGACTTCAACTCAGCTGGTGACAATGATCCGATCGATGTGATTGATGCATACACCAAGGTCAATATGCGGGCCGGCGTGCGAGGCGAAAGATGGGAGCTCATGTTGTACGGACGTAACATCCTTGATGAGGCCAACCTGGCGCAGGGCTTTGACACACCCACACTCTCTGGCTCTCACACCTACTTTATGGAAGAAGGGGAAATTTGGGGCGGTCGTGTGAAGTTCATGTTCTAAGCAGAGCAATAAGAAAAAAACCCGCCATTCAGGCGGGTTTTTTTTGCCCTAGAAAACGCGATGCATCTATTGTGTCAACCGGAGACCGCAACACATTTAATTTCAATCATCATTGAAGGGTCAACAAGGGCCGCTACCTGAACCAGCGTTTGGCACACTTCCGGTTTCTTGCCGTAATGCTCCTCACGTGCACTGAACAAGGCAGGCACTTGGGCCATGCAATCTTTCATGTCAGTGACGAACCAGGTTTCGTCGACAATGTTATCCATTGAGGCCCCATACTCTTTCAGTACCGCTTCGATGTTCGTATAAGCGAGCTTCATCTGTGAGAGCAGATCAGCTGGCACATTTCCAGTCTCATCGATTCCGACCTGACCTGATAAATAGATGGACTCTCCCACCTGCACCGCTTGGCTAAAATAATCTGCATAGGGACCTTCGCGAAGAAGCCTTTTTGAAATCGCCATGTTCAACCTTTGTTGTGGTGGTTTGTGATCGTAGTACTGTGATGCATGAAGATCTTTTTGTATAGCGCCGTGGGGACACGAATGAATATCGAAAATTCCGGGCGCCAATCGCAGCGGCGTCGGCACAAATCTGCAAAAGTGTGAACCGTCACACACTTATAGGTCAATTGGGGGCGCAAGGAGTTATAGCTGGCCTAGCACAGTGTCACGACATATCTTATATTCATAGCACGCCTACCGCGTAGGGCGTTGACTCTGGCCAGAGTGCTAAAATGGCAAAGAGTGGTCACACTATGAATAACGACACAAAAAGCCTTGTAGCATTAGTCGACAGATTGCAGAGAGATCTGGATGCAGCTCATGAGCGCATTGCTACTCTCGAAGATAAATCACCGCAACAATCTGCAAGCACATTTGAGCCAAGCGACGGTCACAACGCAACACTTCCTCGGGAAGCCTTCCTGCAAGAAACAGAGAAAATCGCCCATGTCGGTCATGAGATATGGGATCACGTCTCCGATACAACTATTCATGTTTCAGAGGAATTGGCTCGAATCTACGGTTTGAGCGTTGACGAATACATGCAAGCGGTAAAAAGCATGGACGACTATTTTCTGTTTATCGTTCCGGAAGACCTTGATGCCTATAAAGCCTATGAGGATCAATTTGAGCAAGACGAAAGCTTTAATCCTTTATCCATTGAATATCGCATAAAGCGCGCCGACGGAAAAATTCGGCACCTCCATCAGAGTAGTAAGCTAATCCCTGCTGAGTCAGGTGCGCCCACCCAATCGATTTCAGTCATTCAAGATGTTACTCGATACAAGCAAGTCGAAGCAGAGTTGCAACAAAGCCGAGATGCACTTCGCGAAACTGCGGAGATAGTGTCTTTAAGTGCAGACATCGCGAATCTTGGGCACTCCGTTTGGGACTATGAAGAAGAAAAATTTGTACTTGTATCAGATAACTGGGCAGCGAACTTTGGTCTTTCGAAAGAAGAATTTTTGAGGGTGGCTCCAAATCTCGAGGAATTTGTCAGACTAGTACACCCCGATGACCGTGACGATTACAG
>JBDWQQ010000041.1:0-84764 GCA_039986455.1 Halioglobus sp.
GGGAGTTGGTAACACCGCGTTCCGGAGGCATGAAAAACAAGTCTAGCCACGTGAACAACGCATCGTCGTTGATCAATTTAGCCAAGCGTACCCACCGCAACGGAGCAACAGCTGCCGACGATCCATTACTGCGTGACCGCATGATGCAGCAGCTAATCAGGGAAGCGGGTATGGCCGCTAATCAAAGACGCAGTCGCATTACCGCGCTGCAGGATCACCCAATGCGATTGCCGCTGCAAAACAAACTGCTGATGAGTGAGATCGCCCAGGACACGGCGGGAATTGCCACCGAGGTCGAGGGGGCGGCGGCCTCTTTGTACCTCGCTGATGACGCGGCGCCCGATGGTGGACAGTGGCCAATGGCTTACATGAACTCGTTCGGGTTCACCATCGCAGCGGGTACCAGTGAGGTGCAGAAAAATATTCTTGGCGAGCGCGTGCTCGGCATGGCGAAGTCCAAGTAGGGGAATACAGATGTCACAACCAGATGATTTCGGCTTTACCGAAGAAGCAGCGCTGCTAAAAGAATCAGCGCGCAAGTTTTTTAACGAAAAATTCAGTGCAGATGTGCTGCACAACATGGTGGCAGCAGATCCTTCTCCGGATCGCGCGCCCCAGGTGCAATGGGATCAAGCGATCTGGCAGCAAATGGTAGATTTGGGTTGGTCGCTGCTAGCCGTGCCGGAAGCGCAAGGCGGCGTTGGAATGCCACTGGTGGGCGTGGCGGGGCTGGTCGAAGAGCTGGGTCGGGCCGCGTTTCCCTGTCCTTTGCTGTCGACTCTGGCCGCCAGTTACATCCTGAGCGCTTGTGGTAGTGAAGGGGAGTCTGCCCTGGCGGAAATTGCCGAGGGTGCCACGGCTGCATTGGTTGTCTCTGATGAACACGGTTCATGGGCGCCAGAATCGACGCCGATTGGTGTCACTTCAGGCAAGCTCGATGGCACGGGTTACTTTGTGCAGGATGCCGGTAAGGTCAGTCACTTGCTGGTTTGCGCGAGTTCCGACTCGGGACTTTCTCTGCACTGGATTAGCGTGGATGCCGATGGTGTTGAGCTGATTCAGGACAGCATTGTCGACCTGACCCGCGATCAGGCTCACATTCGATTCAGCAATGCCCAGGCACAGCAAGTGTCAGCTGATGCCTCTACCGCGCTTGAGCAAGCTATGCCTGCGCTGTGGACGATTTATGCGGCCGACATGGTCGGTGCGGGAGAGTGGTTGTTGCAAACCACCGTCGAGTACGTGAATGCGCGACAGCAGTTCGATAAGCCCCTGGGTTTCTTTCAGGCGGTTAAGCACCCGCTCGTGGACGTGATGGTCATGATTGATCAGGCCAAATCTCTGGTTTACAACGCCGCCTGTGCGGTTGATTCGGAGCCCGAAAAAGCCACGCAGTACGCGCATATGGCTCAGGCTTCAGCCTCCGATATGGCCGAATATTCCGGTAGCCGCGCCGTTCAGTGTCACGGTGGCATAGGCTTTACCTGGGAGTGCTATGTGCATTTGTTCTTCAAACGTCAGCGGCACAGCCAAATGCTTTGGGGCGATGGTCCCTGGCACCGTGCTCGCCTGGCCGAAATCGTTATCGACGCGGTTGCATGATCGCCACTAGGTTAAAAGGGAAGAACCAATGAACTGGAAAACTGCTGCCCTGGTGCTGGGCGTTCTGCTGGCGGGTGTCGTCATTCTGGCAAAGATGGCCACTCGGTTACCGGCGCCGCCTGATCACCAGGTGTTCATCAATGGCGACGTGCTGACAATGAACGCCAGCAATCAAATCGTCGAAGCGGTGTCGGTTCGGGGCGAATTGATTGAAGCGGTGGGTAGTACCGATGAAATCATGGCATTGGTCGATGATCAGACGGAAGTCACTGACTTGCGTGGACGCACTTTAATGCCTGGTTTTATTGATGCTCACGGCCATTTTCCAGGCTCTGGGATGAGTGTCGTTTCAGCAGATTTGACCAGCCCTCCGGTGGGCAACAAGCAAACCATGGAAGAGGTACTGGCGGCGCTCAAGGAGCGAGCTGCGTCAACGGAACCTGGCAAGTGGGTGTCTGGCTTTGGCTATGACGATACCTTGCTTGCCGAGCATCGGCATCCGACCCGGACGGAGTTGGATGCTGTCTCTACCGAACATCCGGTGGTGGCCATGCACGTTTCGGGTCACATGCTGGTTGCAAACAGTGTGGCGTTGGAGCTGGTGGGTATCTCTGCAGAAACGGAAGATCCCGTGGGCGGTGTCATTGCGCGTCGAGAAGGCAGTCGCGAACCCAATGGACTCTTGGAAGAAACGGCTCGCATGGGCGTGATGGACGAGATGCAGGACATGGATGTGCTCGCCGTTTACCAAATGGTAAAAACGGCGGTGCGTGACTACGCGCAGGTGGGGGTAACGACGGCTCAGTCTGGAGGTACTTCGGTGATGCTCGCTGACGGTTTGTCACTGTTTAGCAAGCTGGGCGTAGTACCCCAGCGCATGGTGTTGTTTGCCTTTGATACCGAGTTTGCAGAGTTAATCGACGCCGGAGAATTCGATCCCGAGAAATACGCTTCGGACAGGGTAAGCATGCCCGCAATCAAGTTAGTAGCCGACGGCAGTATTCAAGGCTACACAGGTTACCTCAGCCACCCTTATCACGCGCCTTATAAGGGCGATGAGTCCTATCGAGGCTACCCCTCTATTCTCAGGGAAACGTTGTTTTCCAGAGTAGAGCAATTGCACGGCATGGGTTACCAGCTGGCAATTCATGGCAATGGTGATGAGTCGATTGAAGACATACTCGATGCCTTTGAGGCAGCTCAGCAGGCTCATCCGCGCGAGGATGCGCGCATGATCCTGATTCACTCGCAGATGGCTCGCCAGGATCAGATTGCACGGATGAAAGATCTGGGTGTGACGCCCAGCTTCTTTTCCGCACACACTTACTATTGGGGGGATCGTCACCGGGATATCTTTATGGGTCCTGAGCGGGCTGCAGCCATGAGTCCTGCGCGCTGGGCTCAGCAAGAAGGGCTGCGTTTTACCTCTCATATGGATACACCGGTGACTCCAATGTTGCCTTTGCAGGCGGTGTGGAGTCAGGTGCATAGGCTGAGTTACGGGGGTGATGTTATCGGCGAGGATCAACGTATTGACGTGATGTCGGCGTTACGCGCTGTGACTATCGATGCCGCCTGGCAGGTTTTTCAGGAAGATCGCATCGGTTCGCTGGAGCCTGGAAAATTGGCAGACATGATTGTGCTCTCCGCAAGCCCGCTCGCCGACCCTATGTCCATGCGTGACCTGAAGGTAGAGCGCACGTTGATTGGCGGCGCAACAATCTATCGGCGACAGTAGCGGCGCGTCCTCCCCAAATGGGGCAGGGTAGGTCGCTTTTCTATCGCCGCCGTTGCCTCTGGCGGGGCATTACTATATAAATATGCAAACGGCCTAAGTACTTTGACAACTTATGCTGTTTGCAACCAATCGGGGGACCCAAACAGCCATTTATGTACCGCTATAGTCTAGACAACGCCGTAACCTATACGTCCGAAGACTTCGTCCTGTTCAGGGAATCTCCCTTTGCTTGCTGGATGGAACGCCTCTCCCTCGAAAACCCCGATCACGGCATCTTACCCGACCGCCACACTACGCCCCCCACAAGCTATATGCAGCGTCAGGATGAGCTGGCAGAGACATTGCGTGCTGAGGACAAGAACGTCAACCTGATTGATTGGGAATCGCCGGAAGCTGAGCGGCGCGCTGCCACGCTTCAGGGTATGCGCCAAGGTGTCGATTTTATTGTTAACGGCCAGTTGGCGCTTGGGCCGCTGTCGAGTTCTGCCAATTTGTTAATGCGCACCAGCGGTTTTTCTGAGCTGGGCAACTACTTGTATATTCCCTGTGACACTCAGGCCAAGACCACCCTTAACTCTGCATTCAGGCTGTGCTTTCTTGCGGATCTTTTGCACAGTTTGCAAGGACAACTGCCGCCGCAAATGTTGATCATTCGGGGTGGCTCAGACCTGATTCCGCTGGAAACAGAAGACCATATTTATCACTATCGGGCGGTCAAGCAGCGCTTCATGCAGACCATGCGGGAGTTTCGTAAACACCGTATGCCAGACCCCGCCGAGTCTGCGCAGTTTGGCCGGTGGTCGGATTGCGCTAATGAAGTGCTGAAGCAGCGGGCACTGCGCGACGAAAACGCGCCCGAAGACACCAGCAAAGACGATATCCAAGAACAGGAGCAATCGCTGCCATTGCCAATGGTAGCTACCGCTTCTGCGCAGGCCGCTGAACCGACTGAGCTTAAGTCACCAGACAGCTCTGTATCTTCCAAGCACTCGGCGAAGGGAATTCAGGTTGGAGACACACTGGCGGTTCAGGCGCGGCAACTGCCGCCTCGGGCGTTCAGTGATAATAGTGGCGATATCGCTTCGGCAGTTCCTGCTGCAGCGGCCAGTGTTATGGACGTGGCGCTGCAGAATCTCGAATTTATAGGGAGCAGTCGGAAGCCGCCAAGTATTGGTGAGCCGGTCGATACACCTCGGCGAAAACCACAGGAACCTGTTGCAGAGCCTGAAGCTTCGCCAGACATTGAAGCTGAGCCAGAACGTATTGCTCAGGCGCCCTCTGAAAGCCCTGAAATGCAACGAGACCGTGTTGCTGATCGTCTGGAGCCCCAACCCCCGGCTGAATCAACGGCTAACCCTCTCTGTGAATCAGTGACTGAGCGCTTTGCTGGGCCTGTGGGAGAGCCCTTTGTTGAACCGGCCCAGTCCTATTCGGAACCTGCGGCGCAGGCAATGCTATCGCACCCCTTGGATAGCACCGGCATTTTTGCAGAGAACCCTTCCTCAGCCGCTGCAGCGGACGCACAGAAGTCACCACCCTCGCTGCATACCGACGGCCATGAGTTTGAAATAGATTGCGTGGACGACTCCGATTACGCGCTGCCCGAAGAGCCGCCTGAGTTCTCTGCGACCCCACACACTGAGCGCCGTTTGGAAACTCGCGAACATTCAGAGGACTTAGAAGAGCTGGATGTAACGACGACCCGACCCTTCTCCAGTAGCCTCAATACCAGCGACTACCAGGACAGCTGATCGCCGCCATTAGCGTAACTGACGGAAGCAGGTCCTTATTTCATCGACGAAAGTTTCTGGCTGTTCAAAAGCGGCGAAGTGCCCACCTTTTTCCAAGTCGTTCCAATGCACAATGTTGCTAAAACGTTTCTCTGCCCAGCGTCGACTGGAGCGAAAAATCTCGCAGGGGAAAATAGAGCAGCCCACGGGCATATCAATGGGCGCAAGGTTTGGCGTGTTAAAGCTTTCCCAGTAAAGTCTTGCCGAGCTGGCGGAGCAGTTATTCAGCCAATACAGCATCACGTTGTCCAGCAGTTCATCTTTACTCAAGACGTTCTCTGGATGCTTCACACCGTCTTCTTCACAATCAGTCCATGCGTAAAATTTCTCGACGATCCAGGCCATTTGACCAACCGGTGAATCTGCCAGGCCATAGCTGATAGTTTGTGGGCGAGTCGATTGTTGCTTTGAATAGCCCGAATCGTGTTCATTGTAAAAAGCCATGCCTTCCAGAGCAGACTGCTCCAGAGGAGTCAGCTTGTCCATGGTGTCCGGATCGGGAGCAACAATGGGCATGTTGATGTGTATGCCGGCGCAGTGCTCTGTTTCTGTCTGGCCCATGCTTTGGGTGACCATAGAGCCCCAGTCACCGCCCTGCGCAACATAGGAGTCATAGCCCAACCTGGCCATGAGTTTGCCCCACATCTCGCCGATTTTTTCGACGCTGGTTCCGGTTGCAGTGGGCTTACCTGAAAATCCAAACCCCGGGAGCGAAGGCGCGACCACATGAAAGGCGTCTGCCGGGTCACCTCCATATTGTTCGGGCTGCGCTAATGCGTCGATAATTTTATGGAACTCGGCAACCGACCCCGGCCAGCCGTGAGAAATAATCATCGGAAGGGCGTGGGAGTGTGTGCTGGTGTGATGTATGAAATGGATGTCCTGACCGTCGATGTTGGTCTTGTAGTTGGCCCAACTGTTCAGCTTTTGTTCGAAGCGTCGCCAGTCATAGTCATTAGCCCAATACTGGGCAAGTTCCTGCGAGTAGGCGAGCGGTATGCCTTGATCCCAACCCGAACAGGTCTCAGCTTCTGGCCAACGGGTGTTTGCGATACGGTTGCGAAGATCTTCAAGTACTGTATCCTCGACGGCAATCTGGAAGGGGTGAATGGTCTCGGTCACGATTATATCCCTTTAATTTTATGGGGTTAGAGGGGCGAGGAATTGTCAAACACTAGTGACAATTGCCTCTAGTTTGGTATAAGTTAGCAATAACATGATAAAAATCGTATAAACTAGCGCTTTTACTATAACGTACTAGAATATTAAACAAAGACATCTTGAGTGAATCTATGAATCACGAGATGATTGTCCGATTAGGTTACAGGGGAAACCGCGGCACTGTATGTCGGTGAAACTGCGTTCATTAGCCATCCGCACGGTAGAAATACTCAGCTATAGCGCTGGGTTGGTTCTAACCGGGTTTTTTGCTGTCCAGCTCGCTCAAGGCGAGGTGGAGCGGCAGGGTGCGATTAATGCATTTGAAGATCAGGCCATGCTCGCTGCCGTTGACGCCACCACCCCCGCAAACGATCCCTCTTTCGAAGATTCAGGGCAACCGGATATGAGCCTGTGGGCGCCGGGTCGAGTCGTCGATTATCAGAATAGTCTTGGCGTTGAGTTGCCTCCCGTCATGGGCGTGCTCGAAGTGCCTTCAGTGAATTTAGAAGTGCCCGTTTACCAGACAGCCTCCGACCTGGTGATGGATCGCGCCGCTGGCGTAATTGATGGTATGGCCTATCCTCACGAAGGCGGAAACATTGGTATTTCAGGGCATAGGGACGGCTACTTCAGAGTCCTCAAAGATGTGCAGGTTGGCGATACGATCGTGCTGCAGACCCTGGAAGGAGAAAAGAGATTCAAGATTGATGCAACGACGATTGTCGAAAAAACCGACACGACGTTACTCAAAGACACTCGTGATCAGACTGTAACCCTGGTCACCTGTTACCCGTTTTATTTTGTCGGGCATGCGCCTCAGCGATTCATCGTCACTGCGTCACTCGACACAACCTATGTCAATCACAACTAAGGAGGATTTGACATGAATAAGAAGATGGTAGTTGCAGTAGGTATGGCCCTGTCCGTATCAGCGGGTTCGCTGATGGCTCAGGAAGAGAAAGCAGTAAGCAGCACAGTAACTTGTGCCGACCTTAACTGGTCTGCAGAAGTTCTGGCACTGAACCCTGACATCGCAGCAATGTGTCAGTCAGTGTACGAGAAAGATGGCGAGCTGTACGCTAAGGCTTCTATTGAAGTCGTTCGCGTTCGCGGCAACCGCATGACTTTCCGTCCTCTGCATACTGATGGCACTCTGGGCGACAGTCGTTCAGTTCAGCTTGACAGTGCATGGCGCGCTGAAATCGGTGGCCGTAGCTACCGTGCCAGCGACCTGATGCGTGGTCAGCAGTTGAACGTTTATCTGCCTGAAGATCGTTTCGCATTGGCTGTAACCGATGCTGATGGTCCTGATGAAGCTGACATGATCGTGATTGAGGAAGAAGTGGTAGAAATGCCAACTACTGCCTCACCACTGTTCCTGATCGGTGCAGTCGGCGGTGCCTTCCTGGCACTGGGCGGAATGCTGAGTGGCATTCGTCGTCGCTTCTCCTGAAGCCTGAGCTGAAAAAACCGAAGGGGCCTTAGGGCCCCTTTTTCTTTGCTACTCTTCCTCTACCCAAACCTTTCTTAAAGGTTCACCGAAATCATCATAGATAATTTTGTGCCGTGGACGCGGTAGGCGGCTGCGCGAGCGCTTCGGCTTGCGCTTGAATCGTTCCTGACGGCGAGCTTCGATGGCCGCGACAACCTCGGGAACAAGGGTCCTGGAAGCCTTGGGTTCAATGAACAATCCCTTGTTAAGAAACACAGGGGGATCACCGGGCTCTTTGCCGCTGAGTCCACGAGGAATATCCTCCACTTCTCCTCCACGCTTTAGGAAGCGCTGGGTTTCGTGCTCGAGCTGGGCCCTGATGTCTGCTTTTGATACGGGTTTTTTCACTGTGTCCTTTGTGTGCTTTGCTTCAGGCCGTGAATGGTCAGCCGCTAAGTATACCCAGCGTCCCCAAGGATTACAGTGCTGTTGATGTCAGGAATTGTGCTCGGCGCTCGGCAGCCGCACCTGTCGGTGCGAGTTTCACTTGGTCATTTTCTATCGTTATGCCAAGCTCTGCGAGCAGGTGATCGAAAGGGGGCATCTGGCGCGACCGATAAACCTGCCGATAAAGATTTTCGAAAATTTGCTCGTCATTGCTTTTATCGAGTTGCGCGATGATCGCGGCGACCGACAGTGACTCCTTCGCACAGCATTGATTCAGCTGCTCCAATGCATCGTCCAGGCTTTTGAGGCCGTTACTCTGTTCGCGCAGACGAATATCAGCAGCAAGAAAATACCAGGCGCCCGACCAGTAAACGCGCATATAGCCGCCGTTTTCCCGCATGTTCTGGTTTACCGATAGTAGCGTTTGCCCATTAAATCGATTGTCTGCTTCGCCACGAGCGAAGCCGTCGTGCAGTTTTTGCCACATCTGTCTTTCACTGATCACGCCAGCGCGAGCCTGTAATATATTTTGATAGTAGCTGGCCAGTCCTTCACTGAACCAGGTGTCGCCCCAGCCGCGATAGGGCAGTAACAGGTGCGATAGCTCGTGGTATCCGGTCCATTCGTGTTTGAGTGTTTCTGCGCTCGCGCTGGGCAGTACGTAAAAAGCGACCCTGTCGATCCGGTCGCGGTGGACCTGGGCCCAGGGGATAGGGTCATCGCTGCTGCCCGATACAGGTTCCACGCTGATTGCCCAACGTTCTCTGGGCCAATGCCCATAAACCAGAGTCAGGCTGTGGGCGAGGTGCTCTATCCATCGAACGATCTGATCGCGACCCTGCTGGGAGAATTGATCGCTAACGGTGAGCTCAAGCTGACGATTTCCTTGGCCTAAAATTACTGTGGTAGCAGCGGCATGCGTTGCCCAGCCGCCAATAAGGCAAAGCATGAGAGCCAAAATTGCGGAGAAGGGCGCTCTGTTCATTGTGGCGCTAAGGCTCTTCGTAGCCGGCCAGCGCCGCCATTCGAGTAAACAGCTCAAAGATATCGGTCATAACCTCATCTCCGGAAAACTCGCGGTACAGGCTATCGACGTTCACTGCGATACGTTCTGGGTCGGACCATGAAGAGTATTCACTGAGCTCAATATCACGGGCGGCCTCAAAAGCGCTTAAACCCGCATCGTAGCGTTGTCGCGCTTCCTTGCTGACATACTCTAGGTACTGGCGCACCTTACTGACACCGACTTTGTCTGTTAGCGGGCCATGCCCCGGCACGATGTGGTCTACCTCCATGTCTTCAATGAGCCGACAGGCCTTAATCCAGTTTGCTACCGGACCCTGCCACATTATGGGGGTGCCCTCGATAAACAGAATATCGCCAGTGAAAACTGCGCGGTCTTTCGGTGAATACACCAGCACGTCCCCGCGAGTATGCGCCGGCCCCACCTCGATCAGTTGCACCGGTTTATCACCCACCTTCAGGGCCAGTTCACCGTCAAAGGTTCGGTTTGGTGGGGTATGACTAATTTCGCCAAAGCGAAACTGGCCAAAACAGGCGAGAAAGTACTGACCGACTGCGCCCATATCGGCTGCTGCTTCAACGATAGCGGCCATGGCCTCGGGGGGCAGTTCTGCCATCTCGGCGGCGGACGCTGTGGAAGCGATAATCTGGGCGCCGGTTACCAACTCGTTGCCATGACAGTGATCGCCATTGGCATGGGTGTTGACCAGCGTGTCTATGTCGTTGGCCAGGGGCTCTGCGGCGCGCATCCGCTTGAGCATTTCGGCGGTCAGCTGAAGGTCATACAGGGTGTCGACCAGCAGTGACTCTTCACCATCAGCAATCAGTCCAGCGTTACTCCAACCCCAGCTATTACTGTGTGCCAGCCAGGCCCAGGCACCGTTTCCCAGGTTATTCAGCCCCTCTGCCATGCGTGCTTCCTATTGATACTGTGTGCCTGGCACATGGTAACGCGACGGGCAAGCCGAGGGGAGGGTGAAAGTATTGTTTTCAGCTACCTCCAGCTCTGGTTTAATGCACAACTTGAATTTCGGGGATGTTGAATGAACGCCATACGCTCGCTACTGGTTTTTACCTGGATCGTGCTTACTGTTATTCCGGTAGGGCTGACATTGGTCCTGTGCTCGTTGTTCCTGGACGACAAGAAACTGTGGTGGTGGTTTGCCGTGCCCTGGCTAAAGGGCGTGATTGGTGCTGCCCGATTGGTTGGCGGCGTTAAATACCGAATTCACGGGGAAGAAAACCTGCCCGCCGCTGAGGATATGCGCAGGGTGGTTCTCTGCCCCAAGCACCAGTCCACCTGGGAAACGTTCTTTTTCCCCAGTATGACTTCGCACCCGTTGTCCTACGTGTTCAAAAAGGAATTGTTACGTATTCCTGTGTTCGGTTGGTGTATGGGTCGTTTGAACATGGTGCATATTGATCGTAGCAAGCGCTCAGAAGCCTGGACCAAGGTGGCTGAAGAGGGGCTGGTGTTAATGGATCAGGGCAAGTGGATCATTATGTTTCCTGAGGGAACGCGAACCGAACGGGGAAAGAAGGGCGCCTACAAGGCCGGTGCCACAAGACTGGCTGTGGCCACAGGCGCCTATGTTATTCCGATCGCAGTGACCTCCGCGCAATGCTGGCCGCGCCGCTCTTTTTCTTTCATTCCCGGTACGATCGATGTTTCTATTGGCGAGCCGGTGTCTGCCGATGGCAGGGAGCCGGGAGAATTAATGGAAGAAGTCGAGCGTTGGATTGAGGCTGAAATGCGTCGTCTTGACCCCGGGGCGTACTGAATACACGGGGCGTACTGAAAAATAGCGGCGTAGACTAAGTCGGCTCAGGAAAGCGCTTTTTCTAACGACCGACACAGGGTTTTGAGAATTTCTATTCGCGCATAGTGCTTGTTGTTTCCAGCAACCAGTGTCCAGGGCGCGTCCTCAGTGTGGGTCTGCTCAATCATTTGGTTGACCGCTTGTTCATAGGCGGGCCATTTTTCCCGATTACGCCAATCCTCATCAGTGATTTTGTGGCGCTTATGCGCCTGTTGCTCTCGAGCTTTGAATCGCGCTAATTGTTCTTCCTGGCTGATGTGAATCCAGAACTTGGTGACAATCGAGCCGTGGTCCGTGAGTTCCCGTTCAAACTCATTAATTTCCTCATAAGCACGAATCCACTCGTTGCGTGTTGCGAACCCCTCAACCCGCTCAACCATGACTCGGCCATACCAGGACCGATCAAACAGCGTGGCTCTGCCGTCACGCTGAAGTTGCCGCCAGAATCGCCAGGAATACTGGCGGGCGTGTTCCTCTTCGCTGGGGGCCGCTATCTGTATCAGCTTGTACAGTCGCGGGTCGATTGCACTGGTCACCCTGCGTATTGCTGACCCTTTGCCGGCACCGTCCCAGCCTTCAAAGACAGCGACCAACGACTTTTTCTGGCCGTAGGCTTCCCAGGCAAGGTCCTGAAGTCGGCTTTGGTACTTGCGCAGCTTGCGCTTGTATTCATCTTTCTCCAGCTGTTTCTCAAGGTTGATGCTGGCGAGAACGTCCTGTGCCTTTGGCAGCTCAGGTAGCTCAGTTATTTTTTCTGGGCGCTGTAGGCGGCGATTGATGGCGTCCCTAATGATCTCTCCGGCGCTTATCTCTCTATGATGACGGTCCTCGCCATCGACGATATGCCAGGGACACTGCAGCGTTTGGGTGTTGCGAATGAGTTCTTCGTAGAGGGCGAGTGTTTGGTCGTACTTACCTTCTAATTCATAGGGGTGCTCAGTCACTCGCGGGTTCTGTTGTTTGCGGGGGGCTTTTTCCTCGAGCTGTCGCTGTTGGGTGGCCTCAGAGACATGGAGCCAGATCTTTATGACCACGGCGCCATCATCACTTAGCTGGCGCTCGAACCTGCGGATTTTCCCGCAGGCCTGCTTGAATTCATCGCCACTAATGTCCCCGCTTAGTCGTTTCTGTGTCGCTTGGGTGTACCAGGAGCCCAGGAATATCCCAATGCGGCCTCTGGGCGGAAGTGTGCGCCAGTAGCGCCAGAAGTAGGGCCGACTTTCTTCTTCGTCAGAGTGTTCCCAGTAGGTGTTGGTATCAATACCCCTTGGATCCATCCACTCGTTGAGCCGATGGACCAATACCCCTTTGCCTGAGCCATCCAGTCCCGCAAGGACGATGATGACTGGGTGGCGGGTATCCTCAATGGCAAACTGGAGTTGCAGCAGTTGCTGCCGCAGTTTTAGAGCGCGCTCCTCGAAGGTCGATTTATTCATGGGAGTATGAGCTTCAAACTGGTCAAGCATGGAGATAAGGCAACCCGGCGCTGGTGTTAGATAGTGCTACTTTAGCGTATTTTTGCGAAGTTGATGGGACTATAATCTGTTAAGACCAAGGAGAGCCGTCTATGAGCTTTTACGAGAAACATATCCTCCCGCGTTTTATCAATTGTGCCTGCAGCACCAAGCCGATGATGAAACAGCGCGAGAAAGTCGTCCCCCGGGCAAGCGGTACCGTATTGGAGATCGGGATTGGCACGGGATTGAACTTGCCTTACTACGATGCTGCGAAGATAGAAAAGGTCATCGGGCTTGACCCATCGGAAGAGTCCTGGGAGTTGGCAGGGGAGCGAGCGGCCCATCTTGATTTTGATGTCGAATTTATTGGCTTGCCAGGTGAACAGATTCCGCTGGACGATGATTCGGTCGATACGGTGTTGGTGACGTATTCGTTGTGCACCATTCCAGATCCTGTCGCCGCACTTGCAGGTATGGCCCGGGTATTGCGACCAGGGGGTGAACTGATTTTTTGTGAACATGGTGTGGCGCCTGATGCCTCGGTCGTTAAATGGCAAAACAGGGTGAACCCGGTGTGGGGCAAAATTGCCGGTGGCTGTCATTTGAATCGCGATATCCCCGCGTTGCTGTCGGAGGGTGGCTTTGGCATTGAAACCATGGAGTCACAATACCTTCCGGGTACGCCTAAAATTGCCGGATTTAATTACTGGGGTGGTGCAAGGGTAGTTTGATTAAGCGGGCGCATCAATTTCAGTTAGCGCTACTGCTGGTCTGGTTTACTGGGTCGTCGATCGCAGCGGAGCAATTGCTGGATGTGAAACTGCAGGGGCTGGAAGACGAGGCTCTGGAGAACGCGCAAGCCTGGTTAGGTGATTCCCCGGAAACACCCCAGTCTCGGGCTAATTTTCTTTACACCGCGCAACGCAGAGTAGAGCAAAGCTTGCAGGCGCTCGGTTATTATCGCGCCGACGTGGATATGCAGCTGACTCGAGGCAAGGAGCCCTGGTCCCTGGTGATCAACGTCGAGCCAGGCGAGCCAGTATTGTTGCGCAATATTGATATTCAGCTGCAGGGTGATGCAGCAAATGACCCTGCTTTTACTCGCCTGATTGACACTTCGCCTTTGCAAACTGGCGATGTGTTAAATCACGGTGTTTACGACAGTTTCCGTCGTAGGCTGTCATCTCTTGCCCAGCAGCGAGGTTATTTTGAAGGGCAGTTTTCGCGCGCCCGTGTCGAGGTTGAACCGGTAGGAGGTGTCGCAGATATATCGCTTCACTACGACAGCGGTCAGCGTTTTAGCTTTGGCCCGATTAATTACGATCAGGACATTATTCGCGAAGCGCTGTTAACGCCGCTGTTAGTGCTAGAGCAAGGTGAACCCTTCGATCAGAAGAAGCTGCGAGACACGCAAGTTCAGCTGCAACGTACGGGCTATTTCTCCACCGTCATTTTACGCCCCGTACTTTCGAAGGCAGAGAACGGTCAGGTGCCATTGGAGTTAGACCTTTTTCCCGCCAAAAGGCACAGTTTTGATGTCGGTGTTGGCTTCAGCACCGATACCCAGGAGCGAATTTCTTTAACCTGGCGCACACCCAAGCTCAACAGTTACGGGCACAGTCAGGAAACGCGAATCCAGTACTCCGAGATCAACCCCAGCGGACGATTTACCTACAGCATCCCCGTGTCTCACCCGTTGGACGATGTGGTCCAGCTTACGGCAAGAGTAGAGGATAATGAGTTTGGTGATCTCGATAGCCATCAGGAAGAACTGGGTGTGCGCCGCGAGTTACGCAAGGATGATTGGATTTACAGTTATTCGTTGCGCGGTCTGGATGAGTCCTGGGACTCTCAAGGCATCGATCGCCAGAACGATTACCTGTTGCCTGGCTTTTCTCTTTCCCAACGCATTCATGGTGGCTCGCTGGTCAATCCCTCCAGCGGTTTTAGTCACTGGTACCGGGCAGAGGCGGGTGGCGCTGATGCCGGGTCGGATATTGACTTGCTCCGCTTAACGGCGAATTTTGGCTTTATCCATAGTCTTGGAAAGAAACACCGGTTCGTTCTGAGAACTGATATAGGTGCTGCTTTTGTTGATGACGCAGACCGTAATCAGCTGGCCCCGTCGCTCAACTTCTTCGCTGGTGGTAACCAGAGTATTCGTGGCTATGGCTACCAGTCCATTGGCAATGAAGTGACAGTCAACGTCGACAATGGCGATTCAGTGACCCTCATCGTCGGGGGTGACCGTCTGTTAACCGGCAGTGCTGAATATCAATACAGCTTTACCGAAAGTTGGCGCGGAGCGGTTTTTGTCGATGCAGGCGATGCCTTCGATGAGGGCGATTTTGATGCCAACGTCGGCGTTGGTTTTGGTGTTCATTACGTCACGCAGGTGGGCGCCATTCGCCTGGATATCGCCAATCCAGTCACTGACGATGACCCCGACTGGCGTATTCACTTAGCGATAGGAGCGGAGTTTTGAAGCTGCTCTCCTGGATAGCCGCGATTGTTCTACTGCTATTAACCGTCGTGGTTGCACTCCCTTTCTCGGCGACAGGTACGCGATGGCTGGTCGCGTGGGTTAACGACAGCGGTCTGCTCGAAATAGAGTATGGGGCAGGGAGTCTATTCGGGGACCTCGAACTGAATTTTCTGAAGATCGATGTGGCGGGAGTGGATCTGCAACTGGATCGTGTGAAGACCCAGCTTGATCTTGATTGCTTCTGGGTCAGCAAGTTTTGTTTGCGTACGCTTGAGGTTGAGTCCTTGGCCCTGGATATCGCAGCCGGCGAAGACGATAGCGAACAGGCCAGTTCCAACCCTGAGCTTATCGAGGTGCCCTATGCGGTGCAGGTAGACAAGTTGTCACTGGGCGCTGCCGCCATCGTCTGGCCGGGGGGCGGATGGCAGCAAGGGCAGCTGAATGCCGCGCTGACACTCTCGGGTTCTGAGTTACTGATTAGTTCGGCCGATGCGTTTGAGCCTGTTCTGCAAGTGGATTCAGGCGAGGAGGAAGATTCCGGTTACACCGGCTTTGTGCCTGGAAAAATCTTTTTGCCTCTGGACTTAACCGTCTCTCAATTAAATCTTGTTCGGCCCAGGGCGTTGATAGGTGATGTCGAGTACTCCATTGAAACGCTCTCGTTGAGTGGGCAGTGGCGGGGCTGTACGTTGGGCGTGGATGAACTTGTCCTCGACTCCACAGAACAGGGTCAGTTGAACGCGCGCGGTACACTATCGTTTGATCAGCACTGGCCTCTGGACCTCAGTGCTGAATTGTCGCTCTCAGACCGAGTCACCCCAGAGGCACTGGCGAGGCGCACATTGGATGTTTCTGCCACCGGGGATTTGAGCCAGTTGGCAATCACGGTTAACTCTGCGGGTACACCGGATGTGGAGTTATCGGCGATTGCAGATTTGCTGAGCCCGGGCTTGCCTCACGAAGGCGATGCTAATCTGCTCTGGCCGGAGGGCACGGCACTGGGCACCTTGTTTGACGTAGAGGGGGCTTTGGCATCGGCTCAATTTATGGGCCCTACACGGGTGCAGGTACAGGGTACGCTGGATGATCAAGTGATTGAGCTGTCCTCTCGCGTTGCGGCATTGGGCTACCCGTCGCTTGCTCTCGCGGCTGAGGGCCGGTGGAGCGCTCCGCGTTTGACCATTCAATCACTGACTTTGAAAGACGAGGCTACTGACAGCGCGCTTAATGCCAGTGGCGTAGTTGAGTTAGTTGAGTTGGTTGATTTAGCCGAGCTGGGTGAATCAGACGAGTTAGCAGAGTTAGCCGAAACATGGTCGTTAGAGGCATTTGTACAGAGCGAGGGCTTCACCCTGGCCGCGCAACCAGATGAGACTCTGGGGCGCCTCAGTGGCCAGTTGGGCTTGCTGGCAAAGGGAAGTGCCTCAGGCTGGAGTGTCAGCTGGCAAGAAGTGAACCTGGAAGGCGAGGTTAATGGCCTGGCAGCAACCGCGCAGGGCTCAGCCGGCATCGATTCGCAGTTGCGTTTACTACCGGGAAAATCACGGATAGAACTGAATGGAGCGCTTCTCGATATTAGTGCTCAGCAAGGTGGTGCGCAGCAGGCGCGTCTCAATCTGGAGGTGGATGACCTCGGACGTTGGGTGAAGGGTGCCCGGGGGCAAATATCGCTTAATGGCAAAGGCGCGCTTGATCGCGAGCAAGTCCAATTGGCTGGTCAGGTCAAAAACCTGAGGCTGGGCGAGGTGGTGATGGATGCCGCAGCGCTGTCGATGAACTATAACGGCGCGTCTGATCAGTTGTCGGCAGAAATCCGTTCACCAGAAATAGAAAGCCAGTCCTACCGATTGCAAAATTTGTTAGTGGAGCTCAAAGGCTCGTGGGCTAACCACCGCCTGCGTTTCGCTACCCAGGGCGATGTTGCGGGTGAGTTAGTGGTGGCGGGTCGCTTGATCGAAGGTGCCTGGCAGGGAACCTTGCAACCCACGCAATTACAAACCGGCTCCGGCCCCTGGGTGTTGAGTGAACCGGTCGCAATGACATGGGGTTCAGCCAAGGTGCTGACAATGGCTGCGCATTGTTGGCGTCATGAAGAATTTGATCTGTGCAGCGAAGACGCAGCAATGGGTAACAGCGGCGCGCTAAAACTGAGCCTGCAGGGAGACGTGCAAGCCTTCAATGGCCTGTTACCTCGAGGCATGAGGCTTCGAGGTGCAGTCTCTTCCAACCTGGATGTGGCCTGGGAGCCCGATGCCGACCTGAGTCTTGAAGGCTCACTGCAAGCGCGTGACCTTACCGCTATCCGTCGCTATGGCAAGGGCGAGCGGGTCAGCGTGACCTGGCAAGCGATTGATTTCGGTCTGCGCCGCCAGGATGCCAAACTGGCGCTGAACGGGAAGGTGGTGCGAGATAGCAAACAGGTTTTGCATGTGGCGGTTATGCTGCCCACTAGTGCGCAGGGGGCCCTGAGCGGCGGCCTGACCTTTAACGAACTGCAACTGGCGACACTCGCCCCTTGGTTCCCACAGTTATCGAATTTGGGCGGATCGCTGACCGGAAAACTGAACTTGGCCGGCAGTCCAGATAATCCGAAAGCGAGTGGGAGCTTGCACCTGGAAAATGCTGAGGTTGCGCTGGTGAGCAATCCAACTCAGCTGAAGGCGCTGGCACTCGACCTTGAGCTGAAGGGAGATAGTGCGGCGTTTACCGGATCGGGACTGCTGGGCGGCGGTGAGGTTAATTTGCAGGGGCAGGTTTTGACTCAGCCTGAGCTGCGGGTCGAGATGGCAGTCAGTGGCGACCGTCATCAAATGCTGATGCCGCCTTCCTCCGAGATTCTGGTGTCCGAGGACTTGACCCTGGTACTGACAAAGGGGGTGCTTGATGTGCGCGGGGAAGTGCGCGTTCATGAAGGCGTTTTACGCCACGAGGAGCTACCCGCTGGCAGCGTTGGACTCTCGAGAGAGGTCGTCATCGTGGATACGCTGGGTAATGTGATCGAAGAGAAGTCGGTGTTTGATGTGAGGGCAGACATCTGGATACGCATTCGAGATCGATTTCAGGTCGAGGGAGAGGGCGTGCGCGCGACACTCGGCGGTGAGCTTCACGTGACTCAGGTGCCAGGAGAAGATCCCCAGGTGTTTGGTAGCCTGAATGTATTGGGTGGTGAGCTGGAAGCTTATCGCCAACGTCTACAAGTCCGTCGTGGCACGATTGCCTTCAACGGCCCACCTGAGAACCCGGAACTTGATATATCGGCTGAGCGGGAGATTCGCGAAGACGACGTTACGGTGGGCGCCCGACTGACGGGCCGTCTGGAAGAACCTGTGCTTGAAGTGTTTTCCTCACCGCCCATGCCCCAAGGGGAAGCGATGTCTTATCTGGTGCGGGGTAGGGGTCTGGATTCCGGTGCAGGGGCCGATGGCACGGCACTAGCACTTTCTGTGGGAGCCGATGTGGTTAATCGCAGCGGCATCGTTGCTGAACTCAATCGTCTGCCGCTGATCAGTGACGTGTCGTTCGGTGCCAGCGGCGGAGAAGACGACACCGCCGCCACTGTGAGTGGCTATATCGGTAGTCGTCTTTATCTCTCCTACGGTCGAGGGCTCTATGAACCGATTAACGAACTCACCG
The DNA here is from genome assembly GCA_039986455.1 of Halioglobus sp. GTDB lineage: Bacteria > Pseudomonadota > Gammaproteobacteria > Pseudomonadales > Halieaceae > Halioglobus. The sequence goes on from JBDWQQ010000041.1 coordinate 18,589, forward strand.
CGAGGCTCTATTTACAGAGCCGCCTGTGGTTGGAGGTCGTTAGTCGGCTGGAGAACTCAGTTGACCTGTATTACTCCTTTGATATCGACTAGACGCTGCCTCAAACCGCGTTAGGCAGAATGTAGAGCTCTACACGGCGATTCTGTGACCTGCCAGCAGCGCTTCCATTGTCAGCAATGGGCTGGTCGAACCCCATACCTTGTACCAACATGCGAGCGCGATCTACCTCACGAGTGACCAGGTAGTCAGCTACGCTCGCGGCACGTCGTTCAGACAGTGTTTGATTGTACTGACGTGCACCCGTGTTGTCGGTGTGACCACTGACTCGCAGCGTGGTGTCGGCATACTTTGATAATACCTGTCCAACGGAATTGAGGACTGGATAAAAACTGCTGCGCAAATTATAGGAATCCGTTTCGAAGGTGATGTTACCCGGCATGATCAGCCGAATATTGTCGCCTTCCCGCACGACCTGAACACCCGTGCCCTGTAACTCCTCCTTGAGCTTCGCCTCTTGCACATCCATGTAAGCGCCTACGCCGGCACCCACAATGCCACAGCCTAGCGCCGCGTTGCGGGCGTGTTTTCCTGAGTCAATGGCGCCGACTAAGCCACAGGCGACCGCGGCACCGGCGCCGTAGGTGGCTGCTTTACTGGCCTGCTGTTCCCCAGTGTAAGGATTGGTCGTACAGGCAGTGAGGATCAACGCCGCAGCCGCTGCGCTTAGGGGTTTTATGAGGTGCATTTTATCGTTCTCCTGTGGGTCTGTTCTTTTCGACAGCCATCCGCGGCAGCCGTTCTGTAAACTTATGTAAAAAATAATACCTTCTGATCGGTGGTAGTAGGGAAATGATTTCTGTAAGTTTGTGGGAGTTTTTTCTATGGACGTGGTGTAAATGGATCCTTTAACTCAGGGCACGCTGGGCGCTGTCTTGCCTCAATCTGCCAGCAATGCTCGTTTGGCAGGGAGTGCAGGGCTGCTCGGCTTTTTGGCGGGAATGGCCGCTGACCTCGATGTCTTGATTCGCTCCAGTAGCGATCCACTGCTGTTCCTTGAGTATCATCGGCAGTTCACCCACTCGCTGATTTTTATCCCCTTTGGCGGCGCGATCTGTGCTCTGGTGCTGCATGCCATTATCGGCAGGCGTCGGGGGCTGAGCCTGGGCCAGAGCTGGTTGTTTTGTACGCTGGGCTACGCGACCCACGCCTTGTTGGATTCCTGCACGACGTATGGAACGATGCTGCTGTGGCCTTTCAGTGACGAACGCTTCGCCTGGAACACGATCTCGATCATAGATCCATTGTTTACCTTGCCGCTGCTGCTGGCGGTGATACTGGCAGCCTGGTTGAGTAAGCCCTCATTGGCCAGAATCGGTCTCGCCTGGGCGGTGATTTACATGAGCATGGGCTTACTGCAACGAGACGCCGCCATAGACATGGGGCGCGCGCTTGCTGCGGAGAGAGGGCATCAGCCACTTCGTTTAGAAGCCAAGCCGAGTTTTGCCAATATTCTGGTCTGGAAAACCGTTTACGAAACCGATGATCGTTACTACGTAGACGCGGTACGGGCCTCGTTCTGGCCCAAGGTATTTCCCGGTTCATCGGTAGCGAAGCTTGTGGTGGATAGGGACCTGCCGTGGCTTGATCCCCAGTCGCAACAGGCCAGGGATATTGAGCGGTTTCGCTGGTTCAGCAATGGCTACATTGCCAGGGATCCAATCTACAGTGGGCGAATTATGGACATTCGATATTCATTGCTACCCAATGAAATAAGCCCGCTGTGGAGCATCGAATTGACGCCTGACGCCGGGCATCAGGACCATGCCCTGTACCGCACTCACCGGGAGACGAGCACGGACAGTGCATCCGTATTGTGGGAAATGATTACTGGCCGCTGAAGTGGCTTTTGGCGGCGGGCAGGGCGGCGTCTTTGTTAATCACCGCACCTTCACGCGCAAGCACTGCCTCCAGTGCAGTTAGGCAGCTCAGTACATTGTGCTCGCTGCTGGCAAAACCCATCAAACCAATGCGCCATGTTTTTCCTGCCAGAGCGCCTAAGCCCGCGCCAATCTCCAAGTTGAAGTCATTGAGCAGCGCGCTGCGTACGGCAGCATCGTCAACGCCTTCGGGAATGTTCACGGCATTCAGTTGCGGCAGGCGGTCTGCCGCCGCCACTGCCATTGACAGGCCCATAGCTTCAAGCCCGGCCACTAAGGCATTGTGATTGCGTTGATGTCTGGCAAATGCATTCTCCAGACCTTCTTCCTGCAACATCACCAGCGATTCATGCAACGCGTAGAGGTCGTTGACCGGTGCGGTATGGTGATAGGCGCGCTTCGCGCTGCCGCCCCAGTAACCCATGACCAGTTGCATATCGAGAAACCAGCTCTGCACCTTTTGCTCTCGGGTTTGAATGCGCTCTACAGCCCGTTGACTGAAAGTGATAGGTGAGATGCCTGGGATGCACGACAGGCACTTTTGGGTACCCGAATAGACCGCGTCTGCGCCCCATTCATCCACCTTGAGTTCAATGCCCCCAAGTGACGTTACGGCATCAACGATAGACAGCGCGCCGTTATCGCGGGCCAGAGCGCAGAGGGCCTGAGCTTCGGAGCGAACGCCGGTGGAGGTTTCGGCGTGCACAAAGGCGAGAATGCTAGCTTCGGGGTGATCGGTGAAGGCGCGGGCGACCTTGTCCAGGCTCACAGGCTCACCCCAAGTATCTTCCACCAGGACAGCATGAGCGCCGCAGCGCTCCACGTTTTCTTTCATGCGCCCACCAAACACACCGTTTTGGCAGACGATGACGGTGTCGCCTGGGCTGACCAGGTTGACGAAGCAGGCCTCCATACCGGCGGAGCCCGGGGCCGAAATGGGCAGCGTTAAGGCGTTCTCAGTCTGGAAGGCGTATTGCAACAGGCCCTTAATTTCGTCCATCAGCTGAACAAACAAAGGGTCGAGATGGCCGATTGTAGGGCGCGACAGGGCTCCCAGCACCCGTGGTGAAACGTCCGAAGGGCCGGGGCCCATCAAAGTACGCTGGGGGGGGAAGAAGCTTGTAGTCATGACCGTAAAACCCTGGATAGAAAATTTGAGGCGCAAAGGTAGCAGGTTTTGCCGGTGATCTTAAGCGGCAGCAGGAAATACCCTTTATACACGTGGGCTATGAGCTCTGAGTAGAAATTGCGCTGGCCGGTTGAGGAACGCATTAATCCGTGGTTCACTTCTCCGCCCAAGATATAATTTTAAGAGGATTTCCCAAGTGAACCGACCTGGAATCGAGCCCAATTTCGCCGGCGTCATGCTGCGGCGCGCCGAACTTAACCCCGAGCGCACCGCGCTTATTTTTGAGGGTGAAACCTTCCTTTACAGCGAGTTCGCAGATCGCGTAAAGCGCCAGGCGACGTTGCTGCGTGAAGCAGGTGTGTGCGTTGGTGACCGTGTGGGCTATCTGGGCTTTAATCATCCCGCGCTGTTGGAAACCCTATTTGCCGCCCAGGCGCTGGGGGCTATTTTCGTCCCACTGAACTTCCGTTTAACAGCTGAGGAACTGACGTTTATTATCAATGATGCAGGCATTCATAGTTTGTTTGTCGACGATGCCCTGCAGCCTGTTATTGCGCCTGCCAGAGACGAGATCTGTTGTCGGCATCTGTTCAGTTCAGAAAGTGAGGCTGAGGGCTGGCGCCACTTGGCTTCCGAGCGTGCTGCTTCCGAGCCAATCGCCGGTGCAGTGTCAGTGGATGAACACGATTTAGCTGTCATCATGTACACCTCAGGCACCACCGGCTTGCCTAAAGGTGCGATGCTGACCCACGGTAATCTGCTGTGGAACAATATCAATGCCACTATGGCGTTTGGTGGCAGCAGGGATAATGTGGTTTTGACCGCAGCGCCTCTGTTCCATATCGGCGGCCTCAATGTAATGACCCTGCATTCCTTCCACCTGGGGTCTTCGGTGGTACTGCTTCGTAACTTCGATCCGGCGGACGTGCTTAAGAATTTCGAAGAGCAGCGTGTTACTCATATGTTTGGTGCGCCCGCTATGTTTTTGTTTATGGCGCAGCAACCGCAGTTTGCCGACACTGACCTGAGCTCTATTGAAACCATTATCTGCGGCGCAGCCCCGGTTCCCGAGTCATTGATCGAGTTATGGGGGGCACGTGGTGTGTCTTTCTGTCAGGGCTATGGATTGACTGAAACAGCACCGTTCTCTGCATTCCTGACGCCAGAGTGGGCGGTGAGCAAGCTGGGTTCCGCGGGACAGCCTCCCATATTCAGCGACACCAGAATCGTTGACAGTGAGAACCAGCCTTTGGAGACCGGCGAGCGCGGTGAAATTTGCCTGCGCGGCCCCAACATCATGAAGGGTTACTGGAATCGCCCGGACGCCACCGCCTCTGCGATCGATAGCGAAGGTTGGTTCCACTCTGGGGATATCGGCTACCTCGATGAAGACGGCTTCCTGTTTATTTGCGATCGACTCAAAGACATGGTGATTTCAGGTGGAGAGAACGTGTACCCCGCCGAAGTTGAAGGCGTGCTTTACAAACACGAAGCCATCGCTGAGGTTGCCGTTATTGGTATGCCGGATGAGAAGTGGGGCGAAGCGGTAACAGCGGTTGTCGCCCTTAACGAAGGTGCTGCGTTGTCACTGGAAGAGCTGCGTGATTTTGCGGGCGAACACCTGGCGCGCTACAAACTGCCGTTGCGACTGGAACTGGTGGATGCGCTGCCACGCAACCCTGCGGGTAAGGTGCTCAAGTTTGTGCTTAAGGAGCAGATGGACAGCTAACGTTCTGGCCAGCGAGCGCTCAAGTGATGAGAGCTCGCTGGTTTTGCTAGTCCTCCAGCGTGCTTTCGACGTTGGCTTGGGCGGCGGCAATACGCGCTATTGGCACCCTGAAGGGGCTGCAGGAAACATAGTCCAGGCCCAGGTTGTGACAGAAGCGAATGGAGCGCGGGTCTCCTCCGTGCTCACCACAAATGCCGTACTTGATGCCTTTCTTGGCTTTGCGACTTTCCTTGACGGCCATTTCCATCAGTCTTCCCACGGCGCGCTGATCTAAAGTCACAAAGGGGTCAGCGTCTACCAGTTTCTTTTCGATGTAGCGGGGTATGAACTTGCCGACATCATCCCGAGAAAATCCATAGGTCATCTGAGTGAGGTCGTTGGTGCCAAAGCTCATAAATTCAACTTCAGGCGCTAAACGATCTGCGCCCAGAGTGGCTCGCGGCGTTTCCATCATCGTGCCGACCTTGTAGGGCACCGACACCAGTCGCTCCCTAAGTACCTGTTGTACGCCGCGGTCGACAATCTCGTTGATCATGCGGATTTCGCGCACGTTTACCACCAGCGGAATCATAATCTCTGGCAACGCTTTAATGCCTTTCTCAACGGCATCTGCCGCCGCACTCATGATTGCCTTCACCTGCATTTCGGTGATCTCCGGGTACACGATGGAGAGACGACACCCTCGGAACCCCAGCATTGGGTTGACCTCAGAAAGGCCCTCAGTAATCTCGCGGATTTTCTCCACGGGTTTGTTAACGACCTTGGCTAGCGCCTCCATGTCTTCATCACCATGGGGCAAAAACTCATGCAGCGGCGGGTCCAGTAAGCGAATGGTCACCGGCAGGCCGTCCATCGCTTTGAAGAGTTCCAACATGTCAGCGCGCTGGAACTCCAGCAAATCATCCAGGTATTGCTGACGCTCTTCTGCCGATTCTGAGAGAATCATGGCGCGCATTTTCTCGATGCGTTTGGCTTCAAAAAACATATGTTCTGTACGACATAGCCCGATGCCTTCCGCGCCTAACTCACGCGCCTTGGCGGCGTCTTCCGGGGTTTCAGCATTGGCTCGAATTTTCAGCCGTCGGTGCTCATCAGCCCAGCCCAATAGAGTCTGGAAGTCATCAGAAGAGCTGGCCTCTGTTTTCGGAATATCGCCCAGCATCACTTCGCCGGATGTGCCATCAAGCGTAATAATATCGCCGCGTTTGAGATGCACGCCTTCTTGCGTATGCACAGTGCCCTCAGCGTAATTGATACTTAGCGTGCCACAGCCCGTAATTGCGCAGACGCCCATGCCGCGAGCGACCACAGCCGCGTGAGAAGTCATGCCGCCCAACTCAGTCAGAATGCCGGCAGCCACTTTCATGCCGTGGATGTCCTCCGGGGTTGTTTCCCGCCGCACTAGTATCACGGAGCGGCCTTTGGCACTGACTTCCTCGGCCTCTTCTGCGGAAAATACAATTTCGCCGGTCGCACCGCCGGGACTGGCTGGCAGGCCAGTGGCGACAATATCCTGCTTGGCTTTTGGATCTACGGTGGGATGCAAAAAAGCTTCTACGTGCTCCGGAGAGACACGCATTAATGCTTCCGCTTCTTCGATCAATCCCTCACCAACCATGTCGACCGCAATCTTCACTGCCGCTCGGCCAGTGCGCTTACCGCTGCGGGTTTGCAGCATGTAGAAGCGGCCTTCCTGGACAGTGAACTCAAGGTCCTGCATGTCGCGATAGTGTGTTTCCAGAAGTGCCTGCGTCTTGAACAGTTCGTCATAAACACCAGGTTGTTTTTCTTGCAGCGCATCCACCGGCAGTGGAGTACGAATTCCTGCAACCACATCTTCACCAGCGGCATTAAACAGGAACTCGCCGAAGAACATTTTTTCTCCGGTGGAGGGGTTGCGGGTAAAAGCGACGCCGGAGCCGGAGTCGTCTCCGAAGTTGCCAAACACCATAGCCTGAACGCTCACCGCCGTGCCCAGGGTGTCTGAGATGTTGTTCATTTCGCGATAGATGATCGCCCGCGGCGTATGCCACGACTGGAACACCGCTTCCACCGCCATTTTAAGCTGCTGGAACGGGTCTTCCGGGAAGTCGACAATGGTTTTATAAACGGCGATAACCGCTTGCCAGTCCTCGGCAGTCATTTCTACGTCTAGCGTTTTGCCGTTGGCGGCTTTGTATTTTTCTATTTCAGTTTCAAACTTTTCACCGGGTACACCCATCACGACATCGGCAAACATGGAAATGAATCTGCGATAGCAGTCGTAAGCGAAGCGTGGGTTGTTCGTTTTTTCCGCAAGGCCTGCGGCAATGTCGTCGTTAAGACCCAGGTTAAGAATGGTATTCATCATGCCGGGCATGGAAACCGGCGCGCCAGAACGAACTGAAAACAATAATGGGTTTTCGGGATCGCCAAAGCGCGCCCCCATCTTTTTTTCCACCATGTCCAGCGCGACTCTGTATTCCTGTTCCAGCAACGATGGCATTTTATTGCCGGTCTGGAAGTATTCACGACAGGTGGCCGTGGTGATCACAAAGCCAAAGGGCACAGGTAGGCCCATAGAGGTCATTTCACACAGGTTGGCACCTTTGCCCCCCAACAGTTCACGGTCGTCCTTGTTGCCCTCGTTAAAGAGGTAAACTCGTTTGGCCATCTTGGTCTCTCACGATAGTAGTTAGAGTGGGTGTGTCTTAAGGATCTCAGGGGGCGAAGTATACGTGAACTACCGCCCCTGCAAACACTGGTTTAACGGTTGGCTGCTATGCTCGGCGCGCCAATAAATCCAGTAGGCGTTCTATTTCCGCCAGTTCCGCCGTCGCGGGCACCATAAATAGCTCTTCACAACCCGCCGCTTCCGCATTGTCCAGCGCTTGCATCACAGCATCGGCGGAGTTTCTGTGGACAGACTCGGCCATCATGGTGGCGATTTCCGGACCGGCGATGGCCAGATACTCATAGACATATTCATAAAGCTTACGTTGACCTTCATCTGCAAGGGTGTACCAAAAGCCACCGAGTCGATAGGGGGCCTGCTCCCGGTTGGCACGCTCCCACGCTTGATCGGCCATGCTAAACGTGCGCTGCAGCTCATCGGCCTCACCATTGCCGGACCAGGCGTAAAGGCCATCGGCCCATTGTGCGCAGCGCTCAATACTTTTTGGCCCCATGGCGCCCGCCAGCAAGCGCGGTGGCTGAGTCCAGGTTGGTTCGGGACCGATAAACCCAGCGTCTTCGATGATTTCTTCGCCATTCCAGATTTGCCGCATTTCCGCTATCTGACGATCCATGCGGCCATAGCGGCCCAAAAAGCGGGCGTTGACTGCCTCATAGTCCTTTTCCCTGCCGCCATAACCCACCGCGACGTTGTTTACCCGACCCCCGGAGAGCATATCCAGCGTTGCAACTTCTTTTGCCACCCGGGCGGCACTGTGCATGGGAAGCACGTAAAGGGTAGGGGTAATCTCCACACGTTCGGTCGCTATTGCCGCGCCAGACAGCAGGACCCGCATATCGTAAGTGGGCCCATGGACCCTTTCTCCACAGGAAAGGGAGTGGAAAGGGCCCTCATCGATGGCCCTGAACCACGACAGATAGTCTTCGCGGTTTAAACCCGCTTTCATATAGGGCAAACATATCCCGATTTTCATTGGCACCGGTTCCTTATTTCGTGCGTATTTATTATGGTAGCCGAGCTTGATGACTAAGGGGATAACAAATGAAAATCGATGGACCTTTTTATGCACAATTGGGGGACGCTGCGGCCGAAAGCCGGCGGTTGGAGGCCATTGGCTATGACGGTATTTATACCCTGGAAGGTAGCTGGGACCCTTTTTATCCTTTGGTGATGGCCGCTGAGCATGCCCCATCCCTGGACTTGGCCACAGGGATTGCTGTGGCATTTCCCCGAAACCCCATGCATTTGGCTTACCAGGCCTGGGATTTGCAGAAATTTTCAGGAGGCCAGTTTTATTTGGGATTGGGCTCACAAATCAAGGCGCATATTGAAAAGCGTTTCGGCGTACCTTTCAGTCCCCCGGCGACTCGCATGCGCGAGTACATACAGGCGCTGAAAGCTATTTTTGACTGCTGGCAAAATGGCGCTGCGATGGATTTCGATGGCCAGTTTTACAAGCACACCTTGATGACACCGATGTTTGACCCGGGCCCTAATCCTCACGGTATCCCTCCAGTACTGCTGGGCGCATTAGGCCCTCGCATGACGGAAGTTGCGGGAGAAGTAGCCGATGGGCTGATCGTACACCCTTTCAACAGCATGCCATTTCTCGAGGACCACGCTTTACCTGCAGTACTGCGAGGGCTCGAAAAATCCTCGCGTCAACGCAGCGATTTTATTCTCCAGATCAATGCGATCGTTATTACTGGCGAGACCGAAGAAGCCATTGAGGCAGCCACTGAAAGCGTGAAGGGTTTGTTGGGCTTTTACGCATCAACACCGGCCTATCGACCGCCCATGGAAGCGGTGGGCTATGGAGACTTGCAGCCTGAGCTGAACGCCTTGTCCAAGCAAGGCAAGTGGGATGTTCTGGGCAGCCACATCAACGATGAGTTTCTGGACGCATTTACCACTCGTGGATCGCCCGAAGAAATAGCAGGCAAGCTGAAACAAAAGTACGGCCAGTATGCCGACCGCTTGGCAATTTATGCACCCTATGCGGCGCCCGATGAGATGTGGCGTAAAATCATCGCCGAACTGAAAAATGACCGTTAAAACCGGGTAAGGGGCTATCGCCGCAGTTCCGCTGCATGCGGTACACTTAGGCATCCTATGTTAATCACTCAAACAATTCGCATTGTCTGCGCCCTGCTGTCTGCCATCGCGCTGATCGCATGCGGTTCTACGCAGGCGCCACTGCCACGTGTGCAAACGGCCGCTGCTGTCGATTTTTCTGGTGCCTGGGAGGTTGACTACAGCCAGAGCGATAACATCCGTGACTCGTTTGATGTGCTGCTCAGGGAGTTACAGCGTCAAGCAGAGCGGCAGAGCCAGGGAATGAAGCAGGGGGGCGGTTCTTTGTCGGTCAATGCCAGTAGCGGCTCAAGTCTTTACGCGCTGGCACGCATGGCGGAGATAGTGACTGAGCCTCAGCTGCTGGATATTACCCAGAGTGTGACCGACGTGACCGTCAAGCGGGAAGGGAGTTTTTCGCTCGAATGCGAGTTTCACCCGGGACGGCTCGATACTCGCGACTCCGCACTTGGGCGAGAGATATGCGGCTGGGACGATCATCAGCTGTTGTTTCAGCTTTATTTACCCGATGGCCTGGCGATTTTTCATCGCATGACACTCGACCCCGGCGGCGAGCGACTGCATATCGCGACCACACTGAGATCAGACCAGGTATCTTGGCCCTTTGTTGTCGATCGTGTGTATCGCCGCTATGACCCCAACACCGGTGGAATACGGTGTAAGCAAACCTTGAGTAAGGGCAAAGTGTGTACGACAGAGAAGGCGCCACTATGAAGCTGCTAGCTGCGCTCTTTCTGGTGCTAGCATTGGTGGGCGCTGCACAGGCCGATGAGTCGGCCTATCTCGATGTCGGAATTGTTATTTTTGACCCGGGTATTCCAGAGGATGAGTCCACTCACAGCGCCTTGGAAATATTCCCCCGAATTCGTGAGGCAGAAGCCCAATATCTGCCGGTCACCCTGCGGCGTGAAATGGTCGATAGTGGCGAGTGGGGTGTGGTTCGTGTCGTGCCCGAAGCAGGACCTTTGTCCGAACTAAGCGTGAAGGCAAGAATTTTGGAGTCCAGTGGTTTGCGCCAGCGAATGCAGTTCGTTGCTCGCGATGCCACCGGTCGCGTGTGGCTGGATCGACAGTACGCGCTGGCCGCTCATGAGGCTGGGCAAACCGCCAGTGGAACGGAAGAACCCTACCGTAAAATGTACCGTCAAGTGGCGGCGGACCTGGTGTCGTTTCGAGCAGGCTTGGATGCGCGTAGCCTCCGTGAGATAAGGCAGGTCGCCTTGATGCGCTATGCCTACAGCCTTTCGCCCGAGGCATTTTCCGACTATCTGGCCACCGATGAAAACGGTCTTTACACGCTGCAGCGACTTCCAGCGGAGGGGGATACGATGATGGTGCGCGTGGAGCGGATTCGTAATCAGGAGTACTTGTTCATCGATAATGTAGATGAACAATACGGCGATTTGCATGACGACATGGCATCTACCTATAACCTTTGGCTGCAGTATGATCGTGAGCAAAGTCTTTACAGTGAAGACTATGAGCAACGCGCTGCCAATCGCAGTAAGCAGGGTCGCCGCGGAAGCTTCTCGGCGATGCAGCAGAGTTACAATGCATACAGGAACCTGCGTATTCAAGAGCAGGGGTTGGATGAATTGGCCACCGGGTTTAACAACGAACTGGAGCCCACAATCGTGGAGACCAGTGGCAAGGTTTTTCGCCTCACCGGCACCTTGGAGAGCCAGTATGCTGAATGGCGTGGCATTCTCAGGGAGATATTTGCAATAGAGACGGGATTCCCTGTTAATTCTGCCAACAGTGGCGGTTTTTCTGACCCCACAGAATAGGCTATGCTAAGTGCATGGCTAAAGACGACCACGACAACGACTCCCTCCTGAATTCCCTGCGCCGCTTGAGTGGCCAGGTGGCCGGCGGCACTTTTGAGCTCGCGCGAAATACAGCCACCATGACGGCCATGTTCGGCGAAAGCTGGCTGCGCTCTACTGTGCTCAATCAGCTGGAGCCAGAGCGTCTGGAAGCGATGGCTGAAGCGGGCCATTTTTTGCGCGATGCTCGAGAAACGGCCGGTATGTCCATCAAGGAAGTGTCAGAGAGCCTCGGGCTTTCAGACAATACAGTGCTGGAAAATATTGAAAGCGGACAAACCATCATGCCGCTGGAGGTGATGTTGCGCGCCACCTCGTTGTTGGCACGACATGACCCGATTCCTTTTCTGATCAAGTTTATGCGCACCTATAATCCTGCGCTGGAAAAAACGCTGGAGCAGTTGGGCGTACTCACAATTCCCAAACATTATGAGAGGGAACGTCGTTTCGTTAATCTTTATCGCCAACACGATATGCTGCGTCAGTTCAATGACGATGAATACGATCGCTTCATCGAGTACATGGAGAGTTCAAGTAACCTGGTCTTGAATGTCATGGAGAAAGAAAAAGCAGCCGCCAGTGCGGCGCCTCGCAGGCGCTCTGCCGCCAGCAAGACTGCCAAGAAACCAGCGGGCAAGAAGCCCGCTGCCCGTAAAAAGGCAACGACCGCAACCCCCGCCAAGAAGAAGGCCGCGCCCAAACGTAAGCGTGCTCCCGCCGCGAAACGCAAAAAGGTTTGAATTCGATGATAGAACAAGAGGCTGCAAGCCAATGGTTTGCTGCCTGCCCGCGAGGTCTGGAAAACTTGCTGGTAGCAGAGCTACAAAGCCTGGGTGCATTGTCCACACGTGAGACGGTCGCCGGCGTCTACTTTCAGGGCCCGGCTGCCATTGGCTATCGGGCCTGCCTCTGGTCTCGGCTCGCCAATCGCATTTTACGGCCGGTTGAAACGATTGATGCGACGAATGGCGATGCGCTTTATCAAAACCTTAAACAGATCCAGTGGTCTGCACTGTTCGATGCTTCCCAAACTTTTTCTATCGATTTCTCGGGCCAAAGTGACAGTATTCGCAACACACAGTACGGCGCACAACGGAGCAAGGACGCAATCGTTGATTGGTTTGTGGACCAATACGGTAAGCGACCCAGTGTGGAGCGTAAAAACCCGGACATTCGGCTGAATATTCGCTTGAGCAAGGGCAGGGCAGTGGTGTCAGTGGATTTTTCCGGCGGTTCCCTGCACCAGCGCGGGTATCGACAAAAAGCTGGGGCTGCGCCGCTCAAAGAAAACCTTGCTGCGGCACTATTGTTGCGGGCGGATTGGCCGGGAATGGCGGCGAGGGGAGGTGCCCTCATCGATCCAATGTGCGGCTCGGCGACCCTACTGCTGGAAGGGGCCATGATGGCCGCCGATATCGCCCCTGGGTTGGGCCGAAGAAAATTCGGCTTTGAGAATCTTAAAGATCACAACCAAGCGCAATGGAAAGCGCTTCTCGCCGATGCGCAGGGCCGGGCAGAGCGCGGTAGAAATAGCCAGCTACCCGAGATGCGAGGCTATGACGCAGACTCTAGAGTGATTCGCCGAGCCGAAGAAAATATTGCGAGCGCTGGCCTGCAACAACACGTTCGAGTTAGCTGCAGGCCCCTTTCTGAGTTAAAAAAACCTACCCACACGCCAATGCCCCATGGTCTGTTGGCGTGCAACCCGCCCTATGGCGAACGCATGGGTGAAAAAGAGAGTTTAAAGTTTTTGTATCGAGAATTGGGCGAGACTATGGTCCGAGAGTTTCCCGACTGGGAGGCGGCCATTTTTACCTCGGACCTGGATTTGGGAAAGGCGACAGGTCTCAGGAGTCACAAGCGGTATGGCTTTTTCAATGGCGCACTGGAAACGCATCTTTTACTGTTCAATCTGACCGGTAATAAGCTCAAGGAAGCACCATCGAAATCGGCAGGCGCGCAAGGGCACGATGCTGTTCCGGGTGAGCTGAGCGAAGGGGCAAAAATGTTTGCCAATCGAATTCGCAAGAACCGTAAACGTCTGTCTTCCTGGAAGAAACGCGAGAATGTACATTGTTATCGCCTCTATGACGCTGACATGCCAGAGTATGCCGTGGCGGTCGATCTCTATGGTGAAGCTGTGCACGTTGCCGAATACCAGGCGCCCAAAGGGGTAGATCCCGATGCTGCCGATAGAAGGATGAATGAGGTACGAGCGGCCTTGCCCGAGGCGCTAAACGTTGCTGCCCAAGACATATCTTATAAGCAACGCCGTCGTCAGCGCGGCGTCGCTCAATATGAAAAGCAGGCGAGCCGAGGCGAATATATAAGCGTCATGGAAGGCCAAGCCAAGCTGCTGGTTAATCTGTGGGACTATTTGGACACTGGCTTGTTTCTTGATCACCGCCCACTGCGATTGCGCATCGCTAGTGAAGCCAATGGGAAAGACTTTCTTAATCTGTTTTGTTACACAGGTAGTGCGACCGTGCATGCGGCATTGGGCGGCGCTCGCTCCACCACGAGTGTGGATATGTCCAACACCTACATCGGTTGGCTGCGCAAAAATCTCGCGCACAATGGCCTGGGTGAGACTAACCATACGTTAGTACGAGCCAACTGCATGCAGTGGCTGGAGCAGGAGAAAAAGAATTACGATTTGATTTTGCTGGACCCTCCGTCGTTTTCTAACTCAAAAAACATGGAAGAAAGTTTTGATGTACAACGGGACCATTCAGATCTCGTCCTCGCAGCAATGGCCCGCTTGCAATCCGACGGCGTGATGTATTTTTCCAACAACCGCCGCGGTTTCAAACTTGATGAAAGCTTGCAGCAAACGTTTGCTTGCACAGACATAACCCGCAGTACGCTTGACCCGGACTTCCAGCGCGGTCGGAATGTGCATTGCTGTTGGGAGATCAGGCATCGGTGAGCAGAAGGGGTAGGCGCCCAGGACGTTCAAAAAGCGCGTTGCGCGGGCTTCCTATTATGAAACTATCGTAAAACTGTGGCCTGAAGCGTTAGTGGTTACATACCTCCGTACAGAAACAATATCCACATTCGAAAGCATTCCCCTGTTTTTATAGGGCGATATGATCGCAGTGTCAGCGAAACGCTATAAAAAACTCGTAAGTCATTGATTCTTTGTTTAAAAAGCGCTCATAGAGTGAGTTGCACTATTTTGGTGCGAGCGGGGCGGCCAGTGTCTAGTCGCTGGCCACAACCACTCTGTCCCCATAGTTATCCACAGCGCTTTCTGTGGATAACTAGCTGGGATCAGCCAGTTTTAACAACTGTTTTCCCTGGTTGCGGCCATCAAACAGCCGCTCCAGAGTGGCGGGGATATTTTCAAAGCCTTCCTGAATGTCTTCACGCCAGGCAATTTTGCCCTCCATTACCCAGGCCGCGAGCTCACCAAACGCCTCCTCGGCGCGGTCCAGATAGTCGAGGACGATAAAGCCCTGCATCCGAATGCGGCGTGCTACCAGGATCATCAGGTTTTTTGGGCCAGGACTGGGCGACTCATTGTTGTATTGACTGATCGCGCCGCACAGAACGATGCGGCCGAAATCAGCCATGTGATCCAGGGCGGCCTCCAGTGTATCGCCACCCACGTTATCGAAAAACACGTCGATATCGTCAGGGCATAGCTCGCCGAGACGCGCGCCGATATCTTCGCTCTTATAGTCAATGACGCCATCTAACCCACAGGCGTCCATCAGCCACTGGCATTTCTCTTTGCCACCGGCAATGCCGATGACACGGCAGCCTTTGAGTTTGGCAATTTGGGCGACAACCGAACCGGTGGCACCGGCGGCACCAGAGACCAGTACAGTGTCACCCTGCTTGGGTTGGCCCACGTCGAGAAGCCCGAAGTAAGCGGTCAGAGTGGTGGTGCCGAAAACGCTGAGAGCCATGCTGGGCGGTGTGCCTTCAGGAAGAGGGCGCGGTGGTACCAGGCCTGCGGGATCGCCGATGGAGTATTCCTGCCAATTGAGCAGGCCCTGCACCAGCGTGCCAACTGGTAGAGATTCATTGTCTGAAGCCACAACCTCGCCCACGCCGCTAGCCCGCATGGGTTCTCCAATGGCAACAGGGGGCAGGTAACTGCGCACGTCTTCAATCCACCCGCGCATGGCCGGGTCGAAACCCAGCATCAGATTTTTTACCAGTACCTCGCCACTGCCCAGATCAGGGCTTGGCAGTGATGTCTCCACCAGTTCAAAATTCTCCGGTGTCACCATGCCACTTGGACGACTCTTTAACAGCCATTGTTTGTTGGTGTCGGTCATGTCTATTTCCCCGTTGATTAGCCCAGCGGCATTAGAGCACAGAAAAACGCCGTGGGGCAGAGTGGTCATAGAAACTGAGGCCGCGCTGTGTTCCAATCGCAGCGCAGACAAGGCGGGACATCTCACTAATGAAGTCATTGTTGATTGTGTATCACACCCAGAGTGGCTCCTGTGCGTCACTCGCCAGAGCCGCGGCCGAGGGCGCAACGCGCGATGAATTGGTTCAGGTTGTGGTGCGTCGTGCCTGCGATGCAGGCATCGCCGATTTGGCGACTGCGGATGGCTTGTTGCTTGTGGCTGCCGAGAACAGCGGCAGTCTAAGTGGCGCTTGCAAAGACTTTCTGGACAGGGTTTTTTATCCGGCGATAGATCGCGGATTGGTATTGCCCTATGCGCTATTGATTAGTGCCGGTAACGACGGACGCGGTGCCGTGCAACAAGCCGAGCGAATCTTACGTGGCGTACCGTTTAAGCCCGTTGCCGATGCGCAAATATTTCGGGGTGTGCCCCAGCAGCAGCACCTACATTTGGCCGATGAAACGGGGCAGAGCCTCGCAGCGGGCCTGGAAATGGGTATTTTCTAACCCTTAATGAGCTTAGGGAAAACGATGAACAGCAATCAGATAGATCAGGTGCCAGAAGGCTATAAACCGCTTCCCGAGGGGCTGGGGTTTACCGACAATCTTGCGCCATGCTACCGGCGTTTGCGAGACGAGGAGCTGACGTTTGGTCTGTTGGTTGATCAGCAACATGCCAACTCGATGGGTATTTGCCACGGCGGAGCATTGATGACGCTTGCCGATATTGCGGCGGCGTCCTGGGCGAACATGGCGCGTGGCATTGTCGCCGGCGCTCCCACGGTAAACCTGAGTATGGACTTCATTTCTGCGGCCAAAAAAGGCCAGTGGATCGAGGCTCAGTTGGAGGGCGTTAGCCTCAAGCGGTTGTTTGGCTTCTCTCGCGGAATCATCGTTAGCGAAAAAGGGGTTGTCGCGAGATTCAATGCGACGTTTTACTTCCCCGATCACCCGGGGATGTCCCAGGATGGCGTGGTCAATCCGGGGGTACTCAAAGACTTGCAGAGCTAGTTGATCGGATCGGTATCACCCATTGCCTGCGTAGAATCAATGAACGCCCGAGCCGCGCGAGACAAGCTGCGGCCGCGGTGATACACCAATCCCAGGGTGCGCTCGATAGCGATATCTTTTACCGCGATGGTCGCCAGCGACTCGTCGCGCATGCTGCGCGGAAGTATGGTCCAGCCTAGTCCTACCGAGGCCATCATTCGAATGGTTTCCAGGTAATTAGTCGCCAACGACACTTCCAGCTGTAGGTTGTGGCGGTCGAACAAGCGTTTGATGATTTGTCCCGTATAGGTGTTGAGTCCAGGCAGTATGGCTGGATGACGGCTCATGGCGTGCAAGCTTGGTGCCGTATCTGCGCGCAATAACTCATGATCTTTCGCGATCATGAAATCCAGTGGATCCTGCCAAACCGGCACGGAGATGATATTACTTTCTTCGCTGGGGGCTAGCGTAACGACCGCCAGCTCGACTTTTCCCTGCGTGATCAGCTCGTAAGCCTGTTCAGAATCCATAAAGTCGATGTCGATCTGTACGTCCGGAAAATCCCGGCTAAAGCTGGAAAGTACCGGGGGAAGGCGGTGCAGGCCGATATGATGGCTGGTTGCCAGACGCAATTGGCCGGCCACATCGCCGGCGAGGTCCCTGACCGAGCGCTCTGCCGCGTCCAGCTCTCGCTGTACGGCTTTTGCGTGTGGCAGCAGTGCTTCACCTGCTTCAGTAAGACTGATCACTCGACCAATGCGATCAAACAGGTCTGTACCCAGTTGATCTTCCAATAGCGCCACTCGTTTACTCACGGCCGGTTGGGTCAGGTGCAGTTTTTCAGCTGCCAGGGAAAAGGAGGCTGTTTCCGCGACCAATAGAAAAGCCTTGAGGTTCTGAGTGTCCATTGTGTATTCCTAATGGGAATTCAATAGATAAAAATAATAAATTTGAGTAATTGTGAATGCAAGCCCATAATTCGCCTCCTGAAGTAACACCGCACGATGAGGTGCCTTATGGCCGGTAAGACTCTGTACGACAAATTATGGCGAAACCATTTGGTGGAGCAGCGCGACGATGGCAGTGCGCTGATCTACATCGATCGTCAGTTAATTCACGAAGTAACCTCGCCTCAGGCCTTTGAAGGTTTGCGTCTGGCGGGTCGAAAGCCTTGGCGCCTTGATGCGAATCTGGCAGTTCCCGATCACAACGTTCCCACCGAGCAGGCGGAGCGAGCAGGGGGCGTTGCTGCCATTGCCGATCCCGTCTCCCGTCTGCAGGTGCAAACGCTGGATGAAAATTGCGACGACTTCAATTTGGTGAAGTTCGATATCAATGATGTGCGCCAGGGAATCGTGCACGTGGTCGGCCCTGAGCAGGGCGCTACCTTGCCTGGAATGACAGTGGTCTGCGGGGATTCACACACTTCGACTCACGGGGCACTGGGCGCACTTGCCCACGGCATCGGAACCTCTGAAGTGGAACACGTGCTGGCAACTCAAACGTTGATACAGCAAAAAATGAAAAATTTATTGGTTCGTGTTGACGGTAATCTGCAAAAAGGCGTTACCGCTAAAGACGTAGCCCTTGCGATCATTGGCAAGATTGGCACCGCCGGTGGTACCGGTTACGCGATTGAATTTGGCGGCCAGGTTATTCGTGATATGTCCATGGAGGGCCGCATGACCCTGTGTAACATGTCGATAGAGGCGGGCGCGCGCATGGGTATGATCGCCGTTGATGATACAACTTTGGATTATGTCAAAGGGCGTACTTACGCACCCAAAGGTGAGTTGTGGGAACAGGCCGTTGAGGCCTGGAGCGACTTACACTCCGATGAGGATGCGGTATTCGACGCGCAGGTGGTACTGAAGGGCGAAGACATTAAGCCCCAGGTGACCTGGGGTACTTCGCCTGAAATGGTATTGCCGGTGGACGGCATACTGCCCGACCCCGATAAAATTGATGACGCCACGCAAAAAACGGCAGTCTCCCGGGCGCTGCAATACATGGGCCTGGAAGCTGGGTCCTGCGTCTCTGACATCAAACCTGATCGTGTTTTTATTGGTTCCTGTACTAACTCTCGAATAGAGGATTTACGCGCTGCAGCGGAAGTGGTGAAGGGCAAAAAAGTCGCCAGCACCGTTAAGCAGGCGTTGGTGGTGCCCGGTTCCGGAGAAGTGAAAAAGCAGGCGGAGCAGGAAGGCCTGGATAAGGTGTTTATGGACGCGGGCATGGAGTGGCGCGAGCCCGGTTGCTCCATGTGTTTGGCTATGAATGCCGACAAGCTGGGCGCGGGAGAGCACTGTGCTTCCACGTCAAACCGTAACTTTGAAGGGCGTCAGGGCTTTGGCGGCCGCACCCATCTGGTGAGTCCGGCAATGGCCGCCGCCGCGGCGGTGGCTGGCCACTTCGTTGACGTTCGTGATTGGTAGGAGGCAGCATAATGAAAGCATTTACAGTCGTCAGCGGTATTGCCGCGCCCATGGACCGTGCCAATGTGGATACGGACCTGATTATTCCAAAGCAGTTTTTAAAGTCGATTAAGCGCTCCGGGTTTGGACCGAACTTGTTTGATGAGCTGCGTTATCTGGATGAGGGTCAGCCCGGCCAGGATTGCAGTAACCGTCCGGTCAACGAAGAGTTTCCCTTGAACTATCCACGTTACAAGGGTGCCTCTGTTCTGCTTGCGAGAGAAAATTTTGGTTGCGGGTCCAGTCGAGAGCATGCGCCCTGGGCGTTAGAAGATTACGGCTTCCGTTCAGTGATCGCGCCGAGCTATGCCGATATTTTTTATAACAACTGTTTCAAAAACGGCGTCTTACCCATCGTGTTGGACGACGCCATTGTGGGGCGCCTGTTTGACGAGATGTACGCTAGCGAAGGCTATCAGCTGACGGTTGATTTGCAGCACAAGCGAGTGGTGACCCCCTCGGGCGAGGAACTGGCATTTGAGGTCGATGACTTCCGACGTCAATGCTTGCTGGAAGGTTTGGATGACATCGGGTTGACGCTACAAAATGCGGACGCGATTCGCCACTATGAACAGGGCTGGCGTAAACAGTCACCCTGGTTGTTCGATGTGATTAAGTGACGCGTTTTTGAGTCACCTTCCGTTACGTTCTCCATTGTTTAAGTAATACAAACGACAAGGTTAAGCCGCAGTGAGTAAAAAAGTATTAGTACTACCGGGTGATTACATTGGCCCGGAAATTATGGCCGAAGCAGTAAAAGTGCTGCAGGCGGTCAATGAAAAGTTTGAGCTGGATATTGAGCTTGAGTATGGGTTGTTGGGCGGCGCCGCCCTGGATGAGCACGGCGTTCCGCTGCCCGAAGAAACGCTGGCGCGAGCAAAGGTAGTAGACGCGATCTTACTGGGCGCCGTAGGCGGCCCGAAATGGGATAACGTGGAGCGACACCTGCGCCCAGAACGAGGTTTGCTGGCAATACGTTCAGAACTGCAGCTGTTTGGAAACCTGCGCCCGGCCATTTTGTATCCCCAATTGGCAGCAGCTTCAAGCCTCAAGCCTGAGATCGTCTCGGGCCTCGATATTTTGATCGTGCGCGAACTCACGGGGGGAATTTACTTCGGCGAGCCACGGGGTATTCGCACGCTGGAGAATGGCGAACGCGAAGGCTTTAATACCTACAAATACAGTGAGTCAGAAGTACGCCGCATTGCCCACCTCGCTTTTGAGCTGGCCCGCAAGCGTGACAAGCGCGTGTGCAGCGTCGACAAGTCCAATGTTCTGGAGGCCACTGTGCTATGGCGAGAAGTCATGGAGGAGGTAGGTAAAGACTATCCCGACGTGGAGTTGAGCCACATCTATGTCGACAACGCGGCGATGCAGTTAGTGATGCAGCCAAAACAATTTGACGTGATGGTAACCGGCAATATGTTTGGCGATATCCTCTCTGATGCGGCAGCAATGTTAACCGGATCTATTGGCATGCTGCCTTCCGCCTCATTGGATCAGGCGGGGCGCGGGATGTACGAGCCTTGTCATGGCAGTGCGCCCGATATCGCCGGGCAAGGTAAAGCTAACCCTCTGGCGACGATACTCTCTGTCGCCATGATGCTGCGTTACACTCTGGCCAGCGCCGAGGCGGCACAAACCATTGAAGACTCCGTGAGCGCGGTGCTGGATCAGGGTTTGCGAACTCCGGATATCCATAGCGAGGGCACGACCTTAGTGAGTACCGTTGAAATGGGTGAAGCAGTCCTGGCCGCAGTCCTAGCTGCCTGAGCTTGAAGTGATTAGAGGAAATAGTAATGAGTGAGTTGTACGATGTTGCAGTAGTTGGTGCCACCGGTGCGGTGGGTGAGGCTATGATTTCGATTCTTGAAGAGCGGAATTTCCCCGTGGGTAACCTGTATCCACTCGCCAGCAGTCGCTCGGCCGGCAAAACGATTATGTTTAATGGCAGTACGGTTAAAGTGACCGACCTTGCCGAGTTTGATTTTAGCCAGGCCCAGATAGGGTTGTTTTCTGCAGGGGGCAGCGTTTCCGAGAAGTATGCGCCGATCGCTGCCGAGGCCGGATGTGTCGTGATTGATAATACGTCGCATTTTCGTCGCGACGAGGACATCCCGCTGATTGTTCCTGAGGTCAACATCGAGGCTCTGGCGGGATATACCACACGGGGCATTATTGCTAACCCTAATTGCTCAACGATTCAGATGCTGGTCGCCCTGAAGCCCATATACGATGCTGTGGGTATAGAACGCATTAACGTCTGCACCTATCAGGCGGTCTCTGGAACCGGTAAAGAAGCTGTTGAGGAGCTTGCAGGGCAAACTGCGAGGTTGCTCAATGGCCAGGAGGCCCAGTGCGAGGTTTATCCCAAGCAGATAGCGTTCAATGCGCTGCCCCATATCGATACGTTTCAGGAAAATGGTTACACGCGAGAAGAAATGAAGATGGTGTGGGAGACCCAGAAAATTTTTGGCGATCACAGTATTCAGGTTAATCCCACCTGCGTGCGAGTCCCTGTGTTTTTTGGCCACTCCGAGGCTGTTCATATTGAGACGGTGGATAAAATCGGTGCGCAGGAAGCGACTGAGCTGCTGCGTAATGCCCCCGGTGTCGAGGTCATGGACGAGCGGGCCGATGGCGGTTACCCCACGGCGGTCACCGACAGTGCGGGAGCAGATCCGGTGTTTGTTGGGCGGATTCGAGAGGATATCTCTCATCCCCGTGGCCTGGATATGTGGGTAGTGTCGGATAATGTGCGCAAGGGCGCCGCGCTCAATAGTGTGCAAATTGCCGAGAGCCTGATCACAACTTACCTTGATTAATGCGTGTAATTCACTGATACTTTTAAAGGAAATAGGCTTATTGCTAGTGCATGGAAGCATCTTGTAGAGACTGCAGAAAAGTACAGAAAGTGCTTTCAGGGTCGGGACTTTTAGCGCACGATTAAGCGGTAACCAGTTCGGAGGTCGCGCCAGGGGAGGCCGGCTTGGGATTTAGCAAAATAATAAGGCGTCGGAGTATGGCTCGTAAGTTTGCTGCAGTTGTGTTTTCTCTGGGGTGGATTCATGCGAGTTCTTCTTTCGCACTGGGTCTCGGTGATTTAGAACTCGAATCCTTTCTGAATGAGCCCTTGCAGGCCAAGGTAGATCTGCTCAATACAGACGGTCTGCACGCCGATCAAATCAGGATACGCCTGGCCACCCGAGAAGATTTCGAGAGACTGGGCGTCGATCGCGCCTATTTCCTCACCAGCATCCAGTTTGACGTCAACGTTGACGCTCAGGGCAGGGGCAGTATCAGCATTAGTTCTGATGATCCTGTACTCGAACCCTATCTCGATTTTATTGTTGAAGCGCGCTGGCCCTCCGGCCGTTTGTTGCGTGAATATACTGTTTTGGTTGACCCACCTCTTTTTGACACAACGTCGCCTGTGGTTTCTGCTACCCAGCGAGTGTCGGAAGTGGAGGGGACGCCGCTGCCAGACGGTAGCGGAAAAAAGCCCCAGGGAGCAGCGGCGACTAGCGGCACCCGGGTAGACATCAAGAAGTCGGGCCTTGCTCCGGGCGAAATGCCCAACCGTGATTTCAATGCTGAGACTTCGGACACCCCAAGATCGGGTGTGAAGTACATGATTCATCGCGATGACACCCTGTGGGAAATTGCCGACTCCGCCAAGCCCTCAGGCGCATCAGTGCATCAGACCATGCTTGATATTCAGCGCTTGAACCCGAACGCCTTTATCGACGGCAATATCAACCGCATTAAGGCGGGTTATATTGTTTATTTGCCGACTGAAGACGACATCAGTTCGCAAAACCTCTCTTCGGCATTGGCGGAAGTGAGACAGCAGAACGAGGACTGGGAAGCAGGCCGCGCGAGTAAGCCAATTGCGACGGGCCCCAAGTTACGAATTTCTACTGACCCCGTTGAAGATACAGCGGCACAGTCTGCGGATGCCAGCGACCATATGGCTGGAGCATCGGCCTCAGCAGAGGAAGCAGACAAAGCTCAGCTTGAGCAGACAGAGATGGCAGAAGAGCTGGCCACGATTCAGCAGCAGGTGGATACGCTGCAGCGCATAGTCAGTTTGAAAGATGACCAGATAGCCGCATTGCAGGCTGCGTTGGAAGAGGCCGGCGGTTCCGCCGAAGATGTCAGTGGCGATGCCGTTGCGACAGACGCACTTGCCGGTACCGACGATATGGCTCTAGTGGGCGAGGCAAGCGCAGTAGAAGAAGCTGAAACAGCGCCCGAGGCCGTTGAAGAGATCGCACCTGAGCCTGAAGCAAAACCCGAACCCGCCAAACCCGCCCCAGCACCCGCTCCTGCTCCCGCTCCTAAAGAGAGCGGCATGATGAGTTACCTGCTGTATGGGTTGGGCGCAATGGTTCTGGCCATACTGGCCTTTATGTTCGTTCGTCGTGGGAAGGATGAAGACGAGTCCGCGGGTTCCAGAGACGATGCTTTCGCCGATATAGAGCTCAAAGAAGCCCGTGTTGAGGTTGCCCCTGAACCTGTTGCTGAACCAGCGCCCGAGCCGGAACCGGAACAAATCGAAGAGGCCCCTGAAGAAGTCGAAGACGCTGAGCCATCACGCGACAATCGTGGCTACGGAGAACGTAAGCACGATGAGTACGCATCCGATGTGGATACCGGTGATGCGCTTGCAGAAGCGGACATTTATATCGCCTACGGACGCTATCCGCAGGCTAAAGATCTTCTTCAGAATGCGATTAAGGCTGAGCCTACGAATTCAGCGTATCGGCTGAAGCTTCTCGAAACAGAGTTACAAATGGGTAATCGCGCTGGCGCTGAAGAGCAGGCTCGCGAAATCGAAGCCATCGGCGATTCAGCCGGCATTGCTCGTGCCCAGTCCTTGCTTAATGGCAGCAGCGACACGCCTTCGCAGCCTCCTGCGGGTCTGGCTGATGATTTGGATAGTGGTCTGGAGTCGGATTTTGCCGGCCTGGAAATAGAAGATTCTTTAGATGCAGGTGATGCACTCGAAGACGATTTGGACCTGTCCGCCGATTTTGGTGCAGACAGCCTGCCTGACGCATCCGACGATGAAGACCTAGTCATTGCGGCAGAAGCCAACAGCATGTCGACCAAGTTGGACCTGGCCCGTGCCTACATGGACATGGGTGATGAAGATGGCGCTCGCCAGATTCTTGAAGAAGTAGTGGCCGATGGCTCCGAGGAGCAGAAGGCCGAAGCCGGCGAACTGTTGGAGCGTATTGGCTGAATCATTTCCCCGGCTAAGTGCTGACCCGCTTCCTGCGGGCAGCCGCATCGCCTGCCGAATCGAATACAACGGCGCGCGGTATAACGGTTGGCAAAGCCAACCTCATCTGGAAGTTCTTACTGTACAGCAGGAATTGGAAGCGGCTCTGTCGAGCGTAGCAGGTCAGCCTTTGCGCGTTCATTGTGCGGGTCGCACTGACACCGGCGTGCACGGACATTGTCAGATCATTCATTTCGACGCACCGGTGGTTCGCGCACCCAAAGCCTGGGTGTTGGGCGCAAACGCGAGTATGGCCAGAGATGTGCGTGTCCATTGGGCGACACCTGTGCCGGAACTTTTTCATGCGCGTTTCTCTGCTGTCGCGCGCCGCTACCGCTATGTGATTGCCAATACGCTGGTGTGCCCCGCGATGCTCGGGCAGCAGGTGACCTGGTTTCGGCATCCATTGGATGCAGACAGCATGGACAGGGCTGCCCAGGCGCTAGTCGGTGAACAAGATTTTTCCGCGTTTAGAGCCGCTGCCTGCCAATCCACAACACCTATGCGTAATGTTCACGCCGTGTCAGTCATGCGCAGCGGAGACTTGGTGGTTGTCGATATTCAGGCAAACGCTTTCCTGCACCACATGGTGCGCAATATTGTCGGGTCTTTGATGGCAGTGGGGAGCGCTCGTAAGCCCGAATCCTGGATTGAACAGTTGCTGCTCGGTAAAGACAGAGCGCTGGCCGCCGAGACGTCTGCGCCCCATGGCCTGTATCTGGCAGACGTGCTTTATCCCCCTGAATTTGAGCTTCCCCAAACCCCGTTCGGTCCAATTATTTTAGCGGGTACGAAGAGGGCTTCATAAAGACAGACGTCACCACGTCTGCTATCATCCGCGCCTTGTTTTTCCTTGGTAATCAGGTCTAAACGTGTCTCCCACGCGTATTAAAATTTGTGGCATCACCAATCCCGACGACGCTCGCGCCGCGGTGGATAGTGGTGCCGACGCTCTAGGGCTCGTGTTTTACGCGAAAAGCCCGCGAGCGGTCACCCTCTTGCAGGCGCAGGCGATTGCTGAAGTGGTGCCACCCTTTGTCACGCTTGTGTCGTTGTTTGTGAACGCTGACGCTGAAACGATCACCGACGTAGTGAGTCAATTGCCGGTAGGGTTGATTCAGTTTCATGGCGATGAAGAAGCAGATTACTGCCAGAGTTTTGGTCGCCCGTGGATCAAGGCACTGAGGGTTCGAGAGGAAATGAATGTTGCAAAAGAAGTGGCCGCGTTGGCAGGCGCGAAGGGAGTTTTGCTTGATGCGTGGCAAGACGGCGTTCCGGGTGGTACTGGAAAGACCTTCGATTGGTCTCTGGCCAACGAACAGCTTGCGCTACCGATCGTACTCGCCGGTGGCCTGAATGATGGGAATGTGGGCGAAGCGATAGACAGTCTTCGTCCCCGGGCGGTGGATGTCAGTGGTGGTGTGGAAGCATCCCCTGGAATCAAAGACCCAGAGAAAATTAAACGGTTTGTTGCCGCAGTGCGTGCAGCAGACCAAAAACGATTGGACACGTAAATGAACGATGATGTGAAGAACAGCCAGTATGATGCTGTACCCGATACCGAAGGACGTTTCGGTACTTATGGCGGACGCTTTGTTGCCGAGACATTGATGTCGGCATTGGACGAACTGGAAGCGCTGTATAACGAGCTTAAGTCCGATGAAAGCTTTCAGCGAGAGCTGGATCAGGATTTGGCTCACTATGTGGGCAGGCCATCGCCTTTGTACGAGGCCTCTCGCTGGTCGGACCGAGTAGGCGGCGCGCGTATTTATCTTAAGCGCGAAGACCTAAACCACACCGGTGCGCATAAAGTGAATAACACGGTAGGGCAGGCTCTACTGGCCAAGCACATGGGTAAAAGACGAGTGATTGCTGAGACCGGTGCCGGACAACACGGTGTCGCTACAGCGACTATCGCCGCGCGGCTGGGACTGGAATGCCAGGTGTTCATGGGCGAAGAAGATGTTCGCCGTCAGGCACTCAACGTTTACCGTATGAAGTTGCTGGGCGCTGAGGTTATCCCGGTCACTTCTGGGTCCCGAACTTTGAAAGATGCAATGAACGAGGCAATGCGTGACTGGGTCACCAATGTCGACGACACGTATTACATTATCGGCACCGTGGCGGGGCCGCACCCTTATCCCTTGTTGGTTCGGGATTTTCAATGCGTGATTGGCCGCGAAGCTCGCGCTCAGTCTCTGGCGCAGATTGGAAAACTACCCGATGCACTGGTGGCATGTGTCGGTGGCGGTTCTAACGCGATAGGTCTGTTTCATCCTTTTCTGGAAGATACCGACGTGGCGATGTACGGCGTAGAAGCGGGCGGTCATGGCGTTTCAACGCACCAGCACGCCGCGCCCCTGACCGCGGGCACACCCGGAGTGTTGCACGGTAACCGGACTTATCTCATGCAGGATGAAAACGGTCAGATCATGCATACGCACTCTGTATCTGCTGGTTTGGACTACCCCGGAGTTGGACCAGAGCACAGCTGGTTGAAAGACATCGGCAGGGTGAACTACGTTGTGGCGAACGACGATGAGTCTCTTAAGGCGTTCCACACCTTGACCAGGGTAGAGGGCATTATGCCTGCCCTGGAGAGCAGTCACGCGCTGGCTTACGCTGAAAAACTGGCGGCAGAAATGACCCCTGACCAAAACATCGTGGTCAACCTTTCAGGGCGCGGTGATAAGGATATACATACTGTTGCCGAGATTGACGGCATCGACTTTTAAGGAGTGATCGAGTGAGTCGTATAGAAGGGCGTTTTCAACAACTGGCCAAAGCAGGCCGTAAGGCGCTGATACCTTATATCGTGGTCGGTGACCCCGGCCCAGAGGTGACTGTACCCCTGATGCACGCGCTGGTAGAAGGCGGCGCAGATATTATCGAGCTCGGCGTGCCTTTTTCTGACCCCATGTCAGAGGGGCCGGTGATTCAGTTGGCTCATGAAAGAGCGTTGGCTCACGGTATCAGTTTGAAAGATGCGTTGGGTGTTGTGCGCGAGTTTCGTGAAAAGGACAGTGAAACCCCTGTTTTATTGATGGGTTATGCCAATCCTGTGGAGCACATGGGTTATGCAGAGTTTGCCGATGCAGCCGCAGAAGTCGGGTTGGACGCACTACTGACGGTGGACATTCCGCCTGAGGAAGTGGATCAGGTGAATACCCAGCTCCACCGAGTCGGTATGGACAATATATTTCTGGTGGCACCGACAACCCCGGACGACCGAATTGGCAGAATTGTGGGTCAGGCCAGTGGCTTTATCTACTATGTCTCTCTCAAAGGGGTGACTGGCGCGGGGAACCTGGATATCGACGATGTTCAGATGCACCTGGCGCGTATTCGTGATCGCAGCGATCTGCCGGTGGCCGTAGGGTTTGGTATCAAAGATGCCCAGTCAGCGGCGGCCGTGGCAAGCGTTGCTGATGGCGTCGTGGTGGGCAGTGCTCTCATTCGCGCAATGGCCGAAAAACTGGAGTCTGGCGCCACTCGCACCGAGGCGGCGAACGCCGCAGTCGAACTATTGGCAGAAATCCGTGCCGGAGTTGATAGCGCGGCTTCCTAGTCGGGCCAGCAAGCGTCTATAATGGCCCCTGCGTTGGTGTGGGGGAAACCATGAGTTGGATTGACAAGATACTACCCTCTGGGGTCAGTAAGGGCGAAGGCAAGAAGCGCTCAAGTGTTCCGGAAGGGCTGTGGAAGAAGTGCGTAAAGTGCGATGCCGTGCTTTATCGTCCTGATCTCGAGCGAAACGACGACGTTTGCCCCAAGTGTGATCATCACATGCGCATTGGCGCGCGACGTCGCCTCGACAGTTTCCTGGATGACGGTGAACGCGAAGAAATCCTGAGCGACATCGAGCCCATCGACCGCCTTAAGTTCAAGGACAAAAAACGTTATCGCGATCGCCTTCAGGGTGCCCAGAAATCAACGGGGGAGAAAGATGCCCTCATTGCGATGGAAGGTACGCTCAAGGGCATGCCAATCGTCGCGGTAGCTTTCGAGTTTAATTTCCACGGTGGTTCCATGGGATACGCGGTGGGTGAGAAGTTTACCCGCGCTGCCCAGTTAGCCCTCGAAAATAGAGTCCCCCTGGTTTGTTTTGCAGCCTCAGGCGGCGCGCGCATGCAGGAGGCTCTGATTTCCCTGATGCAGATGGCTAAAACGAGTGCGGTCCTAGAGCGCATGAAGCTGGCTGGCGTGCCCTACGTATCGGTAATGACCGATCCTATTTATGGCGGTGTGTCGGCGTCTCTTGCGCTACTGGGTGACATTAATGTCGCTGAGCCGGACGCCAGAGCTGGATTTGCCGGGCCCAATATTATCGAGCAAACGATCCGGCAGAAGTTGCCCAAAGGTTTTCAGCGCAGCGAGTTCCTGCTGGAACACGGCGCTATCGACATGATTGTTCATCGAACCCAGATGCGCGACACGCTGGGGCGTTTGCTGGCCAAGTTGGGAAACATTGAGCTCGATGCTGATCAGATGAAAGATCCAGAACCGACGTTTGAGCTGCTGGAGCCTGAATCTGACGAAGCAATACAAGCGCCGGATTCATCGGAAGGGGATGACTAGCAAAACCCTCGAACACTGGCTGAAGCACCTAGAAACCCTGCACCCCAGCGAAATGGAGCTGGGCTTGGAGCGGGTGTCTCAGGTGGCCCACGCACTGGATCTATTGCCTCTGAAGTTGCCGGTGGTCACCGTTGCAGGCACCAATGGCAAAGGGTCCACTGTTGCGGTACTGGAATCGCTACTCAGCGAATGCGGGTTGCGTCCGGGAACGTTTACCTCACCTCATTTTCTTCGCTTTAACGAACGTATTCGCGTCAACCGCGAAGAGGTCGACGATGAGGCAATTGTTGCGGCCTTTGAGGCCATAGAAGCAGCCCGGAGTGAGGTCTCGCTGACCTACTTTGAGTTTGCGACGCTGGCAGCACTGTTAGTGTTTAAGCGTGAGGCAGTGGATTACGTGTTGCTGGAGGTGGGTCTGGGCGGACGTTTGGACTCGGCCAACATGATTGATGCCGACGTCGCCGTGATTACCAGTATCGATTTGGATCATCAGGACTGGTTGGGCGATACCAAGGGGCTGATAGCCAGGGAAAAAGCGGGGATTATGCGAAGAGGGCGCCCTGTGGTGATTGCCGACCCTGCGCCGCCACCGGAATTATTGCAGGTGGCCCAAGACCTTGAGGCCGGACCCGTGTATCGTCTGGGTGAGGAGTTTGAGTGCTCAGGCCCCGCTGCATGTTGGCAGGGCAGCCTGGTTAGCTCAAAGGGTGCAGTTGTGCCGCTGAAGGATATGTCATCAGCGGCGCTGTTGGCGGCAAATGTGTGTGCGGCAGCTCAGGCCGCGCTATTGCTGGGTGTTGAGTTTCACCAGGAGCAGTTGCAGAGGGCCATTGAAAGCAGCATTCGGCCGGGGCGCTTACAGCGGCTTAAGGTCGGTGAACAGCACTACCTCCTGGACGTTGCGCATAATCCGGCAGCAATTGATAAATTGCTGGAAAATATTGCCGCAACTCCTTGTAATGGAAGGACTATTGCTTTATTTTCCGCCATGAAAGATAAAGCCGTTGATGAAATGCTGGCGGCCTGTTCGGGGTATTTCGATGCATGGTTTCTGGGTGAGCAGACCGCTAACCCAAGAGCGATGCCGGCAGCACAAATCGGTGAACTGCTGCGGAAACACGGGCAGGGCCCTATTAGTGAAAGTAAGAACCTGCGTCAGGCCTTCAGGCGTGCGCAGAGTGTGATGAGCGGGGAGGATCTGCTGGTAGTTTTCGGCTCCTTCTTCACTGTTGCGGCCGTATTGCCGCAACTGGAAAAGGACCGAGGGAAGTTCGGGACCGATGAATGAAGTGTTAAAACAACGCCTGGTTGGGGCGCTTATCCTGGTGGCACTGGGCGTTGTGTTCTGGCCCATTATTTTTGTAGAACCGGGTGAGCAGGGTGGCGCTGAAGAAGCGCAAATACCGCCGCGTCCGCTGGTGGAGACGACAGCCGTAGAGCCGCCGGACATGGCCGGCTTACGCCCCTCTCGTGAAATTGAGAAGACACCGGAGCCTGAGCCAAAACCGCAGCAGCGGGAGTTACTGACGCTGGCACCAGAAGCGCCGCCCGTGACCAATGGCGCGAGCGTCGCAAAGAACCAACCCACCGCCAAGGCGCAGCCAACACCTGAGCCCAAACCACAGCCCAAACCAAAACCAGCACCCAAGCCAATGGAAACAAAGACCCGCAGCGAAGCGCCTGTTAAGCCCGCTTTGGACGCCGATGGCATTCCCATTACCTGGATTCTTAGAGTGGCTAGTGTGAGCAGTGCAGGTAACGCCGACAAACTGCGCAAGGACCTGCTCGATATGGGTCATAAGGCCTATGTGAAGAAAATCACCAGCAATGGCAAAACACTCTACCGTGTCTATGTTGGCCCTAAAGCTGAAAAGGCTCGACTGCAAAAAATTCAAGGGTCTATCGACGCCAAGTTTGGGGTGACAACCCTGGTAACGCGGTATTACCCCTAATGGATGCTTCGGTAGTTTTGCCGCTTGCACTTGTACTGCAGAAGTTCGGCCCCATGGAGAGCTCAGGTGATTGATCCTGCACAGCTCAATGCCGCCGATTGGGTGATTATTGTGGTACTGGTTATCTCGACTTTGTTGAGCTTGTGGCGAGGGTTTGTTCGCGAAGCGCTATCTTTGCTGGGGTGGGTAGCGGCTTTTGTGGTGGCGCACTCATTTGTTGACCTTCTCGCGGTTCAACTCGCGGGCGCCATAGCCAACGTGACCGGCCGCTATATTGCGGCGTACGCGATTTTGTTCGTTTCAACACTGGTGGTGTTTACCTTAGTCGTGAAGTTGGCGACCAGCCTGGTGAGAGTGGCAGGCTTGAGCGTGTTGGACCGAGTGTTGGGCACAATTTTCGGCCTGGCCCGGGGTGTCATTATTATTTTGGTGGCGGTCTATGTGGTCAAACAGTTGGTGCCCCCCCAGGATCAACAATGGCTGCATCAGTCGCTTCTGATGCCTCATTTGAACATGCTCGCAGATTGGGTACAGGCGGTGTTTTCCAATACCGTGCCCAGTGAGCAATTAACGACCTGATGCAAGAGGTATAGCAGGATGTGTGGCCTGGTTGGAATAGTAGCGGGTAACAACGTTGCCCCCGATATTTACGATGCCTTAACGGTGCTTCAGCATCGCGGTCAGGACGCGGCCGGTATCATGACCTGCGACCGTGGGCGATTCAGCTTGCGTAAGAGCGAAGGTCTTGTGCGCGACGTTTTTCGGCAGCAGCACATGCAGCGTCTGGAAGGTAACGTAGGCATCGGCCATGTGCGTTATCCAACGGCGGGCAGTTCCGGTCCCGCTTTGGCACAGCCCTTTTATGTGAATTCCCCCTACGGAATCGCATTGGCCCATAACGGCAATCTCACCAACGCCGAGCAATTGGCAAAGGAATTGTTTGAAGACGACCTGCGTCATCTCAATACAGACTCCGACTCAGAAGTGCTGCTGAACGTGTTCGCTCATGAAATGCAGACACTGGGTAAGCTAAGCCCTGGTCCAGAAGATATTTTTGCCGCAGTCAGCGCAGTACACAAACGGTGTCGCGGTGGCTATGCCGCGGTCAGTTTGATTGTGGATTATGGCGTTGTTGGCTTTCGTGACCCACTGGGCATCCGCCCTCTGGTGGTGGGCGAGCGTACCGGTAACGACGGTAAGAAAGTTCACATGATCGCATCGGAAAGCGTTGCACTCGATGTCCTGGGCTTTAGTTTGCTGGGCGACGTAGCTCCCGGTGAGGCTGTATTTATCGATATGGAAGGTCAGTTGCATCGGCGTCAGTGCGCGGAAAAGCCATCGCTCACGCCGTGTATTTTTGAGCACGTGTACTTTGCTCGGCCTGATTCCATGATGGATGGCATCTCCGTGTATAAAACGCGGATGCGTCAGGGTGAGGCGCTGGCGAAAAAAGTACGAAGAGAACGGCCTGAATTGCACATTGATGTTGTAATCCCGATTCCGGATACCAGCCGCATCGCCGGCCAGTCCATGGCCTACGAACTGGGTATCAAGTTTCGCGAAGGGTTCATGAAAAACCGCTACATCGGCCGCACGTTTATCATGCCGGGCCAGAGCCAGCGTAAGAAGTCTGTGCGCCAAAAGTTGAACCCGGTGCGCTTGGAGTTCGAGGGTAAGAACGTGATGTTGGTGGACGACTCCATTGTGCGAGGCACCACCTGCAAGCAAATTATTGAAATGGCCCGTGATGCCGGCGCCGCCAATGTTTATTTTGCATCGGCTGCCCCGCCCGTGCGCTACCCGAACGTGTATGGCATCGATATGCCGTCTGCATCGGAACTGATAGCCCACGATCGCACCGTGGAAGAGATCTGTGAACAGATAGGCGCCGATTGGCTGATTTTCCAGGACCTGGATGATTTGATTCGTTGTTCCAGTGATGGCAATGAAAGCATCGAGTCCTTTGATTGCTCTGTTTTCAGTGGCGAATACATCACCGGAGACGTCGATCAGCGCTACCTGAACCGAATCGAAGCCCAGCGCAATGACGAAGCGCAGACTAAAAACCGCGCTGGATTAGAGGAGGGCGCCGTTGTTGGTATTCACAACGACGACTAAAACTAATGACTGATCAATTTGACGATGCCCTGGACGGCGCGCATCTGGACACGCTGGCGATCAGGGCGGGAATTTCCCGTACCCACGAAGGCGAGCACGCGGAACCCATTTTTGCCACCTCCAGCTACGTTTTTCCGAGCGCGGCAGAGGCTGCAGCACGCTTCGGTGGTGAGGAGTCGGGTAATGTGTACTCTCGCTACACCAATCCCACCGTGCGAACGTTCGAGGAACGCATAGCTGCACTGGAAGGCGGTGAGGCTGCCGTTGGTACTGCCTCTGGAATGGCCGCCATTCTTGCTACCGCAATGGCCCTGCTGCAATCGGGCGATCATGTGGTTTGCTCGCGCGACGTGTTTGGCACTACCACCAACCTGTTCGGCAAGTACCTCGCCAAGTTTGGTGTTGGAGTGAGCTTCGTGCCCTTACTGGATGCGACAGCATGGCAAGCAGCCATTCGCCCTGAAACAGCCATGCTGTTCATGGAAACTCCCAGCAACCCGCTGTGCGAAGTTGCAGACCTTGAAGCTATGTCTGCGCTCGCCCAAGCCAATGACTGCTTGCTGGTTGTCGATAATTGCTTTTGCACGCCGGCATTGCAGCGGCCACTGTCCATGGGCGCTGACATTGTCATTCACTCTGCCACCAAATACCTTGATGGTCAGGGTCGCTGTGTGGGAGGTGCGGTCGTCGGCAGCGCTGAGCATATGGCTGAAGTTGAAACATTCTTGCGCACCTGCGGGCCCACTATGAGTGCATTTAATGCCTGGGTTTTTCTAAAAGGTCTGGAGACCTTGCGCTTGCGCATGGATGCCCACAGTAAATCTGCGCTGGAACTTGCCGAGTGGCTCACCGAGCAAGATCCAGTGGAGAAAGTCTATTACTCAGGCCTGGAAAGTCATCCTGGTCACGCGCTTGCCAAAAAACAGCAACGTGGCTTTGGCGGTGTGCTGTCGTTTCAGGTGAAAGGCGGTCAGGAAGAGGCGTGGAAGGTCATAGATGGCACCCAGATAATGTCACTCACCGCTAACCTGGGTGACACCAAAAGCACGATTGTGCATCCGGCGACGACCACCCACGGCAGACTTACCGACGAGCAACGTTCTCAGGCAGGAATAGGGCGTAACCTGATTCGTGTCTCAGTGGGGCTGGAAGATATTGACGATCTAAAGGCTGATCTGCAGCGAGGGTTTGCTGCACTCGGTTAATTTCAATTCCCGGGGCAAAGAATGCAGTTACAGGAAGTTATCGACAAAGCCGTCGCCGAGGTCGGCACCGTGTTGTTGGGCAAGGAGCCGCAGATACGCATGGCGCTTTGCTGTCTGTTTGCTCGCGGACACTTGCTGATTGAAGATTTACCGGGGATGGGGAAGACCACCTTGTCCCACGCGTTGGCCGACGTGCTCGGTATTTCCTGGAAACGTGTTCAGTTCACCAGTGACTTGCTACCGGCAGATATTCTCGGCGTTTCGGTCTATAACCGTAATGATGCCAGTTTCAGTTTTCACCCCGGGCCCATTTTTACCCAGCTATTGCTGGCAGACGAAATTAATCGCACCACACCGCGTACGCAGAGCGCGCTGCTGGAAGCCATGGCCGAAGGTCAGGTAACGATAGAGGGCGAGACGCGCCAGCTGTCTGATCCTTTCTTTGTTATCGCTACTCAAAATCCTGTGCATCAATCGGGGACTTACCCGCTGCCAGAATCACAGCTGGATCGATTTTTGATGCGTCTTGAATTGGGTTATCCCCATCCGGCGGCTGAACGTGAAATGTTCCAATTGCAACGCAACGATAGGCGCGAGCGGGTGCCACTCAGCCAGATGATCAGCGCCCAGCAGTTGCAACAAATTCGTCAGTCTGTCAGTGAGGTGCATGCGTCAGATAATTTGTTGGACTACCTGCAGCGGCTTATCGCCTACACGCGAAATAGTCCAGAATTTGAGGTTGGCCTGTCTCCCCGTGGTGGTCTGGCGTTACTCGATTGCGCCCGCACCTGGGCGGTGATGCAGAACCGCGGCCACGTTGTCCCTGAAGACTTACAAATGGTGTTGCCCGCTGTGGCAGGGCATCGCCTTGTTCCCAGTGGTGACTACTCTGGCGACGGTGCGGCGCTGGTAACGTTGCTGCAGAAAAACGTGGACGTTATCCGTCCCTGACGGATTATCGGCATGGCTGCGGCGACAGGCACCAGCGCGATCGGTAGAATCAGGGCCCGTCTGCGCAAACGCTTCCGAACTTTTATTACCAGCAGAATACCCGCTTCAAGGGTGGTCACCCTCAACCAGAAGCGGATCTTTATTTTTCCCAATCGCGTCGGTTTGTTTTTTGGTATTTGCCTGCTCGTCATGCTGTTGGCTGCGATCAATTTTCAAAACAACCTGAGTTATGGCCTGACCTTTTTACTCGCCACCCTGTTTATTGTTGCCGTACTGCACACTTACTCTAATCTGTCCGGACTCACGCTGCGCGCTGTGCACGCCAAACCCGCATTTCCCGGCCAGCAAACCGAATTCGAACTGCAAGTGGAGTGCAGTCGGCGCAAGGAACACGTTGGTATCTATCTTAAATGGCCGAGCAGTAATGCCAGTACTGTGAATCTGGTTGAGGTAGAGCAGTTGCGCGTGCAACTGCATGCTCCGGTGGGCGACCAGCGCGGTTGGTACAGCCCGGGGCGATTGCTGGTGGAGTCCTCCTATCCGCTGGGTTTACTGCGTTGTTGGAGTTGGGTGGACATAGATCTTCACGCGCTGGTTTATCCGAAGCCCTTAGCGTCAGGAGAGCTGCCCGGTGTGGCTGCCGAACACCCGGATGGCGCGTCCGTTCCCATTGAAGGTAGCGATGATTTTTATGGGTTCAGAGACTATCGGTATGGTGATTCCCTGCGCCAGATCTACTGGAAGGGTGTGGCGAGAGGACAGTCAGTTCAGGTAAAGCAATACGCTGCCTATGCTGATCGAAGTGTGTGGCTGGATTGGGACATGTTTGCCGGGCTTGGAACAGAACAGCGGTTATCGCATCTTTGTTACTGGGCTTTGGAATTCGATAAGGCCGGCGATGAATATGGGTTGCGCTTGCCTGCGGTGAGTATCGCCCCTGATACCGGCGAGCGTCACCGAGAGCAGGTGCTGCGCGCGCTGGCACTGCACGGTAACGAGGCGCAATGAAGGCGCTTCAGCAAATACCGCGCAACGCCCTGGTGTGGATCATCATCAGCATGTTTACGCTGGTGTTACCGCATATTGAGCGAATTCCCCCGTGGGTTTTACTGGTTTATTTTGTCGCTGCCCTGTGGCGAATCATGGTTTATCGGGGGCGCTGGTCGTTTCCACGTTGGCCCGTTAAATTAGCGCTTATCCTGGCGGGCTCTGCGGGCATTTTGCTGAGCTTCAGCACCTTGATAGGGCTGGAACCCACGGTGGCACTATTGCTGACGGCTTTTGCCCTTAAATTGCTGGAGTCCGCGGAGCGCAAAGACGCCTACGTATTACTGTTCCTCGGTTACTTCGTTGTCCTGACTGAGTTTCTGTTCAGTCAGGATTTACTCATCGTGCTGCTCAGCCTGCTCAATGTAGTCATCGTGACTACCGGACTAGTGGCCCTGCATCGACCTGGCGACAATCGTTTTAGCCTGCGTCCAATGAGGCAGGCTGCCTCGATGGTGGCTCAGGCTGCGCCGCTAATGCTGGTGCTATTTTTTCTATTCCCTCGCATAGGGCCGCTTTGGACGGTGCCGCTGAAAAGCCAGCAGGCCAAGACAGGAATGAGCGAGTTCATGAGCCCGGGTGATGTGTCCCGGCTCAGTCGTTCCGGCGAGGTGGCGTTCAGGGTAGAGTTTAGTGGCGATATACCGCCGCAGTCCGAACTCTATTGGCGGGGCCTGGTGATGAGCCGTTTGCAACAGGGCACCTGGAGCGCACTGAATTTTTATGAAGCGCCCGCCAGTGAACGTCGACAGAACGAGCCTGAGCGCGTTGGAGACCCTCTGCGCTATTCCATTATCCTGGAGCCCACACAGCAGCGCTGGCTTTATGCACTGCGTTACGCCCGATCAACCGATTCGGGGATCATGACTTCGTCTGACTTTCGATTATTCAAGCCGATCGTCATAGAAGATGACTATCTTTACCAGGTGCGTTCCTGGCCAGAAGCGCAGCTTGAAATCAGTCTTTCTGAGTGGCGTCGTAAAACGGAACTATCCCTACCCGGCACGGACAACCCCCGGGCCAGGGCCCTGGCAGAGCAGTTTGCGGCCGAAGCGCAGTCGCCGGCAGACATTGTCGATCGTGTTTTGGAGCACTTTAACTCGCAACCCTTTGTTTATACTTTGCAGCCGCCGCTGCTACCCGAGCGCGATGCCATGGATGCGTTTCTGTTTGATACTCGCCGAGGGTTCTGTGAACACTATGCGTCTTCATTCGTAATTATGATGCGAGCTGCCGGTGTTCCCGCTCGTGTCGTTGCGGGGTATCAGGGAGGAGAAGTAAATCCGGTCAATCGTACCGTTATAGTGCATCAGTTCGACGCCCATGCCTGGGCAGAAGTGTGGCTGGAAGGCGAGGGTTGGGTTCGGGTTGACCCGACGGCGGCAGTTGCTCCCGAGCGCATTGAGCTGGGGTTAGAGGAAGCGCTGGCTGAAGAGGGTAGCTTCCTTGCAGACTCTCCATTGTCTCCCTTACGTTATCGCAATATCGATATCATCAATTCACTGCGTCTTCGATACGATGCCATCACTTATCGCTGGCAAGCCTGGGTGGTCGGTTTTGATCAAGACAAACAGTTCAGTTTGTTACAGGACTTTTTCGGGGAATTCACCGCGCGCAAATTTGCTGCTGTCTTGCTGGGGAGCTGGGCGCTTGTCCTGTTTCCGGTAGGGCTGGGGTTGCTCCTCAGGCGCAAAACGCATGAGTTGAGCAAGCTGGATAAACACTACCTCGCGTTCTGCCAGAAGCTGGGCAAAATGGGCATAGAGCGAGAGTCTGGGGAAACACCACAGGAGTTTGCCACCCGGGCCCAAAAAGCCTTGCCACGGTTGGCGGGCAGCATTGCCGATATTACGAGTCGCTACAGTTCGCTGGCCTATGCCCCAGTCGGTTCCGATGAAACAGAACTCAATCACTTTGTTCGGGCTGTAAGGAGTCTCAATTGACGATCAGAGCTGCACGTGTCGACGATGGGAAGGCACTGGCTGAAATCTATAATCACTACATACTGCACTCGATGGCAACCTTCGAGGAAGAGTTACTGAGCGTAAAAGAAATTGAGCAACGGATTGAGGCTGTTGCTCAGTTAGGCCTTCCATGGCTAGTGGCAGAGGAGCGAGGAGAGATCATCGGTTACGCCTATGCCAATCGCTGGAGAGAGCGCAGCGCGTATCGGTTCTCTGTAGAGAGCACCGTTTACCTTACACCCGAATTGGTCTCCCGTGGATGGGGCACTCGACTTTATGAGGCCCTTTTTGATGAGCTCAGGGCTCTGGATGTTCATGCCGTCATTGGCGGCATTACCTTGCCGAACCCAGCGAGCGTTTCCCTGCACGAGAGAATGGGCATGCATAAGGTTGCTGAATTTCCCGAGGTAGGATTCAAACAGGGCGAGTGGCTGGCCGTAGGCTACTGGCAGATAAACCTTTAGGCAAAAAAAAACCCCGCATAGCGGGGCTTTAGTTAAGGCTTGGCTGTCTGCTTATCAGGCGCTGATTTCCTGAATCTCTACTGCAGCAATGCGCGCACCTTCTTCCGCGCTTTTCTGGAACTCGGCGATCTCGTCGAAGTTCAAGTAGCGATAAATGTCGTCACTCATGGAGTCCAGGTTCTTGGCGTATTCCAGATACTCTTCAGGTGAGGGCAGCTTGCCAAGAATGGCGCCCACCGCAGCCAGTTCTGCAGACGTCAGGTAGACATTCGCGCCGTCGCCCAATCGGTTGGGGAAGTTACGAGTAGACGTCGACAACACCGTGCTGTTGGCAGCAACGCGAGCCTGGTTACCCATGCACAGCGAGCAACCGGGCATTTCTGTGCGTGCTCCAGCGGCACCGAAGATGTTGTAGTAGCCTTCTTCCATCAACTGGTGCTCATCCATTTTGGTGGGCGGTGCCAGCCACATGCGGGTAGAGATACCGCCTTTGTGTTGGTCCAGCAACTTGCCCGCCGCGCGGAAGTGACCGATGTTTGTCATGCAAGAACCGATGAAGACCTCATCAACATTATCGCCGGCAACGGAAGAGAGCAGACGCGCGTCGTCGGGATCGTTGGGTGCACAAACGATAGGCTCTTTCACATCAGCCAGGTCGATCTCGATAATCGCAGCGTACTCGGCATCCTTGTCGGCTTTCATCAACTCGGGGTTAGCCAGCCAGTCTTCCATCTTGCGGCAGCGACGCTCCAGGGTGCGGGCGTCTCCGTAGCCGTCAGCGATCATAGAGCGCATCAGTACGATATTGGATTGCAGGTACTCGGTAATGGAGTCTTCACCCAGTTCGATAGTGCAGCCCGCTGCAGAGCGTTCTGCGGAGGCATCGGACAACTCAAATGCCTGCTCAACTTTCAGGTCTTTCAAACCTTCAATTTCCAGAATTCGGCCAGAGAAGATGTTCTTCTTGCCCTTCTTCTCAACGGTCAACAAGCCTTCCTGAATTGCATAGTAGGGAATGGCATGAACCAGGTCGCGAAGGGTGATGCCTGGCTGCATTTCACCTTTGAAACGCACCAGCACCGACTCAGGCATATCCAGCGGCATGACGCCGGTGGCAGCAGCAAAGGCCACTAAGCCAGAGCCCGCGGGAAAAGAGATGCCCATGGGGAAGCGAGTGTGCGAGTCGCCGCCGGTGCCCACTGTGTCGGGCAGCAGCATGCGGTTGAGCCAGGAGTGAATCACGCCGTCGCCGGGGCGCAGTGATACACCGCCGCGGGTCATGATGAAATCAGGCAGCGTGTGCTGGGTATCAATATCCACTGGCTTGGGGTAAGCCGCAGTGTGACAGAACGACTGCATGGTCAGGTCGGCAGAGAAGCCCAGGCAAGCCAGATCTTTAAGCTCATCGCGGGTCATGGGGCCGGTGGTGTCCTGGGAACCCACAGTTGTCATTTTGGGCTCGCAGTAAGTACCAGGGCGGATTCCATCAGTACCACAAGCACGGCCAACCATCTTCTGGCCCAGGGTGAAACCCTTATCGCTTGCTTCTGGCTCATCTGGAACACGGAACAGGTCGGAAGTTTCAAGACCCAGGGCCTCACGGGCGCGTGTGGTCAAGCCGCGACCAATGATCAAATTGATTCGGCCACCGGCGCGCACTTCGTCCAGCAGAACATCAGATTTTAGTTCGAACTCGGAGATCACATCGCCAGCTTCGTTGAGGATCTTGCCGTCGTAGGGGCGGATTTCGATGATGTCGCCCATACCCAGGTCGTCAACCGGCGCTTCGAATACCAGGGCGCCCGCGTCTTCCATGGTGTTATAGAAAATGGGAGCGACCTTGCCGCCAATGCAGATGCCGCCGCCGC
Source organism: Halioglobus sp. (assembly GCA_039986455.1). Classification (GTDB taxonomy): domain Bacteria; phylum Pseudomonadota; class Gammaproteobacteria; order Pseudomonadales; family Halieaceae; genus Halioglobus. The sequence continues at coordinate 59,242 of JBDWQQ010000041.1, forward strand.
GCTTGTTGGGTACGCCGTCGATATCGTCGCCGAAGAACCACAATACCGAGTTGGTGGCAGACTTACGGGAAGAACCGGTGCCGACAACATCGCCGACAAAAGCGACTGGAACGCCTTTATTCTGTAGTTCTTCAATCTGCTTCATAGGACCGGTCACGCCGTGCTCTTCGGGTTCCAGGCCGTCGCGGGTCATTTTGTACATGGCCAGCGCGTGAAGCGGAATGTCTGGACGAGACCAGGCATCGGGAGCAGGGGAGAGGTCGTCAGTGTTGGTTTCGCCGGTGACTTTAAACACGGCAACCTTGATTGATTCAGCAACGGGGTCCTGGCTGGTGAACCATTCGCCATCTGCCCATGACTGCATTGCGGTCTTGGCGTTGGCGTTGCCTTTCTCGGCAAGCTCAGCCACATCGTGGAAAGCGTCGAACATCAGCAGGGTGTGCTTTAACTCTTCTGCGGCCTGGGCGCCCAGGTCGGCATCAGTCAGCAGATCAACCAACGTTTCGATGTTGTAGCCGCCGTGCATGTTACCCAGCAGCTTGATTGCAGCCAACTGGTCGATCAGAGGGCACTGGACTTCGCCCTTGGCAACGGCAGACAGGAATCCGGCTTTGACATAAGCGGCTTCGTCAACGCCGGGCGGGACGCGAGTGGTGATGAGGTCCAGCAGGAACTCGCCTTCTCCAGCGGGTGGATTCTTCAGTAGCTCTACCAGCCCAGCAACCTGTTCGGCACTGAGGGGCTTTGGGGGGATGTTTTGAGCGGCCCGTTCGGCCACGTGTTCGCGATATGCTTCTAGCACGGTAGAGCTCCTTTGCTGGTGAGGAGTGCCGTCGGCAGGGGGTAGCGCCGATGGTTCCTCTAGAGAAAAATCGGCGCAGAGTATAGCCTACAAGCGAAATAAGATAAATGAATTGAACCCTATATCGTGCATTCATCCCGATGATATTCTAAACTCGCGTGCTGTCCACAGCCCCCGACGAAGATGCTCGACCGCCCCGTTAAAACTCCCTGTATTGGCGTATGCTCCACCGGCATAGGCGATGCTGTTTGCCGTGGGTGTAAGCGCTTTAGTCACGAGGTGATTAACTGGAACGGCTACACATTGGCGCAGAAGACGATCATCGATGAGCGGCTGGCAGGATTTCTATCACAGTGTGTCAGTAACAAGCTCCAGGTTCGGGATAAAGCGCTGCTGCAGTGGCAGTTGGACGTGCAAAATATCCGACATATGGAGCATCACGACGAATATTGCTGGGTGTTTAGTCTGCTTAAAGCCGGGGCAGGGCAAATAGACAACAGCCTCGAATTCGGCTTTGAAGTTGATTTGCGTTATCGCGATGTGCCCCTGGCAGAGCTGCGGGAACAAATCGATGCTGAGTTTTTGATACTCTCGCAGGCCCACTACGATCGCTACATCGCGATGCCTGACCTATTTTCCGGAAGTAACGAATGAGTAAACCCGTAGACATCAGCCCCATTATGGAATTTCTCGACTGCCCAACGCCGCGAGCTTGGGTAGACTGGGCCTTAGAACATCCGGAAACCCTGCTGATTGACCACGCCAACTGTGAAAAGAAGGCTGCCTCCACGGCGCTAAACTTGATGTACCGCTACGTTGATCACCATAAGTTGCTGACCAAGTTATCGCGACTGGCGCGAGAAGAGCTTCGGCACTTCGAGCAGGTGATCGCTATTATGAAAAAGCGCTCGGTGGCGTACCCTCAGTTAACGGCAGCTCGGTATGCGGGCGCCTTGCGCAAGGAAGTCCGTTCGGCAGAGCCAGGCCGGCTGGTCGACACGCTGTTGATTGGAGCAATTATCGAAGCCCGTTCTTGTGAGCGATTTGCTTGTATTGCACCAGAGTTGGATGAGGAGCTTGCCGAGTTTTACACCTCGCTACTGAAGTCCGAGTCCCGTCATTTCATGGATTATCTGAAACTGGCACAGGAGGTGGGGTCAGCCCAAGAGGTTGAGGCGCGTCTACCGGTGTTGTTAGCGAAGGAGCGTGAGCTGATTGAATCAGCAGATACCGAATTTCGTTTTCACAGCGGAGTACCGGGCTGAAGGCTGCTCGAATTCGGTGCAATTTTCGCACTTTTTGACTTTAATAAAGAAATATAACCTATTGAATTATATCGAATTCTATAAGGTCTATCTTGCCCGAAGTTGCTTCTACGTACCAACCGTTTGATTCCCAATCGCCCAGGACAATTCGCTCGCCGCAGGCCACCTGGTGGCGGGCTGGCCGATGGGTGTGACCGTGAATCATGCGGGTGACATTGGCTTCAGACATGACCCGGTCTACCTCTTCAGGTGTCACGTCCATAATGTCGTCGGCTTTGTTGGAGCCAGCGTCTTTACTGATAGTGCGCAGCTGAGCTGCCAAAGCGCGTCGATCCTCTAACGAGCTTGTCATCATCTGGGCCTGCCATTCCTCGCTGCGCGCCATGGCCCTGAACTTCATGTACTCCTCATCGAGGGTGCACAGGCTGTCGCCGTGCATCAGTAAGGTAGGAGTGCCATAGAGGTCAATGACGCTGGGGTCTTGCAATAGATGAGCGCCCGCTGATTCACAAAATGTGGTGCCCAACAGGAAGTCACGATTGCCCACCATGAGAAACAGGGCAGGGCCGGATGCGGTGAAGGAGCGAAACAGGTCTGCTATTTCAAGGGCGATGGGCGCGTCGTCGTCGTCGCCTACCCATGCCTCGAAGATATCGCCCAGTATATAGAGGGCATCGCAGTCGTGATGAGTGATCAGGAACTCCGCCAGCGCCGCAGTGACTGCAGGCCTGGCGGGGTCCAGGTGGAGATCAGAGATGAAGAGCGTGCAAGACACTTAGTCTGCGACGATTTCCACTGACTCAATGATCACTGGATCAACGGGAACATCCTGGTGGCCGCCAGCTGAACCGGTGGGAACGGCGCGGATCTTGTCCAGTACCTCAGAGCCTTCAGTGACTTTACCAAAGACTGTATAACCCCAACCCTGCATGTTTTTGCCTGAGTGGTTGAGAAAGTCATTGTCTTTCACGTTAATGAAGAACTGGGCCGTGGCAGAGTGCGGGTCCATAGTTCGGGCCATAGCGATAGTGCCGAAGTCGTTCTTAAGGCCGTTGTCGGCCTCGTTTTCGATGGGCTCTCCCGAACTTTTCTGGTTCATGTCAGTGTCGAAGCCACCGCCCTGAATCATGAAGTTGTCGATGACGCGATGGAAAATGGTGCCATCGTAAAAGCCATCGCGAGCGTACTGAATAAAGTTTTCTACGGTCTTGGGCGCTTTTTCAGCGTCCAGTTCCAGTTTGATCTCACCGAAAGTGGTGCGAATAGTAACCATGTCTGTCGTCCCTGTTGGTCTGTGTCGTGCGGGTTGGCAATGATACGGCCTTTTCCAGCGCAGTAAAACAACATCAGCGGCAAAGATGGCGCTAAATGTGGACTCTATCGCAAAGACGGTAGCAATTCGCTTAAAGCGGCCGCCGACAGCAGCTATAATACGCGCCTTTTTGTGCCCCCAAGCCTGTAGGATTTATGGAAAACACACCCGCCAGCAATTTTTTACAAACCATTATCACTGACGATCTGGCCGAAGGCCGGGTGACGGAGGTGGTGACCCGGTTTCCACCCGAGCCAAACGGTTACCTTCATATCGGCCATGCCAAGTCGATTAGCGTCAACTTTGGATTGGCCGAAGCGAACGGTGGCCGCTGCAACCTGCGCTTTGACGACACTAACCCTGAAAAAGAGAGTCAGGAATTTATTGAGTCGATTCAGGCCGATGTTCAGTGGCTGGGTTACGAGTGGAATGGAGAAGTACGCTTTGCGTCTTCATACTTTCAGCAGTTGTACGACTGGGCGGTTTATCTGGTAGAGCAGGGCAAGGCCTATGTTTGCGACTTGAATGCCGATGAGGCCCGTGAATACCGCGGCACGCTGACAGAGCCGGGTAGGAATAGCCCTTACCGCGACCGCAGCGTTGAGGAAAACCTTGAATTGCTGGCCGGCATGAAAGCGGGCGACTTTGAAGAGGGATCTAAAGTGTTGCGCGCCAAAATAGATATGGCATCGCCCAACATGAATCTGCGTGACCCCATTCTTTATCGCATTCGCAAGGTGACGCACCACCAAACAGGAAACGATTGGGTGATTTACCCCACTTACGACTTTGCACATGGCCAGGAAGATGCCATTGAAGGCGTGACACATTCGGTTTGTACCCTGGAGTTTGCAGATCATCGACCGCTTTATGATTGGTTCATTGAGACTCTGCCGGTGAGCAGTCGACCTCGTCAGTACGAATTCGGGCGCCTTAATCCCAGTTATACGATTACAAGCAAGCGCAAGCTGAAACAGTTGGTGGACGAAAACGTGGTTGCCGGTTGGGACGACCCGCGCATGCCCACGGTTTCCGGCATGCGTCGCCGCGGTTATTCGCCGACAGCCATTCGTAAGTTCTGCGACATGATAGGCACGACCCGTTCGGACGGCGTGGTGGACGTGGCCATGCTGGAGTTCGCAATTCGCGAAGACCTTAACGAAAATGCGCCCAGAGCCATGGCCGTGCTCAATCCACTGAAGGTAGTGTTAACGAATTACCCGGAAGACAAAACGGAAGAGTTAAGTGCGCCTAGACATCCCTCCCGGGAAGATCTTGGCGAACGGTCTTTGCCGTTTACCCGTGAAATCTATATCGATGCCGATGATTTTCGCGAGGAAGCGAACAAGAAATACAAGCGGCTGGTGCTGGGTAAGCGGGTGCGTTTGCGTAATGCCTATGTGATAGAGGCTGATAGCGCGATCAAGGATGATGCGGGTAATATCATTGAAGTGCACGCCCATACTATCCCCAATACTTTGGGAGAGAATCCGGAAGACGGTATCAAGCCCAAGGGCGTGATTCAGTGGGTGTCAGCATCCCACGGAGAGCGCGCAGAATTGCGTATTTACGATCGTCTGTTTAATCACGAATCGCCGGATAAGGGCGATAACGATTTCATGGATCACCTGAACCCGGAATCTCTGCACGTTGTGAAAGAAGCCTGGATCGAACCTTCGTTGTTGGCGGCAACACCTGAGGAGAATTTCCAGTTCGAGCGCGAAGGTTATTTTGTCGCGGATCGCTACGATCATGCTTCCGATGCTCCGGTGTTTAATAAAACTATCGGCCTTCGCGATACCTGGAACGGATAAGGACGATCACATGAGTCTCAAAATTTACAATACGATGAGCGGCGCCAAGGCAGAGTTTGTGCCGTTGGTGCCTGATACCGTGACGATGTACGTGTGCGGGCCTACCGTTTATAACCTGGCGCATATTGGCAATGCCAGACCCGTGGTGGTGTTCGACACGCTGTTCCGCATGCTGCAAACCCAGTACGGCACCGTGACGTATGCGCGCAATATTACTGATGTAGACGATAAAATTATCGCTGCGGCGAAAGAGGGTGACCGCAGCATTGAGTCCGTGACCGAGGAGTACACCGGGAAGTACCGCGAGGACATGGCTGAGCTCAATGCATTGCCGCCCAGTTTGGAGCCTCACGCCACTCATAATATCGATGCCATGATTGAACTCACCAGCACGCTGATTGAAAAGGGCCATGCCTATGAGTCTGAAGGTCACGTGCTGTTTGCAGTCGATTCCATGGAAGATTACGGCAAGCTCTCCAATCGCTCACTGGACGATATGCTGGCCGGAGCGCGTGTACAGGTGGCCGATTACAAGCGTCATCCGGGTGACTTCGTGTTATGGAAGCCAGCCGAGTCAGCCGATCCCGGTTGGGATAGCCCCTGGGGCCGTGGCAGGCCGGGCTGGCATTTGGAGTGTTCCGCCATGATTCGCGCCCACCTGGGTGAAACCATTGATATTCATGGCGGCGGCAGAGACCTCATTTTTCCGCACCATGAAAACGAAATCGCTCAGAGCAAGTGTGCTCACGGTGGTGATTACGTTAATTACTGGATGCATAACGCCTACCTGGATATCGACGGCGAAAAAATGTCCAAGTCATTGGGCAATTTCCACACGGTTCGTGATTTATTGCAGAGCTATCGCGGTGAAGTGCTGCGCTTTGCATTGCTGTCAGCGCATTATCGCTCGCCACTGAATTTTTCGGTGGAGTTATTGGAGCAGGCCCAGTCAAACCTGGACGGTTTTTACGGCACGCTGCGCGAAGTGGCGGATATTGAGCTGGACGTCGACGTGCCTCTGGCCGATGAGCCCTTTTACCGGGCGCTTAATGACGATCTCAACACTCCGCTTGCGATTGCAGAGCTTCATGCCCTGGCCAAACAGCTGAATAAGGCGTCAGCCGAAGACAAGCCTCTGTTGAAAGCGCGAATCATCGCCGCTGGCAATCTGCTGGGCATTTTAGGGCAAGACCCCGAAGAGTGGTTGCAGGGCGACGCCGCAGACGATGCTATTTCCGCTGAAGAAATTGACGCGTTGATTCAGGAGCGAGTGAATGCCAAGGCTAATCGAGACTTTGCTCGCGCCGATGAAATCCGCGATTCACTGCTGGCGCAAGGCGTGGTGCTGGAAGATTCTCGCGATGGAACCCAGTGGAAGCGGGGCTAGTGAGCGCCCCTCGATGTCGCTTTTAGCGCTCTGGGCTGGTTAGCCCAGGCTTTTCTCACCAGACTCAACACTCTGGTAAATGAGGGTGTTGATGGTCATAGGGCCTACGCCGCCGGGAACGGGCGTGTAAGCAGAGGCTTTCTCAGTTAACGCCGAGAGTTCGATGTCGCCCACACCGCCGGGGTGATAACCCGCATCAACAACAACAGCCCCTTCTTTTACCCAATCAGCTTTGATGAACTCAGGTTTGCCCACCGCGCCCACCAGAATGTCCGCCTGGGCGACTAGCGCTGGTAAATTTTTGGTACGTGAATGGCAGATGGTGACGGTGGCATTTTTTTCCAGCAGCATCATCGCCATGGGCTTGCCCAGAATAGGGGAGCGGCCTACAACCACAGCGTGCTTACCTTCTATCTCAACGTCGTAGTGTTCCAGCATGCGCATGATCCCCTGAGGCGTCGCGCAGCCATAGGCGTCTTCGCCCATGGCCATGCGGCCAAAGCCCAGACAAGTCACACCGTCCACGTCTTTTGACAGGGCAATAGCGTCGAAGCAGGCGCGTTCGTCCACTTGCGACGGTACGGGGTGTTGCAACAGGATGCCGTGCACGTCGGGGTTGCTGTTCAGCTCGTCAATTTTTGCCAGAAGCTCTTCTGTAGACGTTGAGGAAGGCATTTCAACGGCCATGGAATCCATGCCCACCCGGCGACAGGCGTTGCCCTTCATTTTTACGTAGGTGGCAGAGGCAGGGTCGTCACCGACCAAAATGGTGGCCAAAATGGGGGTTTGGCCTCCGGATTGTGCCTTGAGCTTTTCCACCCGAGCCAGTAATTCGGCTTCGGTCTCTGCTGCCAGTGTTTTACCGTCCAGTACCTGTGCGGACATCAAAAGAATTCCTTCAAAGAAAAGTGAATGTAGAAAGCGTGTGTCGAATTAGCTGAGTATTCTCCCAGAAGGGCGAGGCAAGGGAAAGATATGCTTCTAATATTGCCTGTACTATTGCCTCCATTGCGGCCGTCTCTCATTGCTCCACCATAACTTCCATTCGTGCGCGAACTGAGAAGGCAGCTCCACGGATAATGAGTTGATTTAAAGCGCCTAAAAATCAGATAATGGGCGTTGACGCTCAGCCAACGGCTGAGTATCATGCGCGCTCCTGAAAATCAGGAGCCTGTAAGGGCTTGTTTGGAATCATCGGGGTATAGCGCAGTCTGGTAGCGCGCCTGCTTTGGGAGCAGGATGTCGGGAGTTCGAATCTCTCTACCCCGACCAACTTTCCCGCCACTTTAGGCGAGTTGGTCGATTCATCAGGATTCACGATGGTGGCCGTAGCTCATCAGGTAGAGCACCGGATTGTGACTCCGGAGGTGGCGGGTTCGAGACCCGTCGGCCACCCCAACGCTTGACGCAAGGTTGAGCGACAGAAAAACGCCAAACCTCTCCCAGTAAATATTCACAACGATCACGTCATCCCGTTTCGCCTTTGCTGCGTAACCTCTCTCACGCCCTATTGATGTTGTATTGTCTTATGAATCGTCGCCTGTCCATTTTTCGCAAAGCTTTGTTAGTGTTGGTTGTTTTCGGCTCCGCCTCGGTGAGCGCGCAGGAAGAAAAGCGCCAGTATGGGCCCTGGGTCTGGAGTGTTGCTGGCGGCGCAGTGAATCAGTTTGCGGCCGACTTCAGCGATGGCCCCGGCGACGTGAGCATTACTCGTGGCTTTTTGCAGGGCGGCTTGGGCTATACCTGGGACAGGAACACATCCGCATCAGTTTCTCTGGGCATCGGTAGCTCGGATTATGATTTTTCTTCTGACGCCCTGATCGAAGGACGCGAGCCCTGGGAGCGTATTGAAGACTACCGTCTCTCCGTTCCTATTCGCTTTGCGCCGACAGAAAAAACGCGCGCGATTGTGATTCCCAGTGTGCGCAGCTACGCGGAATCTGGTGCCAGCACCAGTGACGGCCGCACCGAAGGCGTACTCGGCGGTTTTAGCTGGAAGTTTTCTGACACCCTGTCGCTTGGGCCAGGGCTTGGCTGGTTTAGTGATGTGGGTGACGACTCCAATGTTTTTCCCATCATTCTGGTGGACTGGCAGATAACCGATACGATTAGCCTCAACACCGGCCGTGGCTTGGCCGCGTCTCTGGGGCCAGGTCTGGTGCTGAGTTGGAAAGCCAATTCGAAGTGGTCGCTTGGCGTGACGGCGCGATACGAAAAAACCCGATTTGCATTAGAGGAGCGAGAAGGGCGAACCGCGCAGGTTGGAGAGGACAGCAGCACTCCCTTGCTGATGACTGCAACGTACACCCCTTGGCCTATGACGAGTATCAGTGCGCTGGCCGGGGTTGAAGTGGGCGGCTCAATGGCGCTGGAGGACGGTAATGGTCGAGAGGTTGCTGATTCCGATATCGATACAGCAGCCGTCATCGGGTTTTCGTTTCAGAGTCGTTTCTAAGTCCCTCATCGGATCTAGCATCCTTGCAAGTGTGCTGGTAGGATGCGCTCCATGCGCCAGTAGCTCAGCTGGATAGAGCACGGCCCTTCTAAGGCTGCGGTCGAGGGTTCGAATCCTTCCTGGCGCGCCATTTCGTTACGACACTGGGCACTGCGGTACTGCCAAGTTAAACCGCCCAACTTGCTAGAATTGGCGAACGACGGCATATAAGCGATTGCGATTCCCGCCCGATATCATCAGTTACACCGTATGGCTGTACTTCCGCTTCAACGACTCCCAGCAAATTCCAAAGCAGTGCTATGGACAGGGTTTTGTAATACCAACCTTCGACTTTTTCCTTTTTCGTACGACCATGAATGAATCAGCTCCGTGTATTGGATATACAGAGAAGTCTAGGCAACGGTGCACGGAGTCGATAATGCCGAGGGTCATAAAGTAGTTTACATATGTGATATGGTGTTATACCTTAGTATAACACTTAGTTTATTTGATGAGGGATCCTGATGAAACACTGGTTGCTGGCCGCCGTTACGGCACTTTTGGCAATGCCCGTATGGGCCGCAGATGAGTGCGACATTAACATTCAACACGATATCACCGTTACCAATCAGTCTCTTTTGGTAAGTCAGAAGAATAAAGAGCTTTACCAGATTGTTCAGCAAGGCTACCTGTCCGTAGGTGAAAAGGATGTTGAGCTGAGTGCTGAGCAGCGTGAGCTCACCGAGCACTACGCCGGAGAAGTCGCCGCCCTCGTGCCGCAGATCATTGAATTGGTGAATGAGGCGCTGACAGTGGCGGGTAAATCGCTGGATGTTGCGCTTACCGGCGCGCTTGGTGAGGGCAGTGAGTTATCCAGCAAACCGGCTAAGGCGATGGAAGAGGCCAGAGTTGCCTTCAATGCTACCGCCAAACCAGAAGAAGGCGTCTATCGTCTTGTGTCTGAAGATTATGAGAGCTTTGGTGAAAACCTGGAGGCTGAGCTGGAAGGAGCGGTTGGTGACGCAATGGGCGCCATGATGAGCCAAATAGGTTCTGCGATGACAAGCGGAGAAGGCTCTTTTGTTGAGAAGATGGAGGCATTTGGTGAGCGGATGGAGCTGGTTGGCGCAGAGATCGAGGCGTCAGCGTCAGTGCTGGAGGAGGCAGGCGATGCGCTCTGCCAGGATATGCGGGAGATACGCACCCTGGAGCGCGAGCTGACCTCTGCGGTGCCAGAGTTAAAGGGCTTCTCGTTGTTTGAGTGATTGGGTTAAAACCACGGTACGTTTCGCGCTAGTGGTCCTCTACACGCCCGCGTAGCTTTTTTGTTTGCTTAAACCTACTTTTGAGCGTCATCATTTCACGAAAACCCCTCGGCAGCTGCCTTAACGCACTTTACTGATAGCTCAGCGGTCACTTTCATTAACTGACCCACATGAGTGGCGGACCAAGAGCCCTAGTGGGCTTGCGATGCCTCTCGCGCTTCAAGCTCGGCAGTGATCATCTTGCCCAATTCTTCGTTTGGCGTTTTACGCAGGGCCTTTAAGTGATCGGTCTCGATATGCGGAATCAGGAAGGGCATCCACCGGGCGAGTAGGGTCTTGTCGGCCGCCCAGCCCCTCAAGTTCCGCGCTCGCTGAATGGAGAGGGTGTGCCTGTCGTCGTTTTCCAGTATGTGTTCGTATTCTGATTTGCTGGGTTGCTCCTCAAAATAGCTGGCCTGGGCTTCAATGGCGGCATCCCGCTTCATCAGTCGGGTGAGTACCACTCCAAACTCGTCGACCACGTCCTCGTTGTTATTGAACGGGTAGCGCCATTGGGTGAGTAATACGTGGGCGGTTTCGTGCATCAGGGTAAAAAATATCAGGTGCTGGGCGGCCTCGGTGTCAGGGGCGTTATCGCGCAGGGTTTCTAAATGCTGACGGCATAGCAGTACCTTGGAACCACGGGCATAGGAATTACTTCTGTCGCAGTCCACCAGTTGATAATCGATAGCGTCCATAATGAACACCGTTTGCAACTGTTCAGACAGGCGTTTGAGCTGCTTTTGTATGGAGTTTTCGCCAGCGGTTGCCAGGCTGACTTTAAGCTCGCCTTTGAAGCTGCAGGGTTCGTCACCGCGATTATGAAAATAGAGCAGGTATTCGCCTGCCTCGGCGATAGAGACAATGGTGCTCCACTCCAATGGCATTTTTGAGGCAAACACTCGGCTGCCGTTGTCTTTGTGCTTTAAATCCAACCACAATTCGCAATTTGCAACAGCCGCGAGGGTAATCACCGAACCGGCTTGTACATTCTGTAAATGAGCAGACTTGGATTGTGCCGCATTAAGCGCCAGCGCAATGGGCAGCGTTTTTTCTACCGCTAGCGCGGGGGTCGCGGCCATCAGCGTGACAAGCGATAGGTAAAGAAGTCGTACAAGCAAAAAGAGAGCCGCCTGTGTCTATAGCCAGCAAAAATGCTGGGACAAATGAGGTAATAGAAGAAGGGTGCAGGTTCAGTGCACCCAATGTCAAATAACTGGACTGCAACCTGCCTAATGAGTGAGGCATCGTAATCGGGCAGTCCCGTAATGGAATGTTATTGACCCAAACAGGTATGTAGTCTATTAATACTAACGTTCATTAGTTTGCGTGAGCGCGCGGTTTTTATAGCCGCCTCGGCCCAAAAATTGATCAAATAACGATCAGTCAGGCCGGTCGCCGTCAGCGATAGCTAAATCAACAGTTTAATTTGTCTTCGCAGCACTGACGCGAAGGCATTTTTGTTGCATAAAAATTACAAGGGCACCATGGATGAATAAGCCGGTCTGTATCGCGCAAACCCGAGAGCAACTCCTTCAACGTCTTTCTACCCGACGCCCGCTCTATCAAGCAATTAAAGAAAACCTGCCAAAAAGTAAGGGTTTACACGCCGAGCTGATGGAGCCGCGGGTGTTGTTGTCGGCGGATTTGGTTCCGGTGGCTGGCGAGTTGAGCGACGGTTTAACCGCTGCTGGCGATGCCATTGATGACTTCTTCGATGCGACTTTACTCGATAAAGAACTGCCCTTACTCGTGTTTCCGAAAGATGACGTTGCGGGCACCCCGGAAAAAGCCCCATCCATTGAGGATTTGATGGCAATTGACGTGGGGTCAGATGCCAGGCTCACTGACTACGATTTGGATGGGCCCGAGGGCATTGCGGACGGCAAAGTCTCGCTCAAAGAATTCTTTGATGGCGCATTTGTTGAGCCTCTGAAGGCTGAGCTGGTCGCTATCGGCGCAAGCGAAGACGCGGTACCGGGACAAGATCTCACGGATATTATTCGATCACTAGGCGGTGATTTTAGTGCGTCGAGCCAAGCCTTTGATGCCACGCTTTACTTTAGTGTCGATGATGTGACGTTCTTGGAAACCGCCGACAGCGTCGAGTGGAGCCTCAGTTTTAGTCTTTCCGTGGCCACCGCGTCGGTGCCCTTCGATCTTGGCACAAAGTTAGAAAGCGACGGTCTGACAATAGAGGGTAAGGAAGTAACTGATGGCGACTTAACGACGAGGCCGCTGCTGGATGCGGATGTCACAACATCGCTGACCTTCAACTTTTCCTTCGGTGTGGATGGGATTACCCCTGCAACATTAGGCGATGATGGTGTTGAATCAGAAGACGATACCGGCATTCTCTACGATAATATTGAATTCTACGCCAAGCTTGGAGATATCGCGGCAGAGACCGTAGCGGATATTGAATACACAGCGGACAAGTTGGACGCCCGATTTGGATTTCTGGGGTTGAATGCAGGCTTGGATGTGAGCCTGATTGCTGGTGTCACCTCTACCGCTGCTGAAAGCCAGAAACTGCGTACCAGCGACACTACTATTGCTACGGGTTCCTTGGATGGAAGTCTGAGTACGCTGTTCTCCAGTGCTGGTCCGACAATTGATAGTGGCTTAACAGGAAGCATAAATTTGGGCGTGGCCAGTGCTTCTGGATTAGCTTTAGATTCTTCGCTTGTTGACGTGACGCTGCAGTACAATTTAAATCCATTCGATCCATTTCTAGAAGTGAATGATGGGCGCTTTGTTCTCCCGGGGATCATCACTGCTGGCAATTTGGACCTGTTTGCCAACTTTGAACTCATTAGCTCAAGCTCCTATATCGGCCTAATAGAGCAACTGGCGCAGAGCCTCGATGTTGTAGGTAATAGTGGCGATATTTCGGATTACGAACTGCCCTTTGCCAATACCAGCTTTGGCGAGTTGGTGAGTTTTTCAGATACCTTGATAGATGCACTAATCTTTGATGAAGGTGCAACAGATGCTGCCGATGATGACACGGCAGGCCTGCTTATGAGGGATGCGAATGGCCAGCTTGTACCTGCATTCAATACCGTCCAGGAGCTCGCCGGAAAGCTCACCGACTTGGCGGCAACGAGTGTAGATGGCTTAGTTGCAAGCGAGCAAAGCGGTTTTGTTAACCCCACGTTGGCATATAATGGCACTCCCGGCAAAGAAGCCTTGACGCTGTCTCTGGAACTTACATCCACATTCGCTGAAGTCGACGTGCCGCTGGAATTCAACCTCGACCTGGAACCCCTGGCGAGTGTGGCATTGACGCAGGGCGCACTGAAGGCGACTGCCACCGGCCGCATAAATCTCACTGTGGGAGTAGACCTGAGCGGGGGTACTGCCAAGACACTCACGCCGGAGACCAAGCTTGATGGCAGCGCGACTAGCGAGACGACTACCGAGGGCACGCTAACGACTGAGCTCGGATCGCCAATCGAAGGAGCGGAGCTGGCCATTACGGGCGATCCGTTGCCGTTGAAGTCCTATACCGACTCTAATGCAATATTTAAGGTTAAACTTTCAGATGTCCCCACTTCATTTGCCAAAGATTATACGGTTACGGTTTCCGTTTTTGATGGTGACAGGCTACGTTCAGCGGGCGAAATTGCTAGTGATATCCACGCGACTCTAAATGATGATTTGGCAATTCGCACGTACATAGATGCAGAGAAAAGTTTCTCAGGAGGCATTAAGTTTTTCTCCCGGGGCGATTCCACATTCGAGTTCGTAGATGCCAATGATGTTGCCTTAGAAGTACTGGGTCTTAGTGGTGCCCTGAAGTTCGTTGATACCGACGACGGACCTGAGGCCATATCAAAAATCTTTAGCACAGATCCTTCTCAAGAAGGTGCTCCTTCAGCCTTTGGCGCTTCGGTGGGCATACCTGCCGACTTTACGGTTTCCAGTGAGGTCAACCTCACGATAAATGATAAAGATATTCCTTTCGACATAAGTTCAACTGACGAGAACACAAATATCCGCGCGCTGGCATCTGACCTGCAGCAGGCAATTAACGATTATGTTCTTGAAGCCAATGATCCGAGTGATCCTTTATCGCTAGGCTATCTTGCTGAAGTTGTCGTTAAGGATGCAGATGGCGTTGAAAGCATAAAGACAGTACTAAAGTCCAAGATCAACGTATCGTCAGTTCGTTCTGAGCTTGTCTTTACTGTGGTAAATGGCGCCGATGGCGCGCCGCTGCTAAATGAACTTGCCTTGGGTGCCTTACCGGCTCTGGGGCTCTCTGCCCAGACCGAGAACTATACCCCCGGGACAGGCGAGGTGTCCTCTGCAGATTTCCTAATTAATGCCGCTGACGGACAAACGTTCGAAATTTCGCTCGCGGGACTTGATGATATTCAGGCCCTGATTGATGAGGTGCATACCGAATCCGGTGGCGAGGGGTCGTCTGACCCAACTGCTGGGGATTACGTGCGAGGAGATGTAACCCTACTTATCAATGAGGCCGGCACTGCCCTAGAGCTGATTGATAATACCTTTATTCCATTAGTCGAAAATTCTGACGAGACCATTACGGACAACAATTTGCAGCGGTTTGAAGTTCTTGCTGTTAATGGATCTGTCGCAGCCTACCAGTTAGGTATATCAGGCGCCGACGATGCCGACCCCGAAAACTACGACGGTAAAATCGAAGGCAGCACGACGGTTGCCGGCAAAACCCTGGCAGACCGTCTGTTTGTCGATGACGTCACATTGACTGCAGGGGTTGGTATTGCCAATGGCCTAGCAGCAGAAGACCTTATCAAAGCCAATGCCAGTTTTGGTTTCGTTGACGTCGTTCTCACTGATGGGCAAGTCGAGCTCGGAGCAGAAATCGCTGTGGGTTTGAAGAATCCGGATGACCAAACACCGCTTATCACTACAGACGCGGGCAGCAAACGCATAACCCTGGCTCAGTTCAAGGAGAGCTTTGGCAGTGTAGACGACGTGAAAAAGCTGATAGCAACGCCCACCCTGACTGGTACTGCCGGAGGAGGCACTGATTTTGCCACAATTGACCTTACATTAGGTCTTGAGTCCGACCTTGTGCCGGGGCTTGGCACAGCAGCGGATCTGCTAGGTGCGAGTGATATCAATATCAAGGCCAAGGTTACGGGCTTGAGTGCGGATGGTGGCGCTCCTGACTTAGTTTTCTTTGATAAAGACCTAGGCGATTTTGGCGGATATAACACGAATTTGAATTTTGCAGGTTTGTTTGATGGGCTGCCGATTTTCGACCTGTCGAGTGTGGGCATCAGCGAAATTCTTGATGGCATTATTGCCGTCTCCGATTTCCTCCAGGGCTTTGAGGAATTTGGTTTTCTGTCTGAAGACATTCCCCTGATCGAATTGAGTGTTAACGATCTGCTTTCGTTCGCAGACCAGCTCGACGCAGCGGTGCAAAGCTCATTGGATGACCCAGCTGGAAGCCTTCAGGGCTTGCAGTCAGCCTTGGTCTCTGCGCTAGGTCTGGCGCAGTCCGAAAATCCCGAGGATAGCCCAGTTCAGTTTTCTCTGGTGGGCTCGCCTGGGAGTCTAGACTCCCAAGTGCTGCGTGTGGACATTGCGCTCGTGACCAGCGTGAGCGAGTCTGTTGGCCTGGACTTTGATCTTGGGAAGTTAAACACCGCCTTGGCTGGCACTAATCTAGCAGGCTCCGCTGACCTCAGGGCTGATGGTAGCCTGGCACTTAACGTCGCGTTTGGTATCGACCTGGGTGTTGGATCAAACAGTACTGACCTGGGGGATATCTGGCTCTTTGCCGACAAGAAAGATGTCGACGGCGAGATCATCGAATTTGGAACAAGTATCGTAGGGGGATTGGACGTTTTCGGTGACGATCTCACTTTCCGTGCTGCCGCAGGTCCATTGGGGCTTTATATTCAGCAAGGTAAAGCTGAAATTGAGGTGGACGCAACGGCGGGCATCGGTATTAATGACCTGTTAATTCTCGATGCAAGCTCAACTGATTTGATCAGTTTTGAGGAGCTGAGTGAGAGTGTTACTACCTCGTTAACCGGCGACTTGTATGCCGCACTGCCGGTCTACTTCCCGACCGATTCTATTTTGGCCGGCGACATAGAGTTTTATACGGGTAATGTCGCTCTTGGGGACAATCTGAAGTTGCTCGAATTGACCACGGCAGACTTCAAATATTCAGGTGTGACCGAAATTCTGAATAGCTTCAATCCTCTTGAACTCAGTCTGCTTGACAACATCGCCTTAGTCGTTGACGGCGTTGATCTGTTCCTGGCCGGCTTGCAGGATATTCTCGACGGTGAGATAGGTGGTGTCGCCTTGCCGTTGATCGGCGATTCGCTGTCTGACGGCGCACGGTTTATTGAAGATTTCCGTAATGGCTTTGTGGATGACTTCCGCGAGGCAGTGGCAACACTGGATTCCAGTGAAGGCGCCATTATAGAGCAGATGTTGGAAGATCTGCTTACTGATCTTGGTTTAAACGCATCTGTAACGACGACCCAGAATATATTCGGTGACAATGCGGCGCCTATAGCCGAGTCGTTTATCCAATGGAATCTTGAGCTAAGTGATGAATACACGATATCGGAAGGTATTGATCTCGATCTAGGCATCCCTGGCCTTGGACTGGAAACAGAAGGGGATGTGTCTCTCACCATTGATTGGGGTTTGAATCTCGCCCTGGGCCTGGATTTTGTGAACGGCGCGTATCTTGACTTCGGTACCGAGGAAGAGGGTGAAGGCGATTTA
Source organism: Halioglobus sp. (assembly GCA_039986455.1). Lineage (GTDB taxonomy): Bacteria > Pseudomonadota > Gammaproteobacteria > Pseudomonadales > Halieaceae > Halioglobus. The sequence continues at coordinate 76,313 of JBDWQQ010000041.1, forward strand.
CGCTTTGGTGTTATGGTCGGTCTGCCTACCAGTATTAAAGGTAGCCTGGGCTTCCTTCAGCTTACTGCCGAGGAGAAAGACGGTGGACCGGTTTCAGGCTTAACGGCTGACTTCGCTGTCGATATTATCGGCAGTGACAATAAAGAGGCCGGCGTGGTTGGCTTCGCCAATCTTGGCAGTATCAGTTTTGCGCCATCATTAAGCGCCAGCGCCGATGTTGACCTTGATCTCGATCTGGAGGTTAAGATTGGGGATGGCGCTAATGGCGTTTTCCCGAAGATTGCCTCTGAGTTTGTGCTGGATTGGGATTTAGATGTCCCAGCAGATGAATTCGGAGAAATCGGAGACGCGATAGGTGCTGGCCTTAACGAAGTCGCGTTTAAAGACGTGAATTTGGATCTAGGCTCTTTCCTTTCAGACTTCCTCGCTCCCACGTTGGGCGCGGTCCAGGATGTTACAGAGCCTCTCGCAGATATTATTGACTTCATTACGGCACCGCTACCAGTAATTTCGGATCTTGGACCCTCGCTCAGTTTGGTTGATATTGCTGAGGTTTTCGGCGACGTTGATCTTGGCTTTATTGACTCGGTCGCCGATGTTGTAGCATTGGTGAATGCGATTGACGCAGGCGCAGAAGAAATACTCGTTCCCTACGGTGATTTTACAATTTACAAGCGCGGTGACGGTGAAAATGGCACGGATGCGGGTGATGCCAATCTTAGTGATCCACGGGCTGATTTGAGTGGCCTTGCGAATGATCCTGACCGTCGAGAAACAACCAGCGCTGAAACACTAGATAGCAAGCTTGCCAAAGGCGATTCAGGTGGCGGTGCAAGCAAGTTGTCTAAACTTAAATCTGCCGGCAGTTTTGCGATTCCGCTGTTCGACGATCCTACCCAGGTCTTTGGCTTGTTCACCGGCGGTGATGCAACGTTATTGACATTCGACATGAAGCCATTAACGGTCGATTTTGAATACAGCCAGTACTTCCCCATTTTTGGTCCGCTGGGCGCTGCTGTAACTGGCTCATTGGGTTTAACCGCCGATCTTGCATTTGGCTTTGATACGACCGGTATCTCCCAGTTTGCAGATTCCGATTTCCGCAACCCTGAGTACATATTCAACGGCTTTTACGTTAGCGATACTGAGAATCCTGATGGAACTGGCGCGGACGTGCCTGAACTTACCCTGAATTTAGGCCTTTCAGCGAGCGCAGAACTTAACTTGGGGATCGCAAAAGGCGGCGCTGGCGGTGGCGTTTATGCCGATATCTTCTTTAACCTTTATGACCCGAATGACGATGGTCGTGTGCGAATAGAGGAACTGCTTGGCAGCATCGAAAATCAAATTCAGTTCAGCAGTGGAGCAGCCAAAGCGTTGGCTCCATTGGCCATATTTGATGTCACTGGCGAAATCTACGCGAAATTGTTCGCTTACTTGACTCTGGGTATCGGGCCATTCAGTGTTGACTACGATTTTGATATTACCCCCCCTATTACGATACTGGATTTCGAGATTCCATTTGAACGACCACCTCAACTTCTGTCCGAGGTTGACGGCGGTGCTGTGCAGTTAAACTTTGGTGAACTGGCTGAATTCCGTGGAGAAGGCGATTTATCTGACTCTGACGATGTGATTAAAGTCAGGCAAGTCGGCACAAGCCTGTTCGTCGAAGCAAACGAAATGCCTGAAATAGAATATAGGAATTTAGATATTCAGAAGATTGTAATTCTGAGTGGTGCGGGCAACGATACGATCGATGTTAGCGCAGTGTCTGCAGGCGTCATATTCGATATCGACGGTGGCGCGGGCAACGATACCATTACTCTTCCCTCTGCAGCTCCAGCCCCTGGTGCAACCAATATGGTCCTTGGCGGCGCGGGTGACGACACGATTTACGGTAGCGACGGCAGAGACATCATCATCGGTGGTGATGGCTTTGACAAAATCTATGGCGGCGGCGGCGATGACCGGCTGTTCGGTGATAGCGTAAAACTTTCTGATAACCAGATTCAAGTCAGCCTTGGCGGTACAGACGTGACTGACATTATCGAAGGCGGTGACGGCAATGACATCATTGCCGGAGGCGGTGGTGCAGATAACATTGATGGTGGTATTGGCAATGATCTAATCCTCGGCGATGGCGGTATCTTGCAGGTTCTTGTGGAGGAGAATGGCGAACTTGTGCTCGAAGAATCTGGTCTTGGCTTGCCCTCCGCGAGCGTTTGGGCAGCAGCAAATATCACAGTAACCCAATCCGAGCGAAATGGCGGCGGTAATGACACCATTGAGGGCGACGATGGTGACGATATCGTCTATGCCGGTAGAGGTGACGATACTGTTCGCGGGGGTGATGACGACGACACGCTATACGGCGAAACGGGAGCCGATACGATTTATGGAGAGCTCGACGATGACATCATCTTCGGCGCAGATGGTGCCGACAAGCTGTATGGCGACAGTGGTAATGATTCTATCTATGGTGGAGACGGCGGTGATCTAATCGAAGGTAACGGTGGCGATGATAGCTTGCTAGGTGGTTTTGGTAGCGACCTGATCTTCGGCGATGAAGGCAACGATCGAATTCGTGGCGGTGGTGATCCGGACCTTATTTATGGTGACACCGGCGCAGGTTACCTAGACTCTGAGGGTGATCCGAGAATACGTGGTGGAAGCTCTGCAAGCACGAGTGAAAGCAACGGCTCCAACCGTGACTACCTAGATGGCGAGTATGGCGACGACGAATTGTATGGCGAGCTAGATGGCGACCAACTTGTTTCAAGCTTTGGTAATGATATTCTGGACGGTGGTGTTGGTGGAGATTTTTACAAGGTCACGGTAAGTGGGGGTACTGCAGATCGTGAGGTGCAGACTGTTGAGGACGCTGCCAACGCAGATGCAGATACTCTAATAGTAGCAGGTGCAGTCGACGCGGTTTATAGGAGCGAGTTTGTTTCTGACGGTAATCCTTTAGTCGATCTTGAAGTTAAAGATACGAACACCACATTTGATGCAGCTTCTGAAGGTAATTCAACTACTCCAGGGTTTGCGTTCAATAGTTTTTCCGATGCCGAGTTTGATCTCATACTGAAAGACACCGCTAACCCAGACGATTTTTTACTGCGAGCATCAGATTCTATTGGATTTGTTGCTGCTCTGAAAAAGGGCGAATCATTCGATGAGTCAGCAAAAACCGAGCTGTATCAAGCTGCCGTTGATGCTCGTAACACGGGCACTGAGCAAGAGTTTCAAGACGCTAAAGCGGCTTATGAAAGTGCAGCGGATTTCCCTGTTGAACGGATAAATTATACGGGTGCCACCGAAAACATTAAGGTTTATAGCGGAAAGGGTGCGGACGCGTTTCAGCTAGATGGGAACCGGGCATCAACACAGATCGACGGTGGCGACGATGCCGATCGCTTCCAGATAGGCCAGGTTTACAACGTGCCTCGAGATGGCCTATTTCTAGGTGGCAATATACAGGCTCTTAATCCAGAGCTTGACGATCTATATGCGCTGGCTGTAAGTGATGTATACGTTACAGAACTCACAACCCGCGGTTATCTGAGTCATGGTGTCGATATTGATACGGTCATTGATGGCGGAAACGGTGATGACAAGTTCATTGTGTTCCGCAATGACGCGGTGCTCACGCTGAATGGCGGTGAGGGCAAGGATAATTTCGAGGTCAGAGCCTTTGCCCTAGGTGAGTCGGTTGAGGCACCGGACCAGAGCCGAACGGATATATCCGGCGGCGCCAATGCAGATAGTGTTTTGTATGCGGTTAATGCGGATGTCAATATTGATGGTGGGGCGGGTGAAGATACTGTCGCATTAATCGGCACTGAGTTTGGTGATGATTTTGTTGTGACTGCAGATGGTATTTTTGGAGCCGGTCTATCTGTAAATTATAAAAATATTGAAATTTTGAGGGTGGATGGTGCAGAGGGTGATGATCGTTTCTTCATTCAAAGCACTGGCGCCGGAGTTAAAACGGAGGTTGTTGGTGGCCTCGGTAGCGACAGCTTCAATGTAGCTGGAGATGCACCACCTGTAGTAACCAAGGATCTCAAGGGCCATAGCGGCACAATATCGCACACAATCGTAACGGCGCAAGATTCGAATTACGCAGAAGTGAGAGTGAGAGATGTTGTTGCCAACGTTGGTGACAGCGATTCCCCTGGTATCGTCGTGATTCCTGAAAGCGAAGTGCTTGCCGTTAATACTGCCGATTCTGAGTTTATAGAGACCGCCAGTTATTCACTAGTGCTAACCAGGCCTCCCGGGCCTAATGAAACAGTGCGGGTAACCGTCAGTGCACCTAAAGTTGGCAAGCTAGAGCTGGTTCAGTTTTTAGGTGCGGATGCTAATAATAAGGTGCAAGTCGATTTTACAGCTTCAAACTGGAGTACACCTCAGAAAATCAGTTTCCAAGCGCCCGCAGAGGAGATAAGCGGGCAGTCGGGTTACCTGCTGCATGATCTTAAAGTGCTCCCCGATTCTGCGGAAGCCCCGTTCACTCTGGGCTCGGTAAGCCAAGTCAATAATGAGTTCGCTACTGTCAGCCTGTTGAAGTGGGATGATGGCACGACCCCGCCCGACAATGGCGGCGCTTACAGGGGTGGCTCATTCACTATTTTGGGAGACTCAGAGAGCGATGAGAAGGGTGAAACCCGCAAGATCGAAGGGTATAACACTACGACGGGCACATTTACGCTAGCATCATCCTGGAACCTGGTTCCAGATGCACTGGTAACGGGAAGTCCGTTCAAGGTGGTTCTAACGGACGGAACCGAATTGACGGGAACCTACAAAGGCGCGACCAACAGCACCACGCTGAGCGTCGACGATCTAGGTGCTCAGTTGGAAACGCTCATCACGAATGCCGGTCCATCATACGACGGGGACCTTCGCGGTGCGACCATCACCTATTTTGAAACTAGCGCAGATGGCAAGTCAGAAGTCACTGAGTCTCGACTGATTGTCGACAATACCGCTACGGAAATCGTGCTTAACACACCTTGGGAAAACAAGCCCTCTACAAATGCGAAGTTTACTGTAGAGCTTTTTTCTGAAGTACGTTTGCCGTCGATAGAGGTGTCTGTCAATAAGGGTAACGGGACGCCGAGCGAAGATAACCCAGTGGCGCCGGGTGTGAAAGTGATAGAGAGCAAGGGGTCAACGGATGTGCTGGAGCCGTTTGGGTCTACCAATTCAGGTGAAGCGTATCAGGACTCATACCAGCTCGTGCTAACTGACGTACCTACGCATGAAGTGAAAGTTTATTTGCAGCCTGAATCAACGCTCACCACTCGAGGCTTGATCTCAAACAAGGACGTGCAGGTAGACATAGTTGCGAACCTTGGTGATGTTCAGGTAGAAGAGGACGTTACCTATATAGATACCAACGGCGATACTGTTACTGGCGATCGCTATTACGTTCTCTTCGAAGCAGGTGACAACACGGCTAAGACAGTATTTGTTGAGGCAACCGATGATGATGAATTCGATGGAGGCGATACCAAGGTCTTCCCCACGATTCCGCGTACTGTCGGTGAAATTCAAGGAGAACTGATACTTTATGGCGCCGGTGTTTCCGAACGTTCGCTCGGTTCGCTGAGCAATCCACTCCTTTTGCCTGGGGAGAACAATACTCTGCCCAAAATTGGAGATATCGTATCTGCATTTGATAGTCCGAATGGTCAGGACACTGTAACTGTAAAGGCGTCGATAATTAACACGTTAATTTCGCCAGCGCAACTTGACCTGGTGAGCGTAAAAGATCTTATTGACTACACATTTACCGTTGCATCAGGGCCCGGTCAGGGTCAGCAATTAATTATCGGTGATGTACCCGAGTTACCCACCGGAACAGGAGACGATGCAACCTACACATTTACTTTCCGTGAAGATTATCAGTGGAATAGCGAGGACCTTCCGGACGACACCAGTGGTTTCGCCATTGACCAGACGAATCCAAACCTGCTGGTGGATGAAAATGAACAGGTAGACATCGTAACAGTGTTTAATAATGAAGCAGTTGCTGATCAGGACGGTGAGGATGGTGGTAGGCTCACAGATAAAACTCTGACGGGCTTCGCTATGGGTGCAACGCTCAGCTACTTTGAGATGGAAAACTTTACGCTTAACCTTGGTAAGGGAAGTGATGAGCTTACTGTGGACAGCACGCACTCCATGTCTTCTGCTGTTGAGACCGTAACACTAGTCAATGCCGGTCGTGGCGCAGACGTTATCACTGTCAATCTCGACGACAAGGATGGATTCTTCGTCGTCAGAGGTGAAGAAGGAAACGATACTATTAACGCGGCAGCGTCTACGTTGGGAATCATAGCCTTTGGCGATGAGGGTTCTGACACCCTTATCGGAGGAAGTGGCGCTGATTTATTGTTAGGCGATATCGCCCGCGTCGACTACGTTGACGAAGACGGAAAAGTGGTCACGCGTCTTGGCCTTGAGCATGATTTTGGAACAATGGATCGTGTTGTTACGAGTGAAGAAGAGTTCAGCGGCAGAGTGCCTGATGACCAAACCGCGTTTGGCTTCTCGCTGGAAGGCCTACCCAGCACGATTGTGTCGCTGGATAGAAACACAATCGATGTTGAGCTACCAAAAGACCGCCCCACTGATAATGCTGTTTTTGTGGGGGCAACAATTGAGATTATTGCGGGGGTAGGAAAAGAACAAACACGCACCATAGACAAGTTTGACGGCACGTCTTTTGAAGTTGCTGTGGCTTGGGACGGTACGCCAGATAACAGCAGCGCCTACCTGATTACCCTGACAGACGGCACTGAACTGACAGGCGACGTTAAGCGCGCCGCCAATAATATCAACAACAATGAAGACGGCGCAGATACTCTCCGAGGTAATGGCGGAGACGATATCCTCATTGGCGGTGCGGCCGATGACCGCATCGATGGTGGCGCTGATACTGACCTGATACTCGGCGATAACGCGCTCATAACTCGTGATGACGATGGCGGTTCTCTGTCCATTCTTGAGCAGGACCTGATCGGTGGAGGCCGTCTATACGACCTTACTGAGGATGAAGTCTTTAGCGCCAATGTAGGTGTAGATGTCAATCCAAATGGCGGTGCATTCGACCTGCTTAACCTTACGTTACTCCACCCCGAGACTGGAGAGGAAACAGATTACTTCGGCAATGACTACATTGCCGGTGGTGCTGGTGATGACTTTATCTTCGGTCAGAAAGGTACTGACACCATCCAAGGTGATGGTGACGTTCCCCTGCAAGAAGTTGCCGGCAGCGACAGTAGTGAGACTGGGGAGACCCTAGCCGAGAGTGCAGATGTCGGTGCCGTGGTTGATGAGGGCGTACTGACGGTCATTGCGTCGGTTGATGGCAAGTTCGATGGCAACGACTACATCGAAGGCAATGACGGTGAAGATACGGTGTTCGGCAACCTTGGGCAGGACACAATTATAGGCGGTAGCTCTGATCTATTCGGCCTTGATAGTGCGGCGCAACGCGCCGATGGCTCCGACAAGCTGTTTGGCGGGTCTGGTAACTATTCCGGCTCGGGTACCGATGACCCAGGTAACCCTGTTGATCGTTACAATGATGCACAGGGTCTGCATGCCCGCGATGCCGACTTGATCCTTGGCGACAATGCTCGTGTTGCCTCGATCACCGATGTGTTCTACAACTTTGACGAAAAATTCGGTGAGGATGAACGCAATATAGTTCGCGCCTATACCCTGTTGGACTATGCGGCCGGCCCATCTTCTGATGTGGGCGCAGCGGATGAAATTCATGGCGAAGGTGGCGACGACATCATTCTGGGTATGACCGGCAATGACCTATTGTTTGGCGGAGCACAGGACGACAACATCATCGGTGGCGACGGCAGCGATCGCATTTATGGCGGTAACGGGGTTGATGGTGTGCTGGGCGACAATGGCATTATCCAAACCAGTCGTAATGGCCAGACCGAGACGCTCAATGGTTTGACTACTGTTAACGAACAGGAACTGCTCGAGCCCAAAGGCAAAGGCGTCGGCGCCTGGATTCATCCTTTAGGTGACATTCACAAGTCGGTTGAGATTGAAGAGTGGGCTGATGGCGGCAATGACATTATCTATGGCGGCCTGGGCGAAGACTTCCTTCATGGTGGCGCTGGTGATGATGCAATCTCGGGTGCCGAGGCGTTGGCGGGTTACTACAACAGCCTCCCGCAGGATGATGCGATACCTGATCTCGCAACGGAAGGCTCTGGAAAAGACTTGATGTTTGCATTATTTGATGCGGATGAGCCGCGCGGGGAGATCGAGGGTTTCATCCTCAACTTCGATATCACCATTGACGATGTGAGGGCAGAGGATGGCGTCGATCGGATCTTTGGCGGCCTGGGTAACGATTGGCTGGTGGGCGGCACCGGTACAGACCGCATCTTTGGTGGGCTGGGCAACG
>JBDWQQ010000042.1:0-16904 GCA_039986455.1 Halioglobus sp.
GCCAATGGACCAATTGCGTCCAAGCAGCCAAACATCACGTCCTCGTAGTCATTTTCTGGAATGCCGTTGCGATCCACCAGCGCTCTCAGTACGTGAGCACCGAGGTCGGCGCCGTGTATATGAGCCAATCCGCCTTTACGACGACCGGTGGGGGAGCGTACTGCGTCTACTATATAAGCATCTGCCATTGTTCTAATCCTCTCTTCAAGCAAAGGTAGCGCTGGCACCCAGTGCCGCGCCGTCAGCAAAAATTTGATTCGCCACACGTGTTTTGTGGAAACCAGCGTCGCCCCAGGTATTGGCCAGGGCCCAGGCTTTCTTCATGTAAATGTGGAGATCGACTTCCCAGGTGTAACCCATGGCGCCGTGCACCTGTATACAGTTCTTAGCAGCAAGATTCGCAGCCTCGCAAGCATTGAGCTTTGCCTGAGACACGGCATGGGGCGCAATCGCTTCTTTCGCCGCCACTGAATAGGCAGCGCGATGCACGGGCGCCTTGGCATACTCCAGGCGCACTGCCACGTTTGCCATGTGGTGCTTAACCGCCTGAAAAGCGCCAATCGCCTGTCCGAATTGCTTGCGATCACTGGTGTACTGTACTGACATATCGATCATGCGCTGAGCGAGGCCAAGCGCCTGGGCCGCGGCGCCAAGTGCGCCTCTGTTGAGCGAGCTTTGAATCAGGGATTGCGCCTTATCGCCACTGGCCACCTCCGTTGAACCTCCCGACACAGTGACCGTAAACAGCTTCCGCGATGGGTCTACCGATTCGTTAAGACTAAGATCAACGGCATCGGCGGATGCCGCCACCAGAGAGTCCCCTTGCTGCAACAGCAGCAGGTCAGCAACATGCGCATCTTCAACCAGCATGTTCTGCTCTAATCCAACAACGACTTTGGCGTCGCCAGCGGCAATTTTCGGCAACCATTGCTCAGCCAGCTCGCCGCCGATATCAGTAAGCAAAGGCACGGCGACCAGGGCGGTATGCACCAGCGGTTCCGGCAATGCGACGTAGCCGCATTCCTGCGCCAGCAATACAAAATCCAGTTCGCTCATGCCCAGCCCGCCGTGCGCTTCGGGCACGGTCATTCCGGTGAGACCCAGCTCCGCCAATTGTCCCCAGAGCGCAGAGTCCCTGCCGCTTTCAGAGTCCCAGCTCGCCCTGATGCGTTCAGCCGTAACTTCGTTGACCAGGAAGTCGCGCACAGATTCCTGAAACAGCAACTGATCTTCAGTAAAGGTAAAGTCCATAATCTATTTCCTCGGCATCCCCAGCATTCGCTCAGCGATAATATTGCGCTGCACCTCGTTGGTACCCGCATAGATAGGCCCAGACTGCGAAAACAACCAACCATCGAGCCAATGACCCACACCCTTCGCGTCAGGCGCATGGGGTAGCAACTCTGCGCGGGCACCCAAAATACTCATGGCGGTGGCGTGCATGTTCTGGTCCAGCTCAGACCAAAAGATTTTGTTCGTGGAGGATTCCGCACCAATTTTGCCGCCTTTATTCAAACGACACGCGGTTTGATAGGTCGTGAGACAGTAGCTCTCTGCATCCATGTAAGCGCGTAAAACGGCTTCCTTGACCGCGGGATCAGCTTCTGCTGAATCACGATTCTCTTTGTAGAGTTCGACCAGCCGACGCGCTGTCTCCTGAAACCGGGCCGGCGAGCGCAGCATCAATCCACGCTCAAAGCCCGCGGTCGCCATGGCTACGCTCCACCCTGCTCCCTCGTCGCCCAAACGATTGTCGACCGAGACTTCCACGTTATCGAAGAAGATTTCTGCGAAGCCGGGAAGGCCGTCTAATTGCGGAATAGGTCGCACCGTAATTCCGGGCGTGTTGAGCGGCACGAGAATAAATGTCAGCCCACGGTGTCGCTCCGAGTCCGGGTCGGTGCGAAACATGCCGAAACACCAGTCAGCCCAAACAGCGCGGGTAGACCAGGTTTTCTGGCCGTTGATAATGTACTTGTCGCCCACAAGCTTTGCGGTAGAACGAATCGCCGCCATGTCTGATCCGGCGTTGGGCTCAGACCAGCCCTGCGCCCAAACCTCTTCACCGTTGGCCATTTTCGGCAGAATGCGCGCTTTCTGCTCCTCAGTGCCATACTCCATCAAGGTGGGACCCAGCAGGAAAATGCCGTTTTGGTTCACCCGCAACGGTGCACGTGCTTTGTAATACTCCTCTTCGAAAATCAGCCATTCGATAAGATCGCAACCACGCCCTCCCAAAGCCTCGGGCCAGGTCACCATGCCCCAGCGCCCTTCATTCAGAGTCGCCTCCCATTGGCGGTGCAGTGCAAAGCCTTCCTCGGTATCGAAGGTCTTCAACGGCTGGGCAGGTACGTTTTCAGCCAGCCAGCTGCGGACTTCCTCGCGGAACGCGTTCTGTTCGTCTGTGTAACTTAAATCCATATCAGTGCTGTCTCTCGATCTTTAAAACTCTGCGTCGCGCTTCTGTACAAAGGCATCACGGGACTCCTGAGAATCACCCATGGTGTAGGCCTCTAACGTAAACCCCTGTTCCCAGCGGTACTTGTCCTCCAGGTTGCCATCTTCAATTCCGGTGAGAGCTTCCTTGGCGAGCTTGACCATCGCCGGTGATTTTTCAGCGATTTTCCCCGCTATTTCACGGGCCGTGGGCAATAGTTGATCAAGCGGTACTACGCGTTCTACCGCCCCAAGGCGATAGGCTTCTTCAGCGTCAATAAATTCGCCGGTGAAATACATGTAACGCACTTTCTGTACGGGGAACATCCGCTGCAAATGAGCGCCGCCGCCCATAGCACCGCGGTCAATTTCCGGCACACCAAATCGTGCGCAGTCGGAACAAAGAATAATGTCCGCCGCACCTGCCATACCGATACCGCCGCCGAGCACGAAACTATGAAGAGCCACAATGACCGGCTTGGGGTTTCGATGAATCGCTCGAAAGGTCTCGTAATTACCTTTGTTGACATCAACAATTTTGCTGCTGTCCGCCGCAAGCTCCTTAATATCAACGCCAGCGCAAAAACCCTTGCCTGCAGCCGCGATAATAATCACCCGAACTTGGTCGCTTGCACCCAATGCATCGATCTCATCGGCAATGGCAAACCACCCGGCACTGTCAAAAGCATTGACTGGCGGGTGATCGAGGATCAGCTCGGCGATGCCATCGTTAATCGTGGTGTTAAAGGGAGTAGACATTTTTCAGCTCCTGTTAAATTCAGGCGGCGCGCTGCGCCAGCCTGGAAAGACTTTGTTCGGCTTCTGCCGCAATGGACGTAATCAACGCTTCACAGGTCAGTAGTTCATCAATCACTCCCGCCACTTGCCCTGAAGGAAGCACACCTTGAGACGGCTGCCCGTCTACCATCGCTTTTTGAATAATCATGGGAGCGTTGGCCGACATAATGGCCTGCGCAGCGCTCATGTCATCGTCCTTGCTCATGGCAACGGCCGACTTCAATAACGAAAAGAAGGTTGCGCCGGTGTGCTGTCTGAACGCCAGACCATTACGCATGGCTATAACAAGTTTGCGCAGCGTGCTCGCTTTTTCCAGCTCCGTTAGCAGCTCGTTCATTATCATTCGCTGTGGCAAGCCATCCATCGCCTTGGACACGATAATTGACCCCGGATTTTTACAGTCGATGTATCGCTGCAGGGTTTCTCTGGGTACAGGGCTTTCCTCTGTCATCAGGAATCGGGTCCCCATGGCAATACCATCTGCCCCCCAGGCCAACGCCGCGGTCAAACCGCGTCCGTCCTTAAAGCCACCCGCGGCCACCACCGGTACTTTGTCGCCCACCGCGTCAATCACCTGCGGAATCAGCAAGGTAGTGGGCACGGAACCTGTATGCCCGCCGCCTTCACCGCCCTGCACGGTCACCGCGTCTGCACCCAGTTCAACCGCTTTAATGGCATGCTTGGGCAATCCCACGGTGGGCATACACACCACCCCCGCGTCCTTCAGCTTTTTAATAAACTCAGGACCTGGCGAACGCGAATAGCTGACCGCCCGAACGCCATGACGAATAACCATATCGACGATGTCAGCGGCATTGGGCTGATACATGTGGAAATTGACACCAAACGGTTTGTCAGTGAGTTCCTTCACTCGCAGAATATCGCGCTCCATTTCTTCGGGCGGAATGGTTGCACCGGCAAGAAAGCCAAAGCCTCCTGCATTGCAGCTACCCGCCACAAGTCGTGGATCTGCAACCCAACCCATTGCGGTTTGCACAATGGGGTATTTGCATCCGAGCAATTCGGTCAGACGTGTCTCAAGCATGATTCAATCCTCGGTTCAGGACCGGTACCCAGGGGGGTTATCTTTGATCTGATAGGCTCGCTGGTTATGCGGGTCCATCGCGGAAATGATGTCCAGCTGCTCCTGAGTCGGCGCTTCTGTCACAGCAACCTCGTCTGGAATCACAATGGGATAGCCGGTGTTTTCCTGCACTTGCTCTACCGTCACTCCGGGATGCAAGGACACCAGACGGATCTGATAATCAGGGCCGCCAAAGTCCATGACGCACAGATCGGTTACCACCAAGCGGATATCGATATCATCCAGACTGTGCCCTTTGGGCAAACGCGCGGGGTTGTAACCGACAGAAGAAACAAAGTCGCACTCTCCGTCCACGAACACCCGCGTGTTATGACTGGGGACAAAAAAGCTATTCGGGTGTGAAATGGAGTTTCCGGGGAATCCGCGGGCGCCCAACATCATCACCTTTGGCGCATCGTAGGTGCCACCCAGTGCGGAAGTATTGGTCTGCCCGTATTTGTCGATCTGGGTGGGACCCAGCATCGCATGTCGGCGACCGCTCCAAACATTATCGAAAATGCGGGAAAAGCCCATCCAGGTTTCTGCTGCCGGCACAAAGTCGTCGGCTCGCTTCCCCAAAGGGTTGGGCTCGCTTAACAACCAGGCTTCGGAATCGGTCATCATCAGATCGGTGTTGGTGGTCTTCATGGTCAGACTCGCCGCCAATCGCGGAATCACGCCAATGCCTGTGGCAAGCACTTCGCCGTCATTTTCAAAGGCTTTACTCGCTGCCACGATGCACAGTTCGGCGAGGGTGTAATCAGTTGCTGCTGTCATAGTGTCTCTCCTGCGCCAATTAGTAGGTTGGTAGCTCGATTGCACGGATAGCATCCAGGCCACCTACGCTCTGCTGGTATTCGTCTTCGTTCGCACCCAGGTGCTTTTCTGCGTACCCCTTAAAACCTGCTTCGTCCTTGGCAGACGCGGTGTAGGCTTTGAAGTGCGGTACATCGAAGCCGTATAAGGGAGAACAGGACGTGGGGTGCGCGCCACCGGCAATGGGCACTACCCCGGTGGTTTGGGAGCGCTCCCAGTGCACCATGCGCGCTTGCGCCGGATCATGGAAAAACGCTGTTTCCACTAACTCGTCGCAAGAGACATAGGTTTTTTCCGCGGCCCTGGCAAACCAGTCATCCATGTAATGATCAGGACCAGCAATCTGACAGACACCACGAGAGTCCGCGCGATCTGCGTGAATCAGGGAGGCATCCAGTTTGAGCGCTGGCATGGCCACCCACTCTTTATCGTCATAGGGACTGTCGATGACTTTGATGCCAGGGTTCTTGCTGACAATGTCCGTACCCAGTCCCACTTCAGTCGGTATAAAAGGCAAACCCCAGGCCGCGGCCCGCAATCCTAACAACATCATGCCCTCATCAATTTCCATGACCTCGATAGCACCTGACTGACGGGCCTGACGGAAGTAGGGCTCCAGAGGAATGAAGTCCAGTGAAACGAAAGCGAATACGACCTTCTTCACTTTTCCCGCGGCACAGAGCATCCCCACGTCGGCACCACCGTAAGAAACTAATGTTAAGTCCTTGAGATCTGATCGCAGTATCTCGCGAATCAGCGCCATGGGCTTGCGACGAGGGCCCCAGCCTCCTATACCGATGGTCATTCCATCGGACAGCTCGGCCACCATTTCCTGCGCCGTCATTTGCTTATTCATCTGTCTTTCCTTTTTTCAACGAACCGACTCAACGAACTATCCGCGCCATGCGGTAGTCGTGTTTTAAAAAATTAACACCCAGGCTACTTTCAGTACGCCGTACCCCGGGAATGGTGCTGATATTACTGTGGACAAAACGTGCCAAATGCTCGGTATTTTTGACCATGGTGATCGCCAGAATATCTGAACGGCCCAGCATCACCCCGACAAATCCAAGCTCAGGCACTTCTGCAAGCGCCTCGGCGATTGCCCTGGTCTGATCACTGCGTTCGACTTCGACCCAAATATAGGCCAGCGCTGCATCCCTGAATCGATCAATGTTGGTAACCGCAGTAATTCGTATTTGCTTTTGCTCTTCCATGCGCTTGATTCGCGCGCGCACCGTGCCTTCTGTTACACCCAGTTCTTCCGCGATCTGCCGATTACTCACGCGAGCATCGGGAGACAACTTCTCCACGATCTCGCGATCCAGCATGTCCAGCTCACGCCCCATGGAAAGGTACCCAATCAGGCTGGTTTTTCAGTACATCTACCGCCAGTGCAGGTGTGAGACGGCGAACACCGGGCACGGCGCCCAGTGTTTCGCTCAACAGGCTGTTGAGGCCTGCGGAGTCGGGTGCCACCACCAATATCTCAATGTCATGAGTCCCAACGACCACATTGACCGAAAACACCTCGGCGATAGAGGCCAGATCAGCGGCGACTGCCTCAGGGTTACGATTCTCAACCTGTACGCCTATCGCTAGAAGCATTCCAAATCCCGCAGCCTCGATATCAGTGACCGCTACCACACGCATCGTGTCAGACTCTTCGAGCCGCCTGACTCGTGCGCGCACCGTTGCTTCTGTGATACCCAATTCCCGGGCGATGGCTCGATAGGCCATGCGTCCGTCTTGCCGCAGCAAATCGATAATGCCCTGATCCGTTTGGTCCAGTTCGATATGCCCGGTGTCAGCCGCTGCGGCAACGTTATTCACGACTGCGAAACCTTGGCCGCCAACTCACGCAGCTCATTTTTTAATACTTTACCGCCGGCATTCATGGGCAGCTCGTCCATAAAGTCCACAGTACGTGGCACTTTGTAATTGGCCATGTTGTCCTTCGCCCAGGCAACGACCTCGGCCTCGCTGAGAGCCTCACCCCCCACCGGCACGATATACGCATGCGCGACTTCACCCATGCGAACATCGGGTACACCTATAACAGCGGCCCGAGCCACTCCTGGCATACTGCACAAAATGTTTTCGATTTCCGCCGGGTAGGTGTTAAAGCCACCCACGATGAACATGTCCTTGATGCGATCAGTGATTCGCACATAACCGTCTGCGTCCATCACACCCACATCACCGGTTTTCAGCCAGCCGTCGGGAGTGATGGTAAGGGCGGTTTCTTCTGGGTTATCCAGATAACCCTGCATCACGTTGAAGCCGCGGAACCAGATCTCGCCCTCGCCTCCCTCGCTGACGGCCTGCCCCCGGTTATCAACCAGTTTCATTTCTACCCCGTCCATGGCTCGTCCGGAGGTGTGTGAGATACGTTCGGCGCTGTCATCAGCGCGGCAGATAGACACCACGCCGCACGACTCGGTGAGACCATAAGCAGTTACAACGACCTCAAAGCCCAGTTCTTCACGCATTTGTTCAACCAGCGCTACCGGTACAGGCGCGGCACCGGTCACCGCCAAACGCAGGCTCGAGAGGTCATAGTCATCGCGATTGGGGTGAGCTAGCAGGGACTGGTAGATCGTGGGTGGTCCGGGGATCATGGATATCCGATCTCGCTGGATCTGGCTCAGCACTGCATCGAGGTCAAAACTTTTTACCGGCAGGATATGTGCCCCTCGAATGATGCAAGCGAGCCAACCCGCCTTGTACCCGAAGGAGTGAAAGAACGGGTTGATAATGAGGTAGTTGTCGTCTTCTCGAAGGCCGACGGTGGCGCTCCAATTTTCAAACGTACGAATGTTCTGACCGTGGCAGGTCACCACGCCTTTGGGGTTGCCCGTAGTGCCAGAGGTAAAAAGGATATCCAGGGTGTCGTCTGGTGTTAGCGCTTCAGAGCGTTTGGTCACCTCTTCGTCAGATACCGAATCGCCCTCGGCGAGAAATTGCTCCCAGGTTTGCAAACCTACACTCTGCCCTTCCAGCAGGACGGTAGCTTGAAGATCAGGTAGGTCTTCGGCGGCAAGTAGCTCCGGGTAATTCATCCCCAGAAAATCGCCTACGGTGAACAACCATCGTGCACCACTGGCGCGCAAAATATAGGCAGCCTCAGCGCCCTTCATACGTGTATTCAGCGGCACCAACACTCCACCGACGCTCTGCGCACCCAAAGCTGCGATGATCCACTGATAAATATTGGGTGCCCAGATGGCGATTCGCTCGCCTTTTTTAAGACCCACAGCCACAAATGCACGGGCCGCCTGGCGTCTTGCCTCATCTAATTGCGGGTAGGTGAGCTGAACATCCCCGTCGGTAATTGCCACACGGTCCCCATAGGCCTTTGCCGACTGAGCAACCAGCTGTGGGAGAGTTCGGGCTTGGTAGGTTTCTGCTGCCACGGGTCTTTGAACCAGAGATTCAGGAGGCAGCTATAGTAGATAGCCCGAGCGCGGCAGACAAGCGTTATTCGTAATTATTAGTTTAATATTTTACGAATAGTGCGATTTATTATAAAAATCAAAGCACTTATACGCAAAAGTAATGGTCAAATTTCGACCAACTCCCAGGTCTCATCCTCTGGATGCTGCAGCGCACGGTTTTCCTGATGAAGCTTAATGAGGTGGGCACTCATGGAGAGCTTGGCCATATCGTGTAAGCCCTCATCTACATCGTCATAGACCACCTTTACCAGGCGATTAAGATCCGCCCTTCCGGTCTGCTGCAGACCTTTGATGACCTTGGCTTCGCGCTTTAGCCGATGATTAACCAACCACTCGACAATCGCCTTTGAGTTCTCCATGACTTCGCCGTGCCCGGGTGCAATCAGGTGCAGGTCATAGCGCAACAGCAGCTGCAGAGACTCAATGTAGGCCTTCATGTCACCGCTGGGGGGAACAATCACCACGGTGGAGCCGTTCATAATATGATCGCCGGCGAACAGCATGCGCTCTTCTTCCAGCAGAAAACAAAAATGGTTACTGACGTGCCCGGGGGTATGAACAGCCCTCAGGGTAAACTCATCGGTATTGAGCACTTCATCGTGAACCAGCTCTTCGGACGGCTTGAAGGTATCGTCCTGAAACATGTCGTCTGCCGGCGAAGCACCAATCACCTGTGCACCGGTAGCCTCATGAATCGCTTTCCAGGCAGGCGAATGATCGGGGTGCGTGTGCGTACAGACTATCCATTTGATCTTGCCGCCACCGGCTTCAAGGATGGCCTCAATGTGGGACGGAATCGCGGGACCTGGATCCAGCACAGCCACCTTGTCATCGCCCAACAAGTAGGTATTGGTACCCGCTCCCGTCATCACCCCAGGGTTTGGGGCGACTATTCTCCTGACCCGGGGATTAAGACGAAACGCGATGCCGTGATCCAGCACCTGCTACACCATGTTTGCTATCGGAACGAGCGTATCCACATCGGCGTCATAGTCGACACCTTCTATCTCAAAGCCGAATAACTGCAAAAACTCCTGCTTGTAGCCGGCAAAATCAGAGAGCTCATGCAGGGTGTCGGTATTAATGTCCTGCCACAATGCTGCCACTGCGGCTTGAATATCAGGATCCAATTCTTTTCTGTCTGCCCGCAGTCGCCCCTCTTCATCGAGGTAAGGCTCTGCGCCAAACAGGGAGTCGCGAAACAGGCCATCCACCTGCTCGATACAACCCTCATGGATACCGCGCGCTTTCATCACTTTGAACAGCAGCGCTAAATAGATGGGCATTGCGGGTATGGCCGCGCTAGCTTGAGTGACTACCGCTTTGAGCACCGACACTCGAGCATCACCGCCCTTCGCCGCCAAGCGTTCACGGAGCTCAATGACGCGCTTGTCGAGATCTTTTTTCGCAGCACCAATGGTCCCATGCCAGTAAATATCCCAGGTCAGCTTCTCACCAATGTAGGTGTACGCCGTGGTCTTGGCACCCTCTGCGAGCACTCCGGCATCGTCGAGTGCTTCAATCCACATCTGCCAGTCTTCGCCGCCCATGACCGCCACGGTATCGTCGATCTCCTGCTGCGAGGCCTGCTCCAGGTGGAAGTCCTGTACCTCTTCCTTGTCTGTGTTCACGCCCTTTTGAACCGTATCTCCGCCGATAGGTTTAAGCGTGGAATTGAACACCTCACCGGTATCAGGATGCTGCCTGCGCGGTGACGCAAGACTGTAGACCACCAGATCCACCTGACCGAGATCTTCCTTGATGGTGTCGATAGTCTTTTGCTTGATTTCGTTTGAGAAAGCATCGCCATTGATGCTTTTTGCGTAAAGCCCGTCTGCTTCAGCGAACTTGTGAAACGCCGCGGAGTTATACCATCCGGCAGTCCCTGGCTTCTTTTCCTTACCCTCTTTTTCAAAAAATATACCCAGGGTAGACGCCCCGGCACCGAACGCTGCGCTGATTCGCGACGCCAGGCCGTAGCCAGTCGATGCCCCTATCACCAGCACCCGCTTCGGGCCATTTTCAATAGGGCCGTTAGACTTCACATAATCGATCTGGTTTTTGACATTGGCTTCACAACCCACTGGATGAGTGGTGACACATAGAAATCCGCGTACGCGAGGTTTGATGATCATTGGCAGACAATTCCTAGCTTATTCAGTGAACGCGTTCACCGTGCTGAACGCGCCTGCAGTTTAGCACAGACGAACACCGGAAGAGACGCCTCAGGCTCCCTCGTAGTCGGGCGCGTTGGTTATCCACAACACTTGGTAGGGCTGAATATCAATCACCTGCTCCTGGCTGTGAAAATGCGCACCGCTGATAAGATCTATCCAGTCGTCAGTACCAATCAGATTGATATCTGACAGCATCAGGGGCACCGTTTCGCTACTAATATTACTGATAACAAACACGCTCTGACGACGGTCCATGCTCTGGCGCCAAAACCCGAAGATGGCATTGCCCAAATGCAAAGTAAACTGGGTCGCGTTGGGGTGAAAAGCCGCCTGACGCTGGCGAATTCGTAACAACGCCTTGATGCGGTCAAACACCCCGCCTTGCACGGATTCTGGATCTTCCAGGGTTGCCACCAGTTGATCATAGTCCCACTGGTGGCGATTAATCGCCCGATAGTGGCCACTGTTTTCAACCCGTTCGTAGTCGTTGCGGGTACCAAACAGGCTATGGATATATATACCCGGGATACCCTCTAGCCCCAACATCACGGCATGCGCGCAAACGAAGCGCTCAACCCCCCAATGATCAGCCCCGGCCGTTGTTCCCTGCAGTGCATCAAACAGCGAGATGTTAATTTCGTAGGGCTTGTCCTTGCCATTTTCCAGTGCGCGGTAGGAAACGTGCCCTCCAAAGTCGCGCATGGTCGCGACCAGTGCTTCCAGTTCGCCATCTGAGAGTAAGCCCTCTGCCGGCCGCAGGCCGATACCGTCATGGGAAGCGATAAAATTAAAGTAGGCCGTGCCATTCTGCGCAGGCGGCATGCTCATCATCCACATCTTCAAGTGCCTGCAATCACCTGTGACCAGCGCATTGACCAACAGCGGCGGCAGGGAGAAGTTGTAGACGCAGTGGGCTTCATTAGCATTGCCGAAATAGGATAAATTTTGTCGATTAGGAATATTAGTTTCAGTAATCAACAGTGCATCGGGCACCGCGTGCTCTATCAACGTGCGTAACAAACGCACCAGCTCATGAGTCTCCTCGAGATTCAGGCTGGAAGTGCCCGGTATCTTCCACAGAAAGGCAACCGCATCGAGGCGAAAAATGCGAACACCGTTGTCCAGGTAATGGCGGATGATAGAGACAAATTGCTTCAATACTTCCGGGTTGCGAAAATCCAGATCCACCTGATCGTGACTGAAAGTACACCACACGTGCTTCGTTCCCTCGGAGGTTTCTACTTCTCGCAGCAGGTCGGACGTTCGCGGCCTCACCACCTCACTCAAGTCATCGTCTGGCGAAGCGGTAAAAAAATAGTCTTTCCCCGGGGACTTACCGCGTAGAAAATTTTCGAACCACAAACTGCGACCAGAGCAATGATTGATCACCAGGTCAGCCATTAACCGGTAGTCGCCGGCAATCGCTGCTATATCATCCCAATCGCCCAATGACTCGTTAACACTGGAATAATCGAGCACAGAAAAGCCATCGTCCGAGCTCCAGGGATAGAAAGGCAAGATATGAACGCCCGTCACCACTTTGTCCCCGTGCTGGTCAAAAAAATGTTTCAAGGTAACCAGGGGTGCTTCGCCATCGCGCTGCAGCGAATCACCATAGGTTATGACAATGGCGTCTCGCTGGCTCCAATGGTTTACGTGTTGCTGTGGCTCAGTAGCCTCACTGTCCAATCGCATCAGCTGCTGAAGCTGTAATGCCAATTCTGACGACGCAATACCGATATCCGTATCGTGGTAGATGGCCTCTACATGATGACGGATTTTTTCCAGCGACTGATCATTCGAACTAGTTGACTGCAGCATGACCCGACCCTGCCGCTCCAAACTCCTGATGATCGGCTTCGACTGCCGCATGCAGCTGATCGAGGACATCGGGCATCGCACTAATCACTCGGCTCCAACTCGGAATAAAGGGTCTCTCCATTGGTCGATCCAGAAAGGCCTCCCCCGCCTTCATTATATTTTCTGCAAACAACTCCACTGCCTTTTCTTCATTGTGTATATCCAGCGACAGGCCATTCATCACCGCATCATTGTGATAGGTTTCAACGAAGTCCAAGGCAATGCGGTAATAGGTTGCCTTCAGCGAGCGGAAACTCTCGGTGTTAAAGGTCACCCCACGAGTCGCTAATTTACGGAACAGGGCTTTGGAGATATCGATAGACATTTTCGACAGACCGCCGGCCTCATTCTCGGCAGATAACTCCTGGTGCTTGTGGTCATAAACATCCGCGATGTCTGCCTGGCATAAACGATTATTGGCGTAGTTGCGGTACATCTCAGACAGAACACCAATCTCCAACCCCCAATCGCTGGGAATGCGAATATCGTTCAACACATCTCGCCTAAAGGAAAATTCGCCCGCCAGCGGATACCGAAAGCTGTCCATGTACTCCAGATACTCCATCTCGCCCAGGTTTTTCTTCAAGGCGCGCAGTAACGGTGTAACGAGTAGACGACTCACCCGGCCGTTAATTTTGCCGTCCGCCACCCGCGCGTAATAACCTTTGCAAAACTCATAATTGAAACGCGGATGCGCCACCGGATAGATCAGTCGAGCCAGCAACGATCGGTCATAGGTCACAATGTCACAATCGTGCAAGGCCACCGACTCAGTGCGATTAGAAGCCAGGGTGTAGCCCATGCAATACCAAACGTTTCGACCCTTGCCCAATTCCTTGGGCGCAAGATCCATGTCTTGTAGTTTTTTGTCCAACGCCTGCAGGCGCGGACCTTCATTCCAAAGCACTCGATGCCTTTGGGGCAAACAGCCAAAGAAATCCAACGCCTCCCGATACTGTGACTCGTCCGCCCTATCCAGACCAATCACAATTTCGGAAAGATAATTGGCGTGCTTTAACTCTTTCAAAATAGCGGGCAGTGCTTCACCTTCCAGCTCTGAGTAGAGAGACGGGAGAATCAAACCCATGGGTCGTTCACGCGAAAAATTCTCGAGTTCACTCTCCATTTCAGCCAAAGGTCTATTGGAAAGATTATGCAGTGTCGTAATGATGCCGTTCTGATAGAAATCGCCCATAGCCGGGTTTCCTCAATTCAATGATTAGCTGCCAGTGGCAGACTCTAGCCAATGCTGCACACCCTCTGCCCAGCCCACTGGACCAAACCCGGTGCTGTACTCAACGTTAAGCGCTCGTTCTAGCTGCGGAAAATCATGCACCGGCGACCTGACAACCAACGCCGATTGTGCAGCCTCCAGCATGGCCACATCGTTACCGCTATCTCCGATCGCGATATCCTGCACTGGCCCCAATGACGCTTCGTAAACCTGACGCAGCCACACTAGCGCCCTGGCTTTGTCGCAATCACCCGCCACCGTCAAAAAGCGCCCCCCTTGCAGGGGGTTAGCGCCCTTGGATCGCAGGGCCAAGACAAATTTTGCTTTGCGTGAATCCACTCCCAACCACTTTACCGGCTCGCTATAATCACGAGCATTGGCATGCCGGGCGTCGGCAACAGACAGCCCGGTGTTACTGGCAATGCCCTCTGGGCCCAGTTGATGGAAACAATCAAACTCATCCTTATATTCCCCGGCTAGTTCATTTAACACAGCTAACCAGTGCTTACGGGGCGCGGAAAACTCTTTCACCCAATAGCCGTTACGACACACAGTGCCTTGCGGCGCAATCTCAAAGTAACCCTCGGGGATAAAAACGGCAGCGCCATTCTCTACTATGAAGGGATGCTGACTTCCAAGCTCTTGGCGCAGAACCTCGATCTCTGAACGCGTCTTACTGCTAGTGGGTATTACTGGAACGCCGCGATCTCGAAGCTGTTCCAACACCGGAATGGCCTGCGTAAAACTATAGTCGTGGTGATCGAGGAGGCTGCCATCGAGATCCGTAAAAACAAGCAGAGAACTATCCTTACTCATACTTTGGACTCCGTCGCCGCAACATAACTCTGTATATTACGGTGCTCGTCGAGTCGGTAGAGGTGGTCAACACGAGCAGGTAATCGGCTCAGGCAATGCTCGGTTAGCCGCTGATAGAACTGAATGAAGCGCTCAATTTCAGCAGCATTCATAATGGCATCGCCCGACCCGTTGCTGGCAAGCTTCTGTTCTTGTTCTAACCGCCACTCATAAACACAATCAAAAGAAGGGGCTTGCAACATGACCCACCGGTCAACTCGCCGGTAGAGCGGGGAGAATTTTTCAGTCAGCACCGAATTGACGTAGTTCCGCCATCGCCCGTCTGCGTCATCATTGATTTCCAGGGCATTGATTGGCTCAACCAATTCGTCCACCGGTTGCGCCATTGCACCCATGCACCAACCTTCGAGAAGCACCAGTTGAACAGGCTGCTGCACTTGCTGCCACTGTGAATCGGGCACCCTGTCATCCGCGGATTTATCGAAGCGTGGCACCGACACGGCGTCACCCGCCAACAGTCCATCCAGCGTTCTGGACAGCAAACCCATGTCGTGAGTACCGGGGGCACCCCGGGTTGCCAGCAAAGGATGAACATTCATAGACAATTGCCTGCGCTGATGTGCAGTCAGGTAAAAATCGTCCAGAGAAAGAGAAATACAGGCAAGGCCATACTCGGCTTGCAGCAGTGAGCAAAGGTAATCGCAGAGTGTGGACTTCCCTGAGCCCTGGCTGCCATTTACCGCGACCAGCAAGGCCCCATCTGCACCACTTTGGTGCTTGGCGAGCACATCACCCAGCGGATTGAACCACTTTAGTGCGCTACCCATATATTCGACGGGCAGTCGGTTGCGCGTAAGGAAGGCTGTTTGCCAGTCAGGCAAAGACTCCGCCATCAATCATCCATTTTTCCGTTTCATCTGCTCTCAAACTTAGCAGATTCCATGCCAAGGGCACCAAAATGGGGAGGCATCACATGATCAAACGGCGAATGTCTGCAAGAAGCGCCACTAAGTGAGTCAGGAAGCGACCCGCGTCTCCACCATTAATTACCCTATGATCGTAGGATAAGGACAATGGCAGCATTTTTCTGGGCGCAAAGTCCTGACCATTCCATACCGGCTGCATATCTGCCCTGGATACCCCCAGAATGCCCACTTCGGGCGCGTTCACAATCGGGGTAAACCCTGTGCCACCAATGTTGCCGAGGCTGGAAATGGTAAAACAACCACCCTGCATCTGCGCCGGGCTCAGCTTGCGATCCTTGGCCTTGCCCGCCAGCTCTAGCACCTCTTCTGCAAGATCCCAGACACTCTTTTTATCTGCGTCGCGAATCACCGGCACCAGCAAACCTGCAGGCGTATCTACCGCCATCCCGATATGGACGTACTTTTTGTAAACCAGGGAATTGCCGCCGTCTGCCAGTGAACTGCAGAATTTTGGATTGTCTCGCAGCGCGGCTGCCAGCGCTTTAATCAGGAATGGCATTGGCGTTAACTTCACGCCTCTGCGCTCAGCCTCTGCCTTCATACTGGCGCGGAAGGATTCAAGCTCAGTGATATCAGCCGAATCATTTTGGGTTACGTGGGGAACGTTGAGCCAACTGCGCTGCATATTGGCAGCCGTCAGCTTGTCTAGCTTGCTGCGCTCTGTGATTTCTACGTCACCAAATTTACCGAAGTCCTGCTCCGGAATTAGCGGTAGCCCGCTGCCAGACGCCGCGGCTGCCGATGGCTTGTTTAAGCGATCCTGCACATACTTTTGCAGGTCTTCCTTGAGCAAACGGCCTCGCGGTCCAGAGCCCTTCACTTCAGCAAGTGTTACACCGAACTCTCGCGCCAGCTTGCGCACCGCTGGGCCGGCGTAGACGCTTCCGCCAGTTTCCGCAGGCTCGGTCTCTCGGGCTGCAGCCGACTGCTGCGCCGGCGCTGCCGCAGGGGCAGGGGCGGAAACGGGAGCTGCAGCCGGAGGAGTGGACGGTTCCACCGCAGAAACCTCGGGCTTTACCGCTGGCGAGGATTTCATGACGAGCAAGGCATCGCCCTGCTTGACGCTATCACCCTCGTTTACTTGTAGCTCGATAATCTCGCCCCCAAAGGGTGCGGGCACCTCCATGGACGCCTTATCAGATTCCAGCACAACCAGCGAGTCACCTTCAGCGACACTGTCACCGACCTTCACGCATAGCTCAATCAACTCTACTGCGTCGTCGGTGCCGATATCGGGCA
>JBDWQQ010000043.1:0-3050 GCA_039986455.1 Halioglobus sp.
TGCCTACGCGGGTATACACAGCGCATTCGCGGATGAGTTCTTATGGGGCACATCTGCACTATATGCAACGCTTGTAATCCTGAGTATCTGGTTCGGTAGGAAGATACGACACCCAACCTCCGAGCGTCCGCTTTGAGGTGAAAGCGGACGTTACCCGACCAAGAGCCGATTGAGGCCCCTAATGTCTGCTTTCGCCCAATTGCGGACATTAGACTAGAATAATTTACCGGTACTGCGATTAAGAAATCTGGCCCCATGTGTACATTAGATGTGTCAAGGTAAACAATAAAGGGCTGATTTGACGCCAATTTATATCAAAGTGAAATCTGCACACAGTGGGCCGGTGTTATATAGACCGTTCCCCTCTGGTATTTATTATGCGTTTTTTTAGCGGCAGCAGGACCAGTCGAATCCTGACAGGGTTGTTTGCCCCAACTATTCTCGGTGGACTATTTTGGATGTCTTTCGTTTTATATGAAGCGGTTATGGACGGCACCCTAAACCCGGATAGCCCTGCCGAGTATGCGCGAGTTTTGCCATGGATGTTCCTGTGGGCGTTTTTTTTCGCCGGAATTCAGTCCTTGGTTTACAGCCTACTCATGGAGTTTATAGCTCGCCCAAAAACAAAAAGACGAACAGACTTTATCCTATACAGCAGTTTGCTTGGTTTACTTTCCGGTTTCGTCATATTTTTTTTTGCTTCGGGAGAAAGCTATTCCAATGATTGGGTTTTTAGTGGGGCTGGCAGTGGCCTTATTGATCTATGATGATAAAAACCCAGATCAACTTCAAACACATAACAAGTGACGCAAGTGCACGGCTTCGCGCCACTTCGTTTGGCGTCAATGCCCGCTATGAGTTGAAAGCGGACACCTAACTCTACAGGGCCGATCCAGGCCCAAAATGAACGCTACCGCCTATTCCCAATGGGCTGATGCCCTGTGCTAAAATAGCAACCGCATGCGACGGAAGATAGACATGATGCGAATCACGCAAAGACTAGCGTTACCTGGGCTGATACTGCTTCTGCTGCTGTCGGGTTGTAGCGACAGCTCACACAATAATCACCGTACTGTTGCGGAAGAAGTGCAGCCGCAGGACCTGTGTAACATCCCCGAGGAAAGCATTCAGGTTAGTGCCACCGCAGCCAATATCGAGTTCGTGCGCACGCCGGACGCCTGTTTCGATAACTTGGACGGCTACCCCTTTGCCCCCAATTACGCGGAGGTAGAGGGCCTGCGTTACCATTATGTGGACGAGGGCCCCCGCGATGGTGAGGTGATACTGATGCTCCATGGCCAGCCCAGTTGGTCATACCTCTATCGCAAGATGATCCCGGTGTTCGCGGAAGCGGGCTACCGTGCCATCGCGGTAGATCACATAGGAATGGGACGCTCTGACAAGCCGGTGGACCCCCGTGTGCATCAGTTTGAGCAGCACGTGGCGTGGTTGAAGATTTTCATCAACGACTTAGGGCTTAGCGACATTACGCTGTTTGTGCAGGATTGGGGCAGTCTCATAGGCCTGCGCATTGCCGGAGATAACCCCGAGCTGTTCGCACGTATCGTGGTCGCCAACGGCGACCTGCCGGTGATTCCCGAGGGGCTCAACCCCTTCACTGCACCAGTGTTTGAATTTGACGAGGACGGGCCGTCTACCCTGGATTTTTTCACCAACCGTACCCCCACAAGACCCCAGGCCTTCCAGGAGTGGATCGAGTTTGCCGCTACCGCGCCACACCTGTTCGCGGCAGACGTACTAAATTTTGGTTCAGTGCTCGAACTTACCCAGGCACAGCTCGATTCGTATAACGCGCCGTATCCTTCTCGTATCCACCGCGGCGCCATTCGCGCCTTCCCCTCCATGGTGGCGGGCATCGAGATGCAGAATGCGCCGGCCTACGCGGCCCTGGGACGCTTCGAGCGGCCCTTCATGTTCCTGGCCGGCGAGCACGACCCCAATTTGGGCTCCCTACAGAACCAGAACAAGTGGATTGAACACGTCCCTGGCGCTATAGGGCAGCTCCACACACGCTACGATGCGGGCCATTTTATCCAGGAAGATGTGGGCGTGGAAATGGCGGAGCATGTGGCCTCGTTTATACAGGCCAACCCACTGAACCAAATCTGGCTAGAGCCAGAGCCAGAACCGGAGTCTGAGCCCGAAAAAGAGGGACCTACGGGGTTCGAGATTCTGCAGCCGCAGGCAGATGGGACTTTTCGTGCCTGGGTTAGTCCGGCGATTACCGCGGATGAATTCGCTGCACTGGATTTGCCGGAGGGCTGGATAAAGAATCAACCGCGCGAGTCGGGTGTTGATGGTCCAGATGCCAGTCGCTTTCTGCGCTCGCCCGATGGTTTGGAAGAAGGAGATTTCCTGGTAGAGGAATTTTTCAGTTTCCCCTGGTTGCATGTGGCGACCGTTGTCGAGCAGGCGATGCCGCTGGACGAGGATGGGCTACTGATAGTGACAAGCGTACGCAAGTATCACGAGATTACCTACAACGCCGGGAGTACCCTGGTGTTGCTGGTGGCTCCGTCGGGTGACGTGTACTTTCGCATCGGCCGCGACGCTGACCGGGTCAGTGACCAACCCACGATTCCCAGTCTGTGGCGGCTGGTGGAATATACGACACCGGAAGAGCTTGTTATCGAGTTATTTGCAGGAAATTTCGTGATTCGAACAGATAATCAGGATTCGTTTCAGGGGCCTGTACCGGAACTCAGCGGTGTATTGTAGGGTGCGCTCGTCGCGAGTAGATTATTGATTGTCCTATTCAGCAAAAAGATTCCACTTAAAGTAGCTAGTTACTGCTATTCCTAATTCCCCATAAGAGGTGAAAGCGGACAATTTCTCCTTCGGGGCCTAGCTAGTCTTTTAATGTCTGCTTTCGCCTAATAGCAGACATGGGTCTATGCTATTTCTACGCCCAACCGTTAAAAAGGAAATCATATTGGAATTTGATCTAGGAACCCTACAGTCGATCGCAGAGATTGGGGCAGGCTTTGCCACAATAATCACCCTCGTGTACTTGGCTATTCAGATTCGAG
>JBDWQQ010000044.1:0-11095 GCA_039986455.1 Halioglobus sp.
TTTCCCTGTCCCTGATGGATGCCTCCCATTGGTGGACCTGGGTGCTGGCATTTGTGTTGTACGATTTTTGCTATTACTGGCTGCATCGACTGGGTCACGAGCGAACCATTCTCTGGGCCGCTCATGTGGCGCACCACCAGAGTGAGGAATACAACTTAAGCACGGCTCTGCGCCAAACCAGCACTGGATTCCTGTTTGGCTGGTTATTTTACATACCCATGTTCATGCTCGGTATTCCCGCCGAGGTAGTCGTGACAGTAGGTTCGTTGAATCTGATTTACCAGTTCTGGGTACACACCGAGCACATCCCCAAGCTTGGCAAGTATGAGTGGTTTTTTATTACACCCTCTAATCACCGGGTGCACCACGCCCAGAATGATATCTACATGGATCGCAATTACGGCGGTGTGTTTATTCTTTGGGACCGACTCTTTGGTACCTTTCAGGAAGAGCTCGATGATGAACCGGTGATTTTCGGTATCCGCGGTCCACTGCGAAGTTTTAACCCGATCCATGCTATTACCCACGTCTATGTGGATATGGCAAAAGACAGCTGGCGCGCGCAGCGCTGGCAGGACAAGTTAAAGGTGTGGGTTGCCCGCACTGGTTGGCAGCCGGCGGATGTAGCAGAAAAGTACCCACGCCACAAAAACGACCTTTCCACTTTCGAAAAGTATGATCCCGAGGTGCCGGGGTTAGTGTCCTGGTACGGGTTCTTTCAGTTGGTTGCCGTGGTGATTCTTTTGGGCTGGTTGCAAAGCGCACAACCGGGCTACTGGGGTGGTGTGGCCGCCTGGGCTTCTCTGCTGGCGACTACTATTACAACAGCGTTCTGGCTGGAAGCGAGAAATACTGACGGAGTGATGCGCTGGGAGAAATTACGCCTGACCGGCCTCGGGCTTCTGTTGGTTGCCATCGCGCTGAACGGCGCCGGCATTGCTTGGGCGGGGGTGATTTACCTGGTACTGAATATGCTGTTTTTGAGGGCGATCGCTGCGCCGGTCAACCGAGCAGTTGCATCGGTTCCAGGCTGATCGAATCTTTTCCATTGTCGATATAGACAACGCCCCCAACCACGCTGACATTTAACTGCATGGTTCTGCCGATCAGTCCGGCCAGTGCCTCTATTTCCCCCCAATCGAATTGCCATACCTGCATTCTCGGCAGCGCACTTATGATATCGCCGTTGAGCTTCCACCAGGTGTCTGCGCTTTTTCCGAAGGCGTACAGTTTGACCTCGCCGGCTTTACCGCAGGCTTTTCTTAAACGGGGTTCTTCCGGCTGACCAATTTCTATCCACTGCTCGATTTCGCCACTATCGGCGTGACGCCAGATGTCAGGCTCGTCGGCGGTAGATAGCCCTTTGGTGAACTCCAGGTTTCTTGCGCTGTTCAGGCAGTAGGCAAGCAGTCGCGCTGCCATTCTTTCCAGGGTTTCCGAAGGGTGTTGGGCAATAGTAAGAGAAAGTAACTCGAAACAGTTGCGGTCGGAGTCGGCCAGTTCAATCTGCGCTTTATAAATAGTTGGTTTGAGGGCCATTCAGTTGTCCTGGTCTTGTAATTGCTCAACGGCATGATCGGCAAAACCTGCGCCTGCCTGGGCATAGAGATTGAATGCAGAGAAGCCGTGATGTTCCAACTCACGGCCTTCCTCGGCGAATCGCACCACGGCCGCCATGCGACCTGAGTAGCCCAGGTCCTTGAGTAGTTTGCCCACCAGCATGTTTTCCTGATGATGGGTCAGGGCCAGAAGCACCAGTTCTACTTCGTCCAGTTGTATTTGGTGCCAGAAGTCAGGGTCGGATGCGTCTGCGGTAATGACACGGCGATGTTTGCGATTGTGCTCATCGAGCTTTCGGTCGTTGAGGTCAACACCTAGCACACCATGGCCATGCTCCTCCGCAATGGCGTCGTAAGCGCCGGTGCCTATATTACCCATACCCAGCACGATGATTTTTACCCCCGTCGTATCTGGCTTTTGGTCGATTACCTTAGCCGACTCAAAACTCAACCAGAGTTCGTGGTAGCGCCTATAAAGAGAGTGCGCGCGCTTACTGAGGGGTGAAGACAGCACAAAGCTGGTGGCAATGGCGAGAGAAACCGCACTGGCCCATTCGCTGTCTATCCAGCCTGTGGTTGCTGCTACGGCAACGACCACCAAGCCGAACTCACTGTAGTTGCCCATCATGCTGGCGCTGAGCAGCGCAGTCCGTGGGGTTGCGTGCAGCCATGTCATTAGCGGGAAATAGAGTGCCGATTTGAAGACGGCCAATACACCTAGCACTAAGGCGAGGATCAGCGCTTCTTCTTTGGGCCAGCCGTCTAACCCGATGGTCAGGAAAAATCCCACCAGGAACAAATCTTTGAAGTTCATCAGGTTGCGATAAAGCTCTTTGGACTTCTGAGTGCCCGCGAGTAATGCGCCAATGGCCAGGGCACCCAGGTCGCCCTTAAGGCCAACCAACTCAAACAGCGCAGCGCCACCCAGGGCGAGGCCAAGGCCAAAAAGGGTAAAGAGTTCGCCGTGGCCAGCACGCTCCATCAGTCTTGTCACGAAGCCGCGCAGTGGCCACAGCAGAATCAGGCCCAGTGCTTCGACATGTGGAATGGTGCCTTTAGTGGCGGAGAGGAACAGCACCGCTGCCAGGTCCTGAATGACCAGGATACCGATGGCCAGATTGGCGTGCCGGGACGACATTTCGCCGCGTTCCTGCATCACCTGAATGACGAAAACGGTGCTGGAGAACGTCAGTGCAAATGCAATGATGAGGGTCTCGGTGAATTCCAGACCCAGGCCAGGCAGCAGTTGGCTCGCAAGCCATAGCACGCCCATGAAGAAAAGCTGCATGACCGCCATGTGAATAAGGGTGGTACCCCACACCTTGGGTTTTAACAGTTCGGTGGGAGCGAGTTTGAGGCCGATGGTAAACAGAAGCAGGGTGACGCCCAGCCCGGCCAGTTCATGTAATAGCTCGCCAGCCTCGATATTCGTTTCATGCAGCACAAAGCCAGCGGCCAGATAACCGATGAGTGCGGGTAAACCCAAAGCGCGGCTAACCAGGCCCCCTGCGAGTGCGATGAGAATGATAATGGGGTCTAGCATAATTAGACGCTGGGCCTGCTGCGGATGTGCCACAGCACTGTGGTACTCAGGGCAATAGTGATCAAATCCGAGGTGAGCCCCGCTTGTTGCAGCGGTTCCAATACAGCGATTGATCTCAGCGTATAGAGTGCGACTAATGAACAGACGCTGATGGCCACAAACAGCGTGAACCGCGACTGGCCGAATAAGCCAAGGCCGATGATCAGGTAGACGGCGCCCAGTAAGAGGGCGGCTACCGCCTGCTGATTCAGCTCTCTAAACCAGAGGGAGGCAACTCTTCCGGCACCGGATATCGTGACCAGGCTGGCGGCGATGAGCCGCAGGGTTTGTATAAGGTGATCGGGCATACCCGAGAATGTACCATCTTTTTGTGGAAGAATCGGTGACACTGCGGCTTGTTGATGCCTTCTGTTATTATTTGGCCATTCTGAAAACGCCAAGAGACCTATGCCTAATACATCACTCCTTCCGCTGCTTTCCTCAGGGCAGTTCGTCTCCGGGCAAGATCTCGCAGAGGTTCTTGGTGTGAGTCGCACCGCTGTGTGGAAACAACTCAATAAACTGGAAGAGCTGGGATTGGAGATCGAATCCATCAAAGGTAAGGGATATCGCATTCCGGGTGGCATCAATTTGCTGGATGAGCAAACGGTGCGCGATGCGATGTCTGTGGATTCAACACGTCTATTGGCGATGTTAGACCTGCGCGATGCTATTGGGTCAACCAATGCCGAGGCGATGTCACAGATTGCGGCAGGCCGCGGTTCTGGCTATGTCTGCACGGCGGAGCAGCAAACTGCAGGCCGGGGCCGTCGCGGGCGTGAATGGGTGAGCCCCTATGCTCGCAATCTTTACCTGTCTGCCGTTTGGGAATATGAGCAGGGCGCGGCTGTGCTGGAAGGTATGAGTCTGGCAGTGGGTGTGGTGGTTGCTCGGGCGCTTTCAGCTTGCGGTGCGCCGCCCGTGCAATTGAAATGGCCCAATGATCTTTTGCATGAGGGCGCCAAGCTCGGTGGTATTTTGCTTGAAATGACGGGAGACCCTGCGGGTGCGTGTCAGGTCGTTGTTGGGATTGGTCTCAATGTGTCTATGCCTGACGCTGCAGCAGAGGGTATCGATCAAACATGGACAGATGTCAGCCGCATGACTTCCGGCAGCCCGTTAGACCGTAACCTTTTGTTGGCCGCGATTTTAGATGAACTGCTGCCCATGTTAGCGAGCTTCGAAACGACAGGTTTTGAGGTCTGGCGTGATGAGTGGTTGTCACTGGACGCCTACGCCGGCGTGGACGTTGTATTGCACAGCGGCAGTAAAAAAACAGCCGGAACTGCAATGGGCGTGGACGCTCGCGGCGCATTGTTACTGCAAACCGCGAGTGCCGGGGTGCAGTCAGTTTACGGCGGTGAAATTTCCTTGAGGCCCGCATCATGAATATTTGTCTGCAGCTGGATGTGGGAAATAGCAGCGCCAAATGGCGTTTGCTGGAAGATGGCGCAGTGCTCAGCCGCGGTTGTTACATTCCTGATGATGCCAACACCCGGCAGGAGCTAATGAGATGTTCTCCCAGTGTGGATGCAATCTGGGTGTCCAGTGTGCAAGGGAGTGATGCTCAGGCAGATTTGTCTGAGATGTTGCAACAGCAGTGGGGCGTGACGCCATGGTTTGCGCAAACGACCGCTGCAACAGGGGGCTTGCGCAATAGCTATGCAGATCCCACGCGTATGGGCGTTGATCGCTGGCTGGCAATGCTGGGAGCGAGAGCGCGCTGCAGGTCGCGATTGTGTGTGGTGGATGTCGGCTCTGCGCTAACCATCGATCTGGTAAGCGCCTCAGGGCAACATGAGGGCGGCTATATTCTTCCGGGTCCAGCGTTGATGGAGCGAGCTCTGCTGCTAGACACGGACAGGGTGCGTTTTGCTGAAGATGTGAGTTATGACCTGACGCCGGGGGTGTCTACCGCTGAGGCGGTGCGTCACGGCATTGCGCTCGCGCAAGTAGGTTCAATGGTTGCGGTATTGGATGCCTGTCAGGGCGAACCGCCATCACTGTTTTTCTGCGGCGGAGGCGGGCATACGCTGATGAACCTGCTGGGCCGGGGCGGCGAGCATCTTCCTGATTTGGTGTTTGAGGGTCTAGAAGTCATGGAGGCGTTTTCCACTTAACGTCATAACCGGTTGGAATGTCTTATAATGATCAATTGTCATTGGACAATATGCAGTATTGGGCTAACACTTAAATGGAGCCCATCCCATTGCCGGATGTGTTGAGGAGCAGTTTATGAAAGTACTATCGCGAATTCTTGTGATGTCCGTGGGTTTGCTGGCTTTTGCGGCGCAGGGCGCGCCTACTGTCCAAATCAAGGGCGGTCAAACATCAATCGGCTTATCGGAAGAGCTGCTGTCGGAATGGGATGTGGATGGCTGTGAAATCAGCGGCGTGAAACCCGGTGTCATTAAGCCAGGTGTCGAGCGCATACGTTTCCCGGTGAGCGGCGGCGCCCTTGATTTAGAGTTTCTCGAGGGTGAAGTAGAGCACCGCGGCGGTATCAATATTTATTGCGCCACCTATGAAGACCAGGTCACCCTTGAAAACTTCCGCATTGACGCGATCCAGGATGAGGAAGGTGAAATTAGACCCATGATCACGGCGCTAGCGTCCCTTAATGACAGCGCTTTAAAGCGGATTGATTTCGCAGCCCCGGGTGGTGAAGAATTTGAGGTGCTTGCCCACGGCAACACCGTCCAACTTCGCAAGGTCAGTTTGTTTTTGGCAGAAGGAGCCCGGGAAATTTTAGGAATGGCTCTGGGGCTGGATTTGCCAGCGAATTTGCTGGTGGGTGTAGCTAATAGTCGAATTAACATAAGAAAAACACAAGGGAATGACGATAATCAACCTGGAAATGGTTTGGCCAAAGGCAAAGATAAGAACAAGAATGAAGGAAAAAAGGAGAGCGATGACGACTAATTCACTTTAGTTGGAGCGACTCTCAATCTCGTTTAATACACTGGCGAACCTGCAATGCTAAAGTCTATCCTTCTGCTATATGATAATGTCACCAACATCCCTGAAGTCCTACTCATCAATAAGCGGCAGACGTTGTATCAACTCACAAAACGTTGAGCTGCAGTATTTTCGTGGATAGAATAGCTGGTGTCTAAAACCACTGGCACCCGTTTTTCCTCGCTCGAAGCCTAATGTAAGTTTCACAACGTGCACTGCGTTACTATCCGGTATTGCATAACCGAGTCTATGCAGAAGCCGGCGACACAAGGTGACCTCGATGACATTGACACGCCATCTGTATTTATCAATCGATCGCTGAGGGTTTATTGTTATTGCAGTTTCGATGTTGTGATTAACACTGAAAATAATTTCTTTAGAGAATCTTGAGGGGATAAGCGCATTGTAGAGAAGCATCGGGTCATGTAACGCTAGCGCCGCCTTATTAGATGCGTTAATACAGTACAGTTGGTACTATCGCTCGTTCATTTCAAGTGGCGGCCCAACCGGCCGACACCATGGCTCAAGGTAGAGCGGAGAGTGAGTTGGTCTTGCTGATATAGCAAAACTCTCGCAAACACTCCGTCAAAAAAATGTGGCGTTTTTTATGCGACTTATCTGTGCAAGGGAATGAACGATCTAACGGCCTATGCGTTGACGATACATATTATATTCATGGTGTCACTGCGATGGCCCAAGCCGCTAGAGCGGTTATGCAGTAGGATGATAGCAGAGAAGAGTTAAGCTTCATTTCGGCGCTGGGATAGAAAAAAGTTTAGAAGGCGCGGAATTGTGTTGGCAATTGGTTGACGTTCCGGCGCATTCCAGATGCGTGCTCCAGGAACGGAGGCGACTCTAAGTTGACGATCATTGCTCTGTTTTTTTCATTTCTCAGTCGATTTTTGCTGAGGTATCGGGCAAAGCGTGAAAGGGTTTCGAAATTGGAAAAACAGGGTAAAAGGCTGATAGTGCATGCGGGGCGACACAAGACTGGCTCGTCGGCTATTCAGCAGAGTCTTTTCTCGCAGCTTGATCATCCGGAATTTGATTATCTCAACGTGGGAGAAGCTAATGCTTCGCTAATTATTAATAGATCGTTTCGGCAAGAGTCGATCCTAGCCAATACCCCGACGGAACATAAACCGCATAAAAAAATTGCCCTTGAGAAAGCTTTTGAGAGATTGAGGTGCGCTGTCGATTCTGCGATCAAACCTAATATTATATTGTCGGCAGAGTCGGTCAGCCTAATGGAGGAACAAGAGTTTCAGCAATTTCTGAGTTTTTTTAGTGATTACTTTGAAGAAATCGAATTACATGCTTACTTTCGTCCGCCGAAGTCAGATATGGAAAGCGCTTTTGCTCAGAGGCTAAAACATGGTTTTGCAAGCTGCTCTGAAAAAGTAACTTTCATGCACAAAAGACGGTTTGAAATGTTTGAAAAACATTTGGGAAGGTCAAGCCTACACTATTACCGTTATGACCGAACAGATTTCCCTTCTAAGGATGTGGTGGCCCACTTTTGTCAGAAAGTTGGATTGTCTCCGTCGCTCCCACCGATGCGATTGGCAAACACACGTTTGTCTTTACCCTCGGTGCAGCTCTTGTATATGTACCGAAAGTACTATCCCGAAATTTCAGTGTTAGATTCAGGACTAATCCGGGCCTTGGGCTGCTTATCCGGGCCGGCTTTTCGGTATCATAGTTCCTTGTTTTTAAAAAACTATGAGGACCCTGTCGATAGCTTTCAATGGTTGGAGCAACGTTCGGGTAAGTCATTCCATGAAGATGTCAGAAGAGATGATGTGCTTGGCATCACTGGAGAGCGCGATCTTCTTGATTTGACGGAAATTGCTCAAAGCTGGCTAGCAGAACATTTAGAAATGCCACCGCTGAAATTGCTTTCCGGTTCTTCTGCTGTA
Source organism: Halioglobus sp. (assembly GCA_039986455.1). Classification (GTDB taxonomy): domain Bacteria; phylum Pseudomonadota; class Gammaproteobacteria; order Pseudomonadales; family Halieaceae; genus Halioglobus. Next base: position 8,019 of record JBDWQQ010000044.1, read on the forward strand.
AAACGTATCGCAGATGGCTTACGCTTTTTCGCAGAGCAGCAGAGGTGCCGCCGATGACACAAGATGGATTGAAAAGTTGATCCATCGATAGCTGGATGCACGTTCCATCTTATGAGCGCTGCCGTGGGTGAAGGCTTTTTCCTGAGGCTGGTTTTCCCCACGCATTAGTGCATCGGGGTGGAGTAAACGCTATGTAAGCTGGTGAATCGCTATGCTCGGCATGGGGTGCGATAGGCTGTACTTTGGATATTGGTGCGGCGGCGGATATGTCCACCGTGCAGAAACTGTGAATAAGCCGGGTTTTTGTCGCCGCACTAAGTGCTCGTTATCGCAACCCGTTCATCCAGCGTTGACCTGCAGGTCGTGGCCAGTTCTAGCTTTGATCACTTGCTTTTCCGGCCTAAAAAAAACCTACCCAGTATTGAGTCACCAGACCATTTGGAAATAGTGTGATGTACAAAACTGGGGCACCGTGACAGCCTGTGAAGCATGCGGACGAGCCTGTCGATCTGCTTGGGATCCAGGGCCACAGATGTTTTATCTGCTCTGTCTCGGGAGCGTAGTTTTACCTTGTAGTTGTCTGCTATCCACTGAAGATCATGCGCAGATCGCTCCTCCAGCGCTGCGTAGACGTTATCCGGTGCTCGATATTTCTGTCCAGGCATCTGCCTGCACCACTTTAACTCGACACCGTTGCGAGCAGGGTTACGCTTGCCGTCGACAATCAATGGGTACTGACGATTCAAAGAATCTAGCAACTGTGTTGCCACCTGGCTCATACTGGTATTGGCCTCTCCCGACTCAGGCTTCGGTAACTCGAAATCGCAACCTATCTCTCTCAATAATCTATTCGCCAGACCAGAATCGTCCTCGACCGCTTCGGCAAAATCATAGATGTGAATCTTGCGATCAAAGAAGCTTTTTTCTAATCGGGGGAGCAACCCTGCATAAGGATAAAAAGGCGGATCCTGGTACATCTCCTCTAGCGATATCCCTACGTTCACGCGCTGCTGGATCTGACTCGATAGGGCATCGGCCGGGTGTCTCAAGCAGGCCACCAATCGAATTTCTTCACACCAATGACTCAACCACTTCGCCAAATTCCAGACGGCCCTGGCGGTATAGGTAGGAATTCCCTCGGCCGAAAGCAGTAGCTCGCGAGCGTTGCTCTTCTGGAAGCCGAGTTCGAATGAAGCGCGCAACTCGCTGGCGAAATTTTGTGCTTTGGCCGCCGTATCGTTGCCGATGAGTATATTGCGCCGCAAGCTTTCGGGATTCGGATGAAACATGCAAAGCAGGGGTTCACTATGGTTGCCTAGCTGTCCCCGCGGATTAGGATGCACTGACACTTTTGGGTAGTGTATCCCATGGTTAGATTCAAGCCTTTCAGCATTGGCCCAGAACACTTGCTGGATGGACGTGCTCCCAGTTTTGCCCATTCCAATATGCAGGTATGCACGATCAAAACGCTTTTTCATAGGCCCCAGCCACCAGTTGATGCATGGGGAGGGACCTTATCATAAACCGGGAGTGACGAGGTACGTCGCATCAAGAACGGGAGCGGCCGGGTCAGTTCGCAGTTATCCCATAGTCAACATAACCAACAGAGAATACGTTAGCGTCGGTTCCTTTTCGGTGGGGCTATCCTGAAGGTCTTTCTGTGTCTGCAGGTGCAATCCTGGTGTAGCAAGTTTTTAAGATGGAACATTGGCGCTTAGCCTATTGCATCCCCCACACTTTCCCTGAAATGCTTCCACCAAAACGAGACAGGGATCTGCTTGCCCCACCTTGCACTTATCCGGCCTATTTCAGTGTAAGTATGTGGGAGCTGTAAGGCCGTATGCGTTAGATTTTAGCGGGCCACGTTACCGTGAGAACAGCAAAATTGACTAATAGAGTATCTAACCTGAAGCCCGGGGCGATTCCGCGGCGATGGCAACTGTCGCTGGTTTTCATGGTGACATTGTTCGTGGCATTCATTGATCGTCTGAACATCACCTATGCGCTCCCGCTAATGGCCGAAGAGTACGGGTGGACTGAGCTGCAACTGCAGTCGTATGGCTCTCGACTGATGAGTCTGTTTTATGTTGCCTATGGCATCGCCAATATCTTCCTGACGCCGATTGCAGCGCGTTGGGGCACACGAAATTGCCTTCTTGTTATTGTGCTCCTTTGGTCTGTCTTCACCGCCGCGGGAGCGTTCGTAAGTCAATTCATGATGCTGTTCCTGATATCGCGGATTCTTCTCGGCTTATCTGAAGGTATCCACGTGCCGATGATGATGACGGCAACAAAGGCATGGTTTCCGCCGGGGGAGCGCAGTAGGGCAAACAGCATTGTAGCCCTGGGTATATTTTCCGCGGCCCTGGCTGCTCCCTTTCTATTAGTGCCTTTGATGTCTGAATTTGGGTGGCGGTCTGGGTTCCATTTTCTGGCGTTACTGGGTCTAGTAGTCAGCCTGCCTTTGGTTTTCTTGTTCGTACGGAACACGCCTCAGCTCGATGCTCGCATTTCCAAGGAGGAGCGTGCCTACATAGCTGATCACCTCGAGGACGAAACCTCAGTGCAACCTGGCGGACTAAGTTGGAGCGACGCAGTGAAACTGCCTGGCTTTGCGCTACTCCTGCTTAGCGGTGCGACCAATAACCTCATTGGTCTGGGTCTTACGAGCTGGATTCCCACATACTTTCACCAAAATCGAGGTATTCCATTTTCCGAAATCACCTGGCTGGTTGCCGGTCCTACAGCATTTTCCCTGCTTGGGGTGGTGACTTGGGCTTTTGTGGGTGATCGTCTTAACCTGCGAGCACTCATGACCGGCATAGCCGCAATCATCGCCGGGGTTGCCCTGTTTTTTGCCTTGAGGGCTGAAGACCTCACCGGCGTTATTTTGCTGATGTCACTAGCAGTGTTCTTTCTGGCCTCTTTTCAAGCGTCCGAGTTCGCGCTCTTGCAGCACATCGTGCCGCAGGACCGCTTTGCTTCCTTAGCGGGCCTGTACAATGGTGCATCCATTGTTATCGGCGGTGGGCTGGGCCCCTACTTGTTGGCACCTATCATTGGTCAGGGGGAAGGTA
>JBDWQQ010000045.1:0-41014 GCA_039986455.1 Halioglobus sp.
CTTGAGGCTCAGCTGCAGCGGAGGCTTCGGGTGCGGCCGCGGCGCTTGCAGGTGCTGCGCTCTCAGCTACTTGAGGCTCAGCCGCAGGTTCGGGCTCTGCTGCAGGCACAGCTGAATCACCAGCGACTTCGATCACCGCTAACGGTGCGCCCTCTGCCAACTCCTGGCCCTCGCTCACCAGCAGTTCCACCAGAACACCCGCAATGGTTGAGGGTATTTCCATGGACGCTTTGTCTGATTCCAGCACGATGAGACTCTGGTCAACGCTAATCTCGTCGCCCACGGCCACCAGCAATTCAATCACTTCGGCGCCTTCGGCACCGCCGATGTCAGGCACTATCACTTGTTGTTTAGCCACAATAAATTCCTTGCTCAAACAGTCAGTGGATCAATTTTATCGGGAGAAATACCCAGGTCTTTCATTGCAGCAACAACAACCGCAGACTCAATCTGCCCCTGATCTGCCAGTGCTTTCAAGGCAGACAAGACCACAAATTCACGGCTCACTTCAAAGAAATCCCGTAATTTACCGCGAGTATCAGAGCGACCAAAACCATCGGTTCCAAGAACCGTGAAATGCCCCGGAACAAATTCACGAATCTGGTCCGTATAGGATTTCATATAATCGGTAGCGGCAATGAAGGGGCCTGAATGGGCCTGCAATTGCTGGGTGACATAGGGCACCTTAGGCTCGTCCTCTGGGTGCAGCAGATTCCAACGCAGCGCCGCCTTTCCTTCACGCTGCAATTCGTTCACTGAGGTGAGACTCCACACGTCGGCATCAACACCGTACTGTGCTTCCAGTATCTCCGCCGCCGCTTCAACTTCCCGCAAAATAGTACCCGCGCCCATCAACTGTACGCTGAGCTTATTCTTAGCTTCGCTGGCGCGTAGTTGGTACATTCCCTGAATAATGCCCTCTTCGGCACCTTTTGGCATCGCTGGCTGAACGTAGTTCTCGTTCATCGTAGTGATGTAATAAAACTTGTTTTCGCCAAGCTCATACATGCGATGCAGACCGTCCTGCACAATAACCGCCAACTCGTAGGCGTAAGCGGGGTCGTAGCTGACGCAGTTGGGAATCGTGCTGGCCTGAATGTGGCTATGACCATCCTGGTGCTGCAGGCCTTCGCCGTTCAGGGTAGTACGACCAGCCGTAGCGCCGATCAGAAAACCGCGAGCCTGGCAGTCGCCGGCCGCCCAGGCCAGATCTCCAATACGCTGGAAACCAAACATCGAGTAGTAAATATAAAACGGCACCATTGAATAGCCACTGGTGCTGTAGGATGTTGCCGCCGCCAGCCATGCTGAGAAAGCGCCGGCCTCGTTGATACCCTCTTCGAGTATTTGTCCCTGCTTGTCCTCTTTGTAGAACATGATTTGGTCGGAGTCATGCGGTGTGTAACGCTGCCCGACGGAAGAATAGATACCTAACTGACGGAACATGCCTTCCATACCAAAGGTGCGCGCTTCATCAGGGACAATAGGAACCACTCTTTCACCGACCTCTTTGTCTTTAACCAGACTGGACAGCAGCCGCACAAAGGCCATGGTGGTCGAGATCTGTCGTTTGCCACTACTTTCCAGCTGCTTGGCAAAGTCTGTCAGCGGTGGTGTCTTCAGTAACTCCATCTCGCTGCGCCGCGCGGGTATCGACCCGCCCAACTCTTCGCGCCGCTGACGCATATAGCGCATTTCCGGGCTATCCGGCTCGGGACGGTAATAAGGAACGCTGGCCAGCTCCTCATCATTAATGGGAATACCAAAACGATCACGGAAAGCCTTGAGGCTACCCATATCCAGCTTCTTCAGGGAGTGGGTTTCGTTGTTCGCTTCACCGGCCTCTCCCATCCCGTATCCCTTCACAGTCATCGCGAGAATCACTGTTGGGCGCTCGGTTTCGGCAACAGCTTCTGCATAAGCTGCGTAAACTTTGTAAGGGTCGTGTCCCCCGCGGTTGAGGTACATGATGTCGTCGTCGGACAAGTCCTTAACCAGTTCCAAAAGCTCAGGGTATTTACCGAAGAAATGCTCCCGGGTGTAAGCTCCGCCGTTGTACTTGTAGTTTTGCAACTCGCCGTCGCATACCTCGTCCATGCGCTGGCGCAACAATCCCGTCTTATCTTTCTGCAGCAGCGGATCCCACTTGCGCCCCCAGATCACTTTGATGACGTTCCAACCGGCACCGCGGAAAACGCCTTCCAGTTCCTGAATGATCTTGCCATTCCCGCGCACCGGGCCATCCAGGCGCTGCAGGTTACAGTTGATCACAAAATTCAAATTGCCCATTTTCTCGCGGCCCGCGAGCGCAATAGCACCGAGTGACTCAGGCTCGTCGCACTCGCCATCGCCCATAAAGCACCAGACCTTACGGTCTCCATGGTCCAGCAAGCCACGACTCTGCTGGTACTTCATGACGTGCGCTTGATAGATCGCCTGAATAGGGCCCAGTCCCATTGAGACAGTAGGGAACTGCCAGTAGTCCGGCATTAGCCAAGGGTGGGGATAGGAGGACAAACCGTTGCCATCAACTTCTCGTCGAAACGCATCCAGCTTTTCTTCGCTCAAGCGCCCTTCCAGATAAGAACGAGCGTACATGCCGGGGGCCGAGTGTCCCTGATAAAAAACCAAATCTCCGGGATGACCGCCCTCGGTGCCGCGGAAGAAGTAGTTAAAACCAATGTCGTACAAAGTAGCGCTAGAGGAGAAGCTTGAAATATGACCGCCCAGGCCCTCGTCGTTATCGTTCGCCCGCATCACCATCGCGAGTGCATTCCAACGCACTAGCGAGCGGATTCGGCGCTCCATGAACAGATCTCCAGGCATACTTTTTTCTTCAACCGGGGGAATCGTATTGACGAAAGGGGTAACCACAGAGGATGGCAGACGGACGTGACTCTCCAGAGCGTGTCGTCCCAACTCGCGCATCAGGAAACTGGCGCGCTCTGCGCCGCTGTTGCGAACTACCTCATCAAGGGAGTCCATCCACTCTTGAGTTTCAATTGGGTCCTTATCTTCAGCCATGCTTACCTCTGTGTTGCTTTATTTTTTCAGGCGCAGGTTAAGTTCCCTAAAAGAACTTTAAGATCCTTTTTAAGGCCCGAAAATTATAGTCGATCACGGAAATTGCCCAAGGGTGATTTTCACCCCCGGACACCACAATGTAATAATACTACACTATGAATAGCAAGAAAGGAATATGAGTTCTGTTTTGCAACGGTAAAAAGCGAATAAAAACAAGTGTTTACACTGAACACACTTGTTTTTATGTAATTTTATTTCATTTTTTAATCGATCACGTAGGCATCGTGACCTGACTTAAGCTCGACGGCAGAGCCGACACTGCGCTGCTTACCCTGCGGTAGTGAACCTCTGGCACCCGGAGCTGCAACTTGTAGCGAGCGCTGCTGACTTAGAAAGACTTGCGAGAAGTAGGACTGCCATTGATCTCTGTCCAGCGCATCAATCGCATCGGCCATGGATTGACGTCCATCAAACTCGTACTGCTTCTTCGCAATGGACTGCCAGTAAAACTCAGCTTGCTCCCAGAGGTTCTTATGCGGCCGCAGTACATCATTGATCAGCGACTTCTGGTGCCGTTTGAATTGCTCATCATCAAGCGACGAGGTCACGCCCTGCAAAAAACCATCCATTGCTTCAGCGAGCTCACCCGCATCGGCGACGGGGGATTGAATCAACATAACCAGACCGGGCACATCCAGTAGGGGCCAGGCAAATGCGCTAACGATGTAGCCCAGCTGCTGCTCAGTTCTCAACTGCTGGAAAAAGCCGGATTTCATAATCTGCGCGGTCAGCGCGGTGGCTGCCCGGTCTTCCCAGGAGTCTCCAGCGCCTTGCAGGTACCAGGCGAGGACAGCATCATCGTGCTCAACCTGAACCGGATACAGCACCGACTCCCCTGCAGCGAGCTTAAGCACTTTCAAAGGCTCCAGCTCGGGGGCTGCGCTATCCGGCAACACCCTATCGAGCTTACCTGCCAGTGCAGAAACGGCATCGGGTGAGTAGTTTCCGTAGATCATCGCCTCGGCATTGGCGCTTTCCCAAAAGCGATTGGCGTAAGCATTCAGGTCGTCAACGCTCATATCACGCAGCGCATCGATTAAAGGCTTCTCGCCCCATTCGCCATACCGCAGTGATTCGCGCAGGTCATCAATCACCTGACTACTGGGGCGCTTGGCAACCGAGTTTTCAAGAGAGCGAATCATATCCTTGCGAATATTGTCGAAACGCTGAGGCTCAAAATTCGGAGTGGCCATAACATCCAGTAGCTCTTCAAGTAGCACCGGTTGCTTGTCGTCGTATCCGCTGATGCGCAAACTGATGCCCTGTGCGTGCTTGTAAAAGCTGAAGTTAAGCCCGGCAAGCAAGGCGGGATAGGTGTATTCATTGACCTGATCCTTAAGCAGTGCGGTGTAAAGCACAGCACTGGCAGTTTGCTCAGCGGTTTGACCTACCAGGGGCGACCTGAAGTTAATGTAAGTCGCGCCGCGAGGTAAACGAAACTCCTCGTCCTGCGCAAACCATATCTGCTTCCGGTTTTCGTTCAACACCAGTTCCGGTGCCGCCGGGTTGTTGCGTTCAATTTTAACCAGGGAGACGTCTTCTGCGATAAATTCATTAGGAGCGGGTAGGTGCAGGGCATCCATCGCCTGCTCAACTTCCCATGCAGCGAGTGCTTGCTGATCAGGCTGCCGCACTGAATAGGGCACACGGTAATGCACCGATTCACGATCGGTAGTCGCCGAGGCATCCTGCAGTATGACCAGCGCGTTAGCCGGCACCATACCTTGCAACGCCTCTTCCAACATGGGCGCCTGATAGTCAGTCATCAAATAGCCACCCTGCAAAACGTCAACGGGTTCATATACCTGCATAGCCCCAGCCAACGCACTCACATAGCCCATTGGGCTGCCCTTCTCCTGAAAACGGAAAGCAAGCTCAGCAAGGCGAGCTTGCTCATCGTACAGCCATTCTTTGGGTCCCTGCTCTCGCAACATATCCAGATAAGAAAACAGCAGCTGCAAAATGCGCTCTTGATTAGCAACGCCCTTTTCAGTGAGGGTGACGGTGACGCCGAACATCGAGCCACCGCGCCAGGCTAGCCCGGAACCCGCGGCGAGACTTTCTGCCAGTCCCTCCGCCTTCAACTGCGACAGCAAGCTGCCTTCGCCCTCGTGGCCGATCAAATTCCCCAGATACGAGAGAGGCTTGGCCTTGTACTGCGAGCGGTACTCCGCAATGGGAAACGACACCTGCAGCTGTCGTGATGTTGCCTGTGGCTTAATTTCGACCTGCATGGGCAGAGCACCGTTTGGAAATAAAGGCGCTTCAATAATTTCATGCTCGAAAGCTTTGTTGGGCACGGGGGAAAACATGGGTACCACCATGCTCTCCAACTCATTGAGCGACTCCGAACCAAGCACCACCAGGCGCATTACATTGGCGGAGTAGTGCTTATCATAGAAGCTCAGTAACTCATCCCTGATAGACGATCCGGGACGGTCGGCAAGGCTTTCGAGACTGCCCACGGCAAACTGACTGAACGGGTGCTCCGGATTCATCACTTCTTGCAGTACATCCAGCCCTCGGCGCCCATCGCTTTTGAGTCCCATCTGGTACTCGGCCTGTACCGCATTTTTTTCTCTGTCCACGTATTCGGCATCGAAGCGCGGAGCAATGAAAAACTGGGCAAAACGATCCAGCGCCTCTGGCAGGTAAGGCGCGTTGATATCAAAAAAGTAGTTGGTGTGCTCTAAGCTGGTAAACGCATTGCGATTTCCGCCGTGCTCAGTCACGAACTCCTCATACTCGGCCGCGTCCGGATACTTGTCTGTCCCCAGAAAAAGCATGTGTTCCAGAAAATGGGCCAGGCCACCACGCCCCTCGGGGTTATCACCGCTACCCACATACACATCCAGTGAAGCTGCAGCCTTAGGCGTATCCGGATCGGAAACCAGCAACACCTCCATCTGGTTGTCCAAGGTAAGGAGACGATACTCGCGCTCGTCGTTAGGGCTTTGTACCGGCTTTATGCCCGGTTCCGGCGAGCTGGAACAGGCGTACAAAAACACAGATAAAACTATTCCTGACAGAAACTGAAGTTTCTGTCGTGTTGAAATCGCGAACATCAATTACTCCATAGATGCAGTTTGTTCCAGCCGGCGGGCAGCACCCGCTTCAGGGGTAGGCCAGGCATTAATAATGGCTTTGATCAGGGTCGCCAGTGGTATCGCAAAAAATACGCCCCACAGACCCCAGATGCCGCCAAAGAATAGGATAGCGAGTATGATCGCCACCGGATGCAAATTGACTGCTTCAGAGAACAGCAGGGGTACCAGCACGTTGCCGTCAAGGCCCTGAATGACAACATAGACAGCAAACAAGGTATAAAATTCAGTGCCGAAGCCCCATTGGAAAAAGCCCACGAACACCACTGGCAAAGTCACCAGCGCCGCGCCAATGTAGGGAATGATCACCGACAATCCGACAAGCAAGCCCAGTAAGGCGGCATAGTTCAGCCCCAACCAGGCGAAGCTGGCGTAGCTGACGGATCCCACGACAATAATTTCCAGTACCTTGCCACGGGCATAATTCGCGAACTGCTGATTCATTTCTCCCCAGATGGTGCGCAGCAGAGGCCGTTTTTCAGGCAGAAATCTCGTCAGCCAATTCAGGATCAATTGACGATCCCGCAAAAAGAAGAACACCAGCATGGGGATCAAAATCATGTAGACCATCACCGTAAACAAGCCTGGCAGCGAGGCCAGTGAACGGGTAACCAGTACCTGGCCCATATTAGCGGCCTCGACCTGAGCCATGCCCACCAGTTCATTCAGTTGTTCAGCGGTAAAAACCTCCGGGTAACGCTCGGGCAGCACACTCAATAATTGGCGGCCCTGGTCTAGATAGCGCGGTAGCTCACTCGCTAGCGCCATTAACTGCCGCCACACCAGCGGCAGCAGACCGAGCGTAAATCCGAAGAACGCGCCAATAAAGACACAGTATGAAATCGATAGCCCTAACCAGGGCGGCGCGCCATGCCGTTGCAGCTGAGTCGAAAAGCCCTGCATGAGGTAAGCCAGAACGATGGCCGCCAATAGTGGCGCAAGAATATCTCCAATAGTGACCAGTAAAGCGATAGAGATGGCGAGCAAAACCAGCAGCAACACCGACTCTTCTTCGAACAAATAGGTTCGAGACCACTTTTTGAAAATATCCAGCATGCGCTGAGATTCCTTACTCTAGTTTTTTTGCAGTAGGTAGCGATAGACGTCTCCGTCCACCTCGGAAGCCAGAAGACTATGGCCCGATTGCTCGGCAAACACCCGGAAGTCGCGCTGAGAGCCACTATCAGTCGCCAAAATACGCAACTGCTCGCCGCTCGCCATTGCATTCAATGCTCGCTTGGCTTTCAGCAGCGGCATTGGACAATCCAATCCACGGGCATCCACCTCTGTTACCGCCGCGTCACTCATTACTACTCTCATCAATCGCTCAAGTCCGTCAGTATACGCATTCCCCCTCGGGGAATGAACTTTCACTCGATAGCGGGCTCGAATCACTGAAGACAGACTTTTCCACCCCTGCCATTGCATGCAGTACAATGGGCGACCCAATTTCTTGCAACCTGAAGTGAACCGACACCGTGTTATCCAATTTGAGTAAAACAGCACGTCGCTGGCGTTATGCCCTGCCATTGCTGCTTTGCTCCTTGTTTTCGGCTCAGGCCAGTGCCCAATCAGAAGAACTGAAGCTGCCTAACCTTGGCGAGTCCAGCACCAGCCTGTTCTCGACAGAGTTTGAGCATCAACTCGGTCAAACCTGGTTGCGTATTTTCCGCAGCCAGGCTCCCACCGTAAATGATCCGCTGCTGTTCGAGTATCTGGAGAACCTGATTTATGAGTTGGTGACCCATAGCCAGCTCGAAGACCGAAGAGTTGAGCTTGTGGTGGTGGATAACGCCACCATCAACGCCTTTGCGGTACCGGGAGGCGTGATTGGGGTTCACAACGGCTTGATGCTCTATGCGCAAACGGAAGATGAATTGGCGACAGTGCTAGCCCACGAAATCGCCCACTTGAGTCAAAGACACTTTTCCCGCGGCGTTGAGTTCAGAAAAAACCAGGCACCCATTAACCTGGCCGCTATGCTTGCGGGGCTGGTTATTATGGCAACGGCCGGCGGCGACGCAGGGCTTGCAGCTATCAGTGCATCTCAAGCATTGGCGCAGGATTCGGCGTTACGCTACAGCCGCAGCAATGAGCAAGAGGCTGACCGGGTTGGCATGCAAACGCTGGTAGACGCAGGCATGGATCCTCACGCTGCTCCCGCCATGTTCGAGCGCATGCTACAGGCTTCACGCTATTCAGGTGGCGACCGCATTCCCGAGTTTATGCGAACGCACCCCCTGTCTGAAAACCGAATTGCAGACACTCGCAACCGTGCGCGTGAGTACCCCAAGACCATCCGACCGGCAAAGCTTGACTATCAGCTAATGCGCGCTCGAGTCGTCAACCAGCTGGCTAATACGCCAGAAGAGGCAGTACAGCGTTTTCGGGGTGAACTGGACGGCTCGCCTCGCTCGGCCGAAGCGGCCCAGTATGGTCTGGTCGTCGCGCTAACCAATGCAGGTAGGGCCGACGAAGCCGCACTGGAACTGGACAGCATCTGGTCTGGCGACCCGGACCGTCTCGAATACCTGATAGCCGATGCCGAAATTGACATGCTGCGCGGTCAGCCCGAAAAGGCAGTGGATAAGTTATTAAGGCAGTTAAACCTGTCACCGGGCAACCATCCACTGACCATGACCTATGCCAATGCCCTGATGAAAAATCAGGAACCACACATTGCTGAAGAGGTGTTGGTGGCGCAGAGTAAAAGGCGCCCGAAGGATCCCGGGCTGTGGTATTTGCTGGCTGAGGTTCAGGGCTTATCGGGAAACATCATAGGCCTGCACCAGTCGCGTGCAGAGTATTTCATTCTCAATGGCATCCTGGATCAGGCAGAGAAGCAGCTGACTTATGCGCTTAAACTGGTTAAAAACGACTACTTAACCAGTGCAAAAATCAATCAGCGCCTTCAGGATATTGCGGAAATGCGACAGCAAATGGAACGCATGTAGCGAAGGATCAGGCGTTACCTTTAACAGTCACTTTCAATTCAGCCGCGAAATCCAACATCCGACGCAAAGGCACCATGGCCTGTTCGCCCAGCGCTTTGTCGACAAACACTTCATTGTCGCCAATGTCGAATACCTGAGCCAATAACTCCAACTCATTCATGGCCATCCACGGGCAATTGGCACAGCTTCGACAGGTAGCACCCTCACCGGCGGTTGGAGCAATAATGAATTCTTTGTCTGGTGCCTGCTGCTGCAGCTTGTAAAAAATGCCCTGATCAGTGGCGACGATAAAGCGCTTATTCTCCATTTCGCTGGCCGCGCGAATAATCTGGGTGGTTGAGCCCACCCGGTCGGCAAGCTCCAGCACAGAAGCGGGTGACTCCGGGTGCACCAACACCGCCGCATCCGGATAAACCGCCTTCAGGTCAGCGATACCCCGCGCCTTGAACTCTTCGTGCACGATACATGCACCGTCCCACATCAATATGTCAGCGCCAGTTTCGCGGCGCACGTAGTCTCCCAGGTGCTGATCGGGAGCCCAGATAATTTTTTCATCCTGCTCTGCCAAATGCTCTGCGACATCCAGGGCAATACCGGAGGTGACCACCCAATCAGCCCGCGCCTTCACCGCCGCAGAGGTATTGGCATAAACCACCACCTTGCGGTCGGGATGCTGGTCGCAAAACGCGGAAAACTCATCAATAGGGCAACCCAGATCCAAAGAGCAGGTCGCTTCCAGGGTCGGCATTAGCACGCGTTTTTCGGGCGTCAGGATCTTCGCCGTTTCTCCCATGAATTTCACCCCCGCCACCACCAATGTTTTGGCAGGATGATCATGACCGAAGCGGGCCATTTCCAGAGAATCGGAAACACAGCCGCCGGTTTCTTCAGCGAGCGCCTGAACTGCGGGCGAGGTGTAGTAGTGCGCAACTAGGACGGCGTCTTCCTCGACCAAACGTGCCTTGATGCGCTCTTTTAGCGCATGCTCCTGTTCGGGCGTCAGTCGGTTTTGCTCGGCATGGTCCAGATGGTACTGCACCTGCTGGCGGATGGTATCCAGTTTGTCGGAGGCGATGCTCATGATCATATTGAGAGAGGCAAAACGGCCGCAGAGTCTAGCATAGATTGGCAGCATGGTAATTGTAGATTACCCTTAGCCGATCGACCCAACAGGACATGAATAATGGTGAAGTACGACTACGTCAAAACCAAGCGCGAAGACGTGATGCAATATAAGGAGAACCAGTTACCTGCGATCAAGATGATCATACGCTGGACCAGTCGTTTTCAGGCCAGTGTGTTTCGTTTGAGTAAAGGTCGCCTCATGAACACCTTCCTCGGCGGCCCTGTGTGCATGGTCACCATGACGGGCGCCAAAAGCGGCAAAACACGACGCCTTCCCCTGATTCACGTCCCTCATGGCGACAACAAGCTATTGGTGGCGTCGAGTGGCGGCATGCCCAAAAATCCGGTGTGGTACTACAACATCAAGGCACACCCACAGATTCAAATAATGGCTGACGGTCAGGACAAAACCTACCGGGCGCGACAGGTAGATGACGAAGAAAAAGCCGCCCTATGGCCGGTATTGCTGGAGGTTTACCCAGACTTTGATGAATACCAGGCCCGCACCGATCGCAATATCCCCGTGTTTAACTGCGAGGCAATAGACTGAGCATTAATCGTCCATCCAGTCAGGCCAGTCCTGGCTGAGACGACCGCTCCAGTCAGGTGCGCGTCGCTCGAAGTAAGCCATACCGCCTTCAACGGCATCTGGCTTGGTCATACTGTAATTAAGGCCTTTTGACTCTTTAGCAGCCAAATCGGTATAGCTCATATCCAGCCCCTGCCAGACCAACCTCTTGTGCATGGCCATCGCCAGGGGAGCGGCATTGATCGCCATATCACGGGCTATATCCAGCGCCGTTTCCAGCACGGACTCCGCCGGTACACTTCGCCCGGCGAGCCCCCATTCGACCGCCTCGACGCCTGTTAGACGCTGCCCTCTCATCAAGAGCTCCAGCGCACGCTCCATACCCACTATCCTGGGTAGCAGGTGCTCCATCGCAAAATCAGTGACTACGCCACGACGAGACTGCAAATAACCGTACTTACCCTCATCAGCAAAGACTCGGATATCAGTCTGCATCGCCATTCCCAGGCCCGCACCTACCGCGTGACCATTACAAGCCGCGATGACCGGTTTGCGAACTTCAAACGCCTGCATGGCAAGAGGACATGAGCTGATTTCCATGGCGACCGCATCACCGTCAAAGGTGTCACCGCCACCACTCATATCGGCGCCGGCGCAGAAACTTCTGCCAGAACCGGTGATAACCACAGCGCGAATGGCATCATCCCCATCGGCGCGCTGGTAGGCTGCGCCCAGGCCCTCGATAATGCCTGCCGACAGCGTATTGTGGGCTTCGGGGCGATTTAAAGTAATCAGGGCAACGCCCTCATTCACTTCAAACAGTACATCTTCACTCATGGTTTCGTTCCAGCTGAATTCAGTGGCCACAATAATACACCGCGCGACAATACCAATGACGGCCACGGCCAGTTATTGCTAGCGCAAGCGCTCAGCCCCCGTAGTTGGTAATTTTCAATAAACTATCAGTAGAATTCCTCTGAATATTTCCGTATAACTTCATGTTATATAAAGAATAAGCAGTCAACATTCTGACGCCGCCAAGCGGCTGCCACGATGACTGACAACGACGCAGACGTGCGAGAGACCAGGAACCAAGAGTGGACCAACACACGGTATTAATTATTTCCGAGAACAGCGCGGATCATACGATTCTGTCAGCTTGCCTCGGTCGTGCAGTGCCCTCCCGGTTCAACCTCGCCTCCTCCGAGTCTATGCAGCGCCCGATTGAGGCTCTTCTGGACCCCATGATCGACGCAGTGATCATGACCTACGGGCCAGAAACAGAGTACCTACTGCGACTGGCACAGAAAAACCAGGCCACCGTGCCGCTCATTCTGCTACTCGATGAAAACGACGATCATCTGGCCACCCAGCTGCGCGAGCTTGGTGCCCAGGACTACCTGATACGCGGTCAGTTACAGGACGACCTGGTTCACCGGGTACTGGATTACTCCATTCAGCTGAAGCAAGCACGCGACACCATTCAGCAGCTCTCAAACCGCGATTCGCTGACAGGGGCCCTCAACCGGGCAGGTTTTCGCGCCCATATGGAGCGGGCCATGGAGCGCAGCGAGCGCTACGATTTCAACACCGCCCTGCTCTATATCAACATGGACCAGTTCGCCAACATCAATGATCACTACGGCGAAGCCGAGGGTGACCTGCTGATCAAGACGATTTCACGTCGCTTGATCAACAAGATGCGCAGCACCGACAGTATTGCCCGCCTCGGGGGCGACGAGTTCGCCATCGTGCTGGAAGATGTCAGCAACTCCCGTGATGTTGAATTGATTGCTGAAAAAATGATCAAGTCCATCACTGCACCCATGATTCTGAGCGAACAGCAGGTGTCCATAGATGCCAGCATTGGCGCGGCGATCTACCCCGATGACGGCAAAGAGTTTTCAGAGCTGGTGGAATTCGCCCGCTCAGCGATGCAGCAAGCCAAAAGCGTCGAAGGCAGCAAATATATTCGCTACAGCGAACAGCTCACGTTTGACCAGGGTGGCAGCACCTCTCTCGCCGCCGAGCTTCGCACAGCGGTAAGAAAGAACCAGTTTGAACTTCACTACCAGCCCCGCATCGACCTGGCCACCGGTAAGCTGGTCGGACTAGAAGCACTGCTGCGCTGGAATCACCCTGAACGGGGCCTACTCTGCCCGGGTGAGTTCATTGTCGCCTGCGAAGACATGGGGCTGATGCGAACCATTGGTTATCAGGTCATTCAGCATGCGTGCGCAGCGCAAGTCTGGGTAGAGGAACAGGGAATTCGCGACGTCGATGTGGCCGTCAATATTTCCTTCAGCCAGTTTCAGGATGACCGCTTTGTCGATATCGTCAAAGACATTATCAAGCGCAGCGGTACTGATGCCTCCAGACTAGAGTTTGAGCTGACCGAAACCACGATTTTGAAAAGCCCGGAAGCGATAAAAGGTCGCATGGATCAATTGCGCCTATTGGGAATTTCATTTTCGCTGGATGATTTTGGAACCGGCTTCTCTCAACTGTCACACCTGACTGAGCTGCCTATCGCGGCGCTCAAGATCGATGCCTGCTTCGTTAAGGACCTTCCGCACAATCCTCATCAGGAAGCGGTGTGCACAATGATTATTGAGATGGCACGCCGATTGGATATGCTGGTTGTCGCCGAGGGAGCAGAAACCCACGAACAGGTGGAGTATCTGCGCGAGCAAAAATGCCAACAGGTGCAGGGTTTTTATTACAGCCCCGCCATTCCCCTGCAGCAACTGCCTCGTTTTGTGAAAGAGTTGCACTTCCAGCGACGCGAACCACTGTTCTCTTAATTTAAGACCCTTAAAAAACGACTCGATTACGACCGCTTTTCTTGGCTTTATAGAGCTTACTGTCGGCTGCCTGCAGAACTGACTCTGCGTCTGGGCAGCTATCACCCCTGGCAGCGACGCCTGCGCTAACCGTTACGGTCACCTGACTGGATTTCACCTTGGTAGCCCCACGCCGCTGCGACCCCTCTTTGGACTTTACCGGGCGCTGCTTGCTATCGCGTATCGACATTTTGTAATTCGCGATGCTCTCGCGCACCTCATCCATCGCGGCCGCACAATCCTCGGTGGACTTACGCGGGAACACTACACAGAACTCCTCTCCACCATAGCGATAGGCAGTTCCACCATTGCCCACCTGCTTCACGCGCGATGCCACTAGCTTGAGCACATCGTCGCCAACGTCATGCCCATGGGTATCGTTGAATCGCTTAAAGTGATCAACATCAACCATGGCGATGCTATAGCGCCTGCCCAGAGAACTAAGCCGCTCATTCAGTGCGCGACGACTGAGCAGGCCCGTTAAGTCATCGCGATAGGCCATCGAATGGGAGCTCCTCAACAGGCCCCAGACAACACATAGCCCCCCCGCGGCTCCCATAACAATCGAGATATGATCGAGATGAAGGAAGGCTAGCGAGAAAAAACCAGCTGCCAATACGCCCAGTATTGCGGCCTCTGCCTCGTTGTCTCGCAAGATGAGTGCCACCAGACCTATACAAAATGCCACCAAGGCCATGAGGGTCACGCCTTTAGAGACAATAAAACCGTCCCAGGGTCTTGGGGTGAAGTAGGCGGTGAACTCCAAGTTTGAACCACCCATCCAGTCGGCCAGCGCAAAGCAACCACCGGCCACTCCCAGAAAAAAGACAGCTGTGAGTAAACCGTAGGTATTGAGCAGCCCTCGCTCCGGTAGCAAAAGCAGATAAGCACTCAAAACAGGTACGGCAAGACTTGCCACCAAAAACAAGCGCCCCGCATCGGGATCATCTAAGCTGACTTGCAAATGCGACTGTATCAACCAGAACAGTGAGGCGGTGCCCAGAGCGGCTAATAACAAACGTAAACGATGGAATTGGTAAGCCATTACGGCGCAGGCCACGACTACCAGGTAAGGCAGATTTGCGATGATGACCCTGACTTCACCACCCAACTGATCGAGATAACTTCGGGTCAACATAGCGCCACCGACAAGGATTGCCGGTGCTATTAACTTCACTAGCGCTGCCCAATGCAAACGCATAACGTCTTCTATTGCCCCTTATTATTGGTCTTTCCACGCCCCCAATCACTTGTTTGGCCCTTTCTATGATTCGGGCTAGGCGCTGGGTTCCAGTGATGATAGCCTAGAACTCTTATAACAGCATTATCTCCTTTATTCATGTCCACTGAAGACCGCCAATACCAAAGGGCAAAGATTCTCGTCTGTGATGACGACTTCAATGTCCGACTGCTGACGCGCCAGTGTCTGGAGGCGGAAAACATGGTGGTTGTTGAGGCCGCAGACGGTCCCGAAGCCATCGACGTATTTATGCGCGAACGCCCCGACCTGGTTTTTCTTGATGTAGAAATGCCGGGAATGACTGGTCTGGAAGTGTGTAAGCGGCTGCGCAAAATGCCGCAGGGCGAGTCTATACCGATCATGATTGTGACTGGCTCAGACGACCGACAGTCGATAGACGAAGGTTTTGAAGCCGGCGCCACTCAATACAAAACCAAACCCGTTAATTGGTCACTGCTGGGTAGAGACGTGCAGTACATGTTGCGCGCAAGTGATGCATTCAATTCACTAAAACGCCAGGAAGACCGGCTTCGCTATCTGGCTTATTACGACCCGCTGACCAGCCTGCCCAACCGACGCAGTTTCAATGAGCAGCTGAATCGAATTCTAAAGCGCTGCCGTCGGCACAAGACCAGTGCCGCCTTGATGTTTATAGATCTGGATCATTTCAAGCGTATCAATGATTCCATCGGCCATGGGCGCGGAGACAGACTGCTGGTGGAAATCGCCAAACGACTGACGGTGGAACTGCGCGAAGATGATGCGATTAATTACTACAGCGATAACAATGCCGATGAGGGCATAAGCGATTCCAATACAGAAATCGCCCGGCTTGGCGGTGATGAGTTCACCGTGGTGCTCTCTGACATCAATGATGCCTTGCAGGTAGAACGTGTTGCCAAACGCATTCTCACAACACTGTCTGAACCGATAGCCCTGCAATCGCACAACCCGGTTGTCACTCCCAGCGTTGGAATCGCGCTATTTCCGCAGGACGGAGAAGACCCCGACACCCTGGTAAGGAACGCCGATACCGCCATGTATGCCGCCAAGGCGCAAGGCCGCGCCTGCTTCCGTTTTTATGATGAAGAAATGAACGCCAAGGCTGTTGAGCAACTCAAGATGGAAGAAGAGCTGCGCGATGCGATGCAAAACCATGAGTTGGAATTGCGCTACCAGCCGCAGGTAGATACCACCACGGGAGAAGTGGTGAGCATGGAGGCATTGGTGCGCTGGAAGCACCCCACTCGCGGCATGATTTCACCATTGGACTTTATTCCTGTTGCCGAGCGCACCGGACAAATCATCGAGCTTGGCGAATGGGTGATGAACGAAGTGGCGCGCCACTGCCAGTACTGGGACTCAATGGGTCTGCCGCCATTTAGAGTGTGCGTAAATATCTCGCCGCTGCAGTTTAACCAAAGCAATCTACCGCAATCGATCGGAGAGTTTTTGAAACGATCGGGCATGAAAGCCAGCCGAATCGAGCTCGAATTAACCGAAAGCGCCATTATGACGGATGCGCAAACCAATATTGAGAAACTACAGCAGCTGAAGGCACTGGGCCTGGAGTTAGCAGTAGACGACTTCGGCACTGGCTATTCGTCGCTCAGCTACCTGAAGCGCTTCCCTATCGACACCCTAAAAATAGACCAGAGCTTTGTGGCTGACCTCAATAGCCCGGACGGCGCGGCGATCGTCGATGCCATCATCGCCCTGTCCAAAACCCTGAACCTGCGAGTCATTGCCGAAGGCATTGAGGAAAAAGAGCAGCTGGACTATTTGGTTACGCGCGGCGCTGATCTATTGCAAGGCTATTTCTTTTCTCGCCCCATCTACCCCGAGGATGTGCCCGACATGCTGCGCCAGAACTTTGCCGAGGCACTGCAGCAGTCTTGAATTCATCCGCGTCTTCTTTTTTTCGCATCTCATGAAGCTTTTTACCCACTTGCCGCTATGCGCCGCGATGATGTTGGCCAGCTACACCGCCTGCGCGCAAGACCAGGAAACTCTGCACGTGATGTTGCAAGGGACCTCTGCAGAAGAAATGGCGGCCTTGGTCGCGGATCAGGGCGGCTCCATCACCCACACTTTGCCGATTATAGATTCGGTGGGAGCGACGCTCTCTCGGCAGCAAATGGATGCCATATTGCAGACGGGCAAGGTTGCACGGCATATCGACGATCTCGCTCTGGATGACCAGCCAGAAAGACCCCAGGCGCCAACTGACGATTGTCATGTTGCCGGTGCAGTCGAAATACAGCGCAAGATCAATGGATTCGACTGGCAACTATTCAATAAGGCCGATAAACCTCAGGCGTTAACAAGCCTGGAGCTCAGCTGGCCGCCAGAACTGGGCGCACTCAAAAGCATTCAGCTGGGAGAGCAAGCAGTTCCCTTTAGCAACACAGTAAGCTCAGCCATTGGTGACATTGATTTGAGCTTCAGCGAAGAGGCCACAACACTGCAATCAGGTCGCCAGTCGCTGAGACTCGTATTCGAAACGGCAACCGACCTTCCGCCCGAGCAGAGCGAGTATTCAATCATCGCCAATTTCGGCGATGATTGTGCCGCAGAGCTTATTCCGGGCTATTCCGACAATGCTAACGACTTTTACTACAGCGCTGTTTCCGGTGCAGAGAACCTCCACCGTCACGGCGTTCGTGGCGAAGGTGTAACCGTTGCCGTACTGGATTCGGGCCTTTGGGATCACCCTGCCCTGACTAAAGACAGTCAGGGTAATGACCGAGTACTCGCTCGTTACGACGCCATCAGTGACAGCAGCAACGACGTCTTTGACGAGAGTGGTCACGGCACACACTTGACCAGCGTTTTAGCCCATAGCGGCAAAACGATGATAGACGGCAAACCATCCGGCGGGTTCAAGGGTACTGCACCCGATGTAAGCATTGTCGCGATTAAGGCGTTTAACCAAGAAGGCCAAGGTGGCTTGCTTGATATCGTGCGCGGCCTGCAATGGGCAGTTGATAATAAAGAGAAGTATGGAATTCGTGTACTTAACCTCTCTTTTTCAGCCAGGCCCCGCTGGCCCTACTACCTGGATCCCATTAATCAGGCTGTCATGAAGGCCTGGGCTGCGGGAATTACAGTAATTGCTGCGGCCGGGAACGACGGGCCCGAGCCCATGACCGTGGGATCACCGGGCAACCTACCCTACATAATCACCGTGGGCGCAGTGACCGACTCATGGACCGTGAACACACGTAAAGACGACTACGTACCCGATTTCTCCTCCCGAGGACCCACTCCCGAAGGGCACATCAAGCCCGACATCGTCGCGCCCGGCGGTCACATGACCGGCCTTACACGACCTGGATCAGGATTAACGCTTGAACACCCGGAATACCAGCTGCCGGGAGGTGAGCTCGTGATGACAGGTACGTCTCAGGCGGCAGCGCTTGTTTCGGGCCTGGTCGCCCTGCTTTTGCAACTGGAGCCAGACCTCACACCCGATGACGTGAAGTGCATGCTTACCACCACCGCAGAGCCCGCTATAAACCAGGATGGCCTGCTGGCCTACAGCCCGTTCCAGCAAGGTCACGGCTACGTGAGCATTACCAGGGCGATCACCCTCGGTGACAGAGGGTGTGGTAATGCCGACCTCAACCTGATGCGGGATATGGCGATGCAAGAACACTTTGAGGGGCCAGCCATCGTTAAGGAAGGCGGAGAAATCAGCCTACCGGGCCTGGATAAGATGCTATCGGCGCAACCACCGGCCAAAGGCCTGAGCGATACCCGAGTCTGGGGAGTAAAAAACCATGTGGAGCGGCTTGCTCCAAACTACGTGCCCGCTAACAACCACCCCTTCGCGTGGGAAGAAATGTACGACCGAGAAAGACAAAAAATAGAAAACCTGTCAAAGCAAACTCCATAGCCGACCTTCTCGGCGAACGATTAATCCACTCATTTTCCTCTGGGCTGCCCATTGTGGGTCAACAGGCATGCTCCACAGTACAATAAATGAATATTTTCTATAATTTTCAATGAGATAGATCGCTTTATCGTCTTTAGCTATCGCTACCTCTTTTCCTGAAATTTAGCCCACTTACCCCAAAATGGTCATACCCATGGCTTCATTCGCTTCACTACAGGTCGTATAACGGAGTCAAGTGTAGGGGAAAGCTAATGTGAACTGCGTCTCAGCACAGATACTAAAAATACCAAACGCATCACATTATAGAGCTAACGAAACACCAAATTAGGAAGGCAGTTATGAACACTTATAAGGCGATCAAATCTTCGGGGCTAATCAGTATTGCGGTGGCATTGCTATTACCCTCAATATCAATGGCAGAAGCGGGCCAGACCAACGCGTCTCAAAACCAGAACCTGGTGCACCGAGTAAGCCACTCTATCGCCGACTCCGAGTCATACACGCGCAGCGGCAGCGCTGGCTATAAGTGGGGCAAAACCGCACAGCCAACAGAATCTAACGCTAAGTGGGCAGACAACACACCTGCTCGCAGCGGCTACAAGTGGGGCAACACGGCTTCCACTGAAAAAGCTGACGCACCGGCTTATGCTGGGACTAGTGACTATCAGTGGGGTAGCATGAGCTTCTCTGAGCAGTCGGCCTACAAGTGGGGCCTTCGCTCCTTTGCTGACCAATCAGCCTACAAGTGGGGCCTGCGCTAGAAGTCATAGCGCAATTGAGACAATCAAAGTACGTGGGGCGCTTCTAGCCGAGAGTGCCCTATCTCAGTTTACTAGGACGCTTCTTGCCGTCTAACAGTTCTTTCTTAAACTCGAAATTTTGAGTGCAAAACAACTTGTTCTGTTTTTTAATCTAACGTTATATTAGATTTTAAATACATTCAGCAAATGCGCCCTTGGCTCTACATAATACTCTCTACGTTTTTACTAACGTCTTCCAACCTAAGAGCGGAATATTTATCTGACTCTGAAATTGATTTTTTCCCAGCACCTTTTTCAAAAAACCTAACACAGCAAACTGTCGAACAATCATTTCAAGATTCTCGAGGTGCAATGTGGTTTGTCACAAAGGAGGGACTAAATAAATATACTGGCCTAAGACTGGAGAACTTCCGCCACTCCCCAAAAGACATTCGATCACTCTCATCTAACAACGTCACCAGAATTGCTGAAGACTTAGCAGGTGATATTTGGATTGCTACTGATGGAGCAGGGCTAAACAAATTCAACCCTGTATCACGGAGTTTCTCACGACTCTATTCCGATCCTAATAACAAAAACTCTCCGTACTCCAACAGCATTTATTCTTTATCAGCGACCAAAAGCGGTGAGGTTTGGCTCGGCTATGCAAACTCCTTCAGCGTCTTCGATCCGGACAACAGCGTATTCAGGCACTTTACTCCTGATTCTCTCGGAATACCGGACTTCGGGCTTGTGTACGATTTCGCGCAAACCGAAAACGGAACCGTATTCATCGCAACTCAACTCTTAGGAGCTCTCAAGCTTGAAGCGAGCAGAGGCTCTGTAACCGAGGTCCTAAGTCCGAAAGAAAATTCAAGTAACAAAGGAAGACACTCAGTAACTCAACTACTCCTTGGGAAAAACGGAGAGCTATGGATGGCCCACGGTGTAAAGGGTCTTAGTAAATACAACCAGGTGACACAGGAGGTAACCACGTTCCTACACCAGTATGACGATCCACGATCTCTATCTTCGGATAGAGTCTTCGATCTTTACATGGACCGAACTGATAACCTGTGGATAGCTACCTATGAGGGGCTTAACCTTTACCGCCCGGAAACAGGCTCGTTTACAAGGTACACCACTTCAAACTCAAACTTGCCTGCAAATGCTATCTCAAGCATCTTTCAATCGAGAGAAGGTCAGTACTGGGTCGGAACTATTTACGGCTTAGCGAGTGGCACTCTAAGTCACTTCCCAAAGTACGATGACGTCATAGGCAACCTTTCAAGCAAAGCAGTTAACGCATTCGCAGAAACTTCTGATGGCAGTATTTGGGTTGGCACAGACAATGGCTTAAATCGACTAAAGCCAGGTAGTGAAGACTTCGACTGGATCAACCAATACACAAGACCTGGTCTTACAACCCCCATCGTGATGAGCCTCCTAGGAGAAAAAAATACGTTGTGGGTTGGCACCTACGACGGAGGGCTAAACGAATACAACCTTCTAGACAACACTATCACAGCATATCAACATGATCCGAGTGACCCGACAACAATCGGAGAAAACGGAGTCACTTCAATACTCAGAACTTCCGATGGAACACTACTCATTGGCACTTACGGAGGCGGCCTCGCACAGTATGATCCCGAATTGAACAAGTTCGAGAATTTCCAGACAACTAATAGGACGATCGATTCGATCAGCAGTAACCGAGTAATAGCGCTGTTCGAAGACTCGCTTGGATTTATTTGGGTGGGCACTGAGGATGGCCTTAATAGATTTGATCGTAAATCAGGAAAATTCATTAGTTTTCAGCAAGACTCCAAGAAACCCGACGGCATACTTAGCAATTTGATTTGGGCGTTTCATGAAGACTTGGAAGGCAGACTTTGGCTCGGCTCCTCAGGCGGAGGGTTAATGAGTTGGACAAAAGAAGATCGGGCACAACTGAAAGAGAAATTTGTAGACCATTCTAGCGAAATTAGTTTACCTAGCTCTAACATTTATGGAATTGAATCCGACGCGCAAGGAAACTTGTGGCTTTCACACAACAGAGGTGTAACTAAATTCAACCCTAAGACGCGCAAGTCGTACCAATATGGGATACGCGATGGCTTGCAAAGCACTGAGTTCAATATGGGAGCATATTTTCAGGCTTCAGACCGTTCTATTTATTTTGGCGGCCCATTTGGTTTTAACGTAATAAGTCCAAAATTTTCAAAAAAGAGTAGCATTCCGCCAAAAGTCAGTATCGCGTCAATTAAAATCATGAACGAAGAAGCAGCGTTCGACGTACCATACTACGCATTAGAAAAGCTTGAACTCTCATACGAAGACAGAATTCTAACTGTCGAGGCGTATGCCGCCGATTACTCGAATCCAGATTTAGTAAACTACGCTTATAAACTTGAAGGCCTCAATACGAACTGGGTCGTATCCGAAGATTCACGAATCGCTTCTTTCACGACACTCCCTCCGGGAAACTATTTGCTGCGATTCGCGGCATCAAGCCCTAGTGGTGAGTGGAACTGGGATGCGATTTCGTTGCCGATAGTCGTACGTCCACCTCCTTGGCTAAGTCTCGCCGCTTACGCAGCGTATACGGCTATTGCACTAGCTATAGCTGCTCTACTGGTACTCCGACAGCGAAGAGCTGGCATTCAGGTGATGCTCAGACAGCGCGAACTCGAAAACAGAGTTAAAGAGCGCACAAAGGAGCTCCGAGATGCACAAAAATCGGCAGAAGCTGCGAATCAGGCAAAGTCCGACTTTCTTGCAACCATGAGCCACGAGATTCGCACGCCGATGCATGGAATGATTGGGATGACGGAGTTGCTTCTGCATACCGAGCTGTCTGATCAGCAAAAGCAATTTGCCCGAGCGGCTCACAACAGTGGTGAATCTCTACTCACACTAATAAACGAAATCCTCGACTTCTCCAAGATAGAGGCATCAAAAGTAGAAATCGAAAGTGTAGAGTTTGACCTTATAGATCTCATAGATGAAATTTGTTACCTCCAAGGAGAACCAGCTGCCAGGAAAAATCTGTCACTTAACAGCATTTTCATAGACACTCTACCGGAAAAATTTGAGGGCGATCCGACCAAATTACGTCAAGTTGTCATGAACTTGGTGAGCAATGCTATTAAGTTTACTCATATTGGAAAAGTTGATGTTGAACTTACTTGCAGTGCTTACAACAGCGAATCAGGAAAAGCGAGCATTACGGTTTCCGTTATAGACACTGGCATAGGGATGGACGCGTCAACACAGCATCGTGTATTCGATGCCTTCACTCAGGCCGACACTAGCACCACAAGAGAGTACGGCGGCACGGGTCTCGGCCTATCGATATCCAAGCAATATATTGAGCTCATGAATGGAAAAATTGCCATAGAATCTCAGCCCGAGATAGGGACAAAAATTTCCGTGTCAGTACCGCTGACAGTGATCAAAGAACGAAAAGTAAATGTCGAAAAATCTCGAAGTGCTTTAATCGTTTGCAATGAAGAATCTACAGCAAAAATGATAGCCTCACACATAAGTCTTCTTGAGTGGAACTCACAGATCGTGAGCGAATTGTCGCCTGAAAATCGATCAGAGATATTACTTATAGACGCTCATTCGCTTGATTCAAATCCGGCCATAACTGAAAGTGTTCGATCTCAAAATATCACTGACGGGATAATTTTTACGGAGTTAAACCAAAGCCGTATAGACTCGATTTTCGACGATTGGCAACGAATTTCGAAACCAGTCACACGGCAATCGCTCCGAGCTGCATTCAAAAAACACTCAGCGCTCCAACTCAGGTCCTTAGGGACGTCCACTAACCCGATAAAAAGAAAACCAGAAAAGACTGTAGAAAAATTAAGCATTCTCGTCGCGGAAGACGTAGAGACAAACCAAAAAATAATTCGAGAGATGCTTAGCATCTTGGGTCATAGCGTCGACATGGCCGACAATGGGGCGCAAGCACTCGAAAAATACGATGAAAAAAAATATGATCTGATTTTTATGGATTGTCAGATGCCCGTAATGGATGGTTTCGAAGCAACTGAAAAAATTCGCCAACTCGAGCGACAGAAAGAAGGTGCCGCCACGCCAATAATTGCACTCACGGCGGGGCTGGACAAAAAAGACCGCCAGAGATGTGCTGCCTCCGGCATGAACCATTACGTGGGGAAACCATTTTCAATCAGCGACATTCGCAACGCCTTGGCAAGCACGACGGATGAAATCAATAATCAAAATTCCGAACCCGATAGCACCCAGAATAAAGATTTTACACCTGACGTTACAGACACAAATGAAAGCAATACGCCTATACTAAATCGACAAGCAATATCCGCCATAATGGAAATCGAAAAGCAGACAGGAAACAAAATTCTTCCCGAGATTTTCGACGGCTATCAATCACAGATGAAAACTAAAATGGCCGAGCTAAATAAATGTATCAGTGCTAATGACT
Organism: Halioglobus sp.; assembly: GCA_039986455.1. GTDB lineage: Bacteria > Pseudomonadota > Gammaproteobacteria > Pseudomonadales > Halieaceae > Halioglobus. The sequence continues at coordinate 23,995 of JBDWQQ010000045.1, forward strand.
TTGAAGGGACATATAAGTCTGCGCATGCCATTAAATCCATGAGCGCGAACGTCGGCGCTCAAAAAGTACATCGAGTCAGCTCGATTATAGAAACCCAAGGTAGAGAAAAAAAGGCGACGGGGTTAGATTCTCACTCGAAAAGCTTGGAAGGTGCTTATCAGGAGTTTATTTTCGAATTTCAGCAAGAGTATATCTAGCGAACGTCTTACCGTATATTTCGTTGCAGTAAAAGCAACGGAAACAAGGAGCAGTTAATATTAACGTTCTGCTTGCGAAAACTTCATTCCGCATACTATTGCTAACGCTCTGCCTCCATAATCAGTTCAGCTTTGGCGAAGTCGTTCCTTCAGCACTTACGAAAAACATCACGCAGCCTACCATTACTAGAATTCACGAAGACTCCAATGGCTTTCTTTGGATTGGGACCCAGCAAGCGCTCTATAAGTTCGACGGCTCTACCATGATCAAGTTCGGCTCTTCTCAAGGCAACATAGGCGAGTCGTCTAACTACGATATCCGCGGAATATCTGAAGGAACGAGCGGTGATATCGTTATCGCGACCTTTGGACATGGCTTACTGTCATTAGAGCCTCAAGAGAGGAAGTTCAAGCCACTCTCTGACCTGAGCGAAAAGAAAATCTCCGAACTAACTGGCTTGCATTCTATTAATGAAGATTACTACCTAGCCACTTCCAAGTTCGGCATAACGTTTATCGACCGCAGTTCTCATAATGATTTTCTGTGGCTGGAAAGAAAACTCAGCCAGCACCGAATTAGCGATGTCGTAGATGTTCTCGATATCGACAACAAAACTTCTTTTATCGCAACCGAAAAGTCTATAATCGCGATAGACTTTATTGAGAAATCGGTAAGAAAAATTGACTTAGAAATTGGCAGTGCGAAGATCACTTCCTTAGCCATCGCGCCAAATGACTTGTTGCTAATTGGATCTTCTAACGGAAGCATTCATTTCGCTGAAATGAATGATGGAAAAATTACCGATTCAATAGATTTCTCAGGAAAAGGAGTATTCCGAATAACGGACATCGAGACAAACTTTGAAACCGCCTGGATCGGCAGCGACAATGGACTGATTTCTATGTCACTCACCGATTACAGAGTAACGCACTTTCAACAGCAATCCTCAAAGCTATCCCATAATTACATAACAACTTTAGCGTTTAAAGACCAAATTCTTTTTATCGGTACCTATCAAGGGCTTGACCAAGTAAACCCCAACTCGGTCTCCAATTTTAATTATAGGAACAGTGGAGTTGACAACGACATATTGGCTTTCACTCGAGACTATTTTGGCAACTTGTGGATTGGCACTTACAACGGCTTGTTTAGGCTAGATGAGTCCACAGGCAAACATCATGCTATCAAGTTAGTTGGCGGGACGTCTCTTTCTAACAACAGAGTGACGGCCTTGGCCAGCGATAACGCCGGCATTCTTGTTGGACTTCAAGAAGGTGGCTTTTACGAACTAAGGCCTGAAAAAACCGGTTTTAGAGCTCTTAAGGTTAGTGACCATAAAGAACTATCTGTCACTAGAATCTTAGTGACAGATGGAGAAGAAGCATGGGTAACTACCTACAAAGATGGCGTCTATAAGTATGAGAATAAAAATCTAACTCTATTCAGTTCTGGAAGTGAAAAATCTTTTATCTTTTCATTTGAATCTGTGAGTGGAGAAATTTACTTGGGCTCAGAGAAAAAACTTTATCGACTCGAAGAAGGTTCAAAAAAATTTAGTCCAGTTGAACTGCGTTTCCCTCAAGGAGTCGATAGCCCGTTACTACTTTCCATTGCAGAAAGTGCTTCGGGAGACATTTTCATAGGCACCAAAAGTCATGGAATCTTCGTTTGGACCAAAGAATCGCAGAATCTATCGATAACTGAAGTTCGTCAGTTTGGAGATAGTTTGCATTTGGCCGAGTCAAGCATTTACGGAATCATGTTTGATACTGACGATAACCTATGGTGCTCCACTCAGTCAGGGATACTTGCCCTCGAACAAGATGGCGAGCACAAGTATCGACTTACGGTACAGGATGGACTGCAAGCGGATGACTTTAATTTTGGTTCTTTCTATCTAGACTCGAATCAAGATATGTATTTTGGGGGTGTAAACGGCTACAACAGAATAGCCCCCAGACGCCTGGAAGTACCACATCGCAACACGAAGACTATCCTTAGTCGCATAGATATAGATGAGAATCGCTCTATTTTCTACGATGAGATTTCAGGGCTACAGGAGATACAGCTAGCTGACAAAAATCACTCTCTTAGCCTAATCGTTATTTTAGTCGATTTTACAAACCCCGCACAAAACCGATACACACACATACTAGAAGGCCAGGACCCAGCTTGGGTCGATGATGGCACCAATAACACTATCACTTACACCAACCTAGAGCCGGGCGACTATGTATTTCGCGCCAAAGGGGCTAGTTCCGCTGGTATCTGGAGTACTGATAACGTCTCCCTTAGAATTCAGGTGCTACCGCCCTGGTGGCGAACCTGGTGGGCATATGGCCTTTACATAGTTTCGATTCTGATCGTTATATGGATCGCGATGCGACTGTATCGTGCACACCTCCTCAAGGAAGAGGCAGTCAGAAACGCGATAGAAATGCAGGATGCGGCTGATAATGCTCATGACCAGTTACAGGACAGCCATGAGTTTCAGGACGACCTCGTTCGAGCCGTTCACCAGCACAATCTTGCAACTCTGGATTTGATAAGCAGCTACCTGAAGCCAACCGGGAGAACTGAAGTAACCACTTCGAAGGTCCTTGGACATATAAAGGCGATGGAGCTTCTTGAGAACTGCTATTACTTTCAGAACAGTATGCTGATGGCGGATATTCACAAGTATGTGGACAGCCTTATCCCTCACCTACTGCGGACCACATCAGTTGATCCCGCGACAATCACGACCATCAATCTCACCACTTCAGAACTGCTGCCGGCGCAGGCTGCCTCTCCTGCCGCCGTCATACTCTATGAGTTGCTTGAGAATGCTTTTTTACATGCTTTTCCAGAAGGGTCCGTTGCAAATTTCATCGAAGTAGGAGGCGAGCTGATTCATTCAAATGACAGCAGGAGCACTCTCGTTTTATCGGTATCTGACGATGGGACGAAGGGTAGCGGTTTCGGCGCGCAAGGTGCGAACGGAGGTACAGGGCTGGACGTTGTATCTTCCCTCGCAAGATCAATGGGTGGAGACGTGGCAATATCCCAAGAACAAGGTTCTAAAGTTCAGGCCTCCTTGCCACTGGCAGACTAAAATAACCCTCGCCAAAGTACAGATTATGCCCGTAACGTTGCCATATCATATATCTGCCAATAGTATAGGCATCGATTCTGTCTAAGTTACACCATCAGGGATAGTCGAGCGCGCTATGATCCACAGGAAACGTCTTCACAGCTTTGGCAGCTCCTGCCAGTTGACGATAAACGCTATTCCTAGTGAAGCGGATCAGCTGATTGGTATTGCCACCGCTGAGCTCTCCCGGCTTGAAGAAAAGTTCAGTGCCTATAATGCAAACAGCCTGGTTAGCCGCATTAACCAATCGGCTGGAACGGGCTGTCATACGGCGCTAGACCCAGAAGCGCGTAGCCTTTTTGATTTCGTATCCGCTCTTTGGGAAGAAAGTAGCCACTTGTTTGACCCTACAACTCGTCTCTTGATCAATTGCTATGACGACAATGGTCAGTTGAAGGCAACCGAAGCTCAAATTAAGGCCATGCTGAACCTGGTCGGTTGGTCCCAAATGGAGGTCACTGACAAGGGCGCCCTACTCCCCCAAAAAGGCATGCTACTTGATATGAATAGTTGCATTCGTCCTTACGCCATAGACTCGGTGCGCAAGCGCTTAATGAAGGAAGGCGTAGAGAGCGCGATGATCGAGATGGCGCAGGATGCAGTCACTATCGGTAAACAGCCTGATGGATCAAACTGGCTGTTAGGGGTGCGCCATCCGCTTGGTAGCAGAACAGCCATTAACCGCATCAAGCTGAATGGCAAGGGCTTTGCCATGCGCGGAGACTTTGAGCGTCGCACTGTATTTAACGATGAGAGTTTTGGTCGAGGACTGAGTCCTGTCGACGGCTACCCGATACCTGGCATGCTCAGCGTTTGCGTTGTCGCAGACAGTTGCCTTGAGGCCTGCGGTGCATCAAGTGTGGCGCGTCTCAAAACCGAGAAAGCGGCAATAAACTGGCTAGAGAAACTGGGCCTACCGTGGATGGCCATAGATCGCGAACTGCGCTGTCATGGGCCACTAGCACCGGCGTAGACTCTCACGCCCCCTGAAAACGTGGCTTTCTCTTTTCACGCTGTGCAGCGAAGCCTTCTTGCAGATCCTCAGAGCCGGAACACATATCTGATAGCTCTCTTGCTGCGTCCATATCGATGCCACCTGCAGCCGCTTGCTGCAGAATTTGTTTCATCGCTTTAACTGCCAGTGGCGCCAATCCAGCAATATGCTGCGCCAGTTCGTCCGCCATCTGCTCCCGCTGTGCAGGTAACACCAGATGGTCCAGGAAACCTATCTCCAACATCGCATCGGCGTTAAATTCTTCTGAGGCAACCAGGATACGCTTAGCAAGATTGACACCCAGACGCTCTACGAAACGGTTGATTCCGCTAAGTGGGTAACAAAGGCCAATCGCGGCAGCCGGCACTCGCATTCGACTACCTTCAACCCCTACCCTGAAATCACAACTTAGCGCCAATTCAACGCCGCCACCAAATACGTTTCCGTTCAATGATGCGATCGTCGGTATCGATAATGCCGCCAGCTGATCGGTGGTAGCCTGAAAGCAATCACCGCTAATTTTTCCCGCTCCGAGCTCAGCGAGCGATGCGCCCGCGCAAAACGTCTTTTCCCCCGCACCCGTGACAATCAGAACGCGAACATCACCACTGCTCTCTACAGTTTCCAAGTGCCCCTGTATTGCCTCTAACTCACCCTGGCCTAGCGAGTTATGCCGAGCTGGGTTATTCAGCGTCAACCGGCCAATGTGCCCGGTTTGTTCATAGATTACTGTGTCGGTCATAACTAATCCCAGTTCATTCGTTCACGGAGTCTGGCACATGCAAACCATGGCTTCCAGCCTAGACAGCCATCCTAGACATTAACCAGCCCCCACCCCATACTCGCCCTTCCATGAGAAGGAGCACAGCATGGCCAAGACCCGTTGCACCTGGTGTGGTACCGACCCGCTTTACATGCAGTATCACGATGAAGAGTGGGGAGTCCCTGTTTGGGACGACCAGACCCTGTTCGAATTCTTGATACTGGAAGGTGCACAAGCCGGACTGTCGTGGATCACCGTGCTGAAAAAGCGCGAAGCCTATCGAAAACTGTTTAGCCAGTTCGATGCCAAAAAAGTAGCGCGCTACACCGACAGCAAACTTGAAAAACACCTACAGAACCCTGCGATTATTCGTAATCGGTTAAAAGTCTTTGGAGCGCGCAAAAACGCCAATGCCTTTCTCGAAGTGCAGGCAGATAAGGGCAGCTTCGCTAACTATATTTGGGACTTCGTCGACGGCAAGCCTATTCAAAACAAGTGGAAATCGATGTCGCAGGTACCGGCAACAACGGCCATTTCCGATGCGCTGAGCAAAGACATGAAAAAGCGCGGCTTTACATTTGTCGGTTCGACCATTATGTACGCACACATGCAGGCAACAGGCATGGTTAACGATCACACCACTGATTGCTTCCGTCACAGGGAATGCAAAGCCCTGTCCGCTCATCGCTAGTCTGCTGCCATGAGCGACCAGCCCGATGGTCAACTTTCTTCCACCAGCCGCAGGGTCTGGCAGCTTGCCTGGCCTACGATAATCTCCAACCTACTCTTTACTACGGTTGGATTTGCCCATATCAAAATTGTCTCCGGACTCGGCACAAGTGCAGTCGCTGCCGTCACCAGCGGCCATCGCATTTTCTTCCTGATACAAGCCGTGTTGATGGGGCTGTCGATCGCAACCACAGCAATGGTCGCCCGCAGCTGGGGCGCAAAGCGGATCGCAGAGGCAGAGATGGTTACCTGGACATCCATTGCTCTGGGGTTACTGCTGGGGCTGATCCTGTCTATTCCCGCATTGGTCGCGCCCGAGGCGGTTGCCAGCGTATTTGGCCTCGATGCGGAAACAACCAGCAAAATCGCGAGCTTCATTTTCTGGCTGGGCGTGTTCAACCTGTTCTCTGCACTAAACATGCTGCTGGCAACTTCACTGCGGGCAACGGGCGACGTCATCACCCCACTCTGGTTCCTCCTGTTCAGCTCGATGTTCAACATCCTGTTTGGCTACCTGCTAGCGCACGGCATTGGCGGACTGCCCGCTATGGGCGTCTCAGGCGTTGCGCTTGGCGGTAGTTTTGCTGCGGCCATGGTCACCTGCGTATTCGCATCGGTATGGTGGCGTGGCAAATTTACGATCAAAGCATTGAAACAATGGCGTATCGACCTCCCCACGGCGCGTCAGCTCGTGAGTATCGGGGCGCCTTCAGTGCTGGAACAGGGATTCATTCAGGTGGCGTTCCTGGCCTTTTTTGCCATCGTGGGTCAGTACGGCACCTCCTCCTACGCCGCCTACGGCATTGGCATCAGCATTGTGTCGTTTTCAATAGTTGTTGGCTTCGGTTTCGGAATAGCGGCCGCCACGTTGGTGGGACAGCAATTGGGGGCTGGCAATCCTGAACAGGCGATAAAGGCGGGATGGAGAGGATTACGTATGGCTTTAGTCGCCATGTCCATTTTCTCGGTACTGCTCGCGATTTTCGCCAGGGAGCTGGCGGACTTTATGATAGACGACGAAGAGACCATTCAACTGACCGTGCTGTTCATCTACATCATCGCTGTTGCCCAGCCGATCATGGCAATAGACATCACTCTGTCAGGTGCGCTGCGCGGCGCGGGAGACACTCGCTTCCCGCTGCTGGCCACCGTTTGTGGCATCATCTTTGGCCGGCTGCTACCCGCTTTCACGTTCTTTTCCCTGGGATTTTCCGTGCACTGGATCTTCGCCGTGATGCTTTTCGATTACATCATCAAGGCCAGCATGCTACTGCGCCGCTATAGATCCAGAAAGTGGCTCAATCTCAAGTTCTCGGGCACCCTGCCCTAACGATAACTCACTAGCTGTTCATCGTTCTCTTCACCGATCAGTTGAAGAAAAGAGCGGTCGTTAAAGTACGACAATGACAAGTTCTCCCCCGAGTAAAACAACTGAGTGACCGAACAATTAAAGATAGGCTCGTAAAACTGGTAAGTCTGGGTGCCCCCTAATCCGAGAACATGAGCCACCAGCGTGGCAATTGTCCCACCGGAGGTAAAAATGCCGATGGTTTTACCGCTGCCTTCTTTACTCATCACATCGGCCAGTGCTGCGTGCGCTAACCCTGAGTATTCTTGCCAGGTCTGTATTCCGTAGGCGCTGCAGTCATTACTTACCCAGTAATTAAAAACCGCGTCGATAATTTTCTGATAGTGCTTACTGTTGGTAAGTCCACTTTCTAACAGCTGCTTGATCGCAGGATTCTGCTCAGCAACCATTGGCGTGAGTTTTTCTACCTGCTCATCATTACGAATTTCATTGAAGCGGGAATCTATATGATGAACGATATCGCCGCCAAGCTCCCTGCAGGCCCTCTCGCAGGTTTCTCTCTGGCGCGACAGGTCGCCACTATAAGCGGCGTCCAGGCTAATACCTGCTCGGGCGAGGTATTGCCCGGTACGGGTTGCCTGTAGCTGCCCCAACTCCGATAGCTGATCGTAATTGGCGGCACCAAAAGACGCCTGCCCGTGTCGTATAAGATAAATTGTCGCCATCAGGCGGCCTCTCCTCTATCAAATTGGTATTTGCGGCGGTATGGAAAGAAACTCTCAACGTAACCGCTGCGTACTTGTTCCTGCAGTGCCTGCCAGACCGACGCCTTGTATAAATCACCGTGAATGGCATCGAATGCTTGGCGTGCCCGCTGGTTTCCCGAGAAGAACAAACGAAACTCTTCTGGAAAAATATCGTTGGGGCCCACGGCATACCAGGGCTGGCTAGCCATTTCCTCCGCCTCATTACGGGGCTTAGGAATCTCGCGAAAGTTACAATCAGTTAACGGCTGGATTTCATCATAGTCATAAAAAACCACGCGCCCGTGACGAGTAACTCCAAAGTTTTTCAACAACATGTCGCCGGGAAATATATTGGCCGCCGCCAATTGTTTAATAGCGTTGCCATACTCATCCATAACGTCAAGCACTTGCTCATCTGTAGCGTCTTGAAGATAAAGATTCAGCGGTGTCATTCTTCGTTCGACATACACATGCTTGATGATCAATGCCTTGCCGTGCTCATCAATCAACGAGGGGGCAACTTTATACAACTCGTCCATCAGCTCATCAGAAAACCGTTCTCTGGCAAAGGCAAGGTTCGTAAACTCCTGAGTATCTGCCATGCGACCCGCACGGTCCCAACGTTTCACCAGCGCGTACTTGGCCTTTACCTGATCCCGCGTCATATCTTTCGGAGGCGTAAACCGATCCTTAATAATCTTAAACACAAAATCATAGGATGGCAGCGTAAACACACTCATCACCATCCCTTTAATACCCGGTGCAACAATGAACTGATCGCTGGTGCTTGTCATGTGCCGATAGGCACATCTGTGGTAATAGGTTTTTCCGTGCTTGTTGTAGCCCATCGCACTGTAAATTTCTGAAATGGGCTTGGCAGGCATTAGCTGCTGTAGAAACAATACATAGGCCGAGGGAATACTAGCGTCCACCAAAAAGTAAGAGCGCGTGAAACTGAACAGCACACTGACTTTATCTGCGCCAAACAATACCGTGTCCACATAGACTGCCCCTTGCTCGTTGTGCAAAACGGGCAAAACAAAGGGCATCGACGCCTTATCAGTCACAATCCTCCCAACAATATAGGCGCCTTTGTTGCGGAAAAAGTGGTGCTCGATAACCTCCAGGCGAAGGTTCCCGCCTTTTACATTGAATCGAGCGGGTAACACCGTATCGGCCACAGCTAAAATATTGGCCAGGTCTCGCTGCAGGTTCTCGTAGGGAACATCGAAGGCATAATCATTGAGCATTTGCTCAAGCACTTGGTGCACGGGCTGATCAATGGAGTAAACCCGATATACCTTACTGACATCTGCCGGCGGAATATCTCCGTGCGATGAAAAAACGAAGGCGTAATCATTGCGAATCTTTCGGTGTTTGAACACGGCACAAAACACCGAGTTAAAAAACGTCTCAGCGATTTCAAAGTTATTGTGCCCCTCGATCATTGAGGCATAAATTTCACGCACTTCCTTCCAAAACTCGAAATCCTTCAGCTGCTCGCCTGCTATCAGCTCTACGTACTGAATGATTTCGGACGTTTTTTCTTTACGAAGGTCTATACGTCGGCGGGCCGAATCCTGCAAACCATGCCAGTCTGCATTTTCAAATCGAGTTTTAGCCGCCAGGGTGATATTCTGAAATTCGGCGAAGAATGCCTCAAAGCCGTTAAGAATTGTCCTGGCGAACCGATCCTTGCGCTCCAACTTTGAGAACCTCGTGTTTACCAGGAAGAGGGAACACCCATATTGCGGCGCAGTTTACGCATACCACCCAACCAACGGTCGTAGTCCTGAGCCTTGTTCTGGCGATAAGACTCCACTTCCTTGTGCGGCAAAATCAAGAATGATTCCTCGGCAAGCCCAGCGATTGCTTCCGCGGCCACTGCCTCCGGTGTCATGACGCCGTCGACGCCAGCAGAACCGCCACCGCCGGCGTCTCCGATCATGCGGGTGGCGACAGCCTGAGGACACAATACAGACACTCCAATTCCGTCATCACCGTGAGTGATCGCCAGAGACTCGGCAAAGCCGATTGCGGCGTGTTTGGTGGTTGAATAGGCAGCATCGCCAATCTGGTTCAGAAGGCCCGCTGCTGACACCGTATTGAGAAAATAACCTTCCCCCCGCTTGAGCATCGCAGGCAGACAGGCTCGGGCCGCGAATACGTGAGACATCACGTGAATGTCCCACATCGCCTGCCAGGTTTCGTTGCTAGCGGAAGTCGCCCACCAGGGCTCTCCGTCTAGTGCGATAATTCCGGCGTTACTGCAAAACAGGTCGATACCGCCATAATCGGCTTCAACCTTATCGACCATCGCTTTAATTGCATTTTCATCGCGAGCATCAACACCGTAGGCATCGCCATCAACTAATGTAGCAACAGTCTGGGCGTTACTCTCTTCAAGGTCGGCAACAATCACTTTGCGAGCACCTTCAGCATGAAAACGCTCGCACAGTGCGCGACCAATACCATTGGCGCCGCCGGTGACAACAACAACCTTACCGGCGACATCCATCAGAGCATTTCCTCAGCGAACAACTCCAACACTTCAGGATCGTGCACGCCTAGCAGCATGGTGCCGACATGACCTTTCTTACCCGCTTCTTTCCAGATACTCAGGCGATCACGAATACGATCTTTTGAACCTACAAGCGCCACCTCATCCAGCAGTTCACGAGGCACTTCGGCGCAGGCTTCTGCCTGCTTACCCGACAAATACAGATCCTGAATCTTGTCCGCAGCTTCTCCGTACCCCAAACGTGTTGTGAAATCGTGGTAGAAGTTCTTACCCTTGGCTCCCATGCCACCAATGTAGAGCGCCAACCAGGGGCGTAGTGAATCAAAGGCCGCATCCAGGTCATCGTTCATTGCCACTGAAACGAAAGGCGCTATATCAAAGTTATCGAGCCCCTTGCCATTGCCCGCTTTGGCAAAACCCGCTTCGAGGTGATCGCCAATAATCTCGTATTTATTGGGGTCCATCCAAACAGGGAATACGCCATCAGCGACTTCACCTGCACAGCGCAAGCCCGCCGGGGTGATAGACGCAGTGTAAATCGGGATATCAGAGTTACCCTCCAGAATAGACTTCAGCGGCTTGCCCAGGCCGGTAGTTCCTTCGCCCTTGTTGGGCATCTGGTACATATTGCCTTCGAACTCCACGGGGCCTTCGCGCGCCATAATCGCTCGCATGATTTTGATGTACTCGCGTGTACGAGTGACTGGCTTGCCATAGGGCACACCGTGCCAACCTTCTACCACTTGTGGGCCAGAAGCACCCAAACCTGCGATAAAGCGGCCGCCCGATAACTGGTCCAGAGACATGGTTGTCATCGCTGCCATAGCCGGCGTCCGCGCAGGCATTTGCATGATGGCGGTACCCACACGAATCTTCTCGGTTTGCGCCAATACCCAGCTAGCCGCAGTGATCGCGTCATTGCCGTATGCCTCAGCGGTCCACACCGAATCGAAGCCTAGAGACTCCGCGTGCTTGATCAGGTCCATCGGGATGTTAATTTGTTTGCCGGAATAACCCAGCAGGAAGCCCAGTTTCATTTTATTTCTCCTGAAGATGGCTCCCCCGCCCGTCGTTGGCGCGGGAGCCGCAATAGTGCTTGATTAGTTATAGCGCAGAGCGTTGAACTTTGCCTGATGATAATCGCCATTACCGAATGTGGTGTTTATCATCATCAAGCGCTTGGCGTAGTGGCCAATGTCCAGTTCGTCGGTAATGCCCATGCCGCCGTGCAGCTGAATCGCCTCACCGAAAACATGTTTACCGGCCTTGTCGACCATCATGCGCAGAGCGTGAATGGCCTGATCTTCGTCTTCCTGGTCGTCCGTTAACGCACACACCGCGCGATATAAAAGCGACTTGGTTTGCTCATAGCTGATAAAGGTATCAACCATGCGATGCTGCAAAGCCTGAAACTTGCCAATAGCCACGCCAAACTGCTCGCGGGTGCGCGCATATTCAACGGTTTTGGCATTGAGCTGAGCCATAATGCCCAGCGCTTCAGCAGCCAGCGCAAGGTTAGCGTCACGGACAACGGTGTTTATCAGAGCATGACCGCCGTCAATCTCACCCACCAGGTCTCCCGCGGAAACCTGAACGTCCTTGAACACTATATTTGCAACCCGCTGGCCGTCCATCATGCGGTAGCTAACGTTTTCTATGCCTTTGGCGTCGGCAGCAACGAGGAACAGGCTGATGCCCTGCTCATCGCTTTGCTCGCCGCTGGTGCGAGCAGAAACGATCAGCTGATCGGCACTCGCGCCATTGAAGACAACAACCTTCTCGCCATTGAGTAAGTAACCATCGGCGTTCGCGGTTGCGCTGGTCAAGACATCGCTGGTCTCGTATCGACTCTGGCGTTCTAGATAGGCAAAGGCACCGAGGCTGCTGCCATCGATAATGGCAGGAATACGCGCCTCCTGTTGCTCTGCGTTGCCACCATTTTGCAGCAGTCCGCCATAAAGCAGCACGGTCGCCAAATAAGGTTCCAGGACAAGCCCTTTACCCAACTCCTCCATCACCACCATGACATCAAGGGCACTGCCGCCGAAGCCGCCGTGTTCTTCTGCAAATGGAATGGAGAGCCAGCCTAACTCGGCAAAGGTTTGCCACTTCGCCCGGTCGATGCCGGCTTCAGAGTTGGCTATAGCGACCCGTGTTTCCCAATCGTAGTCATCCTGCACATAGCGGGCGACGCTGTCGCGCAACATGACCTGTTCTTCTGTGAATTCAAAATTCATCTGTCATTTCTCCCTGCGCGTTACAGACCGAGGACGGCCTTGGCTATGATGTTCTTCTGGACCTCATTGGATCCCCCATAAATGGTCGCCGCACGCCCATACATATAACTGGTAAAGGCACCCGGGCCGAACTCATGACCCAGCGAGGCTGGATCCGGAGCACCCTTGGGAAGAACACCCTGGAAGTAGGCTGCTACTTCCATAGTCAGTTCCTGAACCGCCTGCTGAATTTCCGTGCCTTTAATTTTTAACATCGATGATTCCGCACCAGGTGCGCCACCGGCAGCGACCGACGCCAGTACGCGAAGTTCTGTGAACTCCAGCGCCATCAATTCCAATTCAAGGTCAGATAAGCGCTTCTGGAACAAGGGATCGTCGATGAGACGAACACCGGCGTTCACCTCTGCGCTGGCAAACTTTTTAATGAGATCGACACCGCGCTTGGAGTCGGCAACACCGGCAATCGCTGTGCGCTCGTGGGCGAGTAATGCCTTGGCATAGGTCCAGCCTTTATTCTCTTCACCAATGCGGTTTTCAACCGGCACCCGCACATCGTTAAACTCAACTTCGTTAAGGCTGTGGTGAGCGTCAATAGAAACGATGGGATTCACCTTGATGCCCGGCGAATTCATATCGATGAGCAGGAAGCTAATACCCTCTTGCTTCTTGCCTTCGGTGCTCGTGCGCACCAGACAGAAGATCCAATCCGCAAACTGGGCATAGCTGGTCCAGATCTTGGCGCCATTAATGACGTAATCATCACCATCGCGCACTGCGCGAGTCTTCAGTGAGGCAAGGTCAGAACCTGCGCCAGGCTCAGAGTAACCCTGGCACCACCATTCATCGCTGGCGAGAATTTTGGGTAAGAAGCGCTCTTTCTGCTCGTCGGTACCGAATTCGTAGATCACCGGACCAACCATCTTCAGACCAAAGGGAATAACGTCGCGGATACCACGGCTAGCGCGCTCAGCTTCGTAAATGAATGCCTTGGAAGCGTCCCAACCAGTACCGCCATGCTCTTTAGGCCAGCCGGGTGCAATCCAGCCGCGATCAAACAGCCGCTTCTGCCATTCAATAATGGCAGGCTGGAATATCGCTGGATCGGGGTCACTGAGTCGATATTCGATATCACTATCGAAAGCGGAATCAAAAAAAGTTGCTACTTCATCGCGAAAAGCGATGTCATCCGGGGCGAAAGCGGTATCCACTGCTTTTCCTCCTATGCTGATTAATTAGATGCCTAAACGATCAGACATGCCACACCGAGCAGTACCGTATATCGCAGCCCCCGAGGACACAATGTTGACAGGTCTCACAAAAATTGACCGCAGAGGTCGCCTGTTCCGTTATTCCGATTGTTCTCGGAGATAGCGAATATTGTGATCCAGGCGCATGCGCACTTCAGGGTCTATCACCCCCCGCTGGACCGCCTCCTCCAACACGTCGGCAGCAAAGCTCTGCTGCCCTCTTTTCACTGCCAGATTGGCCAGATTGCTGTCCGCATTCAGGCTACGATAGCCCGCTTGGTATAAAGCGAGATACGCCTTGAAAGCACTCTGTAGATCACCCAGTCGATAATGCCCTTCGGCGATCCTTTCCGAGTTTTTGATCTTTTACCTGAAATAAACTGCCCGTAGTGGGCAAATCATTGTCTTGAGCAAGCTTCCGTAAAAGGAACGACGATTCGTTCTTCACGATCATGCATAAAGAGAGGAGTGGTTTTACAGCTGTCACCCGGTCAGCCTCGATGAGGGCTCAATAAAGCAAACTGTAGAGTTTACGCTGATACTCAGCCGCTAGCGGGTCGCCCTTACCGAGCGAGGCAATCGTATCGAGCAGCGCTTTTTTAGTCGCGCCATCGCCGTGCTCCCTATCCTTTTGCAGGATAGTAATGAGGTATTCCATGGCGTCCTTGAATTGACCCGCATTCGTGAACTGGACAGCAAGCTGATGCATAAGATCGAGGTTTTCGGGGTTCTCGGCCAACTGTTTTTCCAGCGCTTCGATTTCAGGAGATTTCGCTGCCTCTCGCTTAATTTCCAGCTGCGCACGCAGCTGCTCGTAAGCGGCGTCCTGATCTGCCATTCGCACCCCATCGAGCAGGGTCTCGGCTTCATCAAGGCGCATACATTCGATCAGGGCATGCACATAGGGGACGGTGATTTCGTAAAGTCGGCCAGATTCATCCCAGGCCTGACGCAGCGGCGTTAATGCAGTGGCGAAGTCGCCCTCGGCGATCGCTTCTTCCGCCAGTTGCAGTAGTCCATCCCAGGGCTTGGGCAAATACTTGCCCAGCATCGCCATAATTTCCTGTTCAGACTGCGCACCGGCAAAGCCGTCTACCGGCTGACCGTTTTGAATAACCATCACGGTAGGCAGCGAGCGCACACCAAACTGTTGGGCAATCATGCCCTGCTCGTCTGCGTTCACTTTAGCGAGCAAAAAGGCGCCGTTATAGTCGGTGGCTATTTTCTCCAGCAAAGGCATGAGCACTTTGCAGGGTTCACACCAGTCGGCCCAGAAATCGACCACGACCGGGCGATTGTGGGACTCCTCAATCAGCAGCGCTGCTGCATTGGTTTCATCGATGTTGACGATAAAATCGCTCAAGATCCTGTCTCCTGATTGCTTCGTTCACCCCCTCTGTGGGAGCGACGGTTTTTAACTTACTTTAGACCCAGCACATCCTGCATGTCGTAAAGTCCAGCGTTTTGCGCCTTCAACCAACCGGCCGCGCGAACGGCTCCGCGTCCGAAGGACATACGGCTGGATGCTTTGTGCGTAATTTCAACTCGCTCACCTTCGGCGGCGAAAGTGACCGTGTGGTCACCGACAATATCGCCTGCGCGAACGGTAGCAAAGCCAATAGTCTCGCGCTCGCGAGCACCGGTTTGTCCTTCTCGACCATACACCGCGACCTTGTCCAGATCACGGTCCAGCGCATCTGCAACCACCTGGCCCATGCTCAAGGCAGTGCCCGATGGCGCATCAATTTTATGACGGTGATGGGCTTCGTACACTTCGATATCCACATCGTCGCCCAACACCCGGGCAGCCATGTCCAACAGTTTGAAACACACGTTCACGCCCGTACTGAAATTTGAGGCCTTACAGACCGCTGTTTTCGTAGCGGCTGCGTCAATCACGGTTTGCTGCTCTGCTGTGAAGCCGGTGGTACCTATGACTATGCCCACACCCTTATCGGCGCAAGCTTGCACATTGTTGATTGTGGCATCAGGGACAGTGAAATCGATCAGAACATCAATATCGCCAATCACTTCATCGAGTGATCCCACCACCGCAATACCGTTCTTGCCCATGCCAGCGAGTTCGCCAGCGTCAGCGCCCAGCAAACTACTCTCGGGGCGTTCGATAGCCGCAGCCAGTTGCAGGTCATCAGCGGATGCTGCAATAGCTTCAATCAGAGTCCGGCCCATGCGGCCGGCGGCGCCTGTAATACCTATTCTTGTTGTCATGATGTCATGTCGTCAAAAAAGTTTTTCACACCTTCGAACCAGCTGTGCTGACGCGGAGACTGGCGTTTGCCATCTTCGCCCAGGGTTTCCTTCAGCTCTTCCAACAGCTCTTTCTGGCGTTTGGTCAGATTGACCGGCGTCTCTACAACTGCGCGACACAGCAGGTCACCTACGCTGCCACCTCGCACCGGTTTCACACCCTTGCCGCGTAAGCGGAACAGTTTACCGGTTTGTGTTTCTGACGGAATTTTCAGGTTAACCCTGCCGTCCAGCGTTGGCACTTCCAGCTCGCCGCCCAATGCTGCATCAACGAAGGTGATGGGCACTTCGCAGTAGAGGTTCTTACCGTCTCGCTCAAATATGCTGTGCTGCTTCACCGACATCTGCACAAACAGGTCGCCCGATGGACCGCCCTGCGGCCCTGCTTCACCTTCGCCAGACAGACGAATGCGATCGCCGGTATCAACGCCCGGAGGCACCTTCACCGAAAGCGTGCGTGTTTTCTCTATCCGGCCCTGTCCGTGACAGCTATCGCAGGGATCGGAAATCGTCTGGCCCTGACCGCGACAGGCGGGGCACGTTTGCTGAACCTGGAACAGGCCCTGCTGCATCCGTACCTGGCCAGCACCACCACAAGTGGTACACGTGACCGGGCTGGAGCCTTTCTTGGCACCGGAGCCGTCGCAGGTTTCACAGCTGGACAAGCTGGGTACGCGAATCTCAACCGTTGTGCCTTTAACCGCATCTTCCAGGGAGATATCCAGTGTGTAGCGCAAATCAGAGCCGCGCTGCGGTCCTGCTCGGCCACCGCGACCACCGCCGCCACCAAAAATGTCGCCGAATACGTCGCCAAAGATATCGCTGAAGTTACCGCCGCCGCCAAAGCCGCCGCCACCCATGTTGGGATCAACGCC
>JBDWQQ010000046.1:0-44312 GCA_039986455.1 Halioglobus sp.
GACTGGAAAGATGTGATCTGGGCGATGACAACCCGCATGGACCCGCAAAGAGACTGTGTCTTTATCGAGAACACGCCCATCGATTATCTCGACTTTGCGTCACCGGTTGCTGGCCTGGGTTCTAAAGTTGGCTTTGATGCCACCAACAAATGGCCCGGTGAAACAGAGCGAGAGTGGGGAGAGCCCATCGCGATGGACGCGTCAGTAAAAGACAGGATCGATGATATCTGGAACGAACTGGGCATCACCCTTAAGTAGTTCGTTCAGCCAAGCCTTAGTAATTAGTTTCTAGCTAAGCGCTGGGCCTGCGGCACTGTATTTTCCGGCATCGGCAGATCCGGTAAGTTGGTTTCTCTCAGCTGCAGGCCTTCCCTGAAGTAGGCACCGGCAACCTTGGGTTCGCCCAGGGCAACCAGTAAACGTCCCAGTTCCGCACATATTTCCGGGCTGCGCTCCAACCTGTAGCTACTTTCAAAGTAGTCGCGCGCCTTTCCCCACAGTTTTTCGCGAGCGGACAGGCGGCCCAAACAAAGCAACAACTGAGCATCCTCCGTATGTGCGGGCAGCCAACTTTCGGCCTGGGCCAGTTGCTTGGCACTGTCCTGACCAACCACATAACCATATTCACGCACGAGCTTGGAATCCCAGTTCTGCTTCAACGCACGGGGAATCACTTTTTCAGCTGCGGCGTGATGACCACCCTGAACCAGCAGCGCCACATAATCGTCGAGTGCCGCAGGGTCCTGCTTCAAATGGGCAGGCATTTTTTGCCATGCTTGGCGCAGTGCGTCCCCAGAGTCGTCACCGTTAACGCTAGCGGACAGCATCTCCGTATATACTTCGCGCTCTAGTTTTTCCAAGGCCTCAGTAGAAAGCACTTTGTACTTTTTCAGCTCCGGTAAAAGACCGACTAATTCCTGCCAATCCTTAAGGCCATAATACGCCCGGTGAAGAAGGTCCAGCACATAGGGGTGACGTCCGGCATTGCGTCTGGCTCTCACCAGCGTCGCAAGTGCCTGCTCGTACTGCTCAGAGTGAAGTCGTAATTCGGCCTGGGTAAGTTCGACAGCAATGCCCGCTTCAGATTCTGCGTCTTCTGCCGCTCCCAGGTACTCACGCATTTTATCCTGCTCATTGAGGCGGTAGCTGGCGCGCGCCGACATCAGGTAGTTCACCAATGGCGCTTCACTATTTTTGGCACCCCGCAGCAACTGCCGCCTGGCCCGGGTCCAATTCCCCTCAATAAAGCTGATCAAACCGCGCGTGGTTAAGCGCGAAGAAGCCCGCACCCGGCGACCGCCGATCCAGCTGGCCAAGGACTGTTGTCCGCCCAGTAATCGACGCACCAGACGCAGCACCAGATACACCGCCAAGGTAAACAGCGCCAGCAACACAATGCCCACCCAAAGGCTGGTTTCCACGGTGTAGTTACCGTAAGCCACTAAAACGTAGCCCGGGTCGGTTTCGATAACAGCAACAATACCCACGCCGAGTAACAAGGCGACCAATAGCAGTACGAAGAGTTTACGCATGGTTTACTCCGCGCCTCCCTGTTGCATGCGCTTGGTCACCGCATCATCCAGGGCCTGAAGAGAGCGCGTCAGGTCGGGCATGATGACCTGAATAGTTTGCCCCTCCAACTGAGTAATTTCTCGGGACATGGCACGGGCGGCAGCTTCATCTGTATCAAAAAACTGAGCCACCCAGTGCTGAGAGCGCTGTAAACTTTCTACGTAAAGCGTCTGATTGCCTGAAAGCAATGCCACCTGGGCCTGCTCAAGTAGCATTCGAAGGTTCTGCCTCACCAGCCCCTCCCATTGGGGATCCATCAGCGCTTGCATAGGAACATCGCGACGACGAATCACAATGTAGTCGGATAACTTACGCGCCGCTTCTTCGTAGCCGCGTTCCAGACGAACCTGCCAATCATCGTCCTCTGCTCGAGCCTCGGGTTGGCCTTCCTGCTCCAGCATCTGAAAAATGACCAAGGTATCTGATTGCTCAATCAGTGCAGATAACCTCAGGTAAATGCCTTCAATATCCACTTTCGGGACGGCTCGCAGCGCTGCCTGTTCAGCCGCCACGGCAGCCCGAACATCGTGCAAGGTAGCATCATCCAGTTGTCGCAAAATGCTGTCAGCACTGCCAAGGAGCGCAAGGGCTGAGTCCGTATCACGCGCCATGATCACCCGTTGATTCGCCAGGCGAAGAAGGTACTGTGCTTCGGCCCGCAGCCAGCTTTCATGATCATTGGCACTGAACGCTGCTATCTGCTCACTTTGGGCGTCCAGTTGCTGAGAAAACTGCTGCAAGGATGCCGCTTGACTGGAAGCCGCCGAGTTCGCTGCATCCAAACCCGTCTTCAGCTGCCTGCGCAGACCCTTTTCCAGGGTTTCCAGTTGGGACTGCAGTTGCTCCTGCTCGCCACCCGCTTTATTTTCCAGTTGGTGGATTCGCCGCTTGAGGTTCTTCTCTCTGTCCATGCCCTGCTGCACCGTCCATGCAGATGCACCGGCCAGTGCAATCACCAGCAAAAACGCCAGCCAGCCTATGAAGGATTTTCCTCCCTTGGACTGCTGAGGTGTGGCCGGCGGAGGTGTGGCCGGCTGAGGTGTGGCCGGCGCAGGCACAGGGGTTTCGGCCTTTGCCTCCGCCTTTGCGCTATCGGCAGACGGTTTTACCGAGTCGGTACTCTCAGCATCGGCTGGTGCCGTGGCAGAGATTACTGTCTCTTCATTGCTCTTATCTTTTTCTTCGCTCACTCGCTAGTCTCCGGCTCGCCATTGCTGCAACGCCTGCAGCATGGCCGCATCCGAGGCATTCGCCGCGGTTACCACGTCATTGAAACCTGCCTGTCGCGCCAGCGCTGCCACTCTCGGCGAGGGCACAATCAGACCTATATCCCTAAAGTTAGTGCTTTCTTTGTCGCTAAGCAACGTCAGCATGTTACTCAAGCCTTCGCCGCTGCTAATCATCACCACATCAGTGGCCTGTCGACTCATCATCTGAGCCAGCGCTCCCGGCGCTAATCTGGGGCAAATCCTTTGATAGCAGGCCAGCTCATCCACTTTAGCGCCCCGATTACCCAGAGTTTCACGCAACGTTTCACGTCCGCCCAGCCCCTTCACTATCAATACCCTCTGACCCGCCACCTCTTTTAGCTGGGCCAGCTCAAGCAGACCTTCACTGTTGATTTCTTCGGCGGGGACCAAGGGTCTCAAACCTCTTTGCTGAAGCAGTTTTGCCGTGGTGCCCCCGATTGCATACCAGTGAACCCCCGCAGGAAGCTGCGGCCAGTAATCGTCAATCCGCTCAAGACCAAAGCGCACAGCGTTAGCGCTGATAAAAATAATATGCTGATAAAGATCCAGGTCCAGCAAATGCTGGTGCTGGTTTGGGGGTAACTCCGTCAGCGGCTCCAGCTCGAGCATGGGTTGATGTTGCACAGGCTCACATCCCACATCGCGGAGTGACTGCAACAGCGCCTGCCCTTGACCCGCTGGGCGGGTGACCAGCACGCTAGTCGCCATAGACCTCAGCCAGAATAGCGGCTGCACCCTGCGCCAACAGGTCATTAGCGACTGTCACGCCAAGGCCCTCAGCCCTGTCTGCCGGGGCATGAGCTTCTGCTCGCAATATTTCCGAACCATCTGGCCTGCCCACCAAACCGCGCAATCGTAGCTGACCATCCTCCAAATGCTCGGCGAAACAAGCAATAGGAACCTGACAACCGCCATTGAGCTTCTGATTCATTGCCCTCTCGGCGCTCACTCGCTGAGCCGTTAGCGGGTGATGAACCGTCTGCAACAGATCCAGCACCTCGCTATCGCCGGTGCGCAGTTCAATACCCACTGCACCCTGACCACCCGCAGGTAGCGAATCGTCCACACTAATACTATCGGCAATTCTATCGGCAAAGCCGAGCCTGATCAGCCCTGCGCTTGCCAGGATGATGGCATCGTACTGACCCTCATCGAGTTTGCGTAAGCGAGTATTCACATTGCCGCGCAAAAATTTAACCTCCAGATCCGGCCTGCGAGCACGCAGCTGGCACTCGCGACGCAAACTGGAAGTACCCACCACCGAACCTTCCGGCAGCTGTTCAAGGGATTTGAAGTGATTGCTGACAAAAGCATCTGTTGGATCTTCCCGTTCGCAGATTACCCCCAGCGTCAGACCTTCCGGAAACTCCATGGGCACATCTTTCATCGAGTGAACGGCAATGTCAGCACTCCCGTCTAACAGTGCGGTTTCCAACTCCTTAACAAACAAGCCTTTGCCACCGACTTTAGCCAACGGCACATCCAGCAATTGGTCGCCGCGCGAGGTCATGCCAAGCAAAACAACATCCAACCCCTGGTGCGCGCTCATTAAGGCATCGCGAACATATTCGGCCTGCCAGAGCGCGAGCGGACTTTCGCGGGTAGCGATGGTGAGCGTGCGGGTGGACATGTGTGGGGTTCCTTAATACGACTGCGCTTTATGACTAAGAGCCTATGATAACACCGTGCCACTGCGGTATCAGCGCTGCGCGAGTCGCTCCTTCGCCTCTGTTAAATGCCTGCGGCTGATCGAGGGCGTCATCTCCAAACCATTCAACACCACCTGCCAACCTCCGTCCTGTCCCTTCTCCAGGCGCTCAACGTGCCGCAGGGCTACCAGCGCATTGCGGTGCACGCGCAGAAACTGATCACCAAACTCGCGCTCGAGCTCCTTGAGGGTATCGGGAATGAGCAGTTCACTGTCCGGCGAAACTGCCGTCACATACTTCTGCTCGGCTATAAAACAGCGTATTTGATCTACCGGCATCGATTCAAAGCCGCGGTGAGTTTGGCTGGTGACCGAACTGCGCTGATCACTGCTCGCGGCCGCCACCTGCAAACTCGCCAGCTGCATACGGTTAATCCTGGCCGCGCCCTCCAGCGCCTGCGCCAACTCCGTTTCACGTACCGGCTTAAGCAAATAAGCCATGGCATGGTGCTGCAGCGCCTGCAATGCATATTCATCGTAAGCCGTACAGAAAACCACGGCCGGCGGCGATGCACTGCGCTCCAGTTCAGCCGCAACTTCAATTCCATCCATGCCCGGCATGCGAATATCCAGCAGTAACAGATCGGGCTGCTCGGAAGCCACCATTGTTAACGCACTGGCGCCATCGGCCGCTTGCAGGCATTGCGCTTCCGGTCGAATGCGCGCCACCAGCCGAAGTAGGCGCTCACGGGCCAGTTGTTCGTCATCAACAACCAGAATTTTCACAAACTACGCTCCGGCGAATAGCTCAGTTCGACTTTGAAAACATCCTCTCCCGGCAACACTTGCAAGCTGGCGCTACTGCCGTAGGTCACTTGCAAGCGCTGCTCTACATTGGCCAGCGCCATGTGATGGCCAGCCGCCTTACCAACGCCCAGGGGCACCGGGTTTTCCAGCACAGCTTTAATCGCATCGCCCCGCCTTGTGACCGCCACGGTGATGCATCCCCCTTCCGGCAGTCGAGATATACCGTGGTATACCGCATTTTCCACCAATGGCTGAAGAATCAAGCTGGGCATGGGCTCTTCCAGGACATCATCCGCCACTTGCCAATCGACCTTAAGCCGCTCTTGCAGGCGCAATTGCTCAATGCCCAGATAAAGCTCACACAAACGCACTTCATCGGCCACGGTGGTATCGCCGCGACTCTCCTTCAGACTCGCACGAAAAAGCTCGGCAAGATCTTCAACCGCCTGCTCGGCAGAATCAGGGCGAGACATTATTAAGCTTGCGATACTGTTGAGCGTGTTGAATAAAAAATGAGGTCGAATACGGGCGCGCAGGGAATCGAGACGGGCCTCCAGCTCGAGTTTTTCCTGCATCCGTAACTGATGTTGCAGGTAGAAATAACGCAATACGATACCACCGATCACCAGTGCCACCAGTAAGTTACGCAATGTCCACCACCCTTTATCCGTGGCGCCGGAAAGCCGGGGAAACAAATCCAGTGCTATCAGGCTGGTGGCAGCGGTCACTAGAATAATGAGAGAGAGACTAACGACGGTAGAGATTGGCAAGCTAAGCCGACTCAAGGGCTTGCGACTCTGGCACAACAGTAGTGCACTGACCAACACCACCCACTGTACGAACAAAGAACAGCTGGCCAATAGGTCCCAGTTAAAGAGCGGCAGGTCGCTACTGGCCAGTGTATAAACCAGGACCAACAACTGGGCGAGCAGAACCATGACAAACACGGGCCGTGGCCCACACAAATCGGGAATGAAAAATTCCCCGAGCTCTGGCGATGCCGGGTCGCGCTCGCGATCAGTTGGCGCGGGCTGCATGAAGGCGCTTTCGTGAAGACATAGCTGATATACTTGCATCCCTTTGTGACCCCGACAAGGTAAAAAGTCACCTCGGGAACAGACGATTTAGCGACAGGACAATTCATGAGCAAGCAACAGGACACCAGCAAACTCTGGGGTGGGCGCTTTAGCGAAGCCACCGACAGCTTTGTGCAACGTTTCACCGCATCGGTAAATTTCGACCAGCGCATGGCTGCCGAAGATATCGCAGGTTCGCTGGCGCACGCTGCAATGCTCTGTAAGGTTGGCGTACTGAGCGATACTGAGTTACAGCAAATTCAAGATGGCCTGGGCCAGGTGCAACAGGAAATCGACAACGGTGAATTCCAGTGGTCAATCGAACTGGAAGATGTGCACATGAACATTGAGGCCCGGTTGACCGAGCTCATTGGCGTGACTGGCAAAAAACTGCACACCGGGCGATCGCGTAACGATCAGGTTGCAACGGATATTCGTCTATTTTTGCGCAGCGCAATCGACCTTATCGCGCAAGAACTTACTCGTCTGCAGTCGGGCACTATCGAACTTGCCGCTCAGCACACCGACACAATCATGCCCGGGTTCACGCACCTGCAAACCGCTCAACCCGTGTCTTTTGGACACCACCTGCTGGCCTGGAATGAAATGCTGGAGCGAGATTTCAGCCGGCTCATGGACTGCCGAACGCGGATGAACCAGTCTCCACTAGGGGCTGCCGCCCTTGCTGGAACCACCTATCCCATCGATCGCGCTCACACCGCAGCGGCGCTGGGGTTTGATAAGCCCACAGAAAACTCCCTGGACTCTGTGTCGGATCGAGACTTTGCCATTGAGTTCTGTTCATTCGCCGCTCTGTTAATGACGCACTTGTCTCGAATGTCAGAAGAACTGGTGATCTGGACCTCCGCCCAATTCAACTTCATCGAATTGCCTGATCGTTTTTGCACTGGCTCATCGATCATGCCGCAAAAGAAAAATCCGGATGTACCCGAACTGGTCAGAGGCAAGGTCGGCCGGGTCAATGGTCACCTGATTTCCCTGCTCACCCTGATGAAAAGTCAGCCATTGGCCTATAACAAGGATAACCAGGAAGACAAAGAACCTCTTTTCGATACGGTCGATACAGTGATGGACTCGCTTCGTGCCTTTGCTGATATGGTGCCGGCGATCAAGCCGCGGGCGCAGCAAATGCGCGAAGCAGCGCGCTCTGGCTTCTCGACCGCCACCGATCTGGCAGACTACCTGGTTGGCCTGGGTCTGCCCTTTCGGGACGCTCACGAGGTCGTTGGTAAGGCCGTTGCCCACGGAGTGGAAACAGGACTGGACCTGGCCGAAATGGAGCTGGCTACTTTGCAGGGTTTCTGCCCCGATATCGGCGAAGATGTATTCGACGTGTTAACGCTGGAAGGCTCAATTGGTGCCCGAAACCATCTGGGCGGCACCGCGCCACAGCAAGTTGCTGCCGCTGCCGGTCGCGCCAAGGCTTTATTGGATCAGCGCAACCACTGACGTCATCTGAGTGGCACGGCCTACCAGCCCGAGTACCTCAGGCTTGCCTGAAAGGTCACATCGGGCGCCGTCTCCACTTGCACGTCCTCAATAATGCTCAAATCCAGGGCCCATTGCGGCGCGAAACGCCAACGGCCGCCGAAGCTAAGCATGATCGCGGCTTCGCCGAGACCGTCAATGCTGCTATCAGTGGGCGCGGCATGCCCATCCAGTTGACCCAGTAACGACCAGGAGGGGCTGATTCGCCAATCCAGACCTAGGCCTGCAAACCACAGATCTCGCTCCTGCATGTTTTGAATAAAGTCGATCTCTCCGGCATGCAGATATCCAAGCTGGCCATGCCAACGCAATGGCAAGTCATTACCATGGTCCCCTGAAAACCGAACAGCGACATAAACATCATCGGCGCCGGACCCCAAAAACTCATCCTCGTCGCCCGTACCAAACTTATAGCCAAGTACTACGGCCGCCGAAGAGCGCTCATCGGAGTAAAATTCGTGGTTCAGTGCCAAGGTAATATCGCCCAGGCCCGAAGCATCATCCTGCAGCGAGAAGTCATCACTTCCCAGGTACCGATAGTCCAACAGGTCGCGGGGCACATTGGACCTTCCGCCATCGGACATTCCCCAGAAATCGTGCCAACCATCAATCAGTGAATCCAGATTCCCGCCACTGTGGTCCAGCCAGGGGGCTTCCAATTGCAAGTCCCAGTTATCGGCAATCGCGTAACGCGCCTCGAGCGCGAGGCGCACTGTCTCACCGTCAAAATTGAGATACTCGCTGTCATTACTCTCAGAGACATAATGACTCGCAATACCGCCGTGCAAAGCCAGATCGAAGCTGCCAGCGGCAGAGACCTCTGCTTCGCGCTGGGAGGGGAGCCCGAGTAAGCCCGCCACCGGACTCAGATTTTTCACATAAAGTGGTTCGCTGGCAACGCTGAATGTTGCTGCTAACAGTAAGAACGGGGTCAGCCTCACAGCCACTGGAAGTCGATCTCCCCCTGCACCTTCATTTGCTCGACAACGAAAGGCCGAAACAGGCTGCCATCCCTTGTATTGCGCCAGTCCCCAACCTCGGGGTCATAATTGAAATGGAAACCGCCGGAGCGGGCCGCCAACCAAAGTTGTCGCACGGGTGGCTGACGGCTGAACACCATGGTGGTGCCGTTCTCAAAAGTCACGGTAAGCACACCGCCACCGGCCTCGTAATCAAGATCACTGTCGATCTCGTCAAGGGCATACTCTACCGCTTCAAACGCCTCGTCGACCCGTTCGCCAAATTCTACTTCAGAAATCACCGTCTGCTGCCCTGTGTTGGAATTGAGCACATGATACGGGCTGCTCGCATGGCTTACTACCGGCAGGTATAATCGCCGCTTTTGTACTTCGGGAAACTTCATGCGCCACATTGCCACACTGACACTGCTGGGCCTGCTCGCCGGCTGCGGGCAGACCGGCCCGCTCTACCAGCCGGGGGAAGAGCCGGAAAGGCGAACTACCATGCCCGGTGGCACGGCACCGCAAGAAAGCACCGAAGAAAACTGAGATAACGAGAACCATCATGAATAGCTTCCCCTATCGGGACGGTGAACTCTACGCCGAAAATATCCCCGTCAGCGCTATTGCCGAACAGTTCGGTACGCCCTGCTATATCTACTCCCGCTCGGCACTGGAGAGCGCTTTTCAGCAGTACCAAGATGCCCTGGCGGGTTGCGAACACCTGGTCTGCTATGCGGTTAAGGCCAACTCCAACCTGGCAGTGCTGGATACCCTGGCCCGACTCGGAGCAGGTTTTGATATCGTCTCGGCGGGCGAACTACAGCGCGTCATTACAGCCGGGGGAGATCCAAAGAAAATCGTCTTCTCAGGCGTTGGCAAAAAGCCCGACGAAATGGCTCAGGCACTGGAGCTGGATATCGCCTGCTTCAATCTTGAGTCCGCTGCAGAGCTGGAGGTACTGGCTGAAGTCGCCGCCAGTCATGGCAAAACTGCCCGAATTTCCGTTCGGGTTAATCCGGACGTTGATGCCCAGACGCACCCCTATATTTCCACAGGTCTGCGTGAAAACAAGTTTGGCGTGACCATGGAAGAAGCCATGCTCGTCTATCAAAGAGCGGCGCAATTGCCCAACATTGAGGTGGTCGGGGTTGACTGCCATATCGGCTCTCAACTGACTCAAATCAGCCCTTTTATTGATGCACTGAAGCGCTTACTCGCACTGGTCGACAATCTCGCAGAGCAAGGCATTGTTCTGCACCACCTGGATCTGGGGGGTGGTCTTGGTGTGCGCTACAAGGATGAGCAGCCCCCATCGATCGCGCAATATATTGCGGCGGTCCGCGAAGAATTAGGGGACAGGCCGCTTACGCTGGTATTCGAGCCGGGGCGCTCCATCGCGGCCAATGCGGGGTTGCTGGTCACTCAGGTTGAATACCTGAAAATGACGCCTGAGCACAATTTTGCCCTGGTCGATGCGGCCATGAACGACATGATTCGCCCTGCCCTTTACCAGGCCTGGTTGGATATACGTAATACCAAAGAAAACGCGGGTGGCCAAAGCGCCCTCTGGGACGTTGTGGGCCCGGTGTGCGAAACCGGTGATTTTTTGGGTAAGCAGCGAGAGCTATCACTGAATCAGGGCGATTTACTTGCCCTGTTTGGCGCAGGTGCCTACGGTTTCACCATGAGCTCCAACTACAATAGCCGACCCAGAGCCGCGGAAGTTATGGTCGATGGGGATCAACTGCACCTGGTGCGAGAGCGCGAATCGCTTGCTGATATTATCCGCGGCGAACACCGCCTGCCGGACTGAACCATGTTATTGAAGTTCACCAAAATGCACGGCGCGGGAAACGATTTTGTCGTCATTGACCTGATCAGTCAGCGCTGCAAGTTACGACCGCGGGATATACGCCAGTTGGCCGATAGACGCTTTGGCGTGGGCTGCGACCAGGTGCTGGTGGTAGAGCCCCCTGGAAACCCCGAGGTCGACTTTCGCTATCGCATATACAACGCCGACGGCGGCGAAGTAGAGCAGTGCGGCAATGGTGCGCGCTGTTTCGCCCGCTTCGTTCGTGACAACAAGCTAACCACCAAGCGCGTGATTTCCGTGGAAACCGCCTGCGGGATTATCACCCTGCGGGTGCTTGATAACCATCAGGTAGAGGTCGACATGGGTACCCCGGCCCTAGAGCCTGAGCAGGTACCCTTTGAAGCCGCCGAGCAGGCCGCCAGCTACGCCCTGGAAATCGAGGCAAGCACGCTAAAAATCGGAGCGGTGTCGATGGGCAATCCGCACTCTGTTTTGAGGGTAGACGACGTCGATAACGTCGATATCGAACATTTGGGCCCGCTGATTGAAAATCACCCTCGTTTTCCGCAACGGACCAACGCAGGCTTTATGCAAATTGTGACTGAAACCGAGATTAAGCTGCGGGTTTTCGAGCGCGGCGTTGGTGAAACGCTCGCTTGCGGCACGGGAGCCTGCGCGGCAGTGGTTTACGGTTTATCTCGCGGATGGTTGCGCGATACCGTGACAGTTAATCTTCCGGGCGGTAAGCTGTCGGTAACATGGGCCGGCCCAGGCAAGCCCGTGATAATGACCGGCCCCACCGCTTCGGTGTTCGAGGGCACAATAAGAATCTGAGGTGCCACCGATAAGCGCCTCGTTGAAAACCAGGGGAGCTACACCATGTCAAATGAACAGGCCCAGGCCGTGTCACCTGCCTCAGAGCTAAGCGATGAACAGGTCAGGGAATACCTGAAGCTGAATGGCGACTTCCTGCAACGCAACCCGGACATGCTTGATCATCTGCACATTTCTCATGCTTCGGGCAGCGCAGTATCACTGGTAGAGAAACAGGTGAGCGTACTGCGCGAACGCAATATAGATATGCGCCACCGCCTCAATGCGCTCACCGCCAATGCGCGTGAAAATGACAAACTCTATGAGCAAACACGAAAACTGGTGCTGGCATTGCTGGACGCCAGAGACATGGACAGCGTTTACGGCGCGTTCATGGAAGCCATGGAGAAGGAATTCAAGGTCGATTACGCCAGCATGATACTGTTTGGTGAACCCGACGACGCCAGCCAATGCCGTGTAGAAACCTCAGAGGCGGCAAAAATCGAAATTGGTGCTCTGCTCAAAGGTAATAAGCCCGTTTGCGGCGTCCTTCGCAAAGAGGAGTTGGCGTATCTGTTCCCCGACGCAGGCGAAGTGGGGTCCGCAGCATTGATGCCTCTGTCTAACGGCGAGGAGCTTGGCCTGATCGCAGTAGGCAGCGCTGATGCCAATCGCTACAGCAGCAACATGGGAACCTTGTTCCTCACCCACATCGCTGACGTCATCGTTCGCTTACTCCCTCATTTAAAGTAAGCAGGTGTGAGCAGCCAACTGACAGACGAATGCGCAGAGTTTCTAGACTACCTGCGGGACGTGCGTCAGTTGTCACCCCACACCCTGGCGAACTACCAGCGGGATTTGGCTTCACTGCAGCGTTATTGTGACGCCGCCAAAAAGCAAAACGCTGCCGCTCTGGACGAAGCAGACATTCGTGCCTGGGTTAGCCAACTGCATCGCCGTGGATTGGCAGGCAGCAGCATTCAACGCAGCTTGTCCGCCGCCCGCTCATTCTTCAATTACCTGGGCCGGATTAACGGACACCCGCGCAACCCAGCCGCTTCGGTGCAGGCCCCGCGCAAACCCCGCAAATTGCCGAAGACCCTGGATGCCGATCAGGTAGACCGCTACCTCGTTTTCGAGGACGACAGCCCCACTGCCCTGCGCGACCATGCCATGGCGGAATTGTTTTACTCGTCCGGACTGCGTCTCGCCGAGCTCAACTCAGTTAATGTTAACGACATCGACCACGGCTCCAAACTGCTAACCGTAACCGGCAAGGGCAACAAAACACGCACTGTGCCGGTTGGCAGCGCTGCCCTTGATGCCATCGATAAGTGGCTGACCGTGCGACCGGATACCGCCGCCGATGAAGACTCAAGCCTTGCTCTTTTCACCAGCAACCGGGGCCAGCGCATCAGTGTTAGAAACATCCAGGCACGCCTGAAACTGCAAGGCCGCAAGGCTGGCATGCACCAGGACGTGCACCCCCATATGCTGCGTCATTCTTTTGCCAGTCACATGCTTGAATCCTCTGGCGATTTACGGGCGGTGCAGGAGTTACTGGGGCACGCCAATATATCGACGACTCAGATTTATACTCACCTGGATTTTCAGCACCTGGCCAAGGTCTATGACGCCGCCCACCCCCGTGCCAAGCGACGCAAGCGAGACTAGCGCGTGGCGATAAAGGTCATTACTTTCGATCTGGATAACACGCTCTGGGATGTGGAACCGGCGCTATTGCGCGCGGAGGATGCACAACGCCGATGGTTACTGGAACACCGGCCCGGCACGATCGAGCAGTACGATCATGAGGCCCTGTGGGAGTTTAAAAAATCGGTATGGAAGCGTTTCCCGCAATTCGTTCACAACATCAGCGCTATGCGGCATCAAATGCTCCTCGAGCTACAAATGGCTGCCGGATACGAGGAAGAAAATGCACGCGAAGGCGCCAAACAGGCATTCGCTGAATTTCTGGCCGAGCGACATCGAGTGGAACTCTACGAGGAAGCCCTAGGCGTACTGGAAACCCTCGCTCAAGACTATAGCCTGGGGGCCCTGACTAACGGCAACGCGGATATCTATAAGACAGACGCCGGCGAATACTTTGATTTCGCGTTTCTGGCAGAGGAATTTGGTGCCAGCAAACCGGCACCCGATATGTTCCACGCTGCCATGACGGCTGCGAAGGTCTCAGCTGACGAAATAATTCACGTGGGCGACAACCCGGAGCACGATATTCAGGGTGCCAGTGAAGTCGGTATGTTTACGGTGTGGATGAACTCCCAGGCCGAGCAATGGCCCGGGGGTCAACGGGCGGATCAGGAAATCGAAAACCTGCGGCACTTGCCTGAGGCCATAGCAGCTATCGCCTCAGGACAATAACTAGATGGCATCCTCGCCGGTCTCGCCGGTGCGAATGCGAATAACCTGCTCCAGGTCAGAGACAAAAATCTTACCGTCGCCAATTTTGCCACTATTGGCGGTACCCGCAATCGCTTCTATGGCACGTTCCACGTCACCATCAGCAACAGCAATTTCCAGCTTCACCTTCGGTAAAAAATCAACGACATACTCAGCGCCCCGGTACAACTCGGTGTGGCCCTTCTGACGGCCAAAACCCTTGACCTCAGTCACGGTGATACCCTGCACGCCTATCTGCGAAAGCGAAGCTCGAACATCATCCAGCTTGAACGGTTTAATAATGGCGGTTACCAGCTTCATCGGTGAACTCTCCTTATACGGAAGCGCTTAATCATAGGGGCATTTCTCCTCTGAGTAAATTGAAGGGCGCTATCGCCGGCTAACCCGCATCGCTGGTGGAGGGTTCCCAGTGATTTGAGACCCGAAAAAACAACAGGTACAAAAAAGGGCGCCAAATGGCGCCCTTTTTCTCTCCAATAGAGCTTAGAAGCTCTTGGAGACTGAGAATACAACAGTATCTTCAGCCAGATCGGTTTCGAAGACGTCTTTCTCGTCGAGGGTGGTACCTACGTACGTTGCACCCAGATCAACACCCACCACAGACCAGGTCAGACCCACAGAATAATCTGTGTAGGAGTCTTCACCGGTTGCTAAAAAGCCACCGTTCTTTTTCAGATCGTTATAACCTGCGTGCAGGTCCAGGCTCCAGTCACCCGCAAATGCGAAGCTGTAGTCAGCGAAGTAGTAATAGAAATCCTCGGTTTTACCGTAGTAGTCATCGGAATAATTCATGCCTACTGTCAGGTCGCGCCAAGAGAATTTACCGTAAATTTCCTGGTAGTCGCCTTCAACGCCATCATCTCCGGGGTAATCGTAATAAATGTAGCCCACGTCGATGTTGGAATTCTCGCCCAGATCCATGGCCCAGCCAGCGTAGTAGTCGAGCTCTAACGAACCAAACTCGGTGACCAGAGTATCTTGAAAGTCGACGCTGGAGCCCCAGGTACCAATGTAAATTCCATTGTCGAATGCATAGTCGAAACCGCCTTGAATGGCGATATCTTCATTTGACTGAGAAATGCCGCGGAAGCGATAGTCACTCACCAGAGCAACATTAGCGCTGATTTCACCGGCTTGAACCGTAGTAGCGGTAGCACCCGCCAACAGGGAAGCTGCGAAAGCAGCAGGAAGTACTTTTTTTAACATGGTGTTGGTTTCCTTAAGAGTAATGGTTTGGCTGAGCCCTCTTATGATCACCTCAACGATGACTCCCTTCTTATGGTCAGTACTTCAGCGGCGCCCAGTGTAGGTGCGACCCCCGACGACCGTTAGGTCAAAGTACCGTAGGGAAATGTACTTATTTGACAGAATAGGTGGAGGAAATAGGAGACGAATAGCGGCGAGAAAATACCTTACCGAACAACAAAAAAGGGGGCCCAAAGGCCCCCAAGTACACGCATTAACCAATGCGTCCGCAAGATCGTAAAACTTACTTGGTCGTGAACTCCGGGTAGGCTTCCATGCCACACTCCGCCAGATCCACACCTTCGTATTCTTCCTCTTCACTGACTCGTATGCCCATCACTGCCTTGAGCACGCCCCAGACAATCAAGCTAGTGATAAATACCCAGCCGAAGATAGTCACCGCACCAATAATCTGGCCGCTGAAGGAGGAACCGTCGTTGGTGATAGGCACCAGCAGCAGACCCAACAGGCCAACCACACCGTGCACGGAGATCGCACCGACAGGGTCATCAATTTTCAGCTTGTCCAGAGTCAGGATAGAGAACACAACCAGTGCTCCACCAATTGCGCCGAACAATGTCGCTTGCAGCGCAGTGGGAGTAGAAGGCTCAGCAGTAATGGCAACTAGTCCAGCCAACGCTCCGTTAAGAGCCATGGTCAGGTCAGCCTTGCCAAACATGATCTTGGCTACCAGCAGTGCCGCAATCAGACCACCCGCCGCTGCTGCGTTGGTGTTCATGAAGACAATCGCCACTGAATTGGCGCTTTCCACGCTGGCCGTTGCCAGCACAGAGCCACCGTTAAAGCCGAACCAGCCCATCCACAGGATGAAGGTACCCAGCGTCGCCAGTGGCAGATTGGCACCGGGAATCGCATTGACCTGACCCTCGGGGCCGTATTTGCCCTTACGAGCGCCCAGCAGAAGAACACCTGCAAGCGCTGCAGCAGCACCCGCCATGTGTACGATGCCGGAGCCGGCAAAGTCTGAGAAGCCCAGGTCGCCAAGGGTATACATGCCAAACACCGCATTTCCGCCCCAGGTCCAGGAACCTTCCATGGGGTAGATGAAGCCGGTCATAACCACGGCGAATGCCAGGAAAGCCCAGAGCTTCATACGCTCGGCCACGGCACCGGATACGATGGACATAGCAGTTGCGACAAATACCACCTGGAAGAAAAAGTCTGCCGATGGTGCGTAGGTGGCAGCCTCTTCAGCGCCTGTAACACCGTCGCCGGTGATGCTGGACAGGAACAAGTCCCCGCCGTACATAATCATGTAGCCGCATATCATGTACATGGTGCAGGAGACTGCGTACAAAGCGACGTTCTTAAGTAATATTTCAGTTGTGTTCTTGGAACGAACCAAACCCGCTTCGAGCATTGCGAAGCCGGCGGCCATCCACATAACAAGCGCACCACACACCAGGAAGTAAAAGGTGTCCAATGCGTACTGTAGTTGAAAAATGTTGTCTTCCATTGGGATAACTCTCTCGTATTCGGTTCAGGGTTTAGATAGCTTCTTCGCCGGTTTCACCGGTGCGTATCCGGATCACTTGCTCCAGCGGGGAGACAAAGACCTTTCCGTCGCCGATCTTGCCCGTATTAGCCGCCTTGGTGATGGCTTCGATGGTTTGCTCAACGACACTGTCGGCTACTGCCACTTCGATCTTCACCTTGGGCAGGAAGTCGACAACGTACTCGGCACCGCGATACAACTCGGTGTGGCCTTTCTGGCGACCAAAACCCTTTACCTCTGTCACAGTGATGCCCTGGACGCCAATTTCAGACAATGCCTCGCGCACGTCATCCAGCTTGAAGGGCTTCACAACAGCCGTAATTAATTTCATGTTTATCTCCTGGTGTTTATTGCAGGGCGCCACCATGGACGCCCGAAGTTCGACTCAAGCGCGATTACATGCTCTTGGAGATTGAGAAAACGACGGTGTCTTCGCCCCAGTCGGTGCCGAACACATCTCTTTTATCCAGCGTTGTACCAACGTAGGCAGCGCCAAGATCGACACCTATCACAGACCAGGTCAGGCCCACGGAATAGTCGGTGTAGGAATCTTCACTAGTGGCCAGGAAGCCGCCGTTCTTGGTCAGGTCGTTGTAGCCAACATGCAGGTCAAGTCCGAAGTTCTCTCCAAAGGCAAAACTATAACCAGCGTGGTAGTACCAGAAGGTATCGGTTTCACCGTAGTAATCGTCAGAGTAGTTCACACCAATCGTGAAATCGTGAAAGGAGAAGCTGCCATAGAGCTCTTGATAATCACCTTCAGCGCCGTCATCTCCGGGGTAGTCGTAATACATGTAGCCCACATCGATGGCCGAGTTTTCGCCCACATCCATTCCCCAACCGACGTAGTAATCCAGTTCCAGTGAACCGTTAAAGCCGTCGGTGCTATCGAAATCAACCGAAGAGCCCCAGGTTCCGACATAAATGCCGTTATCGAAGGCGTAGTCAAAGCCGCCCTGAATAGCGATGTCTTCGTTCGACTGGGAGATACCGCGGAAGCGGTAATCACTCACCAGAGAAACGTTGGCACTAATGTCGCCGGCCTGCACGGTGGTGGCCATAGCCCCAGTAAGTAATGAAGCTGCGATCGTTGCGGGAAGTACTTTTTTCAACATGTTTCAAATCTCCAAAAATTTTGACGAGGTGTCAGATGTGTAATGCGTCATCTCGTAACAGGCACAGTGTGTGCGCTTTACAGATCTGCTGGAGATATTGCAGAGCCTGTGCCAGATAATTTTTTCTGCATATGAATCAATGAGATATGCGATTTCCTCGCTAGAACGAATAGGGAAGATGCACCGCTAAGGAGCACGCATACGCACTCATACCGAGCAGCGCACCAGATCGGCGCACCAAAAAGGGGCGGCTATTGGCCCCATCCCATAATTTGCGAGCCTAACGCGTAGCTGAACGAATCTGGTCTGTGTTCCGCGGCTTAAATCGACTAAGATTCCCGCTAATCCGCGCAATCAGGTCAACAACAATGGCAATCAAACCACCCCCTCCCCCCTGGGAAGTCCTGCAACAGGTTAATGACCTGGTAGGTAGCTCCGGCCTAAAAGGCGAGGTGGACAAAAGCGTGCGTTCTCTGGCGCAGTCAGCGCTCTCGCGCCTGGAAGTTGTAAGCCGCGAGGAATTCGACGCTCAATCGGAAATACTCAAACGCACGCGTGAGCGAGTTGTTGAGCTCGAAGCCGAATTGGAAGCCATTACCAAGGAATTTGAGGGGCTCTCCTCCGAGAGCTAGCTAACGCCGGAGTGCCGGCCCAGTGCTCAGGGAAGAGCCATGGAACTCTCTGTTGTTCACAGCCGGGCGCTGTCTGGCCTTTCGGCACCCGCCGTTCGCGTGGAGACCCACCTCTCCAATGGACTGCCGGCATTTAACATCGTGGGTTTACCCGAAACGGCCGTGCGAGAGAGCAAGGAGCGCGTGCGCAGCGCCATTCTGAATTCCCACTTCGAGTTCCCAGACCGCCGCATTACCATCAATCTGGCCCCGGCGGACTTACCCAAAAACGGCGGGCGCTTCGATCTCCCTATCGCGCTGGGTATATTGCTGGCGTCCGGGCAACTGGAGAACACATTGGGACCCGCCTACGAATACCTGGGCGAGCTTGCGCTAGATGGCAGTTTGCAAGCCATCCCGGGTGCAGTCTGCGCCGCACTGGCAGCCAGCGCCTGCGGTAACAGCCTGGTTGTACCCGAGCACTGCCAGAGCAATGCGAGTCAGGTGCCAGACGCCCGGGTACTGTCAGCGCCTGACCTGCTCACATTATGCGCTTACATCAATGGAAGCGAGGCTCTACCACAGCAGCCGGAACGTCTTGCGAAACCGGAGGCGACATACCCCGATCTGGGTGAGGTTATTGGGCAGGAGTCCGCCAGAAGAGCATTAGAGATCGCCGCCAGCGGGGGACACAACCTGCTATTCAAAGGACCTCCCGGCACCGGCAAAACCATGTTGGCGAGCCGACTTCCCGGCATCCTCCCGCCCCCATCGCGAGAGGAATCTTTGGTGGCTCTCGCCCTGCGCGATTTCCACGGTAAAAATGTCGCCGAGGACGCCCCGCGTCGACCCTTTCGCAATCCTCATCATAGTGCCAGTGCCGCCGCATTAATCGGCGGCGGGGCCAATCCCCGGCCAGGTGAGGCCTCATTGGCCCACGGCGGTGTCCTGTTTCTCGACGAGCTACCCGAATTCAGTCGCCAATGCCTTGAGATATTAAGAGAGCCGCTGGAATCTGGTCAAGTCACTCTGTCCAGGGCAAAACACAAGCTCAGTTACCCGGCCAACTTTCAATTGATTGCCGCCATGAACCCTTGCCCCTGCGGCTATCTCGGAGATGCCCAGCAACGCTGCCGATGCACCCCAGATCAAATACAGCGTTATCAAGGACGAGTCTCTGGCCCATTGCTGGATCGTATAGATCTGCACGCCTTTGTCCCCAGAATCGCCCCTGGCCTTCTGCTCAATAAAAAAACCACCGGCGAGAGCTCTCAAACCGTGCGTGGCAGAGTGAAGCGCTGTCGCGAAATTCAGGACAGCCGCCAACACTGCGTGAACGCCCAGCTTGGCAGCCAGCAATTACTGGATATTTGTGGACTCGATAAGGCAGCAACACAAATGTTGGAGAAAGCCGCAGAGCAAATGCATCTATCCGGACGCGCACTGCACCGGTCTCTACGCGTGGCTCGAACGATCGCGGACATGGCATGCCTGGAGCGCGTATCGGCGCCCGAATTGAGCGAAGCTCTGGCCTATCGAAAGCACTGAAACCCCATTTCGGCAGTCCAGCAGGTAATACCGGCTCAGCTTTACCCCCTGAAGGCCTTATGTCACACTAAACTACAAACTAATAGGCATTAGTTGCACTATAGTTAGGCCACTCATTCGCTGGGAGAACACCATGAGCCAATGCCCTTTTTCTAACCTGCTGGACCCTGACACATACAAAGATGGCATGCCCTATGACGACCTGAAACAGATTCGCCAGGCCGGCCCCATCGTAAAGATAGATGATCCGATCACGGGTATCCCCTACTGGGCCGTGACGCGTATAGAAGAGATGGACTTCATTTCCAAGAACCCCAAATTGTTTTCGTCGGCGGCCAGGTCCGCTTTCCCGATGGAGATGGACGAGTTCACCGTGGAAATGCAGCAAAACACCATCATTAACATGGACCCTCCGATCCACCAGAAAGTCCGTCGTATCGTACGCAACGCCTTCACACCAAAACGCGTTGACTCCTATGCGGCTGACTTTCGCAAACATGCCAAAGCCATCGTAGATTCGGTGGCGACCCGCGGCGAATGCGAGTTCGTTGAGGAAGTGGCCGCCGAGCTGCCGCTCATTGCCATCCTCGAGTTATTGGGTGTGCCACTGGAGGATCGAAAGCAATTTTTCGATTGGACCAACACCATGATTTTTGCCGATGACCCGGATATGTCGATCTCCGAAGAAGAAGGTCAGCTGGCGGCGATAGAAGTCATTGGCTACGCGATGCAGCTGGCAGCAAAACATCGCGAAGAGCCCATGGACAACATTACCAGCGCGCTGCTGGACGCCGAGCTCGATGGCGAACACGTTTCAGAGGATATCTTCGGCTGGATGTTCATTCTGATTCTGGTCGGTGGCAACGAGTCTACTCGCACAGTAATGGCCCAGGGCATGCGCCTGTTAATGGAGCACCCTGATCAACTGCAATACCTGGTCGATAATCCTGACAAAATCGGCAATGCAGTCGAAGAGATGCTGCGCTTCAACACCGCCTTTATTTCCATGCGACGAACAGCAACGGAAGATGTAGAAGTCGGTGGCCAGCTCATTAAGAGCGGAGACAAAGTCATTCTTCACTATCACGCAGCCAATCACGATGAAAAGGTGTTCGGCGACGATGCCATGGAGTTCGATGTCACCCGTGCCGAGCGCATGCCTGACCTCTACAACCAACTCCGCTCCTTTGGCATTGGCCAACACTTTTGCATTGGCACGCACCTGGCACGTCTGGAGCTGAACGTGATGTTTGAAGAAATCATTCCGCGCCTGCGGAATCCTCAATTCAAGGACGAACCACAGTACGTCCGCTCATTCTTCGTCAATGCCATGAAGCAGATGAACATTACGTTCGACCCCGAACTAAAGGACGCCAACGCCGCCTGATCAAGCCCGCCCATTCGGGCGGGTTTCGCTGTATGATCGCTTCTCTGGATTTGAATATTCCCCGCTCTTCAGGGCGGACCAAAGGAGCGAAACATGACCGCTTATCAATCACTGGAAGCCATTCGCAAACGCGTCGCAGCCATTGGCAATGCGATGGGAATTTTGCATTGGGACATGGAAACCATGATGCCCGATGGCGTCGCGCCCGCAAGAGCCGAAGTGCTGGCGGAAATGAGCCTGATGGTGCACGAACTTGAAACCGGCGAGCAATTACCTGACCTCCTGGCAGAAGCGGAAGAACAAGCGGAGCAGCTGAGCCCCTGGCAGCGCGCGAATTTGCGTGAAATACGCCAGCTCTACTTGCACGCTAATGCCACACCTACAGACCTTGTTGAAAAAATAGTTATGGCCCGGTCTGAGAGCACCATGGCCTGGCGAGAAGCGCGGCCAAAGAACGATTTTAAATCTCTGGCACCAAAACTAGACGCGCTGTTTGCACTGCAACGCGAAGTGGCAACGATTAAATCTGAAGCCATGGGCGTAACGCCTTACGAGGCCCTACTGGATGAATATGATCCCGGCCGCAGAGAGTCCCAGGTCGACGCCATCTTTGCCGATCTGGAAGCTTTCCTGCCCGACTTCGTTCAACAAGCCCTCGAAAAACAGGCCGCAGGCCCTGAAATTTTAATGCCACAAGGGCCTTTCCCGGTGGCGGATCAGGCCCAACTGAGTAAGGAGGTCATGCAGATACTCGACTTCCCATTCGATCATGGCCGGCTGGATACCGCGGCCCACCCCTTCAGTGGCGGTGCCGAAGGTGACTTGCGAATTACCACTCGTTATGAAGAAGATGATTTTACCAAGAGCTTGATGGCGGTTATTCATGAGACCGGCCATGCCCTTTATGAAAATGGCCGCCCCCACGATTGGCGGGGCCAACCCGTTGGCGACTCGCGGGGTATGACACTGCACGAAAGCCAGTCGCTACTTCTGGAAATGCAGGCGGCACGGTCTGAGGAATTTATCAAGTTCATCGGCCCTGTGGCCCAAAAGATTCTCAAGGGCGAAGGACCCGCCTGGGACATCGACAACCTAATGCGCGTGTACCGCAAAGTCGAGCCAGGCTTGATTCGAGTGTACGCCGATGAGGTTACTTACCCGCTGCATGTCATCATGCGCTACAAACTCGAGAAGGCAATTATTGCTGACGACATACCCATTGCGGAGTTACCTCTCGCGTGGAATGACATGATGGAGCAATACTTGGGTATACGTCCCAAAGATGACAAGGACGGCGTTATGCAGGACGTGCACTGGCCCGAAGGAATTCTGGGCTACTTCCCTACCTATTCACTGGGCGCGATGGCAGCGGCTCAAATATTTGCCGCCGCCAAGGCAGCGGAACCTGGCATCCTCCCAGGTCTGGCACAGGGTGATTTCAAACCACTGTACAGCTGGTTGGATGAAAACATCCGCAGCCAGGGCTGCCTATACACACCCGATGAACTCATTGAAAAAGCGACCGGCGCACCGCTGGGAACCGACGCTTACAAGAGCGCCATCTCGGCTCGCTATTTGGGTTGAACATGCCTTAGTACAGAACAGGGAATTACTGCTAAGATTAGCCGTATTCAGTGTGGCTAAAGGAGATGGCCAGCAGCAATGAGTTCACTGGTAGCGGAGTTAAAAAGGCGCAACGTCTTTCGCGTAGCCCTCGCCTACATCATTGTCGGCTGGGTGGTGCTTCAGGTCGCAGAAACACTGGCACCGCTAATGCAACTTCCCGAGTGGACGGTGTCCCTTACGCTGTACATCGGAATCATCGGCTTTCCGTTTGCCCTACTGTTCGCCTGGGCCTTCGAGCTCACCCCGCAAGGACTCAAGCGCAGCAACGAAGTAGCTGCAGAAGACTCAATCACCAATGTTACTGCTAGCCACATCAACCGTCTGCTTACGCTTCTATTAGTGGTCGCCCTTGGAATGCTCGTGGGAGAGCGCTGGATTGGATACTCCCAGACTACGGCAAATGGCATTGAGTCTGGGCCGATCGAAAAACGCTTGCCTGCAGAACCTCCTGAAGCAGAAACAGCCCCAAAATCAATAGCCGTTCTGCCCTTCGTCAACATGAGCAACGACCCGGAGCAGGATTATTTTTCTGATGGCATTTCCGAAGAACTGCTGAACGCACTGGCGAAGATCAGCGAGTTGCGTGTCGCCGCTCGAACCTCATCGTTTTCCTTTAAGGGCAAGAATCGACCTGTCCCTGAAATTGGTCGACAACTATCAGTTGAGACGGTGCTGGAGGGGTCAGTTCGAAAATCCGGACAGCGTCTGCGCATCACTGCCCAGTTGATTAACGTGGCTGACGGCTATCACTTATGGTCTGACACCTATGACAGGGACCTCACCGATATCTTCGAGATTCAGGACGAGATCTCCGCTGCGATCGTCGATGCGCTGCGGGTGCATTTGGATGCGCCGGCTCCCACTTCGAATGAAACGACTGACGTTGAAGCTTACACACTACTACTAAAAGCGCGGCACCTCGTCAAAAAACGAACTGATAAGTCCCTAAATCAGGCACTGAACACCTACCAGCAGGCTCTGGACATCAGTCCGGACTATGCGGCTGCTTGGGCCGGCAAGGCACTGGCTATCAATCTGTTGTCGGCAGACCAGTACGGCAACATTCCGCTGGAGCAGGCCAACCTGGAAGCCCAGTCCTACATCGACCGAGCCCTTGCCCGTGATCCCGAGCAAGGTCTGGCCAACGCTGTCCAGGGTTTGGTGTATTTGTCGCAACATCGCAACCAGGCGGGTCTCGCAAGTTTTGATCGCGCTTTACGCATTATTCCTAACGAGGGGATTCTGAGCAGTTGGAGATCCATCGCCCTGTTTAATCTTGGGCGTGCAAAAGAGGGAGTAGAAGCCATTCAGCACGGATACGATATTGATCCGCTACACCCGGTTATCCGTCACAATCTAAGCTTAAACCTTGCTAGGCTAAACCGTGGGGAAGAAGCACTGGCATTAGCCCATTCAGGCAGTGCGGAAAACTTTCGAATCCGTGGAATTTTGGCTGGCATTAGAGGACAGGACGCAGATGCAGTAAATTTTTACCGGAAAGCGCTGGCCCTGGATGATAATTCGATGCGCTCTTCGGACCGTATTTTTCTCGCCTTCACTTACCACCACCTGAACAATACGGAAGCGGCGAGAGAATTGGCAGGACCTGATCTGGACCGTTATTTCATCGCTGTCACCGAACCGGTTGAAACGCTGAAACAACTGGACGAGATCGCCTTCTCCAGCAACTCCAATGTCGATTTGGGTGCTAAAACCATTGCACTAGCGAAACTGGATGACTACGACACAATAAGGCGTGCACTGACATCACGCAATTTTGCACACTCCCCACTGTACGGAGACCCTTTCAGTAAGGCTTCCGGCGCCTGGCTCGCATCATGGCAAGCGCTGGCAGAGGCAAAAACGGGTCACACCGAGGAGAGTCTCAAACTCTCTCGCCGGATTTTGGATTTTATTGACTTTGCTCGATCGAATGGAGATGTGCTCGGCTATGAAGAGCTAGAGGCGCGTTGCAGGCTTATACTAGGTGATTCAGATTTAGTCTTGCCATCGTTAAAACAGGGCTTAGCGAACCACACGATAGATTGGCGAGACCTGGATGAACCCTGGTGGGATTCAATTCGGGACCAGGCTCGCTTCCAGGCCCTTGTGGAACAAGCGCAGGCTCACATCGACGAACAACGTAAGCAACTGGGTTGGGCGCCTGCTAAATGGGATCAGTAAAGAGCTGGCGGAGACCCGAGTAGATCCCCGCCATCTAGCTAACCGAATGTCTTTCCTTCCGCCGCCATATCCAACAACAACTGGGGTGGCTCAAACGTCTCACCGTACTTGGCGGCAAGCTCCTTTGAGCGCTCTGCAAAAGCGGCAACGCCATAAGCATTCACGCACTGATAAACGCCACCCGTGTGCGGCGGAAAGCCAATACCCATGATCGACCCGATGTTACCGTCGGCAATGGAGGTTAATGTCCCCTCCTCCATGATGCGTATTGCCTCCAGCACCTGGGAAAACAACAACCTGTCCTTCACGTCTTCGTAGGGGACGTCGAGATAACCGTCAGCGGCGAACTGATCTTTCAGGCCAGACCAGGTTTTCACCTTTTTGCCTTTCTCATCGTAGTCATAGAAACCTTCACCTTTCGCCTGACCCACCCGCCTGGCATCTTCCACCATGTAACGGATAACCTCAGACTCAGGGCCGGCCTCCCATTTTTCTCCGGCAGCTTCGGCATCCGCCTTGCGCTGCTGGACACCATGGTAAGCAGTTTCCAAGGAGATACTATCTAAGGTTTCCAAGGGTCCCATCGGTGAGCCGTTAAAGGCGGCGCCGTTCTCGATGAGAGCCGGGTTAACACCTTCAGCAAGCATGATTTGACCCTGGGTGATGGTTTGGCCGATCACTCTGGTAGTGAAAAAACCGGGAGCATCCTTGACCACAATCGGTTTCTTACCCAGTTTTTGGCTCAAGTCAAAGGCCCAGGCCAGCGCCTCATCAGAGGTTTCCTTTCCGGTGATAATTTCAACCAGCGGCATTTTCTCTGCAGGGGAAAAGAAGTGCATTCCAATAAAATTTTGAGGACGCTGCGACGCCTGCGCTAATTCAGTGATGGGTAATGCAGAGGTATTGCTGGCAAAGACGGCTGTCTCGCCAAGCACCGCTTCGGTTTCCTTGGTCACTACTGCCTTAACGTCACGATTTTCAAAGACCGCCTCAATTACAAGATCACAACCGGACAGATCATTAACATCAGCCGTCGGTTGTATCCGAGACAAAATTTCTTCCGCTTGGTTTTCGTCGATGCGCCAGTTTTTCTCACAGGCGGCGGCCGCGTAGGCTTTACCTTTATCGGCGTTTTCCTGGGTTAGGTCTTTGAGAACAACATCTATGCCTACCTTGGAGGCCGCAAAAGCGATGCCAGCACCCATCACGCCTGCGCCGAGAATACCTAACTTTTTCACATCGGTTTTTTCAATGCCGTCCGGGCGAGACGCACCCGCATCGAGTTGGTTCATTTGTACGAAGAACGTGGTCATCATGTTGCGGGACACCTGATCCAACAACAGGCGCTGGAAATAGCGTGCTTCAACGATATGAGCGGTGTCGTAATCCACCCGTGCCGAATCAATCACCGCGGCCATAATGACCTGCTGAGCGGGCATGTTGCCCTTGGTCTGAACCATTACGTTGACTGGACCGAAATAGGTCAAGCCCTGCGTAGCCGGGTCTTCAGGGCCACCACCGGGGACAGTGTAACCGTCCACTTCCCAGGGCTGTTTTGCTTCTGGATTAGCCTTTATCCATGCTTTGGCTTTCTGCGCCATTTCCTCTTCCGAGGACACCAACTCGTGCACTAGTCCTTTGTCGAGGGCTTTGTGCGCATTTAACTGTTTGCCTTGCGAGATCAACGTTAATGCATCTTGCATGCCGAGCATACGCACCATTCGCACTACGCCGCCGGCACCGGGCATCAGGCCTAGCATCGCCTCGGGTAGACCAATTTTTACGCTTTTGTCATCCAGCGCAAAGCGCTGGTGACAGGCAAGCGCTATCTCATAGCCTCCACCCAATGCCGCTCCGTTGATACCCACGGCTATCGGCACCCCCAATTTTTCCAGGCGAGCAAGAGGCGCTTTAGCCTCCAAAATGCCATCAAACATTGTCTGGCGTTCCTCGTCAGAAGGGTTGAGGTCCATCTCCATCATCATGCTGATATCGCCACCGGCAAAAAACTGTCCGGGC
Organism: Halioglobus sp.; assembly: GCA_039986455.1. GTDB lineage: Bacteria > Pseudomonadota > Gammaproteobacteria > Pseudomonadales > Halieaceae > Halioglobus. The sequence continues at coordinate 27,126 of JBDWQQ010000046.1, forward strand.
TTTCCACTGCGAACGTAAACTCCTTTGAGGTCGTCCATCGCCTCAATTTCGTCCAATGCCTTCGGCATAGCTTGGGCGTACTCGTCCCCCATGACGTTTACGGATTTGCCTTGCTGGTCAAAAATTAGTTCTACGATGCCATCTGCATCTTTTTCCAGTCGAATGTAGCTCATCTATTTTTACTCCAATCCTGTCTCTGTCACGCGCTGTATCAAACGCGCTCAATGATGGTGGCAATGCCGATCCCGCCGCCGGCGCAGAGCGTCACAAGACCCGTATTCAGGTCGCGACGTTCCAGCTCATCCAGCAAGGTACCCAGCACAATGGCTCCCGTGGCACCAATAGGATGCCCCATCGCGATCGCGCCGCCATTGACGTTGATCTTGTCGTCGGCCACATCCATCAAGCGCTTATAACGCAGAACGACCGAGGCGAAAGCCTCGTTAAGCTCGAATAAATCGATATCGTTTTTGCTCATCCCAGCCATTTTCAATGCCTTTTCCGATGCAGGCGCAGGCCCGGCGAGCATAATGGTCGGATCGGTACCGGCGAGCGCCATGGAGCGAATCCGTGCGCGCGGCTTAAGACCCTGATCGTGACCCGCCTGTTTGTTGCCCAGTAACACCAGTGATGCGCCATCCACTACGCCAGACGAGTTGCCCGGCGTGTGTATGCATTCAACTTTTTCGACTTGGGGATATTTAAACTTGAGAAAATCACCGTGCCCAAAATCGTTAAACATTGAAAACGACGGATTCAGTTTGGCAAGCCCCTCAACGCTGGTCGGTCTTATCAGTTCATCGTGATCCAACACAGTCACGCCATTGAGATCTCTCACGGGCACCAGCGAGTTAGCGAAGTAACCCTTGTCGCGAGCATTTGCAGCCCGACGCTGGGACTCACAGGCATAGCGGTCCACGTCTTCGCGGGTGAAGCCATCAAGGCCGGCCATCAGGTCCGCGCCCAGGCCCTGGGATATTCCATAACTCTTCATCGCTACCCAGGCGTCTCCGGCGGCGGCGCCGCTCGCGCCTATGCCCAAGCGAGACATGCTCTCTACGCCCCCCGCTACACCCATTGATTCCATTCCAGACATGATTTTCATGGCGATGTTATTGACGGCATCCAATCCGCCGGCGCAGTAGCGGTGCAACTGTGCCCCAGTCGTGATGTCGTCCCAGCTGGAATACACCAGGGCCGTTTTAGCAATGTTCTGGCCCTGCTCATTAACTGGCTCGCCCGTGGCGCAGATGAAATCTTCAATCTGACTGGTATCCAAGCTGTGCCTGGATTTCATTTCCTCCAACAGGCCAGTGATCAGATCAATTGGCTTAACCTCGTAAAGACCACCCCCCGGCTTACCCTTACCCCGCGGTGTACGAATGGCGTCATAAATAAAGGCGTCTTGGCTCATGAATTACCCCTGCTCATAGAATACTTTCGAGGCGCCAACATACCGGATGAGACACCTTCCACAAGCGCTATTGCTTAATACAGAAGCGGTGTATGGGGATTTAAACTGCAATGAACCGCGCACTGAAACATTCGGCCAATTCCCAGTGACATATTCTGCCAGCGGAAGCGGCAGCCCAGCAGTTTCGTGCTACGCTTCTTACACCTCAACAGCACCGGTGGAGCAAAATGCGCGAGAACCTGGAACCCATCATGAATCAGCTCGCTGCTTATGGCAGCCTCATTGTCACAGTCATTCTGGTGATGATCGGTGGCATTCTTGCGGTGTATCTGCTCTACAAGTTAATGCATTCGCTGATCAAACCCGGTGGAACTTATGCGCGTGTCATGGCCGTGTTCTTCGGCGCACTGTATGCACTTATTCTCGCAGTCAGTGCGCTACTGGCTGCCGGAAAAATCGGCCTGCCCGTTCAGGGGCTGGGGGGCGTTGTTATACTCGTCATTATCGTCGGAGCCGTGTTCGTATTCTTTCTACTCCCTTTCCTGCCTCGGCTGCCCTTTGTCACCGGCGACATGGTCCAGATTAAAAGTGATATGGGCATCGTAGAGGCCATGACTTTCTATCAGGTGGTCCTGCGAACTTTCGACGGACAAACGGTGTTTATCCCGACACCGGTTGCCATGTCCTCAGCGATTCGCAACTTCAGCTCCATTCCCACGCGGCGCATCGAACTCAACATCGACATTTATTCCCGTAACGACATCGAGCACGCCCGCAGTGTGCTGCTGACAACGATGAAGTCTCATGAAAATGTGCTGCCAGACCCTGATCCCACTGTGTTCGTGACTGGGGTAACCGGCGAGAAAGCCAGTATGGTTGCCTTTTGCTGGGTAGAGAATGCCAACTGGTTTGGCACCCGAGACGCGCTTTGGGTGGCGTTGGCCAGTGCTTTCGCCAGTGACGACAGCGTTAACCTGGCACTCCCTCAGGTCGATATCTCAGGTCAAATTTCTTCCTGATACACCCGCTTTAGTGCCTGTCATCCCTGCACACGTGGGGATGACAGTCTGATCAGTGATCGCTAACAAAATTCCTCGATCGTAAGCTCCAACATTTCTATCCGCTCTGATAGACTGCCTCGTCAGTAACACCTTCCGGTTTGTAGAACTCTGTGCCCCAGCTAAATCCCCGACAGCGCGAAGCTGTTCGTTACATTGATGGCCCTATGTTGGTGCTCGCAGGCGCGGGCTCTGGCAAGACCAGTGTGATCACGCAAAAAATTGCTTATCTGGTAGAAACCTGCGGTATACGCGCCAGTCGCATCGCGGCGGTGACCTTTACCAACAAGGCGGCCAGAGAAATGAAAGAGCGCGTCGGTAAGCTGCTAGGTTCTAACTCGTCAGAGGGGCTTACGGTAAGCACCTTCCACCAACTCGGCCTCAAAATCATTCGGACAGAGCTCAAACTACTGGGACTGAAGAGTGGCTTTTCAATTTTCGATGGCCAGGACACCCAAACACTGATCAAGGATCTGTTAATTCAGGAACACGGTTCAGATGGCGATCAGGCCGCCACCATTCAGCATCAAATCTCCAACTGGAAAAACGATCGGGTGCTGCCTGAGCAAGCCGTGGCAAATGCTAAAAGCCCTGCTGAAATACTGTGCGCTCAGGCCTACCGTCGCTACCAGCGGGCATTGAAAGCCTATAATGCACTGGATTTCGATGATCTCATTCTGCTGCCTACTGTCCTGTTTGAACAGAATCCCGACGTACTCGAGAAGTGGCAAAACACGGTTCACTACTTGTTGGTCGACGAGTATCAGGATACTAACTCAAGCCAATACTTGCTGGTGAAGCAGCTAGTAGGCGTGCGCGGCGCATTGACCGTCGTGGGCGATGACGACCAGTCTATCTACGCCTGGCGTGGCGCACGTCCAGAAAATCTCGTTCAGCTGCAGGATGACTTTCCCGGTCTTAAACTGGTCAAGCTGGAGCAAAACTATCGCTCCACCTCACGCATTCTCAAAGCAGCCAATACACTGATTGCCAACAACGATCACGTGTTTGATAAAAAACTGTGGAGCGAGATTGGCTACGGCGACCCTCTGCGCATCATTCGCTGCAGCGATGAAAACCATGAGGCTGACCAGGTTGTCGCCGAAATACTCGACCACAAACTACGCAAGCGCACTCGTTTTGGAGACTATGCCATTCTCTACCGCGGGAACCATCAGTCCCGGTTGATAGAACTTGCGCTGCAACAGCAGCAGGTTCCCTATCATCTCTCTGGCGGCACCTCGTTCTTCGCACGCAACGAGGTCAAGGACATCATGGCCTATCTGCGGTTGCTGATAAACGAGAACGACGACAACGCTTTCCTACGCATTGCCAACGTACCAAGACGCAAGTTGGGAGCCTCCACACTGGAGTCTCTAGGCAATTTCGCCAACGGGCAACACTGCAGTTTAAGTCAGGCTATTGGCCGGGTTAGCAGCGGCGTCATCCCCGAAGCCGGCCTGGGCCGCCTGCGAGAGTTCCGTCTTTGGATGGATCGAATTCGCCGTCAATGTGAAGGCGGAGGCGGTATATCTGCAGTGCGCCAAATGATTCGCGACATCGATTACGAGGAATGGCTCAACCAATTGAGCTCCAGTGAAGATGTCGCTGAAAGACGGATGAGCAATGTTCATTTTTTGGTGGATAGTCTCAATAAGGTCATGGTCGAGGAAGGTGTAGAACTAGACGAAGCTATCTCCCGCCTGGTGTTACGTGACCTGATGGAACAACAGGAAGAAGAGGACTCAAGCCCAGACAACGTGCAGCTAATGACGATGCATGCTTCCAAGGGGCTGGAGTTTCCGCACGTTTTTATTATTGGTATGGAAGAGAATCTGTTGCCGCACAGGGCAAGCGTGGAAGACGGTAATATCGAAGAGGAGCGGCGTCTCGCCTACGTCGGTATTACCCGCGCCCAGCAAACGCTGGCAATGACCATGGCCACCAAACGCCGCCAATTTGGCGAGACAATTAACTGTGAGCCCAGTCGTTTTATTGAGGAGTTACCGCAGGAAGACCTCACCTGGCAGGGAGGCGACGCCAAGGATGAACAGGCCAATGAAGAGCGCGCCCAGGAAACCCTGGCTGGCTTGCGAGGGCTGTTTGCCTAAAGGAGCGACGCAGCCCTGTTAATACACGGCCTCGTCGCACGCTAATCAGTTGGGGCTCTCATCCTGCGGGGGGACAGTAAGCCCTGCTGCTCCTTTCAGTTTCTCCCGCAATGATTGCACGATGACATAGAAGCCGGGCACGAAGAACACTCCCACCAACATCGCTGCCAACATGCCACCCAGTACCGTCATGCCGAGTGAGCGCTGCCCAAACGCGCCTGCACCTGTCGCCAGCGCCAACGGCAATATACCCAGAATAAAAGACACGCCGGTCATGCACACGGCCCTGAAGCGCAGGCTGGCTGCCTCGCTGGCAGCTGTCAAAATATCCTCACCGCCCTGCTCCCGGCGTTGGCGAGCAAACTCGACGACTAAAATCGCCGTCTTCGCAGACATGCCGATCAACAGCACGATACCTACCTGAGCATAGAGATTAAGGGCGATGCCGCTCAGCACCAGCGCAAGAATTGCGCCCCCGATTGCCATCGGTACAACCAGGATGATCGCAGCCGGGATCGACCAGCTTTCATACTGAGCCACTAAAAACAGGTAAACGAAGATCAGCGCCAGTACATAGGCAAAAATGGCTGTCTGCCCCGCCTTTTGCTCCTGGTAAGACATGCCGGTCCATTCATAACTGTAACCGGTGGGCAGGGTGCGGTCAGCCAAGTCTTCAAAGATCGACATGGCCTGACCCGAACTCATTCCCGGCGCAGCATTTGCCCTTACTGTTGCCGACCGGAAAAGGTTATATCGGTTAGAAATATCCGGGCCCAGAATCGGGTGGGATGATACCAGGGTGCTCAACGGTACCATCTCATCATTCGCTGACTTCAGATAGAAGTGGTCAAGGTCCGAGAGGTCAGCCCTGAAGGACGACTCCGCCTGCATAATCACCCGATAGGTCTGGCCAAATTTATTAAAGTCATTGATGTACAGCGAGCCCATCTGGGCCTGTAGTGTAGTAAATAACTCGTCCAGGCTGACGCCCAGGTTTTTCGCCTTGATCCGGTCAACGTCCACGTAGTATTGCGGCACATTGGCTCGGTAGGTACTGAACAGACCTACCAGCCCCGGCGTTTCGTTGCCATCCACAACCAGGTTGTTGAGCGTAGACGCAAGCTCTTGGGATGATCGGGACAGTGTGTCCTGCAGCACCAACTCAAGCCCTCCCGCGACACCCATACCCGACACCGCCGGTGGCGTCAGCGCATACACTTGTGCCTCTGGCACCTGCATAAACGCCTGCCCATTAATGCGACGGGCAACATTGAAGACTATATTTTCAGGGTCTTCTCGCTCATCCCAGTGCTTGAGAATGACAAACATCGAGCCGCTGTTGCTGGCCATTGCGCCAGAAAGAATGGAGTAGCCCGATATCGCCGTGGCTGTTTCAACGGCTGGGTCGTTGGCAATAATTTCCGCTACTTTGTCCATCACTGCCTTGGTTCTACTCAAGGATGATGCATCAGGAAGCTGTACGCTGACCATCATTGCACCCTTATCTTCGCTGGGTACAAATCCGGTAGGCGTACTGACAAAGCCAAACACAACGGCCGCAGTCCAGGCCAGGAACACAATAACGACTAACCTCAAACGCCCCAGCAGCCAGCCCACTCCTTTATTGTAGTGACCGGTCAGCCGCTCAAAACCACGCAAGAAACTAGCGTACCAGCGCGGCACCTGCTGCTCACCGGAACGCAGCAGCAAGCTGCAAAGCGCCGGACTGAGGGTCAAGGCATTGACCGAGGAAAACACCACTGCCACGCAGATGGTGATTGCAAACTGCCGGTACATGACGCCGGTGATGCCCGGTAACATCGCGACGGGTACAAACACCGCCAACAGAACCAGGGTGGTCGCGATGATCGCGCCTCCCACTTCGCGCATGCTCAGTAGCGCTGCGTCCTTGGGTGTCATGGTGGGATCTTCACGCAGATGGCGATCGCAGTTTTCGATCACAAGAATTGCGTCGTCTACGACGATACCGATCGCCAGAATCAAGCCGAACAAGGTCACTGTGTTAATCGACATCCCCATCGCCAGCAACACCGCAAAGGCTGCCAGTAGCGATACCGGTATGGCGATAGCAGGCACCAGCGTCGCACGCCAATTACCCAAAAACACAAACGTCACTGCAATAACCAGCATTACAGCCTGAAACAAGGACGTCACCACCTGACTTACGGCGGTACTCACATAGCGGGTAGTGTCATAACTGGTAACGTAGCCCATTCCCTCCGGAAAACCGGCCGACATTTCTACCAGCAACTGATCAACAGACTCACCGACCGCAAGCGCGTTGGCATCAGCCAGTTGATAGATAGCCAGATTGACCGCAGGTACGCCATTGGTCTCTCCGTGAAAGTTGTAACTCGACTGCCCCAGTTCAACCCTGGCCACATCACGCAGATAAATCGCCGAACCATCCGGCAGCGCGCGCAGTACAATTTTCTCAAATTCATCTACGTCCTCAAGACGTCCTTTCGTTTGCAGCGTGTACTCGGTTTGCAACACACCATCGAATGGAGGCGCGCCTATCTTGCCCGCCGCCACCTGCACGTTTTGCTCTTTTAACGCGCTGTAGACATCAGTCACCGAAAGTCGATAGCCCGCCATTTTGTCGGGGTCTAGCCACAGGCGCATGGAATAATCCGCTTCGCCCAGAATAGTCGCCTCGGAGACACCATCGAGACGAGCAATAGTGCTCTGCAGATTAATTTTCACGTAGTTGGAGATGAACTTGTAATCCAGCGACTCATCCGGTGATGTGAAGCTGATCAGCTTGAGCATGTCTGGCGAACGCTCAGCGATATTGAGCCCCATCGCTGTCACTTCGCTGGGCAGAGAAGGCTCCGCCAGCTTCACCCGGTTTTGCACCCGCACCAGGGCCATGTCCGGGTCTGCACCAACCTCGAAGGTAATAGTCAGGCTGTAGCTGCCGTCGTTAGCGCTATTGGAAGACATGTAGATCATATCCTCAACGCCATTCACCGCATCCTCGATGGGGGTTCCGACAGTGGCTTCTACGACCTCCGCAGAAGCGCCAGGATACTGGCCAGAAACCACAATGTTCGGTGGCGAGATCGGTGGATATTCATTGATCGGCAAGGCGTAAATAGAGAGCAGGCCCGCCAGTGAAAACACGATGGCGATTACCATCGCGAACTTGGGTCGCTCAATAAAGAATGCGCTAAACATATGCCGGACCTACTGTTCGCTAGATGGCAGCGTGCGGGTTGTCACCGGCATGCCCGGTCGCACCTGCTGCAAGCCCCGAACGATGACCTGATCGCCTGCGTCGACTCCCTCCAGCACCAGCACTTTGTCATCAAAACGCTCGGCCAGCTCCACGTTCTTTCGGGCCACAATGCTGCCCGAATCCACGATGAGCACAAAGCTGCCCTGCTGATCCGCTTGCACAGCAGCCTGAGGCAGGAACAAACCCTCCAACAAGTTGGTGTCTTGAAGTATCACTCGAACATATTGCCCAGGTACCAATAATGAGTGAGGGTTGGGGATAGCAGCCCGGGCTTCCAGCGTGCCCGTTGCCTCGTCGACCCGGTTGGAAAAGTAGTCGATTTTCCCTACCTCCGGATAAACCGTTCCGTTGGTCAGTTCCAGAGTCACCTCCAGCGAGCGCAACTGCTCGACGTCCAGATCGGTCGTCATTCGCTTTTTCATCGCAGCGACGTAAGTGGCTTCGCTGACCTGAAACAGTGCCTCGATGGGGTCAATGGAGACAAGCGTGGTGAGATTGCCAGTGCTTGGGCCCACCAGATCACCTAGGCTGGCGCGGCTTCGGCCAATGCGGCCGGTAATCGGCGCCGTAATGGTGGTGTAACTCAAATTCACTTGAGCGCTGGTCACCTGCGCCTGTGCTGACTCCAAACGCGCATCCGCATCCAGCTTTTTGGCGGTGAGTTCATCCATCTCAGACTGGGAAATAGCGCCCTTGGGCAACAACTCCTTACCACGCTTGAAGTTTCGTTCGGCATTGACCTGATTGGCAACCCCCGCAGCCAGGTCAGCCTCAGCTCTAGCCAGGGCCGCTTCGTATTCTGATGCATCCAGGGTATAGAGAACCTCGCCGGCCTGAATGAACTCTCCCTCGCGAAAATCGCGGGTCAGCATATAACCGGTAATCTTCGCCTGAATCGCCACGTCGTCCCTGGCCTCAAGGCGCCCCACATACTCCGATTCTGGCTGATAAGGCTCTGACACCACCGTATCAACGACCACTTCGACCATAGGCCTCTGTGGTGCCTCTTCGGAACACGCGGACCCTATCAAGACAGCTGTAGCGACAAGCAAAATGCGAATCATGTGGCGTTTACTCCGGTGATTTGGGCTAACTGTAGCAAGTTTTACGCTAAGCGACTGATTTCAGTCGCAGGTACATGTTTTTCAAATTGAAAAAAAAGGCCGCGACACTCAATGTCGCGGCCTTTTCATAGCATGCTGTGTTACTGACTGCCTGCAATCATGTAGTCAACGGCAGCCTCGATTTCTTCGTCAGAGCAGTTCATACATCCGCCCTTGGCGATCATGCCGGTGCCTGGCACGCCCTGAATACCGCTGACATAAAGGGCTTCGGTGCCCTTGGCAATCCTGTCCGCCCAGGCCGCTACATCAGCGTACAGCGGCGCGCCGCCAGCTCCTGTCGCATGGCAGGCCATACAGGCTGCGTTATACACGTCTTCACCGGAGCGGGGGCCGCTGCTGGCGGTTGTCGCAGCGCCACCACAATCGGCATCGCCCTGAAGGCAGACTTCACCCACTGGCTTTAATCGCTCTTCCATCGCTGCGCGCTGGTCGTCGTTCAGTTCTACTGCTGTGGCGGCCAGCGCCACCAACATGGCCATCAGGCCGAGGGCATATCGAATCATCACTTTGGGGTCCTCTATCAGTCCGGCGCGCATTATAGCCACTAATGAGGTGTGGGAAAACTCATCCTTTGACCTAATAAATGTGCAACATGTTGGCACAATGGGCCATTCACCCTAATAATGAACACTGAAGCCTGTAAAGCACCCCAAAAAAGGAATGTAACTCGATGAAACTTTACACCTACGATGCCGCGCCCAGCCCCCAGCGGGTAGCCCTGTTCATGAAATACAAAGGTATCACTATCGACACCCAACAAATCGATATGATGGCGGGAGAACACCTGAGTGATGAATATAAGGCCATTGTGCCCGATCAGACGCTGCCAGCTCTGGTTTTGGATGACGGCACCGTACTGAGTGAAGTAATCGGCATTATTGCCTACCTGGAAGCGCTGTATCCGGAAACTCCCTTATTGGGCACCACGCCCCTGGAAAAAGCCATGGTGACCAGTTGGGATTCAAAAATTTACTCGATGTTGTACATGTCAGTAGCCGAAGCGTTGCGCAATGCCAGCCCCGGCTTCAAGGGTCGCGCACTGCCCGGTCCGCTGGATCTTGAGCAGATACCAGAGCTCGCCGAGCGCGGTAAAATTCGAATCAATTGGGCTTGGGAAGAACTGAACAGAGAGCTTGGTACGCGCAAGTTTATCGCCGGTGATCAATTCTCATTCGCAGATATCGACCTGCTGGTTGCCGTTGGCTTTTCCGGTTGGGTGAAATGTAAGCCGCCGGAAGAACTTACCCACCTGCATGACTACATTGCACGCGCTACGGCCGAAATGGGCTAATCAAGGGAGCTTTGGGAATGAAGTACATCGCTGCTCTGACACTGGCTCTGCTGTCTGTGGGCTCAATGGCCGCAGACCCCGATCCGGCTGACATTATCCGCAAGGCGATGGATCACTGGCGCGGAGTGAATTCCTACGGGGAAATGACAATGGTTATCCATCGTCCCGACTGGGAGCGCAGTATGTCCATGGAAGCATGGACAGAAGGTGACAAACACTCTTTGGTCAGGGTGACAGCGCCTGCTAGAGACGCCGGTAATGGCACTCTGGTCATGGACAACAACATGTGGAGCTACGCCCCCAAGATCAATCGAGTGGTCAAGGTCCCCTCCTCGATGATGAGCCAAAGCTGGATGGGGTCAGACCTGTCCAATAAAGACATCAGCAAGTCCACCGACATTATCGACCAGTACGAGCATACCCTGTTGGAGACTCGCGACGGCGAAGGTTTTCAAACCTGGGTCATCCAGTCCATCCCGCATGAAGACGCTGCAGTCGTCTGGGGCAAGGAAGTCTGGTCTATACGCAACGACTATGTACTGATGGAGCAACAGTTTTGGGATCAGGATAACGTTCTTGTGAAAACCTTTCGCACCTTAGAGGTGAAGGAACTGGGCGGGCGCACGGTAGCAACCATCATGCGAATGCAGGATGTGGAAAAGCCCGATGAGTGGACAGAGATGCAAGTGGACAGCAGCGAATTCGATATCGAGTTGCCGAAAAACTTGTTCACCCTTTCCAACCTGAGAAACCCGCGACTGTGAGCGTGACCCTGCGCCTTGCCTGGCGCAACCTTTGGCGCCACGGCAGGCGCACATGGCTGACGGTAGGGGCCATGGTTTTTTGCAACGCCCTGCTGGTGTTCCTGATCTCCACCCAGCTGGGCAGTTACGCCATGATGATCGACGGTACACTCGGTTTTCTAACAGGGCACCTCCAGGTTCAAGAAGCGCGGTATAACGATGAGCCAAGAATGCGCTACACGGTTCCTGACGGTATCGCGCTGGCGCAAAAGCTCAGAGAATCCACAAGAAACCCGGCTTTTGCAGCGCGCGGCAGCGCCTTCGCGCTCGCCTCCAGCGAGGATCGATCCTTTGGGATACAAATACTCGGCGTGCAACCAGCGTCGGAGTCGGGGGTGTCCACGCTGCCCGGACTCATTGGCGAGGGCCGCTACCTGAATAGTGGCAACGCAGCAGAAATTGTCATTGGCTCGGTGCTGGCTCGTAACCTGAAGGTGAATGTGGACGATGAAATCACCTTCCTCGGTTCCGGTCGTGACGACTCATTTGCTGCGGGCATTGCAACGGTGGTCGGTATTATTGATTCCGGCATGACCGAACTGGATCGATCGATCGCCGAAATACCGCTGGAATACTTTCAAGAAATTTTCGCGATGGAAGATGACGTCCACATGATCGTGAGCAAGGTCGACGATCTGGACAAAGTGGCGCCACTGCAAGCACAGGTACAACAACAGTTAAGCGATCCCGAACTGAAGGTGTTGGACTGGGATCAACTTCAGCCTGGCCTAAGCCAGGCCATCCAGGCGGATCTATTCAGCTCTTTCGTGATGTATGCCGTACTGATTGTGCTGGTAGCCTTTAGCGTTCTCAACACACAATTAATGTCGGTACTGGAGCGCACCCGCGAATTCGGCGTCATGACGGCGCTGGGTGTCAGCCCGGGGCAACTGGGTAGATTGGTGCTATTGGAAACCGCCATCATGTCGCTACTGGGGCTTCTTCTGGGTTGCCTGGTGGGAGGCCTGGCCACCGCTTACCTGGGACAGACGGGCATCGCGCTGGATGGCATGAAAGAGGCCATGGAGCGCTATAACATCGAAGGCAGGCTGTATCCGCAGCTTTCCGTTCTCAGCCTGTTGGCAGGACCAGTGATTGTATTTTTGGGTGGCATGCTCGCGGCGATTTACCCGGCCCTGCGCCTTTACACATTACAGCCTGTTGCGGCGATGAGGGCGGTTTAAATGACAAGCTCGCGCCCTTCCGCCCGCGTGTTATTCACCCTCGCCTGGCGCAATCTGTGGCGCAATCATCGACGCACTCTGATCATGTTGGTCGCTATCATTATAGGCGTCTGGGCAATGATCCTGTTTAGCTCCCTGATGTCAGGGATGGTCGATGAAATGGTGCGCGGCGGCTTGCGAACCCTGCCCGGCGAAGTCCAGATTCATCACCCCGATTACCGGGACGATCCCAGCGTCGCCAACAGCATCGATGCGCCCAGCGGCAAACTACTGGACCAACTTAACAGTCCACCTGTCACTGGCTGGACTTCCCGGGTGAAGGTTCCGGCGATGATTTCCAGCGAGCGGGACAGTCGCGGTGTGGAGCTTCTGGGCGTCGATCCTGCCGGAGAAATCAGCCTTGGTTTTGATCCGGCGGACATCGTAGAGGGACGATTTTTAACGGGCCCCGACGACAAGGGTCTGGTGATCGGCCGCAAGCTGGCAGAGCGCCTTGAGACCCAGTTGGGCAAACGCGTGGTCATCATGTCGCAGGACCCCGATAACAATGTGGCAGATCGGGGCATACGCATTGTAGGAATCTACAAAGCGAGGTTGCAGGCTACGGAGGAGCTCAGCGTGTACGCAGGAAGGGAAACCCTGCAAGCAATGCTCAGTATTGGCAGTCAGGTCTCGGAAGTGGCGATTACCGGCAACGACTTTCGAGAGGTGGCCAACTGGTGGCCACTAATCGAGCAAGCAGCGGGTCCCTCGCTTGAAACACTGCCCTGGATGACGCTAGACGGTTACCTACAAAGCATGATGGAGATGCAAACCAGCTTTAACATCATCATCATGGTCGTCATTTTCCTGGCACTGTCTTTCGGCCTGGTTAATACGCTGGTAATGGCGGTTTTTGAAAGAGTCCGCGAGATCGGATTGATGATGGCTTTGGGCATGAGACCCGAATGGATCATGTATCAGGTGTTACTGGAGAGCATTATTTTGTTGAGCTTGGGGTTGGTGCTGGGCAACTTACTGGCGGTTGCCACAATTTTGCCACTGGAAGATGGCATCGATATTTCAGCCGTAGCTGATGGCCTCGAAATGGCGGGCATGGGATCGATACTCTATCCCAGTTTGCAGGTATCAGACATGGTCATGTCTACCGCTGTGGTCTTGCTGCTGGGCTTGCTGGCCAGTCTTTTGCCCGCCTGGCGCGCATCCCGCTATAACCCCATCCAGGCTTTGGCCAGGACCTGATAGGGAACACGACAATGACAGCTATTCGCTGCAGCAATCTGAACAAGACATTCGCCCAGGGCGATCAGGTTATTCGCGGCCTTGACGATGTCTCCATTGATATCGAAGAAGGCTCCTTCGTCTGCCTGTCCGGTCCCTCGGGCTCAGGTAAAACCACATTGCTCAATGCAATGGGGGGACTCGACAATCCGGACAGCGGCGAAATCCAGGTGGGAGACAAGCGCGTAGATCTACTCAGCAAAAGCGATCTGGCTGATATGCGCCTGCACAGTATTGGCTTTGTGTTTCAAGCTTATAACTTGATTCCCGTGCTCACGGCCCGGGAGAACATTGAGTTTGTGATGCAGATTCAAGGGGTCCCCGCGGCCAAACGTCGTGAGAAAGCGATGGCCATGCTCGAAGAAGTGGGCCTGGCCGAACACGAGGACCGCCTGCCCGCGCAGCTCTCTGGCGGCCAACAGCAAAGAGTGGCAGTCGCCAGGGCGATCGTCAGCGACCCTACGCTGGTGCTTGCCGATGAACCCACTGCCAATCTCGACTCCACCAGCGCTACGCAACTGATTGAATTGTTCGTCGCGCTCAACCGGGAGCGCGCGATTACTTTTGTCATTGCAACCCACGACGCTCGCGTCATGGCTTACTGTCCTCGTCTTATTCGCATGGAAGACGGGAAAATAATCAGTGATGAACTGCAATCGGGCACGCCCGGTGAGCTCAGGTCGGAACACGGCTAATGCACCTTGCACTATTGGCACTGCTACTATTTAGCTGCGGCGCCAGAGCTGAACTGCTGCAATTTAATAACGGTCACGCCAAAGGTCAGTATCAACTGAGCAGTTATCCCGAAGACAGTCTGCTCAGAGAATTGGTGGGAACGCCCACACACGATGTTAACGCCGACCTACGACTGTTAGTGGGTGGTAATAAGGATCGCTTCGACTGGAAAGCCGATTACCAGCTGGTGGGCCGCAGCGGCGACAGCCTGGCATTAAGCAAGGCACTACAGGGCAGCTTTTTGGCACCCTCGGCTGATCTCAATGATGACCGTCGGCTCATGGATCTCACTCATACCCTGACCGAGCATGATGACTATGTTCTGGTGCATCGATTAGATCGCCTCCACGCAGGCTATACCGGCGATCAGGCGGTCGTGAGATTGGGCCGTCAGGCTATCAGCTGGGGCAATGGTCTTATCTATAACCCTGTGGACTTCTTCAACCCGTTTGATCCCGCTGCCGTGGATAAAGAGTACAAAAGCGGTGACGACATGCTCTATGGTCAATACTTGCAAAACAGCGGTAACGATTTTGAATTTGTTGCCGTCTGGAGGCGAGATGAAAACGGTAACACCGGAAATGAGGTCAACACCCAGACCCTGAAGTATCACGCTTTCCTCGGTGCGGGTGAGCTGGACCTGGTGGCCGCGCGTCACTACGAAGACGATATCCTGAGTGCCGGGGGGCTCAGCAATCTGGGCGGTGCCATCGTGCGCGGCGATGCCCTGCTGACCCACACTGACTCGGACACTTACGCCAGTGCCGTGATTAACCTGAGCTATTCATGGGTCGGCTTCGGCAAGAACATGACTGGAGTTATCGAATATTTCTTCAATGGCATGGGCTTACGAGAGTCCGACTACAACCGGTTGGAGGAAAGCTCTGACCTCACCGATCGCTTGCAACGCGGAGAACTTTTCACCCTGGGTCGTCACTATCTGGCAGGCGGACTGAGTATCGAAGTTACCCCGCTTTTTATTTTCACACCCAATATGTTCTTCAACCTCGGCGACAGCTCGGGGCTGCTGCAGCTGGTCGGCAATTATGATCTTGCCCAGGATTGGCAGTTACTCGTCGCGGGCAATGTCCCCTTCGGGGAGGACGGCACCGAATTTGGCGGCCTCGATACACCGGTAGAAGACCTACAGTTCAGCGCCGGGCCCTCTATTTTTGCCCAGATAGCGTTCTATTTTTAACTTTAACTGATTCCACAACGGGCAAATTTGATGCGTCCTTTTAACCGCCGGCGCTGTATAACCATTCCATGAACCTCACCTTCAAACATTGCACCACCCTATTTCTGATGTTTGGGCTACTCACGCTCAATGGCTGTGGCGAACCAACCGCAGACACTCCGTTTGAGACTTACCTGGATCGATTGGGGCGGACTCTGGACGTTGGCACTAAAAGCGTTGTGCTGTATCAGCCGATTCCCCGGCAACCTCGGCCGGGTCAACTGCGCCTGGACATACCCTCAGACAAATTGGGCACGCTCGATTTCATGGACCTACGCGGCTGTGAGTTACAGGTGACTATCGGCAAGCGCAACAGCAGCCTGGGGCGCCTGGCGAGGGATTCTCAAAAACTATTGCTCGCTCTGGAATACCTGGCACTGGCACCGGCTTGCGTCGAGTATTTGCAAGCAGAAGGAGAAACCGAACTGGCTCGCAAGCTGGAACAGGCGCAACGACAAAAATCAGACCTCTTACCCGCTCTGATCTTCAATGCCACGCTTGCCGGTGAGGAATTTCAGGCGCTGTGGCGGCCAACACCTTTGACCGGGAATTATCCAACAGATACATCCAGCGCGGTGGTGACCGCTCTGGAAAACATCCATACCTCCGTGGGCCGCTGGCTGGCTGGGGACTACAGCGCCAATAATCTAACCTTCGAGCTGCAACTGAGCGAAGTCTCCCGCGGCGACGCCGGACAGCTTTGGCGTGCGCTGGCACACCAGGGGCAGTGGTTGGACGCGGCGAACGCGAAACTTAAGCGGCGCGGGCCAATCTGCAAGGATAATTTGAGGCCTGAGTCAGCCGACATTTTACCCAACGTCATTCGCAAGTATTTTATCGACGGCATTCAGCCCCGGGCCGCAATGCTGGGAAGGCGATACCACCAATTGACGCCGCCGATTTTTGCACTGGAGGCACTGCTACGGCCTGACCTTCCACCGGACTATCTAAGCTGGAGCGAAGGGCGCAATTCAGCCTTAGGTAAACTCACCCAAGCACCGAAACAGCACGTTCTACAATTACAGCAAGCGCTGGATGGATGCCACGGGAACCCTTGAGGCTGTCATGGGTCACAAAAATGGATACACTACGCCCACTTATCACGTTGGAGACAGCAATGAATTTCACGATTAAGCGCATATCAACCTACTTCGGGCTTGTATGCACGGCGCTAATGCTAGCGGCCTGTACCAGCACCCCCAAGCCGCAGGTAGACTACAAGCAGGATTTCGATTTTTCAGGCGTACAAAAAATCGGTTTCTACAAAAGCTCTGGCCAGGTTTCCGGCGACAACCCTTTAACGCTAAGTGACTTCCAGAAGGAACGTATTGATGACGCTCTGGCCAATGCCCTGCGCAACAAGGGCCTGGACGTGGTTGATGACCCATCGCAAGCTGACCTATTGCTAAGCTGGCACTTGGGAACACAACACAAAACGGACGTGCGTACCTACGAAACACCTTCGTACGGCGCGGGCTATGGTCGCTATGGCGGCTACAACCGCTACAGTATGTATAACTGCTGGAATTGCACCAACACTGAGGTTCGTGTCACCGACTATACCGAGGGCACCTTCATCATCGACATGATCGACCCCACGTTGCAAAAGAGCGTGTGGCGCAGCGTGACTCAGTCAAAACTTAAGGGTAAGAAAGACGAGGACGATCCCAGCGAAATTAATGAAGCT
>JBDWQQ010000047.1:0-6630 GCA_039986455.1 Halioglobus sp.
CTGCTGCGCGCCTCAGACCCCTCTGACGGACGAGCTAAACTATTGGTGACAACTCCTCGCGCAAAGGCATTGATTAAACAGGGTGCAAACGAGGCGTTGAATCTGGAAGCATGTATCGCGAAATCGATGGGTGAGGCCGACTTCAGCCAGCTAAATCTGTCACTGACCAAGCTATGTAGAAAACTTGACCTGCTCTTTCCCTACGAAGGCGATGAAGCATTAACGCTCGCTGCGACTTTGCCTCGCATGTCTGATTACATCACTCAGCGATTACAGCTTCTGACAATGGAAAAGGGTCACCCGCACTTGAAGCGCAGCTTCGGCACAGTGCTTACCGCCATAGGCCCAAGAGGCGGCCGCATTCAGCAGATGGCCAACAGTCGTGATATCAGCAAGCAGGCGGTAAGCGCCATTGCCAATGAGCTGGAAGCATTGGGCTACATTCGGCGCATGGCAGACCCAGGCGATGCTCGCCAAATCGTTTTACAACTCTCAACAGCAGGCAAAGCGCTCATCACCGACTCAGTCGAATCTGTAAACCAGCTTGCCGCTGAGTTTTCCGCGATTATCGGCGAAGATGAACTAAGACACCTGAAAAATACCATCGCAAGAATTTATCGGTATTTGCATCTCGAAGAGGAAATCTTCGGAGATACTTCGAGCAACGACATTGAAGAGATGGCCAGACAGATCAATAGCCAACTTGGCAAGCAAGGCGCACTAGCACTGGGCGAACTATTGCTTGCAGGGTCTTCCGGAAAATGACTGAGGAAACTGGAATGAGCACACACTCTAGACGCCAAAAGGGCGAAGAAAAAATCAAAGAGGTCTACGCGGGCGATGTAGTGGCACCGCCGGAAGGTTACGCTTTCACTGACATCATGCTGGAGACACTGTTTGCTGAGATCTGGAGTAGAGAAACACTTTCCATGCGTGACAAACGGATACTGCTATTAGGCATGATTGCCGCTCAAGGAGAAGGTTTGACCTTCAAAATTCAAACCAAAGCTGCGATCAAGAACGGCGAGCTAACCGCCGAAGATGTTCGTGAACTTCACCTCTTCATTGCACAGTACTGCGGCTATCCGAGGGCTACTGCAATGTTAGGCCCCATGGAGGAAGGCATTGCCGAAGCTCAGGAAGATGACGAATCTGAGGCGAGTCAATAATCATGGAAATCACCTACAACTGGTTGGCGGGGCTGGTGACCGTCGGGGGCATCATCGTCGTTATTGCCGTCGGTCAACTGCTGGCATTTAAGATTCCCGCCATTGCAAAAACCCGTGATCTCAATAATGCACACAACAAAGATAAGTGGCGTAATAAAGCGCAAAAATATCATGGCAGGGTCAAGTCGGCCCAGAAGCTTGGATTGGGCGTTAACTTAATATTCTACATTCTGTTAATGCCGTTTCTTGTCACATTGCAGACGCAACCTATCGGGAAAATTGCGCTAGACGTTTTTCTGATCATGATGATCTACGACTTTTTCTACTATCTGATGCATCGCTTTCTTTTTCATGGCAAGAGCTACTTACGACAGGTTCACGCCGTTCACCACCAAGCCCGAAGCAGAATAAGCTCTATCGACTCTCACTTGCTGCACCCCGTTGAATTGATTATGGGAATCGCTCTCTTCTATATAGTGACTGGCGCTATTGCTTTGTTCTCTGGGCAAGCGTTTCATGTATCTACCATTATCATAGCAACGGTGATCTACACCCAACTCAATCAAATCAACCACTGTCGCGTTGATTTACACAGCTACCCCTGGAAGACCCTAAACTGGATTGCGATTAGACATGACGCTCATCATCTGGACATGCATAAGGGCAACTTTGCGACGATTACGCTTCTGTATGACTGGATGTTTGGTACGCTGGAGACACATCCCCTCGAACAACAGAATGCAGGTCCAAGTAGGGCTATCGATCAATAAATTTTTAAACTATTAGGACAGGAATAACTATGAGCGACTATTTTGAATGCACCCCCGTCGGGCTTGATTTTCTTGAAAAAACCAAGAACGTTTTCATCGCTGAAGAGATTATTAAAGCGACGCCTGAGCAAATTTTTGAAGTGTTTGAGGACGCGCATTCCTGGACCGTATGGGCCATGCCTATCCAGAAAGTCGAGTGGACCTCACCCAAACCATTCGGCGTTGGTACCACGCGCACCGTGTCAATGATGGGCGGCATGGATGGCTATGAAGAATTTATTGCCTGGGAGCCGGGTAAACGAATGGCCTTCACTTTTATCGGATGCAGTAAAGACGCCACTGAAAAGTTTTTGGAAGACTACCGTGTTACTGACCTAGGTGATGGCAGCTGTCGAGTAGAGTGGCACATGGCCATGGAGCCCCGCGGCGCGTCACGACACATGATGTGGCTGACTCGTCCGCTAATGCGCCTGGCCAACCGCAGAATGTTCAAGAAGTTTCGAAAAATTACGGAAGAATATGCTGCACAGCAAGCCTAGAGCTGCACATGTCTTTTGCTCGATTCACTGAAGGCTTGTCGACTAACGATTGAAACCGTTGCCTGCCTAATTCAACAAGTACTGGTAGTGCTCGTGACCAAAACCACGGTACTGCATAAAACGGCTGCGTTTCGCCTTTTCCTTAATATCGACAGAGGGAAGCGCACCAAACTTTCGACGGTAGGTCTCCTCAGCGACTGCATACCAGTCCGGCTGCTCGGCTCGGATGGCTAGGTCTATTTCGCTGTCACTAATGCCCTTCTGACGCATTTCCTGACGAATGCGAATGGGGCCATGGCCGCGCGACAGACGTTGACGTAGAAAACTACCTGCGAACCGTTCGTCGCTTTGCAGATTTTCTTCGGCAAGGCGCAGCAGCTGCTCATCGATAAGGTCGGGGTCTTTAAATCGTTTAAGGAGTTTTTGTCTAAGCTCTTTTGACGAGTGCTCTCTTCGCGCCAGTAAATTCATTGCAGACAGGCGAATGTCAGCGGGATTAATCGCTGTTAGCTGTTCAAGCTCCTCAGCGGAGATATCGTCTTGGTGCCAAGCGTCAGACATACAAAAAGAAAGAGGCGCCGGGGGCGAGAGTGGGATAAGTGGACCCCCGGCACCTCATGGGAAAATAAACTAAAGGCTAAGCAGGATATTACTCCTGCTCAGCAGCAGCCTCTTCGCCTGCAGCTTCGTCTTCGGCAGGCTTGGGCGTACACAAAGTTTGCTCACCAATGGCTGCTTCAGTTTCATTCGCTACCGCCGGGTTTCATTGCCAACCACCTCGCAGCCATCTTTCACTGCGCCGAAAAAAACAGATGTCCGAGCTAGCTGTCAAGTATGACTCAAGCAAGTTACCGCCAGTTGTCGTTTCAGGCGAACCAAACATCCCACCGACCTTAATACGAATCTGGTTAGTCAAGATACCCAGGTGGTTATTCTGTTTAATGGCTGCGATTAGATTGGGCATGACCTGGCTCAGTAGGCAAGCCTGATGCGACACGAGAGCCCCAGATATCACCTTCCATTTCTGCCTTCAATAAATAAAGACACGTATCGTTCTTCCAGCTTCATAAGCATGGGATCTCTGAATATTTCCTCATAATTGATGCAGTTTTCCTTCGAATAGCCAAGTTTTCTAGCAATTATCTCCTCAGAAGAAGATACAAAACTGGAAATATTCAGGCCCAGTTTGTTGGAAAAATACTTTAAAAAGACGCTTTCTTCCAGTAGAGGCGTGAAGAGATCTTCAGATTTCACAATGTTAATTGGTGTCGTCGGAAAATACTTCTGCGCTAAGTTAAGTGTTTCTTTACTGCGAGCAAAGAAGTTTCTTACGATGGGTTCAATATCTTCGCGCGCTGAAAGTGCAGTTCTAGCCTTCTTACTATCCTCCAGACGTTCTTGATACTCATATTCACTCATCTTCGCTGCGGAGAACTGCATGTGCCTTGTTCCATTTAGTTTTTCACTGAGCGCAATTTTTACAGCTTGGTTAACTATAGACCCTCTTAACATGAGGAACGGTACTGCATTTATCTCCTCGAACAGTTTCTGCCTCTCAGAAACAACGGACTCTGCACCCGAGAAGGGCCGCCATTTAAAGGCCAGATACTCAGACTGAGCCTCAGGCAATTGAATCCGTAGCTTCTCAAGCAACGCAGACTCCTGATGATCGACAATGTCCCTTAAAGCTTGATTAAAGGTATGAGAAATGTCAGCTTGCTCTAACCTAGCTTGAATCCAGTACTTGTCGAGATGCTCGTGGATTGGCACTTCAAAACCACTAATTTTCTTGAAAGCTTGCGTCAAAGGTGTCGAACAAACATTGCCCGTATAGAAAATAACTGCGGTTTTCAAGAAACTCATCTAACTTCCTTACTTGATTTATCACCACCCGTTGGCTACCTATAAAACTAATGACGGCTGAACGAGTGACCGAATTGCAACCGACACCAATATAGCTCAGTTTGCGGCGCGATCGGACCTAACCTAGTTTAATTTTCCACATATCACTAATATCTTTACCCAATCAATTACCACAAAGCCTTACTTTACCTCGTTTGGTTGTTACAGAGCCAAAAACCATGTTAATTGCGAACAACATCACGCTGATTTTCTTTTAGGTTTCCCTTACTCTGATCTATAGCGTCAAAAAAACCGTCGATACGTCCACGCACTTTTCTGGAGAATCTGAACTTCCTGAGATTATTGTGCGATTCCCACTCCTATTTGGTTTAAGTCTTCACTGCTTTGTCGCGAGTCTGCTCTAATACCTAACTCAACAAGCCCTAGGACGCGATTGGCATTTTGGGAACCATTAAAGGCCTTTTTGCGGCCTAGCCGTTTCAAACGGTCCTTCGCTGTATGTCTACACCTATGTAACTTTCAAAGACCTGTAGAACACCTCTTCTGCTTTCTAAAAACTCACCATTATACGCTTTCAGTCTCTAATGCTCGTTTCCAACGGCCTCCGCATCATCAACAGGCATTTCGTCACCAATGCCCAGCGTGCGCGGAAGCATCTCCTTACGAATAGCATCCTCTATTTCCTGGCGAACAGCGGTGTTCTCCTTCAGAAAGCGCTTTGAATTCTCTTTGCCTTGGCCGATCTTGTCACCCTTGTAGGCATACCATGCCCCCGACTTATCAACCAGATTCTGCTTCACGCCCCAACTAATAATCTCCCCTTCAAGGCTCGTACCTTCTCCATACATAATTTGGAACTCAGCTTCCTTAAAAGGGGGTGCACACTTATTTTTGACTACCTTCACGCGGGTCTCGTTGCCAGTCACCTCGTCACCGCTCTTCACTGCACCAATTCGACGGATATCGAGCCGCATTGATGCATAGAACTTCAGTGCGTTGCCGCCTGTGGTCGTTTCGGGAGAGCCAAACATCACTCCGATCTTCATGCGAATCTGATTAATGAACAGAACGGTACAGTTTGTCTTCTTGATATTGCCCGTGAGCTTCCGCAGAGCTTGCGACATGAGGCGCGCTTGTAGCCCCATATGTGAGTCACCCATCTCGCCCTCGATCTCTGCCCTTGGCGTCAGAGCTGCCACGGAGTCGATAACGATAAGGTCAACGCCACCAGAACGCACAAGCATGTCACAGACTTCCAGCGCTTGCTCGCCGGTATCTGGTTGGGAAACAATTAGCTTGTCGAGATCTACACCCAGTTTTTCAGCATAGACTGGATCAAGCGCGTGCTCCGCATCAATGAACGCTGCAGTGCCGCCCATCTTCTGACATGATGCAATTGCTTGCAGCGTAAGAGTAGTTTTTCCCGATGATTCAGGGCCATAAATTTCTGAGACCCTACCGATCGGAAAGCCTCCAATGCCCGTAGCAATATCTAAACTCAGTGACCCTGTGCTAATAGACGGGAAGGCACCGCGGTCCTCGTTCATTTTCATCACAGTGCCTTTGCCGAACTGCCTCTCGATCTGATTCAGCGCCGCATCGAGAGCCTTTTGCTTGCTATCTGAATTGTTCATGCTGGGCGTTTTCATAATTGCTCCTTAATAGATAAAGCCATACGGGGACTATTTAGTATGGGGTTGATTAGTTTCTTCCTATTGCATTCGATGTTCTCTTTACCAATTGTTATATCCACCTGACTGTTTACCGATTTTTATCGCCGTGCAATCGCTGAACTGCAAAACTACTGTATATATAATCAGTGCTTTGAAAATGAATTGCAAGCCCCAAAAGCCATTAAATTCGGCCACGCAAAATCACCTGCATGAATTGGCTACAGGTAGGGCGAACAGCACCGTGATACGCTTTTCAGGCATCTCCTCGCCTGTCGGCACGGAGTTCAACCTACCTTCGAGTGTAGTACTCTCGCCCTTTGCCTTATGTCATGCTTCACGCCTGAAACCCGCCGGCATCAAGGCCGGTTAATACGAGAGTCACGCATGTTATCCAAAACCACCGAGCAAGAAGCGCCTGTTGAGGCCCGCGAAGAAAGCATTACCGTTCTGGGCCGAGCGCTCACTTCGGTTATCTCCGCCGGCAAGGAAATCCTGGCCAAGCGCCGGCCATTCGCCGAGTCCGCCCAGGGCGCCACTGCATCACTGGTCGCTTTGTGCTCCGAGCTTCTTGATCATCGGGGCGAGGCTTCAGGTCTCGCGCTGGCCCAGGAAATCA
>JBDWQQ010000048.1:0-62325 GCA_039986455.1 Halioglobus sp.
CCGTGAGGCTTGACCATATAATCCAAGTTATTTGGATGGTGAGAATCCATCTGAAAGAAGACAGCGGATGTTGTGATTGAGTCCAGTGTTGTCAACTAACACAGAAAGAACAAGACAGTTTGATTTACCACCCTATTTGGAGAGCTAATGCAGTGCGAAGGCACGTAAGACTCATAGCGTCCAAACCAGTTTGCCTGGCGACAATAGAGCAATGGAACCACCTGACCCCATCCCGAACTCAGAAGTGAAACGTTGTATCGCCGATGGTAGTGTGGGGCATCCCCATGTGAGAGTAGGTCATTGCCAGGCATCTAAAAAGTAAAACCCCCGTAGCGTTCGCTGCGGGGGTTTTTTTATGGGGGCACCATCGAAAACTGAGAAGTGAGGAAAGATGCCTGAGGACTCAGAGAAATACGCGCACTTATTAGCTACACTAAAGAACTAACAATTATAAGGAATGGCTTGTCCTAATGACCCGCATATCTATCAATAATCCAGCCGCGATTGCAGTTATTGTCGCCCTGATTGTCGTTTTCGGGTTGATCAGCGTTCGTAGTCTGCCCATTCAGTTGTTACCCGACATTGAGCGCCCTGCCATTTCGATTCAAACACATTGGAGGGCGGCAGCGCCTGAAGAGGTAGAAGAGTCTATTATCCAACCTCAGGAGAAGGTGCTTAGAAACCTTGAGGGGTTGGAAAGCATGGTCAGTGAAATTAGCCGCGGCAGTGGCCGCATTCGCCTTAACTTCAGAATCGGCTGGGATATGCAGCGGGCTTTGATCGACGTTATCACTCAACTGAACCAAACTGCCGATTTGCCAGCGGACGCTGACGAGCCAGAAATACGAACTGGAGGTGGGAGCGGTCGAGGCCAGGCGGCGTCGCTTCTGATCTACACGTTACCCGGCAACGAGAGTCGCGATGTAGCCACTTACCAGGCGCTTATAGACGAAGAGGTTGAGCCAAGGTTAGCGAGAGTGCCGGGTGTGGCGCGAGTGATGCTCGCGAGCGAACGTGAGCCAGAAGTCCACATCACATTGGATACTCATCGTCTGGCTGCTCGGGGTATAGGCATTCCCGAAGTGGCAGATACCTTGCGCAGGGCTGTGGACGTTTCTGGCGGTTTCGCAGATGTCGGCCGCAGGCGTTATACCGTTCGCTACCTTGGCCAGCGCAACCTTGAAGAGTTGGGTGAATTGGTGGTTACTTGGCAAAATGGCGAGCCGGTACGTCTGCGAGATGTCGCTACCGTGGAACGCGGCCTGCGCAAGCGAGTCAACCTCTCATTCCGAAACGGATTCCCAGCTTACTATATCAGCATGATCCCGTCCTATGACGCGAATACAGTTGATTTGCTGGACGCACTGAACGCAACGCTTGAAGAGCTTAATGAAGAAGTACTGCATCCCCAGGGTCTGAACATTGAACTGAGCTTCGATGCATCACTGCATATCCGGCGAGCGATTTCATTGGTCAAACAAAATTTGATAATAGGTTTAGGGCTGGCGAGCATGGTCCTTTGGTTCTTCCTGCGTAATATTCGCGCTACGCTGGTTATCGCCGCCACGATACCAATCTCTTTGTTGACAGCCTTTGTCGTACTGAGGCTCACCGGCAAGACGCTTAATGTTATTTCACTTGCGGGCCTCGCTTTTTCTGTGGGTCTAGTGATGGATGCTGCCATTATCGTTCAGGAAAATATTGTTCGCCTGCGTGCAACTGGTCTTTCCGCTTATGATGCCACAGTGCAAGGATGTCGTGAGGTTTCCGGTGCCTTGTTTTCATCTACCTTGACCAGTGTAGCCATATTTCTGCCCATTCTATTTATGATTGGAGTAGAGGGGCAGTTGTTTAAAGATTTGGCCATCACTCTGACTACAGCTGTCAGCTTTTCATTGATAACGGCGCTTTCGATACTTCCCGCCGCGGCTAAGAGTTTAGCTGCCCTAGAAGTGCACGATGATCGTTATGCAAAACGCTGGCGACAGCTTGCCGACACCGTCATTAATCTAACGAACACACGGTCGCGAAGAGTTTCTTGGGTCGGGGGAATTCTTGGGGGCTCAGTGATGCTGTCCTGGTTGTTCCTCCCGCAGGTAGATTTTTTGCCGAAAGCTCGTATCGATTCAATACAAACGTACTTTGCCACGCCTCCTGGCATAAATCTCGACACACTTGAGCGAGAGATTGGAGCAGAGGTTATAAGCCGCCTTAAGCCTCATTATGATGGCGATGCCGAGCCGGTGATACGCGGCTATAATTTTGCCTCTTTTGGTGCTTCCGACACTATGAGCTTTATCTATCCGGAAAACTCTGAAGACGTTCCCCGGTTAATCGAACTTTTGCGTACGAAAGTGTTTCATGGCATTACCGATACGATCGCTTATGTTAGTCAATCTTCGATGTTGAACCTAAATGATAGTGGTCCGGATGCCATCAATATAGATTTGCAGGGTGCTGATCTCGCTCAGTTGAAAGCAGCTGCTGCTCAGACGATGAAATTATCGCAAGCGCTTTGGGAGGATGCGGTTGTGTTTTCATCTCCGGACTTGAGCGCAGGAGAGGCGGAGCTACGAGTTTACCCACGCGAGCAGCGTTTAAGTTTGGCGGGGCTTGATAGGCGATCGCTAGGCGATGTTGTTCGGACCTATACGGATGGGCTTTGGGCTGGCGAGTATTTTGATGGCAATAAACGCTACGACGTCATCTTGCAAGCGGAGAAATGGAGCTCTCCAGAACAGCTTGCTGCTATGCCTATGGCGACGCCATTAGCTGGTATTCAGACGATTGGCGAGCTTGCAGACATCCGTCGAGGTATAGGGCCGGCTGGGCTGCAGAGGGTCGATGGACAGCGCACTGTAACAATATTTTTGATACCTCCGGATCATGTCACTATGGAGGAAGCACTTCAGCGTCTTCGTGTAGAGGTCGAGCCTCAGATAAAGCCTATTTTGCCACCCGGCGCTCGCATGGGTTACCGAGGCAGTGCCGACAGACTATCCGAAGCTCTGCAAACAGTAGGTATCAATTTCTTGTTAGCGGTACTGATTCTGTACTTGATCATGTCCGCCTTGTTTAAGTCAGGTCGAGATGCTGCACTAGTCCTGCTCGTCATGCCAATGGCAATTGCAGGGGGACTGATCGGGCTAAAATTACTCAACCTTGTGACCTATCAGTCACTTGATTTACTCACGATGATTGGCTTTATAATTTTGCTTGGGCTTGTGGTGAACAATGCAATTTTGTTAGTAGATCAAACTCGTAGTGCCCAAAGGGCAGGCATGGCGGAAGCAGATGCCGTGCACCAGGCCGTTCTGTTTAGAGCCAGGCCGATTTTTATGAGTACGTTAACCAGTATTTTCGGGATGCTCCCCTTAATGCTCATCCCGGGTGTCGGCTCAGAAATTTATCGTGGGCTTGCAACGGTAATCGTCGGCGGAATGACGGTGTGCGCAATCTTTACCTTGCTGCTATTACCTAGCCTGCTACGCTTGGGCAACGTTAATGCAACTAGGAAATTATCTTGAAGACGCTAGGCTCGCTGGCGATAGTACTTTGCATGACATGTGTGCCCGTAACCGCTTTGGCGCAACAAAACGCTGAGACGGTTCCTGTAGAAATTGAGAAAGTTAGAGAGCAGCCAGTGCAGCGCAGTTTGCCTCTGTCAGGGCGTATTTTTAGTCGGCACGATGCTGCACTCAGTTTTACCTTGTCAGGTGAAGTAGCTTGGGTGCTGGAGGCTGGCAACACAGTAAAGAAAGGGCAGGTTGTTGGGCAACTAGACCAGCAGCCCATATTGCTACGTAAGGAAGAACTGCTGCATCAGAAGCAACGCGAGCGGGTCAATGCTGATTATTTGGACAAGGAACTCCAGCGCTTAAAGCAGCTGAAAGAAGATAACAACGCATCGGAGCGACTAGTCGATGAGAGCGAGTCTCAGCGCGACATTTCTCGTTTAGTAGTCCGCTCATTGCAGGCGCGTATTGATCAGTTGGATGACGAATTGCGTCGTTCACAATTGGTGGCGCCTTATGCGGGTGTGATCGCCCAACGGTTCAAACGAGGTGGGGAATACTCGAGAACTGGCGATGTCATTCTTCGATTAGTGGATGTCGAGACGCTTGAGCTACGTTTTCAGGTCCCCGTTGTTTATCTCAACAGGATTTCTATGAGTAAGACAGTGGAGTTTACTGCACAGGGTGGTGCTCTATTGGGCGATACGCCGCTTCGATATGAAGCCATAATACGGACGATCATACCGGCTGCTGATGCCAGTTCTCAAACATTTGAGGTGAGGGCCGATCTCGCATCCACAGCCAGTGACTCAATGGTCGCAGGGCAGCTGGTCAATGTAAGCGTGCAGATTCCCACAACGCAGGCGGCACTCCAGGTTCCTCGTGATGCGGTTGTTCTTCGTGATGCAGGCGGACACGTCTTTCTTATTACCGATGACAACAAGGCTAAGAAAATCAAGGTTGAAGTGGGTGAGGGCTCTCAGGACTGGGTCAGTGTAACTGGAAACCTCCGAGCCGGCGACACCGTTGCAATCAGAGGTGTAGAGCGTTTGCAAGATGGCCAGCAAGTCGAGGCTAAGGGAAAATGAGTTTATAGCTTTTGAAGATAACAATGCAGGTTTTTTGGTTCACTATTGTTAGGATTAACTTACCAACTGAATCATCCATACGAGGTATAGAAAATGATCGGATACACAACTATTGGCGTTTCTGATATGGAGAAAGCAAAAGCGTTTTATACAGAGCTTTTAGCAGATCTTGGCGCATCGCTGCTAATGGATATGGGGCGTATCGCGTTTATTGGAACGGGAATGGATTCTTGCATGTTGTCTATTTGCGAGCCTCATGACGAGGGAGACCCGCAGCCCGGCAATGGCAACATGGTGGCGATCACTGCCCCCAGCAAAGAAAAAGCCGATGAGCTTTACCACAAGGCATTATCTCTGGGAGCCACTTGCGAAGGTGAACCGGGTCAGCGCATTCCTGATATGTTCTACGGAGCCTATTTCAGGGACCCCGACGGTAACAAGTTTGTGTTCTACGTATTTGGATAGACATATCCGGTTGAGGTGGCCAGTCAGTCAATGGGGCGTTTTTCTTGCGCTCTTGCTGCTGGCTAGCCTCTGCTTTGCCACCGACTCTCGTTACTACAAAATATTAGACTCACTTCAGAGTGCCGACAGCACAACTCAGGGCAGCTTCGCTTCAATCGCTTTATTGGAGCTAATGGAAGTGTATTTTGCTGAGGCTGACCTGGCTCGCAACGAGTCTGGATCTTCGGCAGAACGCTCAAAGCGTATTGGTTGGTCAAGAGCTGTAGAGCAGTATTCCACTCAGCTTTCTCTGGTGATTGACGATATAGATTCAGGCATGCCTGTAGCGCTTCACTTACACGCGAGAGAGGTTGCAGCTGTAAGTGTTGCCGGGAGAACGATAATGCTGGCTCACCCTAGAAGTGGTCAGCAACAGGCTTATGAACAAAGCGTCCTAACGCGTTTCTGTATCGGAGATGTGTGTAGGGATTTAGTCGCCGCGACAGAAACTCATGAACCGATTCCCATGTCTTCCGCTACGGTGACGCCACATTGGGACTTCGGCCCTTCAGGCCCGGTCTGCAGTCATCTTAATTTAAGCATAGAGTTTGATAGCGGGGGCAAGCTTGCGCTGCAAAAACAACTTTGCCAGCAGTTTATGCAGGAAGTGGAAGTACTTTCTACTGAAATAGCGTGGCAGACAAAGCATGGTGTAGATACACAATGGTACAGCTTAAGCATTAAGCCTACGCCCATGAAGCCTGAACATCTTGTGTTGCTAAATACCGCAGGCGATTCATTGCTAATCTCGTTGCCCTTGCTCTACGGCACGAAAGACGCACTGAAGAAAGTAACGCCCTGGCTGCGGGGCCGCCACGCCTCAGAAGGGCCTCCTGCCGTATCCCTGGAAGCGAACCGCCTTGGCTGGCACTAACTAATTTGCTTTAGCTTTTCGGCGTCGCGGTGTTTTTTTAAGGAATGTCGCCGCTTCGAGCTCGGCATATGAGTCCTCCAGACATTGCTTGTAGTAGTCTGGGTCTGGCAGCATTTCTCTGCAACTCAAGAAGTTAATGGTAATAAGCCCCATGCCGCTGATCACCGCGTGAAACAGACCGGACAGTTCTACCAGGGGTCCTAGGCCCATCATCATGTGCACTCTTGCCCCAGCTAGATAGAGTGGAAATTGGGGGCCTGGCACGTTAGATATCACCGTATGAATTGGCATAGGAATATCTTCGCGGTCAGCGACTAATGTCGCCGCGCGCATCGCGAGGTTGGCAAATTGCGGCCACATGCCACCTGTCACATCCATCATCACCCCTGTACCTACGACCTGAGAGGTTTCTTTGGAGTTTTTGGAATGCGCCATAACGGCCTGCAAACGCTGGACGGGATCCGCTACGTCGGTGGCCATATTGATTGTCATCACGCCAACCTGATTACCTTTCGACTCGCTGTTCCTGTCGACCCGAACACTAATAGGCGCCGCACAACTGAGGCTATGTTCTGGTAACTCGCCGTGTGTTTCAAGGTATTGCCGCATTGCGCCACTGACTGTTGAAACGATGACATCGTTTATAGTGGCCCCGGGAACGCATTGGCGTATCTTTTTGATGCGCGCAAGTTCCATGATCAGCGTATCGGTTACTCTATGAGTGCCAATCTTCGCGTTGAAACGAGTTTTTTCCATCGAAGTCTCTTCGACTTCCTCATCTCGTTCTTCACTTAGACGACTCGCCTTCACGATGTTGGGTACCAGCTGACTCACTGTGTTCACAAGCTGCATCGGCCGTTTCAGGTTGTTGACGTATGCCTGGCTCAACACTTTCCTCATGGGAGGAGGCGGTTCAGACTGCCAGTCGTTGTTTATCTCGGGCAGGGGCTCATCTGGCGCCAGGCTGTGCAGCGCGGTGATGATTTCAGCACCAGAGACGCCGTCTATCGCTGAGTGATGCACTTTCAGCATGATGGCAAAACTATTCTTGGGGAGCCCCTCAACGGTATTGAGGCCCTCAATCACGTAGGCTTCCCAAAGCGGCCGTTTCATATCCAGCCCTCGCGCATGTAGCCTGGCCAATAAAATGCAGAGCTGTCGCCAGTCTCCCGGTTTGGGCAAGGCGATATGGCGGACGTGAAACTCCAGGTCGAAGTTGGGATCCTCGATCCAATAGGGCGTATCAAAACCCAGTGCACCTCCCGCGAGCTTGCGGCGGAAAATCTTTGAGCGATGCAGGTTGTGTCTAAATACCTTGAGGATATCTTTGAATCTGACTTTGCCGCCTGGAACCTCCGATTGATCGTAGAAAATGACCGGAGAGATGTGCATCGGCGTGCTGTTACTCTCCATCTGGATGAAAGCGTTATCGAGTCCGGTCAGTTGCTCCATGGCGATTTCCTTGTTGATGACTGAATTGCGTCGATGGGCACAGCGAGTTAGTGCAGAACCCTACCGAGAGTATAGCGCCAAGACCTAAAGAGGCTGTTGTCGTAATATAGACTATCTCTTCTTTAAAAGAATATTGGTAAATGGACAAGCAAGCAGATTCAGGAAGCCCAGGGCTTAGCGAACAGGAGCAATTGCGGATTGCGCGAATTGGCGATGAGCTCCGCGAGGGTATCGCGAATTTAGCGGATATCGGTGCAGCGGTAAGTATCTTCGGCAGTGCGCGCTCCAAAGATGATGCCTGGGAATATATTGCCGCTAGGGACTTGGCTCGCCTGCTGGCCAGCGAAGGCATCACTGTGGTGACGGGTGGAGGGCCTGGCGTGATGGAGGCCGGCAACGCAGGAGCAGAGGGGGAGCCCGGAGTTTCCGTTGGCTTAAATATTGAGCTGCCTCATGAGCAATTGGCAAACCCTTATCTGGATATCGATCTGGACTTCCGCTACTTTTTTACCCGAAAATTTTTACTCATCCGTTACGCTATTGGCTTCGCCATATTTCCAGGGGGGTTCGGTACTGTCGACGAGTTATTCGAGCTGCTAACTCTGGTTCAAACGGGCAAGCTCACTCGTAGGCCAATCGTGCTGGTGGGTCGCGACTATTGGAGTGGTCTCTACCAGTGGTTGATCGATCAGGTGCAATCGCAGTCTTTTATTAGCGAGGATGATCTCGATATTGTAGAAATCGTAGATAGTGCAGACGAGGCGGCAGCAATCCTCCTTGATTACTACCACCGCGAGTGTTCATGAACGGTTTTTAGCGTTGGCAAAAGCAGCAGCGAAAGCATTATTTGCGGCTGGCTTTTCCTGTCTTTGTTTGGCCGGTCGGCGTTGTTTTTCACCGGTATGTCTTTGGCCACTGCCGCGTTTTTCCGCTTGCTCACCCGCTTTGTCCGACATCCGCATGGACAGGCCAATGCGCTT
This sequence comes from Halioglobus sp., assembly GCA_039986455.1. Classification (GTDB taxonomy): domain Bacteria; phylum Pseudomonadota; class Gammaproteobacteria; order Pseudomonadales; family Halieaceae; genus Halioglobus. Next base: position 8,414 of record JBDWQQ010000048.1, read on the forward strand.
TCGCGGTTCATCGACTTCCATTACTTTAACCCTGACAATGTCGCCGGCCTTCACTACGTCCCGTGGGTCCTTAACGAACTTTTCTGCCAGTGCCGATATGTGCACCAGCCCGTCCTGGTGGACTCCAATGTCCACAAAGGCCCCGAAGTTGGTCACGTTGGTTACCGTACCTTCCAGTACCATATCGGGGCTTAGATCCGATATCTTCTCCACGCCGTCCTGAAACTCAGCCATTTTGAATTCAGGGCGGGGGTCTCTACCGGGCTTATCAAGCTCAGAGATAATGTCCTGTACCGTGGGTAGTCCCACCGTATCACTGATGTAATCAGCGGCATCTAGTGCTCGCAGAAATGTGCTGTCGCCGATAACGCTTCGTACTTCCTTTTGTCGATGAGTGGCGATTTTCTCTACCACGCCATAAGACTCCGGGTGAACTGCAGAGGCATCGAGTGGGTTGCTTCCGCCGCTGATTCGTAGAAAGCCAGCGGCTTGTTCAAAGGTTTTATCACCAAAGCGACTGACCTTGAGTAGCGCTTGGCGGTCGGAGAAGCTGCCTTGCTGGTCGCGCAGGTTAACGATGTTGGTGGCGATGCTTTGGTTCAGTCCTGATACTCTCGATAACAGTGGGACCGATGCAGTATTAACATCCACTCCAACGGCATTCACACAATCTTCTACAACGGCATCCAACTGACGAGCTAGCTGAACCTGACTCACATCATGCTGGTATTGACCCACGCCGATTGACTTGGGCTCAATTTTTACCAGTTCAGCCAACGGGTCCTGCAGTCGTCGGGCAATTGAAATCGCGCCTCGAATGGTGACATCCAGGTCGGGAAATTCGCGAGAGGCAAACTCTGAGGCTGAGTAAATAGAAGCGCCGGCTTCGTTAACCATGACCTTACGGCAGTTGAGATCGGGGTTCGCCTTAAGTATTTCGCCGACGAACTTGTCGGTTTCACGACCTGCGGTGCCGTTGCCAATAGCGATGAGTTCAACCTTGTGCTGCCGTATCATGTGCAGCAACGTTGCTTCGGCTTCATGCAGGCGTTTCTGGGGTGGGTTGGGAAAGATGGCACCATGATCCAGCACTTTCCCGTTGGCGTCGATGACCGCGACTTTTACGCCTGTTCGCAGCCCCGGATCCAGGCCGATGGTGGCTTTCTGGCCAGCCGGTGCGGCCAATAGCAGGTCTTGTAAGTTGTTAGCGAAGACCTCTATCGCGCCAGCCTCCGCACGTTCTCGTAGTTGCCCCAATAAGTCAGTTTGCAGATGGGTTAACAGTTTCACGCGCCAGGTCCAGCGAACGGCCTCACGCAGCCAGCGGTCTGCTGCGCGGCCTTTGTCTTCGATGTGCCAGTGCTCTGCAATCATTGCTTCACAAGGGTGTGCATCGGTTGGCTTTTCTCCCGCATGCATGACCAGGTTAATATTAAGCACTCCCTCATTGCGGCCGCGAAACATGGCTAGCGCGCGGTGGGAGGGTGTCTTGGCCAATGCTTCGGTGTGTTCAAAGTAATCACGAAACTTTGCGCCTTCCTGCTCTTTGCCATCGACAAGCCTGGTGGCTAACTGTGCATTGTCGGTGAGAAACTGTCGCAATCTTGCGAGTAGATCCGCATCTTCGGCGAAGCGCTCCATTAGAATCTGGCGCGCGCCATCGAGCGCGGCTTTGCTGTCTTCGATGCCAGCCTCCGAGTTAAGGTACCGCTCTGCCGTGGTTTCGGGTATAAGCTCGGGATCGCTCAGTAAATCATTCGCAAGTGGCTCCAAGCCTGCCTCACGGGCGATCTGTGCCTTGGTGCGTCTCTTTTGCTTGTAGGGGAGGTAAAGATCTTCCAATCTATTTTTGGTGTCTGCCTCCAGCAGAGATTTTTTTAGCACAGGCGTTAGTTTGTCCTGCTCCTCAATGCTGTTAAGGATAGTGGCGCGCCGTTCTTCCATTTCTCGTAAATAGTGCAAGCGTTCTTCCAGTAAACGCATTTGGCTGTCATCCAACTCTCCCGTCACTTCTTTTCTGTAACGGGCGATAAAGGGAACGGTTGCCCCTTCGTCCAGAAGTCCTATTGCTGCATTCACCTGAGCTTCGCGCACGGCGAGTTCTTCCGCGATGCGTTGGGAAATTGATTTCGTCATGTTTTACTGATCTTATTTTGGATGATAGTTGGAGTGGCTGCGTGGAGCAGCATTATGCGGCAGAGTGGTCACTAATACGATATGGAAATCCGGCTATTTTTATGCCAATACTGTTTAGTCTCGTACAGAAAAAAAGCTGCTGATGTCGCGAGTGTTACTGCCGGAAATTTTTGACGGCTGTTAGCAATTGACGGCAGGTAATCTGGCCTATCAATTTGCCATTTTCGACCACTGGTCGCCGCCGTTTATTTTTGGCGAGCATGTCCTGCGCGATATCAACAATGTCCTCATCCGGATGAGCAACGACCAGGTTGTCCGAAGCCATAAAATCTCGCACAGGACCGACCCCCGTGCTGTTATAAGTGGCGCCTAGAACTGCGCGCAGGCAATCCAGTTCCGAAAGAATACCAACCAAATTATCCGAATCATCTACTACGCAAAGGCCAGAGATCTTGTTGTCTATAATGATCTGCATGGCCTCAAGCACATTGGCATCGGCTTTTACCTTCACAGGATTCGGCAGTATATAGTCGCGGATATTAACGGATTGGAGCATGGGCATCTCCCTGGTTTAGCCCGGCCTCATAGAGGCCTCAAGGCTGTATTGGGCTAAACTCAAAAGGTTGCGCTTACGAGTTCTGTGATTACGAACTTTCCGGGGGTAGCTGAATAAGACGCCGGCAGTTATGTGTATAGGCCGTTTGTCTACTCTGCTCGCCCGTTCTTGGGAAAAAACTGTTTGTGCTTGCAACCTAAAAGACTCTAGTCAGGTTGTGATGCAAACGCAAGATTTGAGGACCCGATTCATGAGAACACTGCATCTGATGAGGCACGCCAAGTCTGCCTGGGATCGGCCCGACCTTTCAGACAGGGAACGGGTGCTTAATAAGCGGGGCATGCGGGACGCGCCCCGTATGGGAATCGCACTAGCCAACGAGATAGCACCTCAATGTATTGCAGTCAGTCCGGCGAGGCGGGCGCAGCTGACTCTGGAGGGCCTCTGCTCGACCTGGCCAGCGCTCGCGGGCTTTGACCATGCTATTGAGGAGCCTCTCTATACCTTCGAGGCCCAGAACTTGCTGCGGTGGATATCGAATCAGCCGGAGCAGCAGCACAGCCTGTTTCTGATCGGGCATAACCCGGCGTTGACTGAGCTGGTCAATGAGCTCACCGGTAGTTGGACGCTGGATAATCTGCCAACCGCGGGCTATGCCCGTCTTAGCCTCGATCTGCAGTCCTGGTCGCAGGTTCAGGCCGGGTGTTCCAGCCTCGAGCGAACCTTATTCCCTAAACAACTGTCGAAGGATTAAGTGGCCTTGTCTGGCGCCTGTTTTAACTGTCTGGCAGGATGTCCTGCTGCACTGTACTGCCAACAATGTTAGGCTTTGCACGCGTTCTAAATTGAACTGGAGTTTTTTCATGCGAATTGCCCTGGGTGGTATCGCTTTATTGATTATCGTTGGCTGCGAAACACAGCCGACTCCGACATTGACCACACAATGTGCCGAGCCTCGCCCGCAGGTTTGCACGATGGAATACGCACCGGTGTGTGCTGATCTTGTCGCGGGCGGTAATAAACAGTACGCATCGGGTTGTAATGCCTGTGCCGACGATTCTGTCAGCGGCTATCTGAACGGGGAGTGCCCGGAGTGAGTCTTACCAATCGTATTTTGATAGCCATGGTGGCAGGTATCGCCGTTGGCTCGATAATCAATCTGCTCATGCATTCAACGGGAGTCTCAGAAGGGCTGAAATCGCTGGTTGATGTGTATCTTGTTCAGGGAGTATTTGATGTAGTGGGCCGCATATTCGTTGCCTCCCTGAAACTGCTGGTTGTGCCACTGGTATTGGTCTCCCTGATTTGCGGAGCCTCTTCCCTGGGAGATAGTGCCAGAATGGGGCCGATTGCTGCCAAAACCCTCTCGCTTTATATGGCGACGACGGCGATCGCAATAAGCCTTGCGCTTTTCTTTGCTGTACTAGTGAGCCCCGGATCTGGTGTGGTTATGGATGGTGCGGCGAGTTTTCAGGCCAAGCCGGCACCCCCGCTCACGGACGTGCTCGTTGATATCTTCCCTTCCAACCCGGTTAAGGCGATGGCCGACGGCAAGATGCTGCAAATCATTGTCTTTGCCTTATTGTTTGGCTATGCCATCTCGCATGCGGGTGAGCCGGGTCGACGCCTGGCCAGCTTCTTCCGCGATGTCGATGCGGTTATTATGAAAATGGTTGAGATATTGATGGCGCTGGCGCCCTATGGCGTATTTGCTCTGCTGTCCAAACTGTTTTCCAGCATGGGAATCGGCGCGATTCTCGATTTGGCGGCCTATTTTTTCACCGTCTTCGGTGTGTTGCTGTTACACGCTTTTGGGGTCTATACGTTTATGTTGAGGTCCCTGGCAGGGCTGTCACCTGCCATGCTGCTGCGAAAGATGCGGCCTATCTGGGCCTTCGCGTTTAGTACAGCCTCTTCCGGAGCGACCTTGCCCATTACATTGCGCACGGTAGAAAAGCGAATGGGGGTTCATAATTCGGTCGCTGGTTTCACCGTGCCATTGGGGGCCACCATCAATATGGATGGCACCGCTATTATGCAGGGTGTCGCTACCGTCTTTATCGCCCAGGTCTATGGCGTCGACCTCTCTATGGGTGACTTTATTACCGTGATACTGACGGCCACGCTGGCTTCTATTGGCACCGCGGCGGTGCCTGGTGTTGGCCTTATTACGCTTGCGCTGGTGCTGGAACAAGCTGGCTTGCCCGTTGAGGGTATTGCGTTAATCATTGGTGTCGACCGGTTGTTGGATATGGTGAGAACTGCTGTCAATGTCACAGGAGACGCTACGGTCTCGATCATTGTGGGTAAGAGCGAAAATCAGTTCGACCAGTATGTGTTTGATGACCCGAAAGCTGACCAACATGAAGATGATAACCGAGGCGCCCTGGCCTCTGGTTGATGACCAAACCCACAGCCCGTCCTCGGGCTGTGGTATCCTTTTTTGCCCTAAATTTCGAAACAGAACTTAGCAATGTCCATTCAGTGCAGCATCGTCCCCGTAACACCCTATCAGCAGAATTGTTCGATCATAAAGTGCTTGGCTAGCGGTAAAGCCGCCATCGTCGATCCCGGCGGTGATGTCGAACGTATTTTGGAGGCGGTGGCGAAAATGGACGCCACGGTCGAAAAAATTATTCTTACCCACGCCCACATGGACCACTGTGCAGGTGCGGACGTGCTGCGCCAGCAATTGAAAGTCGAGATTGAGGGCCCGGAGAAAGCGGATAACTTCTGGCTGGAGAAGTTGCCGGAGTGGTGCAAGATGTCGGGCTTTCCTCATGCTGATGCCTTTGAACCCGATCGCTGGCTGGAAGACGGGGATACAGTGACTGTGGGAGAGCAAACTTTGCAGGTTCTGCACTGCCCCGGCCATACTCCAGGTCATGTGGTATTCCTTTATCAGCCCCAGAATGTGGCTTGGGTTGGAGATGTCATTTTTCAGGGTTCCATAGGCCGCACCGATTTCCCCATGGGAAATCATGAACAACTCGTATCCAGTATTCGAGACAAGCTTTTTCCACTGGGAGATAACATTACGTTTATCCCGGGCCACGGTCCCACCTCTACCTTCGGTCAAGAAAGGCTGAGTAACCCGTTTGTCTCGGATTCCCGTTATGGGTGATATGCCGGAAGATCGCGAAACGCTGCTACGTCAGGAATACCATGGCCAGACCGCCAAAATTAATTGGCATGACCTGCAAACGTACTACGCGCACGGGAATGTCATAGCCGTTGGTTCGGAATTAAATTTGGTTGAAGTGGCTGTGCAACTGGGTCTGGATAATACCGATCAGTTTCAACAGTGGATAGCGACCGGTGAAATCGCCGCAGTACACGATGAGCAAGCTCTCATCTGGTACGAGACGAACCAGGAATTATGGGCGGTGGTTGCTCCTCCCTGGATCCTGGTGCAGCAGCGTGACCCATCCGCTCAGTGATTTTTGCTGAACCGACTTGCTCTTACTGTAATTGCCAGCAAGAGCATCAGTGCAGCAAGGTAAATCCAGAGTAGGCTTACATTAAACAGAGCCGCGTGCTGGTTGATCCAGGGCGTTGGATACTGAACTTGGCTTGCGTGGCGGATATGGTGGAATTGAAACTCTGCCGAAACCCAGAATAAATATGAAAAAACGATTAGCGCCAGCCATTTACCCGCTTTTGCAACAGAGCTTACCGGTTGCACCGTGACTAAAGTTAATCCGCTAGCCAGTAGGGGAGCACACAAAGGGACGACGGCCAAAAAATAGCGGTAGTCCCTATCCCATCCACCGTAAGGCGAGTGGAAACTGGCAGCTCCAAGCATGACCAGCAGTATCGCAGACGTCGTAACCACCGTTTCAGCTTTAGGCCATTGTTGATTTTTCAACAAAACAATCAGCGGCACCGCAATAATGATCAAAAAGGGAGATGAGCTGATTAATCCTGTCAGGTCCTGTCTACCCACTTCTTCTTTTGGCGCACCAAATAGCAGGTTCACCAATACCTCACGGACTCGCTCAAACTGAAACAAAGAACTAAGACTGTGATTTGCGGTGTCAGTGGAATGATGAAAGTGAGCTAACGAAAACGGCGATTCAAAACATATCCAATTGTAGAGCATCAAAACTGACATCGGCAGAACCCCCGCCAATATTGTTGTTAGAAGATATTTGGGTGTAAACAGTTCATCCCGACAACAGAGCAGCAAATAGATGAAAGTGGGGATGAAAACCAGTATGAGCAGGTGCTCTACCAAAACCGCGAGCGACAATAAAAATACGCCGCCGGCAATGGCTGGCAGGCTTGAGGATTGACGGAATCTGAAAATCAATACCAGACCCCAAATAAGCAATGCAGAGGCAGTAATGTGCGAATAAAACAGGGTTGAATACCGCAGCAATAAGGTACCTGCGATGAGCGATACTGCGGTAATCGTGGCAATGGGTAGTGTGTTTCCCTGATTAATACAGAGGGAAATGATGCCCAGCAATAGCAGCGTTCCCGATAGGGCGGGTACTAACATGACGATAGTAATTTTACTCTCTTGCGCCGGTAGGTAACGGGCAGCCATTTTGGGGTCTAGAAAGAGGGGCCGCATACTAGATTCCAGTGGCCGCGTGGCTTGATAGAAAACAGAAGTCAGTAACGCGAGTCCCGGGTTTCGATCTGAGTAGTACTTCCCATCGAAGACAGCACTATCGTTGAAGGCAAACTGCCTGACGTGGGTGAGCTCTGGATTACCGGTAGTCACTAAAGAATCAAACAGAGCGAAGTGGCTACCATCGTTAGTAATCGTAATGCCCGAGTTCAGCGAATAGAAAAAGTATGAACTGCCAATCGCAAGTAACAATAGACAGACGTTTATGAATCGCTGACGCGGAGGTTTTGACATTAGGGGTTGCGGGCTCCTAAATTGATAATGCCCAGCTTGAACTAGCGAATCACTTTAATCCAGTCGCCTGTCCTGGGCTCGCCCCTGGGATACATTCCGTTCAGTAATCGCAGTTGATCTTCTGCATAAGGGATTCTAATGCTGGCAGCAATGCTCGCGAACGTGGCCCCTCTTGGCACCTGAATGTAGTGCACATAGCGTGGCGTTCCCGCCTGTTTTTCTTTCGGGTGAGTAGGTCGGAAACTCTCGACCATCTCCAGCAAAACCGCGTCGTTAGCCGAAAAGTCGGCAGACTCCCCTTGAAGTAGGTAGGTATAGTTGTAATCGATGACGGCAAGACGCTTCGCAATGCCATTGCTGCTGGCTATCGCTGAATATCCCTTTAGACCTGCCTGGTCGAGTTCTATACCCTTGCTGAAATCGCCACTCGCGCTGCTCTTGAGTACTGACTCTGGGGTTTTGGTGGCGTCTTTTCTGCGCAGTGTAATTGTCAGAGATGTTTTGCCGTCGGCGGAGCTGGCGACTACCGCTTTACTGCCCGACTTAACCGACCACCCTTCTGGATGTTCAAACGTGAAGGCCAGCTTACTGTGATAGTAGCGATTTTCTTCTCGCTGTCCCTGCACGCTTTCGCCCCAGACCAGCCCCTCAATGTGACTTCTGAATTCACCGGGCTGTTCAGGACTTTCTACGTACTTATCGAGGTCAAGTTCACCGGCTTTTCGGATCACAGTTTGTAAGCGTTTGTCGTTGCGTGGGTGACTGGCATAGAGGCCATGGTAGGTGCCCGCGGGTTTTCCCGTGGCTTTCGCCTTCACACGTTGGAACTGCTCCTGATCTTTGAGCACGCCGATGACTTCCAGCAGGGCCTGGGGATCATAGCCGGTTTTATACATGTACTCGGCGCCCAAACCGTCTGCTTCGAGCTCCATGTCGCGGCCGAATCCGCTGATCAACTCCGCGCCATACATGGTGGAGGCGTCAGCCAGGTCGCCACTACCGGTAAGAATATAAGCGGTGGTCGCCACAATTTTGCTGGTGATGTCAGCCCGTCCGCGCCGGCCGTGATGGTTACCGGTAACGTGTCCAATCTCGTGGCCTATGACGCCCGCAAGCTCTTCTTCCGAGTCCATGAACGGCAACAGGCCTCGACTCACATAGATATAGCCGTTGGGTGCAGCAAAGGCGTTAATGACGCCAGAGTCGAGTACCGTGAAGGTGAACTTACCGTTGGGTTGGTCGGAATTGGCTACCAATGCCTGGCCGATGCGATTGATGTAAGCCTGAAGCTCCGGGTCGTCATAAATTTGCCCGGAGTCGATGATTTTTTGGTGCTCTTCCTCTCCTTTACTCGCTCCAAAACTGGGAGAGGCAAGAAGGGGTAGCAGTAGAAATGGCAGCAATACGGTTAGACGCATGTTCAGTACTCGCTGGAGAGAAATTCCAGTAACTGATCGCCAATGCCATCGCAGGCCGTACCTTGCACCGGCGCAATGATTGGAATGGGTACAACTACCGCAGGCATATACGATTGGCCGCTGGCAGTCGTGTTGACCCGGCCCACTTCCGCCTGATCAGTAAAGTCCCAGATCACAGCTTCGTAATTGGAATCGTTGCTCCAGGTGCCAAAACCAAAACAGCCCGCTCCACCGGGGCCGATGCCACAGGTCATGGAGCCTGCCGAGTCAGACTGGACGGTGACACCATCAACCCAGATCATATACTCCGTTTTCAGTTCGCGCATGCGCTGGGCGACGGGTTCCTGCTCCAGTAAGCGCGTGATGTCTTCAGGGTGCAGGGGGGCCGTGCGCGGCTCGAACCAGGGATACAGGGAATTGATAAAGTCGATCTCGTTAATCACTGTAATGGTGTTGTCTCTTCGCGAAATGTGATCGCCAACGCATTCGATAAAGTCCGGCTCGGTTTCGTAGTCGCTGGCGTGGCGTCGGCCAAGAATAACCACGGTGGAGTCGCCAATACCGGCGATGGGTTCGTTGAATACCATCTCATCGACGGTGGAGGTGACACAACCGGATGTCAGTAAGACGAGGGTAAAGATGAAACAGACTCTCATTGCTCAACCTCCTCTGGCTCAGCCATCGGTTCGCCGTCTAGCGAGGCTTCCTGCTGTGCAGGTTGGGGCTCGCTTGGCGACCAGTCCCCGTTCATCCATGCGGCGACTTCGGGTACGCGAGTGAAGCTGGTGGCGAAATTGGCACCAGCGTCACGCAGAGCCATAACGGCGGCCAGGTTAACAGCGGCCTCATCGCTACGCAGGAAGGCAGTGGGTGTCTTACCGTAGGCAGACATGGTCCACTCGGCAATGGGCTCACCGGCGGTGGTGACCAGTTCGAAGCGGTACCGCATCCAGATTTCATAGACTTTGATATTGGTGTGCTGGGGTATCGCGTATTGTAATTCGTCGACATGGGGGATGAGTACTGCATTGACGACTTGATTCATTTGGCCGGCAGCAGGCTCTCCTTTCATGTGCACCATTTCGGTGAACATGCCTGTCAACAATTTGTCCCACATTGCCACCTGAGCATCACCGGTGTTGACGATCCAGCCAGACTCGGCGCGGGTCTTTGCTTCGTCAAAAAACTCATGAGTGGCGAACGCCTCTGGATACCAGACCCCCAGGGTGAGAGGCACGGGTTCCATTAGCGGGTCAGGGAAGTTCCCTTCCACTTTAACCGTGGTAGGCCCGCAGCCCGCTAACAGGAGCAGCACAAGTGCTGCGCCCAGTGCGCGGATATCAGGGGCGGTAGTCATCAAGCGCAACAAAAGTCCCTCCGTTTCGGTATGCCAGCTCACGCATTAGTGTAGCGAAGCGAATGCCTGTCGTCTGCAAATGGCGGCCGGGCTGAAACATTACCGGAAAACCCACCCCATGGATTCTTACCAGGCGGTTTCCCTCGGCGTCTGTTCGGTTGATGCGGTCTACCGCATCAACAACCTGAGCGATGGATTCTCCGCTAAACTCATCGCCGAACACGTATAAGCTAATTTTTTTGTCAGGGGCGTAAAAAGTTCGAATCGCTGCGGTAATCCCCTCAACCGGGTTAGAATTACTGAATACGGTCCAGTTGCGCAGGTTCTGCATGATGGCCTTACGTCGACCCGGAGTGTCCGGAATCCATTTGCCCCGGTAGCGGCTGAACATGTACTGGCCCATATCGTTCATTACCTGTATTCCTTTTACCTCGGGATAAATCGCCAGAGTTGCTTGTATCTCTTGGATCATACGCTCCCAGGCGTGAGACATGGAGCCGGAGGTGTCGATGATGAAGATAATATATTCGCTGTCTACCGGAATGCCGCCAATCAGATTGTTTTTTAACCGGTACTGGCTTCCCATCAGTCGCTTCATTTCATCCGAGAGCTGTTGTCGCGCTATTGCCAGTTGTTCTGTGATTACATCGTTACTGTTGGTTTCCACCTGAATACTATCGTATTGGGAGCGAGTGCTGGCGAGCTGCCCCTGCAAAATAGCGATGCGTTCTGTGTATTCTGACAGCTGCTCGTGCTTGGCGTTCAGGTCGCGATTGAGTACGACAGATTCACCCCTGATTTCATAAATCTGTTCCTGCAAATCAGCGAGCTTGCCTTCCATGTTGACGGTCGATGCTTCAATGATCTGCGGTTGGACCGTTTTAGTAATCATCAGCAACAGAATGACTGCACCGAAACCACAGCAAATGACGTCGAGGAACGACAGTGAGAATTCTTCTGCAGCGCGCCGGCGGGCCATTAGGGCCAGTCCTTCGAGGGGCTCAGGAGAGTGCCCTGGCTTGCCTGTGCCAGTCTCCAGAATTCGGAGACGGCCATGGGGTCACCGTCCATTGGCGCTAGAATTATATTGATCGGTACCCCCGACGGTAGCTGACGAATGGCCTTGCGATATAGCTTCAATCTCTCTTGCCCATTGATCGTGTAACCACGCGGTGGGTTAGCGCCCTGAGTAGGCAGGCCATCGGTAATTAGAAATATATTATCCGGTGAGGGTGACAGTTTTTGCATCGCGACAAAAGCATTTTCCAGGCTGGTGCCTCCACTGGGCACGATTCGGCGGAGTTCGCTGGATACTTCTTCAAGCTGGGCCTGGTCAGCGACTTCCAGCCACTGGCCATCGGTTGCCGGCAGGACGGAAAAAGCTTTGGTGTTGAAGGCGATCACTTGGTACTCAGCGTTTACTGGCAGTTGGGCTGTGAGCCAGTCGACTGTGTCCAAGGCGCGAGTCCATTTTTCTGCCCGTCGTTGTACTGCTTCATCCATGTTGCGAAAGCGTAGTATGTTGACTAATCGCTCGGCGAGCATGCTGGAAGAGACGTCCAAGAGGATAGCGATATTGCGGCCGCCCAGATTGAGCCCGGTAAGGTACTGTCGGTTGCCTTCGCCGACAAAGGTGCGAGCACTCTTGCCGCCGTCTTCGGGAGCTGCTTCCTTGAGCTTTTGCACTTCCTGCTCCAGGGAACGAATTTCGGCTTTCAGTTTTTCTATGGCTTCGTCTTCCGTGTATCCGTCGGCCTTGAGGGACTCGATCAAAGCCTCGTAATCATCGAGCTCCTCTGTGATTCGGGTTGCGCGCCCCTGGGCTTCTACCATCTGCATGTCGAGTTCGGAGAGCGTGTTGCGCAGCGCTACCAGGCCTTCCTTGCCTTCGGTGACTTCTTCCTCAAGCAGGTTCACTTCAGACATCAGGTCCCTGTTAAGGTCCTGCGATTGAACTTCCATAGAGTGATCTATGATCAAAAACACGAGCACTACAGCTCCGAACCCACAGGACATAATGTCCAGAAAACTAAGGTTGAAGGTGGTAAAGCTGCGCTTTTGGCGTGCCATGCCTAGTCTACGACTTCAATCAACTGATAAGTGACCCCATCTGGGGAGCCGATAACGTCCCCCGCAGCCAGAGGTTCGTTCGGTTTAGCCTCTGTGCCATTGACGGTAACGCTCCCTGTTAGCAGCCAACCCCGGTCGTCCCTGGTGAGCTTAATGTCGGGTGCAAGCTGAGCATTTTCTGTCAGTGGTTTCGCAGTAGAACCCACGAGGACGTGGGTCGGCTGAATAATTGCCACCGGCATCGGCTCAAGGGCGGCTGGCTCGATGGGGCCATTGTCGCTTACTGCTAAACAGGGCAGGGAGGTAACAAAGTTTAACGGGCCGTCGCGGTTTAGCAGGTGGTCGGTGAGTTGTTGCATGGCCTGCCAGAGTTCATCAGCGAGTGCGAATTCGGCATTGGGAAACTTGTCGCGCACTCCGGGTAGCAGCGCTACGAGTGGATCGGCAATCAAGCGGTCCGCAGGAGATATGCTGCCCATTGCCTCAGCGGCGGCGGTGAAGAGCCGCTGTCCGGCATTCGCCATATCCGTGCCAGCAACTCTCGCCCGGTAGCCATTGACCTCAATATTTGTCTCAGGGCTGTCGGCCAGAGCCTGCAGCGCTTTGGGTAAGGCGTCGTAGAGTTGTTGCTCGGTTTCGGCTTTGCGTCTTGGATCAAACCGCGTCTGGCGAATGAAGGCGCTGGAGACAACCTCCACCAAACGTTCCTGCAGCTGCAGCAAACCGCAGCCGGGCAGTGGCACACTGCGCTGCACGGTAATCTCTTCACCATTTTGGGCAAGCTCGGTGAGCAGGGCCTGATGCAGTTGCAACTCAAGATGGAACAGTCGACCTGGGCCGCCGTGCAAGCTGCCAAGCAAAGCGCTTCGGTTGACCAGCCCCACGACTTCAAAGGGGCACTGCTGGACAATACCGAGCAGTAGACTGAGTTGTTCTCTCTGCATGCTGCCGGAACAGGCCAGAAGGAGCTCCTTGGGTTGGCCTGACTCCCGATGCAGCTGCAGCAGATGCTCGTGCACCAGGTCTGCCGTATGTCTAGCGGGGCCTAGCGCGGGTTGCAGCGGTTCAACGCTCAGCTGCCACCAATAGCGATTGTTAATATTTCGGGGCCGCACGCGCGCGCTGCCCCTGGCTGTGGAGCCAAATTGATACGCTTTGCCTTCGAGTAGTGCATAGCCGGGGCTTTGCTGCACGGGGCCGCTGCCCCATAGCTGGAGGACGCAGTCGTTAATGTCCAGTAGAGCAACGGTCATGCGGAAACCAGGTGACGCAGCAGGCGTTTGTCAGAGTAGCGCTGGCAGTCGAGCACCAGGCGTTCTTGCGAGAGCTGCAACTGGTGCAAGCAGAACATGATAATGATGGAGAGCACCAATGCGACAAAGGTGCTGTTAAAGGCGACGCCCAGACTCACCGTCACACCCGAAATATCACCTTCTACCGCCTTGTAAGCCTGGCCCAGGGCCTCGCCAATACCGCGTACTGTGCCGATAAAGCCGACCGAAGGAATGGCCCAGGCGATATAGCGCACCATAGACAGTTCCGAGTCCAGTCGGTCGGCTTCTATTTCACAGCTTTCCTTGATCGTGTCTGACACCGCCTGAATGCTGCCGGTAGTGGCAAAGCGCTGCAGCGCTGAAAGCAGTGTGCGGGGTAATAAATAGTCCTGCTCCTCATCGGGTAATGCTTCCAGGGAGCGACTGTACTCTCGGGCATCCTCTGGCAACACGCTGGTTCCCTCTGGAATGTCGAGCAAGCGTCGGTCGAGCAGGCTCTGTTCATCCATGGCGCGCTTGGCTTTGTAGCCCATAATCGCCAGCGCCCAAATCAGCAGGATAAAACACGCTTCCTGCTCGAAGTCGCGGATTACCACTACAAAGCTGCGCTCGGGGACATAATCATCTCCAGATGCTTGTAATTCCATCTCCTGTCGAATCTGGTTGTCTGCTGCCGGGCGGATGGCCCCCACATAAACAGCGTGAACCACGATCACCGCTATGAGCAGGGCGAACAGCTGGTATATAAATTCGGAAGACATCCTTTGCTTCATGATTGGGTCCTATATATCCACCGGAAAAGAGACCGAAAGGTCTTCAGATATCTGCTCGGAAGATTCGTAATCAAAGGGATCGGTCGCCGCACGTGGTGTTGCCGGCTCCGTTTTTTCTTTTGTGTCTGTGGTTGTCTCTTCGCTGGTGTCTTGGTCAGTGCCATCGGTTTGCGCCGTCGCCGGTAGGCCCCACAGGGCCAGAAGCAATGTTAACAGTTTGATCATGTGCTTACTCCGCGTACCGAGCGAGTCTGAATCCTACGTCATCGCGCCCCGCTTGCCCATAATCCCGGTACGACAGGCGCAGCTCTGCGATTCTGCTGTGAGACCAGCTGGCGCCTCGAATAACGAAATTATCGCCGGATTGTGCACCCAGGGGATCTATTTGCAGCGAGCCGTTGGCTGAAGGAATGCTATAGACATCGTGCACCCATTCGGCAACGTTGCCGCCGAGGTCATAGAGCCTTTTGTTACTGGCCGGAAAAGAGGCAACAGGAGCACTGACGACGTGGCCATCCTTGTAGGCGCTCAGAACGCGCCCGGTCACGTAGGCCGAACTGCTGTCGGCGTAATTTTCTACTGCCGTGCTGGGCGGGAAGTTCTCGCCCCATGGGAATTTCAGCAGGCCTTCACCATTACTGCGTGCGGCCCAGGCCCATTCGGTTTCCGTTGGAAGGCGGTAGCCCGTGCTGGAACGATTGTATCCCGTGATGATGCCGTTGGTTTCACGGTAAAAGGGTGGCAGGCCCTCACGTTTACTGAGCCAGTTACTGAAGGCCGCCGCTTGTTGCCAGCTGACTTGAACAACGGGCTGGTGGTCTCGGTTGAGGCTGTTGCCCTCGATTTGGCCAGAGTCATGTGATGCTGTAAACAGGCGGAACTGGGCGTTAGTCACCTCTGTTGTCTGCAAATAGAAACTGCGACTGAGCGCGACGGGGTGCAATACCTCATTGGCGCGCCTGCCTGGCTCTCGTCGTGAGGCACCCATACTGAAGTTCGCAGTGGGTGAGTCGGCGGGGTTAAATAACAGCAGGGTTTGCCCCAGCGCAGTGGTAAGTTCCGGCTTGATCCTCGCGGCCTTGGCTTCAGCTGCCGTTTGCAGGCTAACCTCAACCAGTTGTTGTAGCCCGGGGCGAGGGGTCACTGTGCGTTTTACTGAGGCGTAGCCGTCCAGGGATATCTCTACTCGCTGGGCGACGGCGGGCAAGGAGAGTACCTGGCTCCCCGTACCGCGAGACTTACCATTAACACGCAAAACGGCTTGTGACGGGGATATCCGGAATTTAACTTCGCCGAGCTGCGCTTTTAAGCTGATGGTGCGGCTCTCGGTGGCTGCTGCTCCCATTTCTACGGTCTCGCTATGACGGCGATAACCTGGCTTGAACACCGCCAGGCGATGGCTTCGATCGGGGGTGACCTCAAGCTCCAGCGGCGTCTGCCCTTGAAATTCACCGTCCAGGGTAACGTTAGCTCCGCTAGGTGAGCTGGATAGCTGTAACAGCCCTGTTGCAGGCTGCAGCTCGATCGTTCCCAGGTCCTGTGCTTGACCGGCAGTCACCGTCAAATCCTGCTGCCAGCTCGCAAACTTGGCTTGCTGTAACATTAATTGATGGTCACCTTGTAGAATCTCTATCACAGCAGGGGTGACAGCGATGGCCTCCCCATCCACCAGGATATCGGCGCCGGTGGGGTTGCTATCGACGGTGAACTCCGCCCAGGCAGGTTGAAGATCTACGGACAACTGCTGGGGTAATTGTCGACCCGTGACCTTGAAAACCTGCTCATGGGGCAGGTAACGATCTGCCTCCAATGCGATGACTCGTTCTCCGGCCTCCAATGCAAGGTCGCTCACTGGTGTGTCTCCCAGATGCTCCCCGTCTACCAGCACGCGGGCCCCATTGGGGCGTGTATCCACAGTGACCAGGCCAGGTAGTGGCTGCAGGACCAGGGTGGCGCTCTGACTGTCGCTACCTGTGACCGTGATGACGGTGTCAAAAGGATGGTAGCCCTGGGCCTGGGCCGTCACCGTGTAGTCGCCGGGTCGCAAGAGATAGCGTGCGCCAAAGGGCAGAGCGAGGCCGCTGATGTTCACGTCAGCCTCTGACTCACTCTCAACGATAATCTGCAGCGAGCTCGCAGTCAGTAGAAACCCCATCACCAAAATAAAGACAAATGCGGTGATGCCCAGCACCCAACGGAGTGGGTGAATAGTGGATTTTTTTTCTTTAGCTTCGCTGCCCAGTGGTTGGAACGCACTGGGTTCGATCGGGCTTAATGACTCGTCTGAATGGGTTGGGCTCAAAGGATGCGCTCCGTGCAGATGATATCGAGCTGCGGTGCTTCACCTTCGTGCTCAATGGTGAACTTGTGCAGAACATCTCGATAGCCCACTCGGCTCCCTCGGGCCTGGTAGGTGCCGGGGCGAAGATTCAGCTCTCGCTGCTGGAAGGTGCCCAGTCGCGCAACCTTATAGATGATAACTTCTGTTTCGCCATCGGAGCGCAGGGTCACTGGCACGATGGTGTTGGCTTGTTTTAGAAGTACCTGCAAGGTTGAAATTTGCTCTTTCAGTACCGGCCCTGGTTCTGGAATAGTGACAGCATAGGCGAGCAGTTTTTCGGTCGCCTCGGCAACCGCAACGTCAGATAGACGATCCGGTTGCAGCATGGCAGCACGGAACTGCTTGTCTAGCCGAGCCCTGGCCTCACTGCGCTTTAATCCATCTACCGCAAATAGCAGGCTTTCGTCCATTTCCAGCGCGTTTTGATACGCCTCAACGGCCTGTTGCCATTGTTCAGTTTGTTCAAGTTTGTCGCCTTGCCTCTTCAGGCTGGTCAGACGGTTAGCCTGCTGAGCGACGCTGACCTCTTGAATGGCGCTGCCGGCCTCGGCGGAGCCAGGGCGTAAGCTGGCGGCCCGGTTGAAGTGGCCTCTTGCGCTACTGTAGCTACCGTTATCGAGGTCTGCGTAACCATCACTCATCGCGTCATTGAATTGCTGGTCAACGAAGGCCGCGCTCACTCGGCTTAACTCACTGGCCGCTCGCTGGTGCAGGGGGTCAAGGGTCACTGCTTGTTGGAGCTGGCCTTGGGCCGCTTCGAGGTCGGATGCCTCCTCAGCATCAGTGGCAGCTGCCATGCGTTCAACCACCGATGGCAAAACGCTCGCCCTTTGCTGCAATTCAGGTAGCGCTGCATTTTCGGGCTCGATCAGGGTGGCCAGTTCCAGGGCGGCCTGCACCTGTTCGATGTAACCTTGTTCTATGCCATCACGAGCCAGCGTCAGCTGCTGGTCAACGACTGCCGGGATGCTGTCATTAATGACCTGTAACTGTGCCAGACCTCGCTGGTATTCCTCTTTGGCTTCCACATACTGTTTTTGGCGGTAGAGTTCGTCGCCTTTCTGTGCCGTTGCCAGCGCCTCGCCATAGGAATCGGTAGACCACTGGCTTGCACCCCGTTCATCCAGGGTAAATTGCAGATCAAGTAGTTCCTGAAGCACTGCCTGCGCTTCTTTGCGCAATTTCGCTGCTTGCGCGTCAGACCACGGGGACGCAGCGGGGGTTGTTGGCTCTGCTTTTGGCTTGGCAGCAGTATTAGCGGGCTTTTGCGTTGTCTCGGTGGTATCGGCCACCGAGGGCTCGGAATCTTCGTTGACCTGAGCGGGCAGCCAAAATACGACTAGCAGTGCCAGTAACGCGAGCCCACCCAGCGCGGGTAAGACCCACTGCGGCGGAGGCTTGGCGTTGACTGATTCTGGCGCTGACTTTGGTGCGAGCTCAAAGGGCGTTGGCTCCAATTGCTCGTTTTGGGAAGACATCTACTGGGCGAACCTTTTATGCGTGACGGCGGTGTTTTTCGGCTTAAAGTGTATCAGGCGTTGAGGAGGATTCCTCCAGGCCTTCTAGTGAGCCTATCTCAGTGGCATAAATGTCAGCCAATACTTCTCGCCATTGGGAGTACTGTTCTTCTACGTTGCCACTGAGGGTCACTGAGCGGTCTTCCAGATCGATTACCTGGGGCGTGATTTCCGCCTCCAGCGACATGCCCAGTTCCTCTAGCGCTTGCACATGAATTTGAGCCTCGTTGCGCTTCTCCAGGCCGCTCTTGAGCAGGTAACCACCACCGATGACCGCAACGTTACCCGCAGCTCGGCTGTTGCTATCGCTGCTGGTCATGCCGGCAATACCCGCTGCCACTGCGACGGCACCGGCAATGAGTCTGCGGCGAGATTCGGCCTTGAGTTCCTGCAGGGCCATGGCTTCCTCATAGCTGAGCTTTCGCCATTCCTGATAGGGGCCGATCATTTCAATGCCGAAGGAGTTGTAGTATTCCTGCATGGTATCGACGTACATGTTGTCGCGTTCGCGAATAACGCCGATGCGCTCCATCATGGGGTCGTTTTCTGCTGGTAGGCGCATTACCAGGTAAACGCCGCGATTGTTCTTGGCCAGGTAGCCATCAAAGGTTTCTGGAGAAAATCGTTGGGCAAACAATAAATCTGTGGTCAGACGCACATTCTCCCGATCTTCGGGTCGCAGCTCGCTCTGCACTTTGAGCAAATCGTTCGCTATGGTGTTGTACATGGCCTGGAATGGGTCGTAGGAGCTGCGAGTGGTAGTTTTGTAGGCATAGGCGCTGGCCTTGCTTTCGTAGGTTTTGTCCATCCACTCATAGCCGCGCGAATCCTCAGCGCGAATTTGTATTTCCAGGGTCTCGCCATCGGAATGAATGATTTTGCCGTGTACGGAAAGATCAGAGATACGTTCCGGGTCCGGCACTACCCTAACGGCACCCCAGGCGCCGCTTTCCTGCATGGCTTGAGAAAGGAGGTTGGGCATGAATCGGGATTCGGCTTTGCGCACTTCCGGGTAGACACGCTCGTCCTCATCGTATTCATCAAGGCCAGGGTCGAAAATCGCAATACCAACATCGAGCAACTGCCCTTCCGGAATCGCCTCGCTGCTGGACTCTACCGGCGGTACAGAGGTGCTTTTGATCGTCTGGTTGACGCAGCCAGTGAGCAGAATAAGCAGCCCAAGAATCGGTGCTGCGATCGCCCGCGTATTTCGTTGCGCGGTCACTTTTCAATGCCCTTGTACTTGCGATATTCATCCCAGAGTTTCTCTCGCACCGCGGGATCAGGTTCGCGCATCGCCGCTTCGCGGAGCTGTCGGGCAACAACGTCATCTCCATCGCCTGAGGGAATGTCTTCGGGAGGAGGATACTTAGCGGTGTTTTTAGGCATCTGCCCTCCGCCCGCGGATGCGCCGCCAATACCGCCGCCCTGACTGCCGCTGCTGGCCATTCCGCCTCTGCCATATTCGCTGTTGCCCTGACCGCCACCACCGCTAGAACTGGGTGCGCTGACTGGCGGTTGTTGCGCTGTACTATTGCGGGCCGCCTCGCGTTGCGCAGCCTGTTCCTCAAGAATCATTGCGTCAAATTCACCGGTTCCCTGTTCCAGGCGGGCATCCAGGATGGCCACCTGTTCGGCAGGAGTGAGCGGTCCGCTGCCAGTGCCGCCACTGCTTGACCCGCCTGGGTAGGAGCCATATTGTCCTTGTCCTGACGCGCCGCCCGCCTGGCCGGTGCCGGCTGCTCCTGCGTTGCCTTGCCCCTGACCCTGTTCTTCGCCTTGCGAATTACCGCCAGCCTGGTCGCCCATCGCACCTTCCATGCCGGCCATGACTTGCTCAAAAGTGGGCTCGTCGCTCATATCGGGGAGCCCGCCAGAGCCTGCTGGTTCAAACCCGGGTTCACCGCCTGCAGCGCCGCTCGCCTCCTCAAAGCTGGGCTCAGCATTTCCGCCCTGGCCAGCGCCGGTATCTTCACCACTTTGGGTGCTATCGCCGTTCTCACCGGCGACCTGTTCACCCGCATTACCGCCTGTATCTGATGGAAACTCCCCCTGGGGAAATTCACCCGGGCTTTCACTGTTGCTCGCGCTTTCGCCTGAAGTGCCCTGTGAACCTGACTGACTGGGATTGGAGGGGCTCCCAGCACTGCTCTGGCTTGACGAGCTCTCGGACTGACTGCTGGAGGAACTGCTGGACGAAGAGCTACTGGACGAAGATGAAGAAGATGAGCTGCTGCTGGAAGAGCTGCTGCTCGGTGGAGGAGGGCTGCTGCTAGGGGTGCTGGGCGGCTGGGGAGTCGTCGGATTGCTGGCACTAGGACACCCTGCGAGTAACAGGCAGGCGCTCGCCAGTACCGCCGGCAACAGCAGCCGGGTTGGTCTGGTGATTTCACTACTGCTTAATTTCATAGGCCCTTGTCACGGTCTCAGTATTCTGTGGTTCGCCCATTGCCAGTCTGGGCCGGAACTGCGTCCTGCGCAGGTTACGCATAAGGCGTATTGCTTTCGATTCGTTCAAATCATTATCGTCCACGCGTTCAAGGTTATACACCTTGCCCCGCTCGTCTACACCAAACGTCAGTAGCAGATTAGCGCGTTCGTTTTCTGCAACTTGTGGCAGGTGCCTCGCGCCGTCGAAGTTGGGCAGCTCTACTGGGGTATCGAAAAGCAACGCTATATCTGATTCGGCATCGCCGCGGGCGACAAGTTCCGCAATTGCTTCAGCGTAAGCATTGATTGCGGGTTCCCGTTTGCCAAACCAAAACACCCAGTCGCCCAGCATCACCTTGGCCTCAATAGTACCCTGACTATTGATGCCATGGTTAGCGGCCTCCACATCGTAAATTGCTCGAATCACAGCCTGACCTTTTTGATAGCTCTGTGCTCTGTAGGCATTGAAACGGTTGAGTTGGTTTTGCATTGAGAAATTGTCGCCCGCGCCATTGATCCCTTGCACGTCATAGCTCGCTATCAGGTATTGGGAAAGCAGCATCCCCTCTAAGGGTTCCTTCAATAGCTGTGAGGTGGCTCCCTGCCGATCAACAATATCGTTGAGCGCAAGTCTGTATAGATCCCACATGCTCATTAACCGGGCATAGCCTTGGCCATCCAATGCCAGGCTAAACGCGTTGTGCTGCCACTGGGCTTGCTGGATGAAGGCCTGTGCGCGGGTGATTCCACTTTCCATGCTGCGCATTTGCACTCGGTAGAGATATAGCTGGCGCTCATCAGCTTCGGCGTATTGTCCCAGCGCCATATGACTGGCCATTTCACGTTGAAGCAGAGGAATTTGCTGCGCGCTGTAAAGGCCATCATTAATTCTGGCTAAGTGCACACCTCGCTTGAAAGCGCTAATAGCGGCCTGATGATTGCCGCTTTTTTGCAGACTGAGCCCCAGGCTTAACAGGTATTCTGGTAGCTGGCTCGCGTAGGCCCCTTGTGCTGACTCGAGATCGGCGATAGCGCGTTCGTAGTCATCGCTACTGATTGCTTCCTGGACAAAAGCTGGGTTGTCGGCAGTAGCGCCTGGCGCTTCGATATGTTGGGTAGCAGTCTCGTCTTGGGCTCCAAGGAAAGAGGCGCCCATTGTAATGAAAAGCAGCAGTACCCAACCCAGGGCTTTGTGTAGAGGCTTCTTGCTCATGATTATCTCGTGAAGGCAGCTTGCATTGCTTGGCGATGTCTCGGTGGATTAGGTTCGGCTTATAACGTGAAAGTATATACGCTCTGCAGCGTATACGGAAAAGTACGCATGACGACGGTCAATGGTTCTATTTGCCCGCTTTGGGCCTGGCCACTGGGTTTTTAATATGCGGATGGAAAAGAGATACTATCGCCAGTAGGGTGATTCCGGAGAATCTATGCACGTACTAGTAGAAACACTGCAGGGCCGCTGGCAGCAAATGTTTCAAGCACTGTCCAATGGCGAAGACTTGCCTCCGGGGCGCCGCCTTAGGGCAGAAGGTATCGCCGAAGCCGCTGTATTGGTGGGTGCGGCGAGCGAGGCCGAATTGGATCGGGAAATGGACTCTGCTTATAAAGCAGCGTTCGATCGAACATTGGCAGAGCAGTTTGGGGAAGATTGGCGCAACTTTTTTCCCTTTCCCGAAATTCCTGCTGTTTCGAGCCGGGCGCCTGTGTATCCCAGTACCGCTGATTGAAACCAGTCTGAATCAATCTCATAATGAGAATCAAATCACGAGGACCCACCTATGTTTTTACGCGCCCTGCAGGCAACTGCCGCTTTATTCGCAATTTGTCTGGTGACCGGCTGTGCAACACCGCTGGAAGCCAACATGGATTACGATTCCAGCTTCGATTTCACCAAGGCTCAAAAAATCGCTCTACAGCCTGTAGACCGAGAGGATCTTTCCAGCCTGCACATTAGTGATATGCAGGAGGCACGCATAGACCGGGCGCTGGCTGATGAGTTGCAGCGGAGGGGTTTTGAAATTGTCACCGATAACAGCGAGGCGGATCTTTACATGATCTGGCACCTGGTGACTGAAGAGCGCACCGATGTGCGTACCTATAACAGCATGAGTTACTACAATTGCTGGGGCTGTGGTCCGGCGGTGTCTGATGTGAGTGTCCGTCAATACACCCAGGGTACGTTTATTGTGGATATGATCGATCCTTTGCGGAACAAATCAGTATGGCGCTCGATTATCGAGTCCCGGCTGCGCAATCAGCCTGAAGACCCCGAGGTGCTGGCGGAAGAGCGCCGAGAGGCAGCGACAGCAGTGTTTGCCGAATTTCCCCCAAACTGAGATCTGCCGATCTAGCGCGCTTCGCGCCACATAAACCAGACGGTAGGGCCGCCGCCGGGGAGTGACTCCTCGGCCACAATTTCGAAGCCGTGCCGCTGATACAAAGGTACGTTTAATTCGTTGGAGCTTTCCAGATAAGCAGGCATGTGTTGTTCGTCGCAGATACGGGTACCCTGCTTGAGCATGGCTGAGCCCAGCCCCTGGCCCTGTGAGGATTTTCTGCAGCCCACGAACACCAGATGATAGTGTGGTTCTTTGGGGTGATTCCGGTCAAAAACAGCGCCCTGTTGTGGAATTCGCCACAGCGCCCTGGGCCCTTTACGCAACAATAGTTTCGCCACCAGGCTCATCAGGCCAAAGCTGGGCGGAACATCGAAAGTGCCGCCGGGTGGCAGCCAAAGCCCAGCGGCTCTTTCCCCGGTTTCCATATGTTGTATGCCCCGGGGTAAGAAGATGTCTCTGACCAATAAGCGAAAAAAGTCCTTATAGAGGCCCGGGTCGGAGATTACCCAGTTCATTACCGGATCCTCGCTGAATGAGTCTGCGAGAATGTCAGCTAGCGATTCACTGTGTTGCTCCCCGGCGTCTAATATTTTTGGTGCCTGCATCCCTTTCCTTTTTTGCCTGTGACGATTGCTACCGCTACTATTAAGGTTCCCTAACTTGGCTGCGCAGCGTAGCAGGATTTATCAGTGCATTACGAGGAATTCAGACGTGAGTACACTGCCGGCGGGTTAACCCGCGAGATGCTGGCAGCCAATCCACTAGAGCAGTTTGAGCATTGGCTTGAGCAATCAGTTAAGGCAGAGCTGGAAGATCCCACTGCAATGGTGCTCGCTACTATCGATACGCAGGGTAGGCCATGGCAACGCATCGTCTTGCTCAAAGGTATGTCTCACGGCGGCTTCGTTTTTTACACCAATTACGGGAGTAACAAGGCTTCCGCAATGGCCGAAAATCCGCTCGTTTCCCTATTGTTCCCCTGGAACGAGCTGGACAGGCAGGTGATCGTTAGCGGTAGAGCAGAAAAAATGAGCCTCGCCGAATCAGCCAGTTATTTTATGACTCGACCGAGAGAAAGCCAGATCGCCGCCTGGGCCTCGCGCCAAAGCCGCCCGGTCTCTGCGCGCGCCATGTTGGAAAAGCAGGTTCAGGTGCTCAAAGACAAGTTTGGTAAAGGGGATATACCCATGCCCGATTTTTGGGGCGGTTATCGGGTTATTCCTGAACGCATAGAGTTCTGGCAAGGGGGTGAACACCGCCTGCATGATCGCTTTCTGTACTCTCAGCAGCCCGATAACAGCTGGCAAATTGAGCAGCTGCAGCCGTAACCGGGTGACACTCACCTTGTTGATGTAATGCGCTTTAAACGTAAGAGACCTTATTATGATCACCAAACAAGACCTGATAGGCACTTGGCAGCTGGAATCCTGGACTATCGGCTACTCGGATCGCGATGATTTTAGCTACCCCTATGGTGAAGATCCCCAGGGTCTGCTGCTTTATTCCGCTGACGGCTGGATGAGCGCTTCCATCGCTCGCAAAGAACGTGCAGCGTTTGCCGATAATGTTAGCTTCCGCAAGTTACCCGATGCCGACAAAGGCGACGCCTTCAGCTCTTACTTCCACTATTCAGGGAGATACCGGGTTGATGGTGCAGATGTTATCCACTACGTGACACAAAGCCTCAACCCTAACTTCCCGGGCAGTGAGCAGTTGCGACATGCGGAGTTGGATGGCCAAACACTAGTGTTAAGTGGCAAGGACAAGGTGGGCGATGTGACGCGTTTTCACTCTCTTGTGTGGCATCGGACTGAACCTACGGAGGATAATCCGCCTCTGGAGGCGTAGGCCAATTAGCGAGCCTTGCGCTGCCTAAAATAGCGGGGCTCTTCTTCGATCCCCAGAAGTGTTCGCCGGATCATGTCCAGGCCAGCTGCGGCGACCATGGTTTGAAACAGGCCGCGTTCAACCGGCCAACACAGGCATCGCGTGCGCAGCTTATCTTTGCTGCCCCAGGCCATCCAAACGGTTCCAACGGGCTTATCTTCGCTGCCTCCTGCCGGGCCGGCAATGCCGGAGACGGCAATGGCGTACTTTGCGCCCGATTTATCCAAAGCCCCTAGCGCCATAGCGCGGACAACCTGCTCGCTGACAGCGCCGTGGCTTTTCAGGTCCTGCGCTGGTACGTCCAGTACGGAGTGTTTGATGTCGTCCGCGTAGGTCACAAAGCCTGCATGAAACCCGTCCGATGAGCCGGCAATGCGGGTCAGCATCGACGCGATCAGGCCACCCGTGCAGGATTCCGCCGTGGTCAGTGTTTCGCCGCGCTGGCGCAGCAACTCCAGCACGCTCTCAGCCAGTAGGGTGTCGCCCTCACCGATAATGTGGTCTCCAAACAATTGGGTGATCTGCTCCTGACAGCGCTGTCTGGCGACCAGAGCCGCACTGCTGTTAACGCTGAGTTTGATCTCCATCTGCGGGGCGCCGGCGCGAAAGCCCAATTCCACTTCAACGGGCCAGTCAGGGATATTGTCAGTGATAATCTGTTGAGCGGAGGACTCCCCGAGTCCAAAGGTTTGTAAACGCAAAATGTCACGCTCCACGGGCTGCTCGCGTTCGGCAGCGAGACTGGTAACGATGATATTCAGCATGGCCGCCAGCTCACTGGGAACGCCGGGAGTGCAGATCACGCGGCAATCACCGAGGTTCATCTCAAAGCCCACTGCGCTGCCAATGGGGTTGTCCACTATCTGGCAGCCCGCCGGAAGCATGGCTTGCTTCAAATTAGCCGCATTCAGTGCGAGATTGCGGCCAGCACACCACTGTTCGAGGTGCGCTACAGCTTGAGGGTGTTCTTCTAGCGGCACCTGAGTCGCTGCACTGAGAATTTCAGCGGTCAGGTCGTCCACTGTGGGTCCCAGGCCACCGTTAACGATAATCAGGTCAGCATTGGCAGCCATTGAGCTGAGTTCCTGCTGAAGTAGAGCCGGGTCATCGCCCACGGTGACCTTGCGGTAAATGCCAATTGCCAATTCGTTCAGCCGTTTGGCAATCATCGCGGAATTTGAATCTACGGTGTCGCCACTCATGATCTCGTTGCCGGTTAGCAGTAACTGCACCCGTGGCGTCTGCTTACTCATCTTGGTGTTCCTGGTCCAGTAGTGGGAACGCAAGCATAGCGCCAATGCTTTTGCCGGGGCAAAGTGCTATTGTTTTTTTATTGTTGCAAGGAGCAAAAAGCGTTGCCTGAACATAATTATTGCCCTCAGTGTGGAGATTCGCTGAAGCCTCATGTGGTCGCAGGAGAAGTGCGTAATCACTGGCAGTGTTCAGGTTGTGGGCAGCTGGATTATGAATATCCTATGGTTGTGGTGACCTGCTTTGTTGCCAATGGTGACAAGCTGCTTTGGGTGCAGCGGGGCATTGAGCCTCAGCGGGGATCCTGGGCGATTCCCGGTGGCTTTATGGAGCAGGGTGAGACTCTGGCTGAGGCTGCGGCACGCGAGCTGCACGAAGAATCTGGTGTGTTGCTGCCGGCTGACCAGCTACAGCTTTATATGACGGGCACAATTACCTTTATCAACCAGGTGTACATCGCGTTTCGTGCGCGCGTTGATACTGACTACTGCCTCGCGGGACCTGAGTCCCTGGACTGTGGATTTTTCTCCAGAGCCGAGTGCCCGTGGGAACAAGTGGCCTACCCACAGGTCAACGACTCGATAGAACAGGCCTATACCGACTTGGAGAGCGGCCGCTTCGACGTGTGGCAAGCGGAGATGACAGAGGGACGCTACGATTTTTGGTCGGTCTCGCAAGGTAACGGCTAAACCTTACCGACTACCGACTACCGACTACCGACTAGTGGCTTTGCTGTAAAAACCCTCAAACCAGGTCTGCCATTTTCCCTGTGCATCCTTTTCCTGAAAAAATTGACGGACTCGGCCGTCGGGCAGCAGCGTCCAAGTGCCGCGAAAGGGGATCGTCACCTGACGGTTTAGATAATAAATACTGCCCTCCAGCACCATGCTGCCGTCAACGATGCCGCCGCTGATATCGATGATGCTAGCGCCTGCATCGATCCATAGCTGGCGCCATTGACCAGACGCTGGGCTGAAATAGTTGAGGCTTTGTCCGGTGCCTCCGCGGATACTGCGCCAATTTTCTTCCACCGCACAGCCGTTTTGTGTTGCGAGAACATGGTTGTGACCCTGCAGGGTGTTATTGCTATCCCTAACCTCCCACTTGCCGAGCCAGAAGTCGAACTGGCGATGATCGGCGGAGCTTTCGCAATCAAAGGGCGATTGTTGGGCCAGGGCAGCGGTGGGAAAAAGGGCGATAAGAAACAATAGCCAATGCATTAAAAGCCTCCATGGTTTTGCAGATATTCGAGTTCATCGGGGTTGGATTCTCTATCCAGTATGATGTTGCGATGGGGAAACCGCCCAAATTTTTGAATAACGTCCCTGTGGGCTTCTGCATAGCGCAAGTAGCCCTTCACGGCTTCCAGCCCGGTTATCTCGTAAAGCTCGTGAAACAACTCAACGCATTGCTCCTGAGCCTCAATGTTTTCATTGTGTTCGAGCGGTAGGAACAGGAAAACCTGATGTATCACCGGGAGTCGCTGATGATGGCCGTGGCCAATGCAGTGCTGTGCCAGGGCGAGCGCTCTGGGGTCGCCGGAAAACGCCTGAGGAGTGCCGCGGTGAATATTACGGGGCAGCTGGTCGAGCAAAATGATCAGTGCTATTAAGCCTCGGTCGTCGGTTTCCCATGCCTGCAGGCCACCAGTAATAGCCGTTTCGACCAGGTCGCCGAAGCGTTCCTGGCAGAGCCGGTCGGTCTCTTCGCTGGACTTGAACCACAACGTATTTTGCTCAGGCGCACTCATGCCCAGCTCATCCAGACCGCCGAACCAAAACGTGAGGATATCGTCTATATCTTCAGGCATTGCTATCTCCTCTATGGGTGCGCGAATGTGCTAAGGTTCGCGCTCTTTAACATCAGCATAGTGGAAATTTCTCATGGCACTACTCCCCGAGGTGGAACTGACCACCGACGAACAGAAAGTCAGCTACGGATTCGGTTTGCAATTTGGCGATCAGCTGCGTCGCAACAGCTTCGATGGCCTCGACCTAGAAGCGGTGATTGGCGGTATCCGTCATTGGTACGATCATCAAGAGGCACAGCTCAGCGATGCCGAGTTGAACCCGAGTTACCAGGTTATTCAGGACAAACAGCAGGCTGTTGCCTCCGAACTCGCCAGCAAACGTCAGGCACTGGCTGAGCAATTTATGAAAGCCAATGCCGAACGCGATGAGGTCAGTGTGACTGACAGCGGCCTGCAGTACGAAGTGCTTGAGTCGGGCAGTGGCGAAAAGCCGGGGCTGACGTCAACAGTTGTGACGCACTACCACGGTACCTTCGTTGATGGCGGTGTCTTTGATAGCTCTGTAGAGCGTGGCGAACCTGCCGAGTTTGGAGTTAACCAAGTTATTCCAGGCTGGACTGAAGCTCTGCAATTGATGTCCGTGGGTGACAAATGGCGTATTGCCTGCCCGCCCAAGCTGGCCTATGGCGACCAGGGCGCCGGGGAGTCTATTCCCCCAAATACCGCGTTGGTATTTGAAATACACCTGATCGCGATCAAAGACTAAATCTTCGGAGTAGGAGCATGTCGGCCAATATCAACTTGCCGCGTATTCTGCGGGTCGGCGCTGGCGCCAGCGACCACCTGGCGCCAACTCTGATGCATCTGGGTTTGTCCCGGCCGTTGCTTGTCACCGATCCTTTTATGCAGGAATGCGGTTATTTACAGCGGGTAGTCGAGGGGCTTGAAGCCGCGGGTATCAACTTTGGGGTGTTCGCCGACTGTATTCCTGATCCGACGACCGACAGTGTAGATCAGGGTCTTGCTGCACTGGCCGCTGGCAGTTATGACTGTCTGGTGGCTTTGGGCGGCGGTAGTTCAATCGACACGGCAAAGGCAGTGGCTGCAATGGCAGGCCTTAATGGCCCCATGCGAGATTACAAAGTCCCTCACCTGATCGACACAGGGCTGCCAGTGTTGGCTATTCCCACTACTGCGGGAACAGGCTCAGAAGCGACTCACGCAGCGGTGATTACCGACTCTGAAACGCAGGAAAAAATGCTGCTCTCTGGTCTTGGCTTTATGCCGGTTGCCGCCCTGGTAGATTTTGAACTCACCCTTACCATGCCCTACCGGCTCACTGCCGACACCGGTATCGACAGCCTCTGCCATGCGCTGGAGGCCTATGTCAGTCGGAAAGCCAACCCGTTTACCGACGGTATTGCGCTCACCGCAATGAGCACCCTATATCGCAATATTCGCACCGCCTGTGCAGAGCCCGATAATCGGGCAGCCCGGGAATCGATGATGTTGGCTGCAACCCAGGGTGGAATGGCTTTCTCGAACGCTTCGGTGACATTGATTCATGGGATGAGCCGGCCTATTGGTGGTTTGTTTCATGTGCCTCACGGCCTCAGCAACGCCATGTTGCTTCCCGAAGTGACGGCCTGGTCTGTCGATGCCGCGCCCGTGCGCTATGCAACTGCTGCACGTGTCATGGGTTTGGCCGAGGACTCAGATACCGACGCTGTGGCGCTAACCAAACTGACAGAGGGTCTCAAGCAACTGAACGCAGATCTCTCGGTGCCCAGCCCCGGCGAGTTCGGTATCGATGTCGATGTCTGGAACGGCTCTCTGGAATTGATGGCGCAACAAGCCCTTGCGTCTGGTTCGCCGGCAAACAACCCCCGGATTCCAGAGGCTGAGGAGATCATTGAACTGTATCAGCGGGTCTGGTCTGCATAGCCTGGGATCACTTGATCTTTGCTATGAAGGCAGAAATTATGGGCCCGCGCTTACATTGAAATGCCCGATTGATTACACTGGCACAACCTCCTAAAAACCACCACCAAAGCGGTTGTCCAAGCTATGAAACGTGTCGTATTCAATCAAAAGGGCGGGGTCGGCAAGACCAGCATTACCTGTAACCTGGCAGCAATCGGAGCCAGCATGGGTTACCGGACATTGGTCATCGACCTGGATGTTCAGGGCAATACGACTCATTACCTGGTGGGCGAAATCGATGCCGATGCATTTCCTGCTGAAGCGCAGGGTGTGGCGGGTTTGTTCAAGCAGACGGTTGGTTCCCGGCGTATGCAGAAAAATCCCGACTCTTTTGTTTGGGAAACACCGTACGAGAATTTGTTTTTGATGCCGTCCAGTCCAGTCCTATCTGATATGGAAAAAGAGCTGGAATCACGTTACAAAATATTCAAATTACGCGACGCATTGGACAAGCTTGAGGGTGAGTACGATCGTATTTATATCGATACACCTCCAAACTTCAACTTCTACTCCAAGTCGGCATTGATTGCAGCGGACTCTGTGCTGGTGCCCTTCGATTGCGATAGTTTTGCCCGTCAGAGTCTTTATTCACTGATGGATAATCTCGCAGAGCTTCAAGAGGACCATAACCCCGACCTTGAAGTGGAGGGTATAGTCATCAACCAGTTTAATTCCCAGGCTCGTTTGCCGGGGGAGCTGGTGGCTGAGCTGGAAGAGGAGGGTTATCCGATTTTTGATACCTATTTGAACACCTCAGTGAAGATGAAAGAGTCCCACCGCGAACACAGGCCGTTAATTGATATGGCCCCCAGTCATAAACTCACAGGTCAATTTCTGGATTTACACGTTGAACTAGAGAAGACTGCTGCCAAAGCGGCGGCCTGAGCACAGCGTATGCGCCCGCTCCGTCTGAGCTAGTAATAGCGCCAAAGGCGGAGCGTGCTGCGGCATATCCATATAAGTTTCCGTTATTTGTAAACCCGCTTTTGATTCTTTAAAGTTTGGTCCGTGACTATTATGAGATCAGTACCCGTGTTGGATTTGGACCTAGACAGCGTTAACGCTCTGTTGCGCGATGCCAGTGCCAGCGACATTGTGCGCTGGGCCCTTGGCTTGCAGGCGAAAACGATTGCTACCACCAGCATGGGCAAGAATGCCGCGGTTATGCTTCACCTGGTCAGTGAAGTGGACAAGCAAGTGCCCACTATTTGGGTCGATACCGGGTACAACCTGCGCGACACCTACGTGGTGGCAGAGCGACTGATTCGTGATCTTCAATTGGATATGCACGTCTTTTCCCCACAAATGACATCCGAGCGCCGCAACGCAATTATGGGCGGCGTACCAACGGTTGATGAGGAAGAGCGTCACCAGGATTTCACGGAGCAGGTTAAGTTGGAGCCTTTTGCCCGTGCATTGGCAGAGTTCAAGCCAGAGATCTGGTTGACCGGCATCCGTAAGGAAGAAACGGAGCACCGCAAATCCCTGGATATTGTCTCCATGGATAACCGGGGCATTATCAAGGTGGCTCCGATTTTTAACTGGTCAGAAGAAGATGTAGAGGCCTACATGGAGCAATATGAGCTGCCTACGTGTCGCCACTACTTCGACCCCACCAAAGTGCACGACGGCCGCGAGTGTGGCTTGCACACCGCTGCCTAACGCTACTCAGGGCGCTAGCCCACAGCCATTCCCACCACAATTGCCAGCACGGCGGTGGCCACCGCAAAGGCACCAATCACGCTAAACAGGCTTTGCATGGCTTTCTTGTCGGCGACAGTGTCTTCTTCGAGGATATGCTGAGTCATGGTTTGCTCCTTTTTTTAGAATTAGATAGAAACACTTCTCAGGTGTAACAGCCTGCGCCTGAAAATAGTTTGCCGCATTGATCTGGGTCAAACTGGGTTATACTCAAGGCGGAGGCTTTTTATGGCGCACCACTGGGCACACAGACCTACTGGCAGCGACGCCCCCGACTGGGGGTGGAGAGCGGCGTGTTGCCTACTGATTCTATTGGTCTCCGGTTGTGCTAGTTATCCATCTTCTCATCAACTGTTACACGATCTTCCGCCACTCCAATACCAAGGGCAAACGATAGAGTTAGATCAGGTCACTCAGCGTGCTCCAACGCCAGACTTATTAGCGCTGGATGAGGAAATGCGGGACTTCGCTAACAAATACACGAGAGGCATCAATTCTGGGCGCCAGCGCTTGCAAATGCTGCACCGGGCGGTAAGTGGCACGGCGACACTTGGTTTGGAGTACGACCCATTTGCAGAAGGCACCGCTCAGGAGGCCTTTCACAGCCAGTCAGCTAATTGTTTGTCTTACGCTAATCTGTTTATTGCCCTGGCCCGGGAAGTGGGTCTCGATGCTCGCTACCAATGGGTAAATGTGCGTCCAAGCTGGACACGCATGGGGGAGCGGGTGGCAGTGCGTTTACACGTGAATGCGGCGGTCCATTTGTCCAGTCGGGACCGCTTTATGGTGGACCTGGATCCGCTGCCGCCTAATGACATTACCGGTGCCCAAGAAATACAGGATGAAGATGCCGAAGCGCTATATCACAGCAATATCGCTATGGATGCTTTATCCCGGGAGGAGTTGGACACAGCCTGGGTGCACGCGATGCGCGCTTTACAGTTGAGCCCGAGAATGTCACACCTTTGGGTTAACCTTGGAGTAGTTTACAGGCGGGCAGATCAACTTCAGGCTGCAGAACAAGCTTATTTTAAGGCGCTTGATGTCGACTCTTACGACCGTTCTGCGATGAACAACTTAATGGTCTTGTTCCATCTGCAGGGTAGGGATGAGGAATATCAATACTGGGAATCTAGGGTAGATAAATATCGCGACACCAATCCTTTTTACCATGCCTGGTTGGGTGACCAAGCGGGTGAAGAGAGCGACTGGCACAGGGCCAGGGGTCATTACGAGGATGCATTGTCTTTGGAGCCAGAGGATCCAGCCTTGATGTTTTCACTGGGGGTGATTCATCGAGAATTAGGGCAACCCAAGGCTGCGCTCCGCTATCTGGAAAAAGCGATGAGCAAGGCCACTATGTATAAAGAGCAGGGCGTATATCGAGCGGAGTACGACAAAATAAGCCGCTCGCTGGTGGCCGCGCAGTAGATGTTCGCTATCGCGGAGATACTTTGATGTAGCAGCGTTTTTGCTTTTTTCCTGTCAGCCCTGACAGAAGATCAGTGATTTTCATTTTAAAACCGTATTTTCGGTGCAGCGCCTCAAGCGCTTTAGCTTCTTCCTCCTTTGTTTCAAGCAGGTAGGCGTCAGCTTCAAATTTTTCCCCGGTAACCTTGCCAGTCGCCGTGCAGGTGGCAACACTCGCATCAGTAAAATTTCGCAGGCGTTTAACCTTGCCAGCATTACCCGCTGAAAATACATAATAGTCCCCATCCATTGGGGCGAACCATACCGGTGTAGCCACGAAGTCGCCGGACTTCTTAAGCGTGGCGAAACTCATGTAATCTCCTGCCTCAAATTGCTTGATCTGTTGTGCCTTCATGGTTGATGCTGTTTCCCGGTTTCAATGGCCTTTGGCCTCAGCGGCCATTAAAGCGACAATTTCCACCCGTCACAATAGATGCCAACGTAAACGAGGAGATTGACATGAGCGAGTTTGGTTCCAGTACGAGCACACACGAAGTGATTCAGGGTATCGATTTAACGGGCAAACAAGCCCTGGTGACAGGCGCATCGTCGGGACTTGGAGTGGAAACGACCAGAACTCTGGCCAGTGCCGGTGCAGCGGTATTGATGGTGGCGCGCGATGCCTCCAAGCTGGAAAGCGCGGTGGCAGAGGTCAAGGCCGCCGTACCCGATGCAAAACTGGATACTGCATTGCTTGATCTGGCAGATCTGGATAGCGTGCGCGCTGGCGCGGCAGCCATTCTGGCCAAGTGTCCATCGATACAGCTTCTGATTAATAACGCTGGCGTTATGGCGTGCCCACTGATGCGCACTGCGCAAGGCTTCGAAATGCAGTTGGGCACTAATCACGTCGGTCATTTTTTACTGACCTGTCTGCTGGCACCGGCGCTGGTAGCGGGTGCTCCGGCAAGAGTGGTCAATTTGAGCTCTGCCGGTCATCGCTTTAGCCCTCTGGATGTCGATGACCCGAATTATCAGCAGCGCGACTATGAGAAGTGGCAGGCTTACGGCCAGTCCAAGACGGCCAACGTATTGTTCTCTGTGGGCCTCGACCAACGCATGCAAACGAAAGGGGTGCGTTCATTTGCAGTGCACCCGGGAATGATCATGACCGAGCTGAGTCGTCATATGGATCAATCAGACATGGACAACATTCTGGCAGGGCGCGACATCGCAGACATCGGCTTTAAAACGGTAGAGCAGGGTTCGGCCACCAGTGTCTGGGCGGCAACGTCTGCTGACCTCGACGATCTTGGAGGTATTTATCTGGAAGACTGTCATATTGCAGAACCCGCTGGTCCGGACAGTGATGGCGGTATCGAGTCTTATGCTATCGATCCGGCCACTGCTGACACCTTGTGGCAGCTTTCGGAACAAATGACTGGCGAAGAATTCAGGTTTTGATGGGGTTGCAACGTTCAGCACGCACTGCCATTAACGTTCTCCTGGCCTGTGCGGTCCTGACTGGCCTCTCTCAGGGGGTCAAGGCCGATTCAGTCGATGAGATTAATACCAAGAGTCTCAGCGCACTGGCGTATTTAGGCGATCAGGGAGACGAGATCAACGCTCTCCTGCAAGATGCGGCAGGTGTTCTGGTGTTTCCCGATATCGTGAAACTGGGCTTCGGGTCCGGTGGTCAATACGGGGAAGGTGTATTGCTTATAGACCAACAGCCGGACGCTTATTACGCCACCGCAGGCGCCTCCTATGGCTTGGCGTTAGGTGCGCAGTTTAAGTCTGAGGTGATTGTTTTTGTGACCGAGCAAGCGTTGGCCCATTTTCGCCAGCGCCGCGGATTTGAAGTCGGTATCGATGGTAGCGTGGCATTGATAACGACCGCCAACTTAGGCTCGTATGAGGTTGACGAAGCCGTTGTGGGATTCATTTTCACCAATGAAGGCTTGGCGCCGAATCTGGCATTCGAGGGCGCTAAAATTACCAAGCTGGCACGGTGAGCGGCGCTGTGCGTATTCATACATGACGGAACCGTAAGCTTGGGTTATCCTCCGCGCCTTGCACTCTGGAGAGATCGATATGTCTGAATTTACTACCGTGCTTGCCGCTATTAAGGGTGAGCTTGCCGTTGGCTCTCAGGTCACTGTAAAAGGCTGGTTGCGGAGCAAGCGAGATTCCAAAGCGGGAATTTCCTTTCTTGCTGTGCATGACGGTACCGCATTTGATGCCATTCAGGCCGTAGTGCCCAATGATCTGCCCAACTACGAGTCAGAGGTGTTGAAGCTGTCTACTGGCTGCGCAGTCGTGGTAAGCGGTGAGTTGGTTGAGTCGCAGGGAAAGGGCCAAAGTTTAGAAATTCAGGCCACTGAAGTAGTAGTCGTGGGTTGGGTAGACGACGCCGAATCCTACCCCATCGCGAAGAAGCGCCATACCTTCGAGTATTTGCGTACCCAGGCACACCTGCGCCCCCGTACCAATACATTCGGTGCGATCACGCGCGTGCGCACCACTCTGGCAAATGCCATCCATAATTACTTTCATGACAATGACTTTAACTGGATTAACACGCCTATTGTCACCGGAAGCGACTGCGAAGGCGCAGGGGAGCTGTTTCGGGTAAGTACACTGGACCTCGCCAACCTGCCCAAAGACAGTAAAGGCGGTATCAATTTCGAAGAAGATTTTTTTGCCGGAGAATCGTTCCTCACCGTGTCCGGTCAACTGGAAGTGGAATCCTATTGCCTGGCCATGAGCAAGGTGTATACCTTTGGCCCCACCTTCAGGGCTGAAAATTCTAATACCAGTCGTCATCTGGCGGAATTCTGGATGGTGGAGCCTGAGATTGCCTTCGCCGACCTCAACGATGACGCCGACCTTGCCGAATCGCTGCTTAAACATGTATTTACTCGCGTTCTGGAAGAACGAGAAGATGATATGGGGTTCTTCCAGCAGCGCATCGATAAAACGGTCATCGATCGTTTACGTGCGGTCATCGACAATAATTTTGAGCGTATGGACTATTCCGAGGCAATTACAATCCTGCAGAACTCCGGCAAAAAGTTTGAGTACCCCGTGGAGTGGGGCGTTGATATGGCCTCTGAGCACGAACGTTTTCTTGCCGAGGAGCATGTGGGGCGTCCGGTCGTGGTGATGAACTACCCCAAGGACATCAAAGCGTTTTACATGCGCCTGAATGACGACGAAAAAACCGTCGCGGCAATGGACGTGTTGGCCCCCGGTATCGGTGAGATCATTGGCGGTAGCCAGCGGGAAGAGCGCCTCGACGTGCTTGATGCGCGAATGGACGAGCATTTGCGCGAAGAACTCTGGTGGTACCGTGACCTGCGTCGCTACGGGACCGTTCCTCACGCGGGCTTTGGTCTCGGCTTCGAGCGCCTGCTCAATTACGTGACCGGCATGGAGAATGTCCGGGATGCGATTCCATTCCCAAGAACCCCCGGGCACGCCGACTTCTAGTTAGCGTGTTACTGCCTCCTGGCGGTGCGCTCTAAAGTCTGGGGAATGGCAGGCATACTTGCCTGCCTGTGACCTGAGCGACCCCGCTGGACTTCCAGATGATTTGCCCCAAAAGGGGATATTTGCTCAATCTTTGAGCAAATTTGTGAAATATTGCCTATTATTTAATCAGCGGCTCTCAGGGAGTGGGCCATACTGAAAGTGAAGTTCGATAAAAAAACGTCCGGACACTGACAAGGAAGCCGGCGTACCGAGGTAGGGAAATGAAGCGCACGCAGCATATAGCCGAAACCCAGGTGGGGGAGATGGCTATCGTCGATACCTTTACCAAGCTTATTTTTGGTGAAGAAAGTCAGTACAGTAACCGTGAACTGATGATCATTCAGGCATTTCGCAATGTCGATGCCAATGTGGTTTTAGACTCACATCGTGATATGGGAACTTATCTCAGGGCACTTGGGGTGGGTGAAATGATCAAATTGGTCAGCCGAGTGCAGGATCAATTAGCCCTGGGCGAGCCCCTGGTGGCTGCTGCGATGGCTAACAGCCACTCAAGCGCGCTCAACCGCCGGGTTCACTAATAGCGCAAGGCGCTTTACTGGGCAGGGACTTTCTTTTCTTCTTTAGGTGGTTTTAAGCCACAGCCTTCAACCAGCTCAAAACTCGCCTGATATTGATTGTCGCGGTCTACGCCAATGTAGCGTAACTCCACCGGCTTATTGAGCTGGAAACGGCGCGTTGTACTGGTAAGGCTTGCCGTCCATTTGTCGTAGCTGAATTTTTCTGGGTCCTTGCGCAAATCGACAAATCCACTCAGACCGTTGTCGTCCAGGCGCACGGTAAAGCCACTGCTGTTCACGTGCGTTACCTTCGCCTTGAAGCTCATTCCTTCACGCTGTGCAGTCATGCGGGCAAGATGTTTACTTGCAAGCCAGCGCTCGGCTTCCAGGGTGGCAGCACGCGCACTGGCGATACGCGATGACAGGTCTTTGAGCAGGGGTTCATCAACCAGCTTGGCTTCATCACCATGCAGTGCTGCTTTAATTTGCAGGTGTACCAGAAAATCCACGTACTTGCGTAGAGGCGAAGTGCAGTTTGTGTAGTGTTCAAGCGCCATGCCCATGTGCGGCGCCGGTTTAACGGTGAGCTCTGCACGGGTGAGTAGCCGGTTAACCATAGTACGCAGTGGTAAGGCTTGCTCGGGTTCGGAGAGGGCTCGCATGATGCTGCGATAGCCGTCTACCGTTTTAGGATCCTGCTCCGCCGCTTGCGGAGCATGCATGTCCAGAAACTTTCGGGTCTCGTCCAGTCGATCGCCGCGGAAGCCCGGGTGGGTGACATAGGGGCCGCTGGCATTGCGATCGCTGAGGAAACGGGCGGCGCAGCGGTTGGTCGCAATCATGCACTCTTCCACGAGCCTTTGGGATAGCATTTTTTCGAAGGGCTCGATGTGATCGATCTGCTTATCATCGCCCATGATCCAGCGGTATTCCTGACGATCTTCCATGACCAGGTGATTTGTTTCCCGGTGCGCTCGCAGAGCTCGATAGACCTGGTACAGCGACTCTAGCGGCGAGGCGTGCATCATCAGCTCTTCATTTTGGCCCGTCAGGTATTTGTCGACAGCGTAGTAGGACAGCTTGGCCCTGGATCGCACGGTCGCTTCCATGAATTCATAGTCAGCGACTTCACCGTTATCTTTGATTGAAATTTTGCAAACCAGTGCTGGCCGGTCTGCGCCCTCGGACAGTGCACAGGTTTCCTGGGAGAGCTCTTCCGGCAGCATAGGCAATACATCGCCATGGAAGTAGACCGAGGTACCGCGGGCCGCAACGTCTCTGTGCAGCTCGGAGTCCTGTGGAATGTAAGAGGTTGGGTCCGCGATGGCGACGAATAACGTCCAACCGCCGTCAGCGACCTGGGCATATAGTGCGTCGTCGATGTCCTGGGTTTTTGCAGCATCGATAGAGATAAATTCAAGGTCCGTCAGATCACGACGTCTTTCGGTTTCCAGTGGCTTGCACTGGGCAAGTTGCTTCTCAAGCTCTTTGCGGCTGGTGGCGCCCCAATCTACCGACAAACGATATTTCGCCATCGAATACAGGTTTTCGATGCCGGGAGTGTCTTCGCCGCCTACCACGCTGAGAATTTTTGCTTGCGGCTTGCCGTCGCGAATAGGGTGGCGAAGAATAGCGCAGCGCACGTAATCGCCTTCCTTAACACCATTGCGTGCGTGGGGAGGGATAAACAGCCATCGGCTCAGTTGCGCCAGGTCAGGCTCGACAAAAAAAGCCTTGCCCTTACGAACGCAGCGCCCGGTAAAGTCTCCCAGGGGGCTGTCGATGAGCTTTTCTATGTCGGCAATGGTCTTATTGTCCTTGGTAGGACGAATACAGACACGCACCCGGTCGTCTGGGAAGGCCTTAAGCATTTCATCAGGCGGAATGAAAATTTCCCGTCCATCGTCAAGCACGGCAAACCCGTAGCGGGCCTGGGTGCCTTTAACCACCGCTTCGGCGCGCTCTTTTTCAGCCTCCATTTGGGTCTTGAGGCCTTTGAGCTGGGAGAGAGAGTCGTGATTGAGCATGCGGGGGAATTCTTACTATTAACAACAGACAAGCCCGCTATCCTAGCGGAAATCGCCTCTCCTGTCAGTGAGATATCGTCTATTCCTCATTCCCGGCAAGGCTGAATTGGCTCTCTTACTGCAATAGCCATTGACAGTAACGCCGAGCGAGTTTGATAATGAGGGCAACGCTGCTGTAAACATCCCGTCGGGAAGCGAAATTTGAATAATTTCCGGGCGCAGGCCAGCCAGTGACGACCGGCCTTTACGCGTCATACATCAAGCGCAATCGCGCTGCCCTTGAGCAAAATACGCTCTGGCCCTTTACGCTCTCAACTACAGCCAGCTCCTCACACCTCTTTGAACATAACCCTCGTCGAACACAGAAGTCGGCGGCAACCTCGGAACACCAACAACCAGCTCTACTGGGTGATGCATGGCAACGACGCTTTGCAATCCGCCCCATTCCCCAAGATACAACACCTAACTTTAGTGAAACTTTGACGAGGAATGATTTATGGATTCAGGCTCCGCCCTGCGCGTAGAAAAATCAGCCACCCTGAAACCCGTAGTTAAAAAAACCTATGTTCTGGACACGAACGTCCTGCTGCACGACCCCACCGCCGTCGCTGCCTTCAAGCAGCATCGAGTGGTAATCCCCATGACAGTTCTTGAAGAGCTGGACCATATTAAAGACCGTCGCGATAAAACCGTCAGCCGAGAGGCACGGATTGCCATTCAGATGATCGACAAGGTGGTGGACTCAGCTTCGCCACAGGAAATTCAGGAAGGCGTCGAAGTACCCGGCTCAGGCCTTGACGGTATGGTGCCCGGTACTCTGGCAATTTTCCCTGATCAGCTGCTGGCCGAAAATACTGATGTGCCCTATCTGGACGGCACCCAGGATCAAGCCAACGACAATCGCATTATCAATGTCGCACTGAGGTTGCAGGCGGAGAACCCTAATGAGTTTGTTTGCCTAGTCACCAAAGACATCAATATGCGCATCAAGGCTAAAGGGTCTGGTCTGGTGCATGTTGAAGACTACCGGCGTGATCGGGTTCTGGATGACATAGATCTGCTTGCCAAGGGCTATGAGCACATTGATGGCGACTTCTGGTCCAATATCAGCGAGGTCGATACCCTGCGCGAAGGCGATTGCACCCTACATCGAGTACCGCGAAAATCGGTTCCCGGTGCCTACCCTAATCAGTTTTTGTATGACGATCAGGACTTTATGGCATTCGTTAAACGGGTGGACAATGAGTTCGTCTACTTGCGTTGTGATAGTCGTGACAACCTAATGCACAAGCGTTTCTGGGGGTTGGCGCCGCGTAACCTGGAACAGGCGATGGCCATGTCGATGCTGGACGACGACAATGTCGACATGACAGTGTTAACGGGGCCTGCTGGCTCTGGTAAAACGTTACTGGCTTTGTCTTATGGCTTGCATGCCATCTTGGAGCAGAAAAAATATTCCAAGCTGATCGTGGCCCGTTCCACACCGCCGATCGCCGAAGAAATCGGTTTTCTGCCGGGTACGGAAGAGGAAAAAATGGCGCCATGGTTGGCGGCTTTCGACGATAACCTGGAAATTTTGCACGGAACCGATGAGTCCTGCCATGGCAGTATCGACTATGTCAAAGAACGCGCCAATATTCAGTTTAAGTCGCTTAACTTTATGCGCGGTCGCTCTTTCAATAATGCCTACATCATCATCGACGAAGCGCAGGGTTTGACCCAGTTTCAGTTGAAGTCTGTGATTAGTCGGGTGGGCGCTGATTCCAAAATAGTGGTTTTGGGGAATCTCGCTCAGATCGACAATAAGTACATCAGTCCGCTGACATCAGGGCTCACCTACCTGGTGGAAAAAAGTAAGCAGTACCCACACGCAGGAATTATGCATGTGAATGGGATTGTTCGATCCCGCCTCGCGGCATTTGCGGAGGAAAACCTTTAGCGGTTATCCCGGGTGAAAGCGTGATGAACCGGCGTTAGTGTTCGGTTTGTCTGTCATCCCTGCTAAGGCGGGGGTGGCGATCTGCTTTGCGTAAGCAAAACGTGCTCGCAGTTGCACGTGTGACTACTCTTTCTCAGAGTCACCCTCGGGTGTGCGATGACTTTTTCCGGTACGTGAAAAGTCCCTGGAAAGTGCGATCTCCAGTCGGACCACAAAACTCCAGGCTAGCTCACGGTCATCCTCGTATTCCCGGCGTCTGTAATTTATTGCAGGCTCTAATTCTACGAACAAAAAATCCCGATAAACCTGGCGGCGCCAAAGCGTGCCCAGACGGTAGTTCTTCGCAAAGGAATCGGGTTGTGTTTCTCCGCTAACGGTAAGAAAGTGATTCAATGCCAGTGGACGTTTGGTGTCGGCGTTATAGCGCTGAAAAAGCGAAAGACGGCTGCGCCATTCCATGCCTTGAGTACGGTCGCCATACTTTATTCGATTGCTCCAGCGCAAAACATCGGTGTTTTCAAAGGCCTGAAACAAGTCTCCTTGAGCAATGGTAAAAAAGTTCTCACCATCTTCATATTGCACGCGTTGCACGTAGCGATAGCTGCACGCCGATTGCAGGTCTCCCTCATTGCGATAACGTATGCCGGGTTTCAGGTGGCCGGATGAGAATCCCATGGTGGCGTCAAAGCGAGATCTCTCACTTTCGCGAACCTTTAGCTGAAGAGAGATATTATCCAAATCTTCTCGCTCATCGCTGTCGACGGCTTCGCCATCTGCTTCTGAGAAAACCAGATCCAGGCGTTTACTGATCTTTGGAAGCTGCACCTTGCCGCGAACGCGAACCCCAAAGTCATTCCCGTCATCCTGGTCCCAGTCGTTTTCGAGTTCGAGACGCAGGAAGGACTCGGCCTTTTCCAGGTCATAGGTTGGGTCACCAAAGAATTCATCCATCCATTCAACCGCCGCCTGAGCTTGTTCCGCAGCGACTGTCTGGCCGGTGTCTACCCAATTGATGGGCGGCTCTTCAGTCTCTATCCATTGATCATCTACAACCGGTGCCACCACAGGGATTTCGGTCGAATTTTGATCCTCGGCGAAGACCAGGGCGGGTAGGATTAACAGCGGCGCAAGCCAAATCTTCACGGCAGAATAGTATTTTGTTTTCCCAGATAGGCGATACACTACTCCCCATGGATAAAATTTTCATCTTTTTGCAACACATCGTCCCACAGCACCTGCTTTCCCGTTGCACGGGCTGGCTGGCCGAGCTCGAACACCCGATTTGGCTGAAGGACTGGGTCATTGGTTTGTTTATCGGTCGCTTCAAAGTGGATATGAGCGAAGCGCTTGAGCCCGACCACCAGAGTTACCGCAACTTCAATGCATTTTTCACGCGCCCCTTAAAAGAGGGCGCCAGGCCGATCGCAGATGCGGATGTGGTATGTCCCGCCGATGGCGCTATCAGTCAATTAGGCGACATCGTCGATGGTCGGATTTTTCAGGCCAAGGGGCAGGATTACAGTTGTGTGGAGCTGCTGGGCGGCGACCCGGAGTGGGCCAACCAGTTTGCCGGGGGCAGTTTCGCGACTATTTATTTGTCACCACGAGACTACCACCGGGTACACATGCCGATGGCAGGCAAGCTACTGGGCACGACTTACGTGCCGGGTGATCTTTACTCCGTCAATGGTGTTACCGCTGAAAATGTTGAGCGCTTGTTTGCCCGTAACGAGCGTATGGTCTGTTACTTTGAAACCGAAGTGGGCCCTATGGCCATGATTCTTGTGGGCGCAATGGTAGTTGCCGGCATCGAAACGGTTTGGGGTGGTCAGGTCGCGCCGGTGCCCAAAACACCGGCTTCCATAGATTTCAAAAACCTGCCTGAAGCGGTGTCTTTGGGTAAGGGAGAGGAAATGGGGCGTTTCAAGTTGGGATCAACGGTCATCCTATTATTTCCCAAAGGAGCGGTCGACTGGGAGGGTCGCTATGATGCCGGCGCAGCCACTCGGTTGGGCGAGCCATTGGCCATTAAGTCCTAGTCCTACTCTCAGTACTTCTACAGAAGTAGCCCTCTTCTTAGTCTTCCTCAAGAGAAGCGATAATGTGCCTGTAACTCTCCAGTCGAGACTCGGTTATTTCGCCTGATTCCAACGCGGCTAAAATGGCGCAGCCTGGCTCTTTGTGATGCTGGCAGTCACGGAACTTGCAATAGCCCAGGTGTGGACGAAATTCTCGAAAGCCCTGTTCTACTTCTTCTTTAGTCATGTGCCATAGACCAAACTCCCTGATGCCAGGAGAGTCAATCAGGCTGCCGCCGCAATCCAAATGAAACAGCTGCGCCGTCGTTGTGGTATGGGTGCCCTTCAGAGTGTTTTCGGACAGGGCGCCAACGCGCATGCCAGCGTCCGGCAGTAGTACATTAACCAGTGACGATTTTCCCACACCAGACTGGCCGACGAATACGCTGGTGCGCTCACGTAACGCCGAATGCAGATCTTCCAGGCCGCTTTGCTTGCTCGAAGTAAACAGCACTCGATAGTCCAGAGTCGGATAAATGCTGATCAGTGACTCCATCTTGGCACGTAGTTCGTCATCGCTGTCCAGGAGGTCGGTTTTGTTCACGAGAATAACGGGTTCTATTCCCACCACCTCTGATGCCACCAGGTAGCGATCAACCAGTTTGGCGTGGGCTTCGGGGTAGGGCGCGATAACGACAAATATCTGATCGATATTGGCAGCGACGGCTTTCAGTTTGCCGTAGGGGTCTGGACGAGACAGTACGCTTTGCCTGTCCAGCTGGGCGACGACGACCCCGGTGGGCTCTCCTTCACACCAAACCACCCGGTCACCAGTCACCAGGCCCTCGATGTTGGCACGAATATGACAGCGCTGACTGACGCCTGGTTCTGACTCAACCGCCACTTGGGTGCCATAGTGGGCAATGACCAAGCCTTCACGCTCGGGGCCCAATTCGCCTCCGGTGAGCGCACTTTCAGCGGCCTCGGTTCGGCGAGCGGCGCGCTTGGCCCGCTCGTCCTGTATTTTTTCGACTCGCCAGGCTTGCTGGCGACTGAGTTTGCGTTTGGACATTTCACCATTATTGGGTCAGGGCGTAGGACTGTCGAGTCAATTTGTTACACTATCGGTCAAGCATTGAAGAAGAGCGACCGACTATGCAGAGCGCCAGCAATCTGATTTGGGTTGATTTGGAAATGACCGGGCTGGAGCCCGACGATGATGTGGTGATTGAAATAGCCACCATTGTGACCGACTCAGACCTTAATACCCTGGCCGAGGGTCCGGTGATCGCCATCCACACCAGCGATGAACGTCTGTATGCCATGGATGAGTGGAACACGACGCATCACAATAGCTCGGGACTCGTGGCGAGGGTTAAAGCCAGCGAGTACGACGAGCGACGCGCTGCTGCCGAGACCATGGCTTTTCTGGAACAATGGGTGCCCCGAGGCGCGTCTCCCATGTGTGGCAATTCCATCTGTCAGGA
Source organism: Halioglobus sp. (assembly GCA_039986455.1). Classification (GTDB taxonomy): domain Bacteria; phylum Pseudomonadota; class Gammaproteobacteria; order Pseudomonadales; family Halieaceae; genus Halioglobus. The sequence continues at coordinate 53,006 of JBDWQQ010000048.1, forward strand.
CAGACGGTTTATGGCCAGGCACTTGCCGGAGCTGGAGGCATTTTTCCACTACCGCAATTTGGATGTGAGTACCCTGAAGATATTAATGCAGCGCTGGCGCCCAGAGTTGGACGCGGGATTTACCAAGAGTGCGACTCATTTGGCGCTGGACGATATTCGAGAATCTATTGAAGAGATGCGCTACTACCGAGAGCATTTTTTGCGGATGGACGGGTAAAAATTTTATCGGGGCTCAAGGCCCGGTTGTGGCAACCCCCAACTGTTCCAGTGCCCATTCAACGTGCTCACGAACTAACTCTGAAGGAAAATTCGCCCGGCTTTGTAGCGCCGAGATGGCTCTTTCCGATGCTGGTCCATTACCCAGCCCCACTGCCAAATTGCGAAGCCATCGTTCATGACCGATGCGCCGGATCGCTGAGCCTTCGGTTTTGCTGAGGTAAGTCGCTTCGTCCCAGAGGAACAGGTCTACCAAGTCGGCGTTCGCCAGGCCGTGTCGGGGTATGAAGTCGGATTCTCCGGTCTCCTGGGCAAATTTGGTCCAGGGGCACACCAGCTGACAATCGTCACAACCAAATACCCGGTTGCCCATTAATGGTCGCAGCTTTGGATCGATGCTCCCATGGTGCTCGATGGTCAAATAGGAAATACAGCGCCGGGCGTCCAGTTCAAAGGGGCCCACAAAGGCATCGGTGGGGCACAAGTCCAGGCAGGCAGTGCAAGTGCCGCAGTGTTTGCTTTCCTGAGCGTGGGTCTCGGGTAGCGGCAGGTCAGTGTAAATTTCGCCCAAAAAGAACCAGGAACCCGCATCGGGGTTGATTAGCATGGTGTTCTTGGCGATCCACCCCAGGCCTGCCTGCTCGGCAATCGCTCTTTCCAGGACCGGGGCGCTATCGACAAAGGCGCGGAACTGGCCGCCGGCGATTTCACTTTCGATTCGCGCGGCGAGTTGCGCCAGCCGCTTGCGAATGAGCTTGTGGTAATCGCGGCCCAGTGTGTAGCGGGAAATATAGGCTTTCTCGCTGGAGGCGAGTACCTCCATCGCGTTGTTGTCAGTCAGATAATCCATACGCAGGGAGATCACTCTGCAAGTCTCAGGTACGAGTTCTGCAGGGCGTGACCGCTTGTTGCCGTGGCGGGCCATGTACTCCATGCTGCCGTGATAACCAGCGTCCAGCCATTTCTGCAAATAGGCTTCGTGCTCCCCCAGATCCACATCACTCACGCCGACTTGCTGGAAGCCCAGTTCATTGGCCCAGAGTCGGATTTTCTCCAGCAGTACTTCTGGTTCTGCCAGCGTAATTTGTGAACCACCTTGTGAAGACATCTGCGTATAATTCTAATTTCGTCATTCCCGCTCAGGCAGGAACCCAGTGACACCGGGAGCTCTTCGAAAAGTGCTCCTGGACCCTCGCAAACGCGGGGGTGACGGAGTGAATGAATGGACCAAGGCCAATTCGAATCATTGTACACCGCCGCGCAAACACGCGCGCTAGACCGCTGTGCGATTGACGATCACCAAATACCCGGCATTACTTTGATGTCCCGGGCGGCGGACGCCGCTTTTAATTGCCTGATTAACAGCTGGCCTGATCCAGAGTTGGTTCAGGTGCTCTGTGGTACCGGCAATAACGGCGGGGATGGTTTCCTGATTGCAGATCTTGCTCACAAGCGGGGCATTAAGGTCGTCGTGATCCAGGTGGGCGATGCTGAAAAAACTAGCGGAGATGCGTTACTCGCTCGCAATCAGGCGCAAGCCAACGGCGTCGAGTTTCAGTCTTTTACAGATGGCGGTGTGTTATCTCTTGGCGTTATCGTCGATGCAATGCTGGGCACGGGCCTTGGAGGGGATGTTCGCGGGGATTATCTTGAGGCGATTACCGAGGTGAATTTAGCCGGTGTTCCAGTGCTCGCTGTTGATGTTCCCTCTGGCCTTTGCGCCGATACCGGTCGGGTACTCGGCCGGGCAGTAGACGCAGACCTGACGGTGACGTTTATCGGCCTCAAGCGCGGCCTGTTTGCCCTTGAGGCGATGGATTACACCGGGGATCTGCAGTTTGCTGATCTCAGTATCCCCGCGCAGGTCTATCAACAGGTACCTGCCGATTGCCACCGTCTTGAGCTTGAAACCCTATTGGAGAAGCTACGCCCCCGGCCAGCCACTGCTCATAAGGGCATGTACGGGACCGTTTTGGTGATTGGCGGTGACTACGGAATGGCGGGTGCAGCCGCTATGGCGGCAGAGGCGGCTCTGCGCTGTGGGGCTGGTCTGGTGAAGGTGGCCACTCGCCCTGAACACGTGGCGGCACTGGTGGCCCGTGCACCGGAAGTCATGGCGCTAGGGGTAGAGTCGGGAGACGAACTACAGCCGCTGTTGGCAAGCGCCGATGTCATCGTTGCGGGCCCGGGACTAGGTCAATCGCCCTGGGCGGAATATTTGCTGCAGGCGGCCGTTGCCTGCGGGAAGCCCATGGTTCTGGATGCAGATGGTCTCAATTTGTTGGCTGCCGATAAGGTAAAGCCTCGAGAGGGAATGGTGATTACACCCCATCCCGGTGAAGCAGGGAGGTTACTGTCCTGCTCAACCGGTGAGGTCCAGTCAGACCGCTTTGCGGCGGCCCGTGCCTTGCAACAACGGATTGGTGCGACAGTGGTGTTGAAGGGCAATGGTAGTTTGATCTGTGCGAGTGATGCTCTTTTTCTCAGTGATTATGGCAATCCGGGCATGGCAAGTGGTGGCATGGGTGATGTGCTGAGCGGAGTGATAGGTTCTTTGTTGGCGCAGGGCCTTGAACCCCTGGAGGCGTCTTCTCTGGGTGTGTGCCTACATGGAGCCGCAGGCGATATTGCTGCAGAGGAAGGCATGCGAGGCCTGGCGGCAACTGATTTGATCCCCTGGCTGAGGGAGTTATTGGGTTGAGTGTTCAACTGCTGGCAGAGGGCGAAGAGGCCATGGTGCGTTTGGGCACCCGACTGGCCGGGTCTCTGGTGCCGGGGGCTGTTGTTTATCTGGAAGGTGATCTTGGGATGGGTAAAACCACCCTCAGTCGTGGCATTGTTCAGGGCTTTGGCCACAATGGCGCAGTCAAAAGCCCCACCTATACGCTGGTAGAACCCTACGAGCTGGCGGAACTAAACCTGTATCATTTTGATCTATATCGTTTAGGCGATCCTGAGGAGCTGGAATTCATGGGAATCCGTGATTATTTCACAAGCGACTCGATCTGCCTGGTGGAGTGGCCTGCCAGAGGCCTGGGTGTTTTGCCCCCGGCTGATTTAGTGATTAACATAGAGCGTGAGGGTGTGGGCCGTCAGCTGGTATTGAACGCCGGCACCGTCAGGGGACAAACGGTGCTGCAGGGCTTGCAAGCGGACGCCTAACCCAAAGGCACCAACACAGGCGCATCAATAACAAGCGCAAAAAGCGCGGGAGTGATATGAGCAGGGCGTGGATCGGGGCGATCCTTTGCTGTTTTCTGGCAACGGCCAACGCAGTTGCCGGTGATGTGCATGACGTGCGTCTTTGGCGTGCGCCTGACCATACTCGCGTGGTGTTTGATCTTACTGGTCCTGCCGAGCACAAAATCTTTGTTCTACAAAACCCCACCCGCATCGTGCTGGATGTGGAAAACACGCGCCTTAAAACCAATCTTTCAGATCTCAAGCTCATAGATACTCCGATACGCCAGGTGCGCTCCGCTGCTCGCGATGGCAGCGACCTGCGCATTGTGATGGACATGAGCGCGTCAGTAGACCCGCGCAGTTTTTCGCTGAAGGCGAACCAGCAGGCCGGTGATCGTCTGGTCGTAGACCTCTATGACAAAACCACGGCGGCGAAACCTGCGGTCAGAAAAACCGCCCAGCAGGGCAGTAAGCGCAATATTATTATTGCCATTGATGCCGGCCACGGGGGGGAAGATCCCGGTGCCCTTGGTCCCAACCGGCGCAGAGAGAAAGATGTCGTACTCGCCATTGCCAAAGAAGTGAACGCTTTGTTTAAAGCCGATGCGGGCTTTACACCCACCCTGATTCGATCAGGGGACTACTATGTCAGCTTAAAAGGACGTCGCGATCTGGCACGCAAGCGACAGGCCGATTTGTTTGTTTCTATTCATGCTGATGCGTTTACGCGCAAAGAGGCAAACGGTGCATCGGTTTACGCGCTGTCCACCCGTGGCGCAACCAGTACCGCTGCCCGCTATCTGGCCCAGCGAGAGAACGCCGCGGATTTGGTCGGGGGTGTCAGTCTCTCTGATAAGGACGATATGCTCGCCGGAGTACTGGCAGATCTATCCATGACCTCAACGCTGGACGCCAGTTTGCAAGTTGGGGCCCAGGTGCTGCGTAACGTCGACAATGTAGCGCGCCTGCACAAAAAGAACGTGGAGCAGGCGGGCTTTGCCGTGCTGAAATCGCCCGACATTCCCTCGATTTTGGTAGAGACGGGTTTTATCTCTAACCCTACCGAGGCGAAAAAACTCGCTACCAGCAGTTATCAGAAGAAGATGGCCAGGGCGATCCACGCGGGAATCAAGAGCTACCTGTTAGCACACCCCCCGTCTGGCACTCTGGTGGCATGGAACAAGGCTCAGGGCGGCACCCAGTACACGATTGCCCGGGGAGATACGCTGTCGGGTATCGCGCAACGATTCAATGTGCCCCTTGCGAGTCTCAAAAGCAGCAATGGCATCAGCGGCTCAACCATTCGTATCGGGCAAAAGCTCACTATTCCTGCCACCTGATCCAAACACCCTTCGTGTCAGCAAAGGTCTAACCGCTTTCAGTGGTTCAGCTATCGCTAATCCAGTAACATCTCTCGTTCATCCCGGCGGATACCTGATCCCCGCCTGCGCCTGGATGAGGTCTGTGCCACAGGTGGGGTGATGAACTTAGCTATGTCCAAAATTCAACGCCTCTCCACTCGACTGGCCAACCAGATTGCTGCCGGCGAGGTAGTCGAGCGCCCGGCTTCGGTGGTTAAAGAGGTGCTGGAGAACAGCCTGGATGCGGGCGCTACCCGGGTGGATATTGATGTGGAGTCCGGCGGCGTTAAATTGATTCGTATTCGGGACAATGGCTACGGGATTGATTCCGATGACCTGTCTCTGGCAATGGCGCGTCATGCCACCAGTAAAATCACCTCTCTGGAGGATTTGGAAGCGGTGGGCAGCCTGGGCTTTCGAGGGGAAGCCCTGGCGAGTATTGGCTCTGTCTCGCGTCTCACGTTAACCAGCAATTCCTCAGAAGAGGGCAGCGAGGGTAGCTCTGCCGCCTGTGAGGGCAGAGACATGGAGGTAAAGGTCAAGCCTGCGCCCCATCCTCAGGGCACAACGGTGGAAGTCAGGGACCTGTTCTTTAATACCCCGGCCAGGCGCAAGTTTCTGCGCACCGAAAAAACGGAATTCAATCACCTGGAAGAGGTGGTAAAGCGACTGGCGTTGTCGCGTTTTGATGTTGCCTTCAGCCTGCGTCATAACGGACGCGGTATCCATCAGCTGAAAGCCGGTACGGGGCAAGTTGAACAGCAGCGGCGGGTCGCAACCGTCTGTGGTCCGGCATTTATGGAACAGGCCATATACATTGAAAACGAAGCCAGCGGTTTCAAGCTATGGGGCTGGGTGGGCCTTCCTACCTTTTCCCGCAGTCAGGCCGACCTGCAGTACTTTTTTGTCAACGGCAGGGTAATCCGCGACAAACTAATCGCTCACGCGGTCAAGCAGGCTTATCGAGATGTGCTGTATCACGGCCGTCACCCCGCCTTCGTATTGTATCTGGAGGTCGATCCGGCTCAGGTCGATGTGAATGTGCATCCTACTAAGCACGAAGTGCGCTTTCGCGATGGTCGCAGTGTGCATAATTTTATTTTCTCCAGTCTGCACAGGGCGCTGGCAGACGTGAGGCCCGGGTCGGGTAATCCGGCCGACCAGCTTCCGCCGAACACGCTAAGCACTGGCGATGGCATGGCAATTAATACGGAAACCGGAGAAATTTCAGCTCAGGGTGGATTAGCCTGGGGCGCAGCGCAGGGCTCTGCCGTGGCGGAGGCACCGGCTCAATCACATTTCGGCGGTGGCTTTGGTCCGCGCTTTGGGGCCAACACGATAGACCCTGCCCAGGGTGGCGCGCAGATGTCGGCCTATCAGCAGTTACATTCTCCACTGCCAGAGCAGGCCAGAGAAGAAGATGTTCCGCCTTTGGGCTACGCCCTGGCCCAGCTAAAGGGAATATTCATACTTGCTGAAAATGCTGCAGGTTTGGTGCTGGTGGATATGCATGCCGCTCATGAGCGAATTACCTATGAGCGCCTGAAAACCGCGCGTGATGAAGAGGGTATTCGCAGTCAGCCTTTGTTGGTGCCTCAGTCGGTGGCTGTGAGTCAGCGCGAGGTGCAGGTTGCGAGCGAAAGTGAGGAGTTGTTCAAACGGCTAGGCTTATCTGTGGGAGTAGCGGGTGAGGAAGCGCTAGTTATTCGCGAAATTCCTGTGGCCCTGCGCGACTCCGATGTAGAACAGTTGCTGCGTGATGTGCTCGCCGATTTGATTGAGTTTGGCAGCTCTGAACGCATCGAGGCCCATATGGATGAAATCCTCTCGACGATGGCCTGCCATGGCTCGGTGCGGGCCAATCGTCGCCTGACTATCCCAGAGATGAACGCTCTGCTGCGCGATATGGAAGAGACTGAGCGCTCAGGGCAATGCAATCATGGTCGCCCGACCTGGACGCAACTGGGTCTTGATGAGCTCGATAAGCTGTTCCTGCGCGGACGCTAGCCATTAATGCCGGATCTTTCCTCCAAGCCACCCCTGATTTGCCTGATGGGTCCCACGGCCTCGGGCAAGACTGATCTTGCCATTGCGCTTTCAGAGCAGCTTGATTGTGAGTTAATCAGTGTGGATTCCGCCCTGGTGTATCGGAGTATGGATATTGGCAGCGCCAAACCCGATTACCCGCACCATTTGGTGGATATTCGCGACCCTGCCCAGCCCTACTCAGCGGCTGATTTTGCCACCGATGCGAACCGTTTGGCCGACGAGATCACTGCCCGGGGCAAGACGCCCCTGCTCGTGGGCGGCACGATGCTCTACTTCAAGGCGTTTCTCGAGCCGATGGCGGATATGCCCTCGGCTGACCCGGATATACGGGCCGCGATCGAATCTGAGGCAGCGCAATCGGGCTGGCCGCAGATACACGCGAAATTGGCGAAGGTAGATCCTGAATCCGCCGCGAGAATCCACCCGAATCACTCCCAGCGGCTGACCCGGGCGTTGGAGTTGTATCAGTCCAGCGGCCGCACCATGACCCAATGGCACGAGGATGCCGACATGGGTCAGAACCCGTTTGAGCGCTTCGATGTCCGCCAATTGGCTATCTGCCCCACGGACCGGTCGGTTTTGCACCAACGCATTGCCCTGCGGTTTGAACAGATGATGTCGTCCGGGTTTCTTGAGGAGGTTCGTTCACTGCACCAGCGTGGTGATCTGGACCCGTCCATGCCCGCTGTGCGGGCGGTGGGTTACCGGCAACTGTGGCAGTACCTGGACGGCGAGTGCTCTTTGGAGCAGGCGGTAGAGAAGGGGGTGGCTGCGACTCGACAATTGGCTAAGCGTCAACTCACCTGGTTGCGAAAATGGCGCGATCTTGGGTGGATCTACACCGATCAGGAGGGGAACGTTGATGAATTTCTGCTGTCAGACTCAGAACTGGGAGGCGCTGAGAGTGGGTTAGTCGCGCGTGAGCAGGATGTCGGCAAGCCCACCCCTGTGCTGAGAGGCCAGTCGCCTCTGGCGGCAGCCTTGAACTATTTGGGTCACGCCCCCATGTAGAATCTGAGGGATGTTCTATAATGCATTCAGCAGTACCGAAGGTCCGAGCTCACATTGCTGCGCTTCCAGGGGAGCGAACAAAGGGGCAGTGTAGAGAAGAAGGCCACTTTTTATTTTTTTTGGCTCGAGTTGAGCCTGGTAGGAGAGAGAACCATGTCAAAGGGGCACACGCTACAAGACCCTTACTTGAATATTTTGCGTAAGGAACGCGTTCCAGTTTCCATTTATCTGGTAAACGGCATCAAGCTGCAAGGCCAGATTGAGTCATTTGATCAGTTTGTTGTGTTGCTGAAAAACACCGTCAGTCAGATGGTGTATAAGCATGCGATTTCCACCGTGGTCCCCGGCCGCGTGGTCCGTTTGCCCATGCAGCACCCACCGGAAGAGGATGGTGATAGTTAGGAACACTCCCGGCGGCCGCGCCTGCGGTCGCCCCGGTTTCCAAATCAGAGGTAGCCTTGTTTTTTGATCGACCCGAGTCCGGGGAACGCGCTGTGCTCGTTCACCTGAACCTCGACAGCGAATCCGAGCGGGAAGACCCCCGCGAATTTGAAGAGCTCGTGCTTTCTGCTGGGGGAGACCCGGCTGCCTATTTGATGGGCCACCGAACGGCCCCGCATCCGCGTACCTTTGTGGGGTCTGGCAAATTGGAGGAGATTCGCGACGAGGTGAAGCTGCAGGAAGCCGAAGTGGTGATGTTCAACCACATCCTCAGCCCTAGCCAGGAACGTAACCTGGAAAAAGAGCTGGAGTGTCGGGTATTGGACCGCACGGGCTTGATTCTCGACATATTTGCCCAGCGCGCGCGCACACATGAAGGTAAATTGCAGGTAGAACTGGCGCAATTGCAGCACGTTGCTACCCGCCTGGTGCGCGGCTGGACTCACCTTGAACGCCAAAAAGGCGGCATTGGCTTGAGAGGACCGGGTGAAACCCAGTTGGAAACAGACCGCCGGCTGCTGCGAATTCGCATTAAATCGATTACGGCCCGCCTTGAAAAGGTGCGTAAACAGCGTGACCAGGGGCGCCGTTCACGTAAGCGTCAGGAAATTCCAACCGTCTCTTTGGTGGGATATACCAACGCCGGAAAGTCAACACTGTTTAACTTCATCACCCAATCGGGGGTGTACGCAGCAGACCAGTTATTTGCCACCCTGGACCCCACACTGCGGCGGTTGGAACTGGAAAACGTGGGTCCTGTGGTGCTTGCTGATACGGTGGGCTTTATCGCCCATTTGCCCCACAAGCTGGTGGAAGCCTTTAAGGCGACATTGGAAGAAACGCTCAACGCCGATCTCTTGCTTCATGTGATTGATGCTGCCAGCGACGAACGTGAAGACAATATTTATCAGGTCCATGAGGTGCTCCAGGAAATTGGTGCGGATGAAATTACGCGGCTGGAGATCTACAACAAACTGGATCTGCTGGAGCAAAAGCCGCGTATAGATCGCAATGCAGACGGCATTCCCGAACGAGTATGGCTGAGTGCGGCCACGGGTG
>JBDWQQ010000049.1:0-17037 GCA_039986455.1 Halioglobus sp.
GCACATCCTCGCGGAAGATTCCCAAGACATGGAAGCCAAGTGCAAAGAGGTACTGGAGCAAATCTCGCTATGCGCGCCAGGTGCCAATGCTGTCACCAAAGAAATCGTATTCGAAACAACCCGCCGAACACGCCCAGAGGCTTTGGATTTCGCTTCAAGAGGCTTCGCCAAGTGCATGTTGGGTGACGAAGGCAAGGAAGGCGTCAGCGCCTTTGTCGAAAAACGCAAACCCAGCTGGGCACAAGACTAAGAGCCGGAGAACGCTATGACAAAATTTACCAGCCTATTGGTAGCCAATCGAGGTGAGATCGCGTGCCGAATCATTCGCACGGCGAAGGCACAGGGCTATCGCACAGTGGCGGTGTATTCCGAAGCTGATGCGACCGCGCCACACGTGTCAATGGCGGATGAAGCTGTGTTTATCGGGCCAAGCCCAGTCAACGAGTCCTATCTGGTACAGGAAAAAATCATCGAAGCCGCCCGCAGTAGCAATGCTGAAGCCATCCACCCAGGCTATGGCTTTCTCAGCGAGAACTCGGAATTTGCAGAAGCGTGCAGTGCGGCAGGTATTGTATTTATCGGTCCCAGCTCCAATGCCATTCACCTGATGGGTAACAAGGCCGAGGCCAAACGCCTTATGCTAAACGCGAAGGTCCCCTGTGTTCCCGGGTACGAAGGTGAAGATCAAAGTGACACTGTCTTGGTCGCAGAGGGAGAAAAAATCGGTCCGCCGCTAATGGTCAAGGCAGCGGCCGGCGGAGGGGGTAGAGGCATGCGTCTGGTTCATGAAATCAGCGAACTGCCCAATGCGATCAAGCTCGCCAGAGCCGAAGCGGAATCTGCCTTTGGTAACGGAGACCTCATTCTGGAAAAGGCCATCAGTAGACCCCGCCATGTTGAAGTGCAGGTGTTTGCCGATGTTATGGGAAGTACGATTCATCTGGGCGAGCGTGACTGCTCGGTGCAACGACGCCACCAAAAGGTGGTTGAGGAAGCGCCCTGCCCCGTTATGACCGATGCGTTACGAGCAGAAATGGGTGCTGCAGCCGTCGCTGCCGCAAAGAGCATTAGCTACTGCGGCGCTGGCACGGTAGAGTTTTTACTGGATGAGCAAGGCAGCTTCTATTTCCTGGAGATGAACACTCGCTTACAAGTCGAGCACCCTGTGACCGAACTGATCACGGGTCTTGACCTTGTCGCCCTGCAATTGCAGGTTGCTCAAGACGAGCCTTTGGGGCTAGACCAGGAAGATATTAGTCTCGAAGGACACGCTATTGAAGTTCGCTTATACACTGAAGACCCAGCACAAGATTTTTTGCCAACTTCAGGCCCTGTTGATTTATGGTCACCTGCGAGTGGCATTGGCGTTCGCGTTGACGCAGGTATCTGCAGTGGCCAGGAAATATCCCCTTTTTACGACCCAATGGTCGCTAAAGTAATCGCCCACGGCCCCACTCGAGATATCGCCCGTTTGCGACTCATCGAAGCGCTCAACGAGACCGTCCTATTCGGCGCTACCCATAATCGCGACTTTCTAGTCACGTGCCTTGAGAAAGACGTTTTCATAGAGGGTAAGGCGACCACCGCTTTTATCGCCGAGGAGTTCACTGAGGAAGAATTCGCCAGCCCTGAGCCTACTTTCAGCGATAGTGCCGTCGCAGCTGTGCTCGAGCTCGCACTAGAGCACGAAGAACTCTACCAGCGGGCAGTGATTGTCGCTCCCGAACTGCGCAATTGGTCCAGCGCTAGCCCGTTGGTTTCAAGGAAAAAGTATGTACACAGCGATTCAAACGCTCACGACCTCAATGTAACGCCTATTGGCGATAAGCAGTTCGAGGTATTTAGTGCAGAAGAAACCGTCGACATTGAACTCACCTCCATGACAGACACAAGAGCCCAGGTGAGTATCGATGGCACTCAACATCTCGTTCGATATCTGTCACCCGAGGCAGGAAGAATCTATCTATCGACAGGCGGCCGGTCCAATGTTTACGAGGACCAAATTCGTCTGGACGGGCAGCAAAATGAGGCGAGCGGTAGCGGCCAAATCGTCGCTCCAATGCATGGTCTACTGCTGGAAATACGCGTCGAGCAAGGCGACCGCGTAAAAGCGGGACAGACACTTGCGGTTTTAGAAGCCATGAAAATGCACTATGAAATCGTCGCAGAAGCGGCTGGCACGGTTACCGAGGTTCTAGCCAGCCCCGAAAACCAGGTAGCGGCAGATGATTTGCTCATCGAAATTGACACCAATACCGAAGAAGGCTGACGCAACCAAGCCGTCTCAACCATAAGCCAAACCGCGTGTTACGCGGTTCGTTGGGATATGAGCTTTTTCTGCAAAGACATCAGGCGACGCGTTGCGCTGAACACTGACATTGCAGGCTGGGCGCTTCCCGTCTGCCCCAGTTCATCGATCTGGGCGTAAAACCAATACTGCACCGAAAATGTAGCCATGGTTCGCAGCGTTTGACTGCGATTAAGAAACGCCAGCCAACTGGGAAACAAAGAGAGCTTATCCTCATAGCGGGGCAATTCGGACAGGCCATTGAGGAGCTGTTTCGGCGCATCTGTCATCACACACATCGGCCGCCCAAGGCCAATAAGATCCGCGCCACCGCTCGCTATCGCCTGCTCCATCGCATCCCTGCGCCGGAAGCCGCCGGTCACCATAAATGGAATAGAAACCTGCTCGCGCATCGCCAGAGCGAAATCTACAAAATACGCCTCCCGCTGCTGAGTAGACTGCGCCACTTCCTGCGGATCAACCTCCTCTACGCCCTCTACTCCCAGTAGCTTGGGTTGCTCGTAGGTGCCCCCTGAAATCTCTAACAGATCTATGCCCTCTTCCTGCAACCACTTGGCAACTTGCAAGCTATCTGCAAAGTCAAAACCGCCACGTTGGAAATCAGCGCTGTTAAGCTTTACCGCCACCGGAAATGAAGGGCCCAGACTTTCGCGAACTGCACGGACCACTTCAAGCAACATTCTCGCGCGATTTTCGAGCGCACCTCCGTATTGATCCGTACGTAAATTGGAGCGTGGGCTGAGAAACTGCGACAACAGGTAGCCATGCGCCGCATGGACCTGCACTCCGGTAAAGCCCGCCTCTTTTACAACCCGAGCACAGAGCGCAAAACGTCCAACGAGCTCCTGAATTTCAGTTTCAGTGAGCGCTACCGGCTCACCAAACTGGCCACCTGGTAGACCGAGCTTAACAGCAGAAGGTGCCTTGGGGTGCGGGTTTACGTTCTTCTGTGTTTGTCTTCCCGCATGACTAATCTGCGCCCAGAAGTGATTGCCCTGCCGGGTACCCGCTTTAGCCCAAGAGGCTAACGCCTCCTTCATCTGCTGATTGGGTTCGCGGTCGACCACCACATTTCCCGGTCGCTCAAGATGATCAGCATCCACCTGAATATTGCCTGACAACAGCATGCCTGCCCCACCGTCACTCCAAAGTCCGTAAAGCGTTTCCAACTGAGGTGTGGGCAAACCATTAGGCGTTGCGAGACCCTCTGTCATTGCCGCTTTGGCAATGCGATTGGGTAGCGTCGCACCGCAAGGCAGACTCAAATTATTCTGCAGCGGGCTATTGTTATTGTTTTCATCACTCATACTAAGATTCATCACTGGTTTGTTATTGAATATCGCCGCAGCTCAGCGAGCCGGCAGTCGATGGGCATCAAGCTTCGCGGCAGAACCTGGCGATACTGGATGCGGTCTCTCGACTCACATCGGGACAGGCAACGGCGAAAATTTCGGTGCCGTGAATGGTGCCCATTACCTGCAGACAGCGGGCGGATACGCCAGCTCGCAATAGCAATCGATAGAATTCAATGCCCTCGTCTCGCAACGGGTCACATTCATTGACACTGATGACCGTCGGCGGCAAGCCTTTGACATCGTCCTCAGAAGCAAAGCCTGGCCATGCCAGCGGGTTGCCGTTCTCAAACTCGGTAATGCCATAGGCAACAGCGCCGTGATTGCTGTGCAGATCCAGTAATAAGCCATTGTTTTCCACTGATGAGGGATAGCGGTCCTGCGGCCATGCACCCGCAATATAAGGGCACAATGCATAGAGCCCCTTGATTAGCCCAATATCGCCATCTTTTTTTAGCTGCAAGCCCGTCGCCAGCGTTAAATTTCCGCCGCCACTCTCACCAGAAACGATAATGTGGTCTGGGTCGATACCCAAGGTTTCTGCCTGACTCACCAGCCAGCGTAAACCAGATACACAATCATTGAGTCCTGCTGGGAATGGCGCGACCTCAGGTGCCGATGAGGGTGTCAGGCAATTTCGAAAGTCGACCATCGCCACCGCTACTCCCTGTGCAGCGATGATCTTGCCCCACGCCCGGTAAATCCCGTAAAAACAGGACATGGACTGCATACCCCCACCGTGAATGTAATAAACGCAGGGCACAGGCTCGTCAACGTCGGGGCGGATATACTGAATTTTGATGGTATTGCCATCTGGCTGAGACTGAAACTCGAGCTCGGTGATGTTCAGCCCTTCAGATGGAGCGACCTGTTCATTGTCCACCATCTCCATCATCGCTCTCATTTCTTCCATGCGAGCGATACTTTCAGGTCTACTGGCTTTTTCGAGTAATTGCTCCCGGTTATCAACGTCTTGGGCGGCCACCACTGGCATGGAGTCCATTAATTGCTTGATACGCGGATCTATACGGGGGTCGTCGCTTAACTTGCTCATACACTGGCTTCCGAATCTGACTAACGAAAAAAGCAGGCAGTATAAACAGCGCTCAGTGAGATGTCGCTTTCTTTGAATGCTTATCCGATCGGATAGAGCTACTTGAGGTATTTAAGGAACCAGGCTAATGCTTCGCTCCGTGAAGCACTAAGGTTTTCTCCCTGATACATTTCATAGTGGCCTCCAGGGTACGTCACATAACGCGAAGGCAGTCGGTGTTTTATTGCCTTGTACATCTGACCACCATTCTTAGCTGGATCAAACAAGGTTTCGTCTTTTGCATCAATGATCAGCGCTGGAGCGTCCAGCCGATCTAATGATGCCAATGGGTCAAACTGCTTTAGCGCAACCCAATCGGGATAGCCGCGAAGGCGAGGGTCGCCTTTGCTCTCCGGGCCAGGATAAGGCGGTATATCACCTCTGGCCGCTCGCGTTTCAGCGGACCTCATCAACTCAACGGGTAATTGCTTCAAGTTATAAGAATAATTTACCGGTCCCATCTGGCTAACATAAGCTTTGATGCGATCGTCAGTAGTTGCACTTACCAGCGCCAACGCTCCACCCATTGAAGTACCCCAAACACCGAGATTGTTCGGCATCACGCCTGGCTCGCCGCCAAGATAGTGAAGTGCTGCTCTGACATCGGCTGACATTGAAAAGGGATTCACCACGTTACGCACGTGGCTGGCCTTTACTACTACCTCTGTCGACTCTTCAACAGGATCCAGCTTCGACAACGCAAGCAGTGGACCATCGCTTTCACCCCAACCCTTAAAATCGAAGGCAAGTACAATAAATCCGGCCTGGGCAAAATAGCGAGCATAGTTCTTACCCACATTTTCTTTATTGCCCCCCCAACCTGGGATCAACAAAATACCCGGTAGGTGTTCACCCTCGCTTATCTCTGCAGGACGATAAACATCCCCCGCTAAACGCACCCCTTGGCTCCAGATAGTCACTTCTCGATGTTCTATATCACCGAATGACTCTGCGTCAGCGAAGAGCGGAAAAAGACAGATCAAGATGAAAGCACTCGAGACGACGCGCGCTCTAAAATTTGACATCAAACTCTTACGCTTGCGCATACAACCTGCTCCGGTCGAGTACATCTACAGTCTCTTGCTTCGTACTGCGGATTAACCATTGTCAGCTAATCCTTTGGTAGCAGTAACCTGTTCGTCAGTGACGCTAGAAGTTGTAAGTTAACCTGAGGCCGTAAGTGCGCGGTGCAGTAAGGTCGTAAGCAGTTGTATCATTGATCGTACTCGGACGCCCTTTAAAGAACACCTCCCGGTCATCACTGATATTTTTGACATAGGCAGTGACTTCCCAGGTCATATCGGTAGATCCCGCGCTGAGGCGAGCATCCCAGCGATCATAGCTGTCAAGTAGATCGTAATCGTCGTTGTTAAACAGCGATGTGTACTGCTCATCGGTATACAAATAGCTGGTCGTTGCCGTCCAGTTAAGGGCAAACATTTCCCAGTCATAGATCAGGTTGGCCGAAAAACTGGTTTCTGGAGTGAGCGGGAAACTGTTGCCGGCAAGATCCTGAGCCTCAGTGCACAGCGGATCCTGGCTATTACCCTCTCTGAGCGGGCCAAGGCTACAGGCTTCGTTGTCGACAGAACTGAAATCCTTGTACTCCGTGTCGTTGTAGGACGCGGCCATACTAAAGGTTAACCCTTCAGTAAGAAGTGCAACCAGTTCTGCCTCCAAACCCCAGGCTTCTGCTTCTTCGGCGTTTTCATACACCGTAAGGGGTACGCCTTCGACAATATCCGATCTAAGCACCTGTAGATCTTCGTAATCGTAAAAGTAGACCGCGGTGGTCAAGTTCAGGCGTTGATCCCAGAAGCTTCCTTTGTAGCCTATTTCGAACGAGAGCAGGTCTTCAGGGTCTACTGAACCGACCTGGTCAGCACCGGTCGGAGTCATCAGGTTAAATCCGCCCGAGCGGTAACCGGTGGCCGCGAAACCATAAACAAAGTGGTCGTCATTGAAAAAATGGTCGACGCCTACACGCCAGGTCACCTTATTCCAGTCATCTTTGATATCTCGATAAACCGTTGGATCGTCCGGGTCGCCAACCCACTGGACGAAATAGTTATCACTGGCATCTTTCTCGTCATAGGTATAGCGCAAGCCCAGAGTCAAAATCGTATCGGTCGTAAAGCCCCAATTCATCTGCCCGTAAGCTGCATATGAAGTCGTATCAATGCTCGCTTCCCCGCGGAACAAGTAGCCGTTCTCCAAATCTACTGGCACGGGGCCACTGCCTACAAAGTTTGCAAGCACTGCGTAGGTCTCTCTCAATTCCTGATTATGCTCTATAAATGCAAGTGCTTGGTCTTCTTCACTGTCGTAATAGTAAAGACCACCAATAAAGTTGATATCACCGCTTAGATCGCTAATGAACTGCAGTTCATGCGAGGTGAATTCAGCCTCTTGGGCAAATGGTCGCGTTGTATCAGCGGGCGTGAATGTGTAACCCGTGAGCAGAGATATGGGTAAGCCGGGTGCTAACTCTAGCCGACTCCAGTCGAGTCCCGAATCTTCGGCGCGGATTAAATCTGCATCGTAATCAGATGCATACTCGAACTTGGAGTAGCCGAAGGTGTACTTAATCGCAAAGCTATCAGCATCATAATCGCTGATAAAAATGGCAGAATCGCGCTCATTATCAACGTACGGTTTACGATCGATTGAGACATTCTTCTCATCTCTCACCGCTGGATTATCCCGTGTCATGCCCTGCAAAGTATTGACAAAACTCTCACCGGGAAAGAAGCCTCCAAAATTCAGCTGCGTTCCAGTTTCGGAATCGTTAACGATCGGTATGAAGTCTGTCGAAAAGGCGTCGAGTACATAGGGGTTTTCTGGCGTGGTGCTACCATCACGAGTGTAAAGTTTTAGCGAATTACTCCAGCGATCAGTCGTTTCGTGCGCAAAGGCGATGGTGCCGTAAGTGCTCTCCGCAAGATCGTATTCACTGCCGCTATCCACGTCCTTCTGGAAGCCTTCTTTACGTTCAATTTGCGATAGTGCAGCAAGTACAGAAAGCTTATCGGTCACCGGACCGCTGACGATACCCTGGAGAATATAGGAATCGTAATTACCCAACTCCGCAACGACCTTCCCCTCCCACTCATCAGTGGGCTTCTTGCTGATAAAATTGATCGCGCCGCCAATAGAGTTCCGTCCGTAAAGGGTACCTTGCGGCCCACGCAGGACTTCGATTCGATCGATATCCAAAAAATTGGAATAGCTAAATACATCGTTCTCTGTGTTGTAAACACCATCCCAGTAGAGTCCTACGCCCGGGTCTGAACCGAGTGCTACTGTCGGCCGTCCAATACCGCGGATACTAATGCGACTCGGAGCGATAGTGAGTGAGGGCGTGCGCGCCGAGATATCCTGAGCATTCTCAATACCCAACTGTTCACGCATGCCCGAATCGAAGGCGGTGACGGCTGTGGCCGTTTCCATCAAGTTGGATTCCACGCGGTTGGCGACAACCACAACCTCTTCGAGCACCATTTGCGCATTAACTGCGGACGCGGCCAAGCCTGCGGTGGCGGCAAGTGCTCGGACCAATATCTTCTTGCGGTTAACGATCATGGGGATCCTCATTATTTAATTATTTGCAGGTGTGCTAATTTAATATCAATTATTTAGCATGTCTACTAATTTTGTATCAATTTCACGCGCGGTTCAGTTATACTCCCTCGGATGCAAACTACAGCTGAACCAATAAAAACGAAGTCCAAGCGCACCCAGGAACGCACCGAGGTTACTCGGCAGAAACTGCTGGAGGCTGCCACGCAGCTATTTGCCTACAGGGGCTATGACGGGGTCACCGTCAGGGATATCGAGAAATCAGCGGACGTTCATCGGGGACTGGTTGCATACCACTTTACCGACAAAGACTCGCTATGGCGGTCGGTGGCGGATGCCTGCTTTGGCCAAATGCGCGGCAAAATCGATCAGCGCTTTGCGATTCTCAGGGAGCTATCCAAGGAAGAACAACTGGCCACCATTGTCAGGTTTTACGTGTACTTTAGCGCGGCTCACCCCGAGGTGAGCGCATTGGTCAGCCAAGAGGCAACGACGAAGTCCTGGCGCATTCAACACTTGATCGATAACCATATCAGGCCCGCCTGTATTGCCATGGAAGATCTCGCGAACCAGACCCTGGGGCTGAACCGTGAAGATTTTGTTCATTGGTATTACATACTCATTAGCGCCAGCTCTACCATTTTCTACTTTGCCCCAGAGTGTGAACTGCTATTTGACGTCGAATCTCGTTCAGATGCCGTGATTGAGCGGCACGCAGAACTGCTGGTTAAGATGCTGGTTAAAAACGTGTCTGCATTCGACTGAATGCTGCGCCTCAACTCTGTCCCCCACGCATTTCACGCTCCGCAATTTTCGCCATGATTTCCCGGTGTCTCGCTTCGCTCATCGGATAGCGATTGGAAACCAGTACCGTTGCGATAAACAAGACTAACAATACGGGCCCAGAAAGAATCGCCAACTTCATAACGGCCTCAACGGGCACGGTTTCAGGAGTTGCTGATCTGGGAAAATGGATCAGGTCCAGGCCAATGCCTGCCAAAAAACTACCCAAGCCATAGCTCGCTTTCGTTGCAAAAGAGCGAGCGGCGAAAAACAAGCCCTCTTCCCGCTTACCGCTGTCTAACTGGTGCTCATCAATGCTGTCTGAAAGCATAGAATCCAGCAAAATCATGTACGCGATAAAAAAGACCTGTGAAACTCCGTTAACGCAAAAAATCAAAGTGAATTTCAGAGCGTCATCAATTTCACCCAGGATGCCTCCGAAATAAAGTATCTGCGGGGAGAAGGCAAAAGCCCCACCTGTGATCACACAAATCCTTAAGGCTCTTTTCTTGTCGAAACGACTAGACAAGCTCTGCGCTACCCAGGAAGCAAACACAATCCCTATCAACACCGAGCTGGCGAGCCCTGCAAGGTGCCCAGGTTGAAATTCGAAAACATAAGTCGCCACATAGATCAGCAGCGTTTGTGAGACGCCTGCGAGTGTAGAAAACATTAATATCGCGGCAAAGAGAACCCGAAAAGAATCCAGCTTCAAGGTCCTGAATACATCGACAAACGCGAGCCAAGCACTCGACTCGTTGCCGGTCAGCACTGGCTTGCTCAGCTCAGGAATAGACCGCCATGTGCCGGCAACCGATAAAAGCATTGCCGTAGAACCCATCACGCCGCAAAACAAACCAAAGCCCGGATAGCTGGACTTGTTCAGCATTCCATTGGGGTACATTTCTGAAGGTGGAAAGAACAGCGAAAAGCCGACAACACTAGTCACCAAAATTCCGGCATAAGTAAAGAAGACTCGATAACCGATAAGAGAAGTCTTTCCGTAATAATCTCTGGCAAGTTCAGCACCTAACGAAAGATGGGGCACGTAGAACAAGGTGAGCATTAGCCTGACACTAATCGCTCCCCCCACCATCCAGGCAAACAAACCCGTTTGGGTTAAGTCAGCGGGCGGGCTGAACAAAAAGAAAATGGCTACTCCGAAAGGCAATGCCCCAAGAAGCATAAAAGGGTGTCGCCTTCCCCACCGCGAGCGAAAACGGTCGGACAACTGGCCCACCATGGGGTCCGTGATCGCATCCACTAATAAAGCCAGCAGTGCAGCCGAGCCTGCAAGGCTGCCTGACAAGCCGAGCACCTGGTTGTAATAGAAAAAGAGAAAGGTACTGAAAGCAGACTGCTTGACGCCGTCCGATAATTGACCGACACCGTAACTGAGGCGCGTAATGAGCGGTAAAGTTGCCATTAACGATTATGCTCCTGCCATTGGCTCGGCAAACATTGGTGTTCGATGTTGTTCACAGCGCCCGCTGCAACCAGGGCCGCTAAAGTGCTTGGCTCACTCATCTTCTGAATCCCAAAAATTATTGTCTTATCCAGCCCTGGACTCGAAGCACAGCAGCGCTATCCATCAGTCCAAGCTCCACTAGCGCCTGCAATCCAAATTCCAGGTCTTCGTTACTTAAATCAGCAAGCTGCTGAAACGGGCCACTGGCGAGATGCATGCCAATACGCCAGGCTTTGTCGATCTGGGCAGGAACGGCGATTTCGTCTGCGGCCAAAACAACAGCATGCGCAATGAGCACAGTTCGTAACAGCTGTGAAACGGGAGAATCCTGGTTGTTCGCTGCAAAGCCAGCCTGCTGGTAGCCTGGGTCTGGATAGCGATAGAACCCCGATCCACTTTTCATCCCCAGCTTGCCATCATCTATGAATGATTCGAGAGACGCCAAAATACCCCCTCGGAAGCGCTGCAGAGCATCGTGTTTATCCCGGTGACGCCAAGTGTCTCTGACCAGCGGTATACCAAAAAAATCGATGAGCCCCAGAGGCCCCATCAGCGCGCTCTGGCTATTAATCCAGGCGCCATCAATCTGATCACGCGAGTAATCACCTCGAGTCCAGAGCGCCAGCGATGTACCTATGAGTGGGCCTAGCATGGCGTTAAGTAAGTAACCGGGATTCTCCTTCAGCAGCACCAGAGGCTCGCCCTTAGTGCTTAAGACGTAGCGTTTTAGAATATCCAGTGTCTCGGGGGAAGTCCTTGGACCCGGCACAATATCAATCAATGATGATCCGAGATGCGAATGCAATGCCGCGAAGCGATCGCCTCGGGTAACTACGTCTTCGATATCCGAGACCAGTAAGCCCGATGAATTCGATGTCAGGATAGTTCGCTGTGGACAGCATTTATCAAGCGCAGCATGCACCTCTCGCTTGAGCTGCTTGTCTTCAAACACTGATTCACTCACCAGGTCGGCGGCCTGTGTTGCATCAACGAGATCGGCGCTGACCCGTGTTCTCGTACCCGCCTGAGCAATATCGGCTTCGGTGCAATACCCGCCACCCACAAGCATTGCAGATAGTTCCTTCTGAACCTTCGGTATACGCTCAAGACTGTCAGCGTTGGCATCGTATAACACCACCTCGTAGCCGGACACGGCAGCTGCAAGTGCGTTATAACAGCCCATCGTTCCTGCGCCGACAAAGCAAACCGTTCTGATCTCAGAAATAGTCATACAGGCCTAGCTAATTCGACGCGGCAGCTTATCGAGTATCACCAGATTCGTTGCGCCCTTAGCCACCATCGCGGGCAACCAGGCATTCACCGGCAAGTTCGCCAGCGCGTTCACAATATGAAACTGAGTCGGATTCTGCTCCCAAGTAAGGTGTTGCCAGGTTGCACTACCCTCACCCACCCACGCCTCACGAATGATATTTTCCGAAGGGTAAGTCGTCGCCTCATTAAGGGCCTGACCAAAACCTCCAACACCGGGCATGTACCGCCACGCCATAGGATTGTCTTTACCTTCGCGGGCCTTGGCGTCGTCAGCGATCTCGGCTGTTGTAGGCTCGCGCAGCCCCCCAATGTTCAAGTCGAGAAACTTGTGCCCGAAATGGCCGGCGCTGGTGTGCCAGCGTCCATCGATAACACTGTGCTCTTCAATGTCGGCATAGACTTTAGGTATTCCCTGCATTTCGCGTCCGGTGAGAATCGGATCAGCGAGATTCTCCCACATCACCAGCGTATAGTTTCCTTCCAGCGTTTCATTTTCGCCTTCAAACACTGCTGCTGCGTTAATCGCCACCAGGTTATAGCCGTGACCTGCCAGCCAGTCGACTTGCCGATTGCAAGCGTAGGTAACGGTCACCACCGGAACATCAGCGACTCTGTAGGGTGCGGGCAAGTAGGCTGCCAGTGCCTCTCTATCAGTCACAAAGGCAACCGTCATGCTGGTGACATCGTGGTACCAACCGCTGGATTTAGGGGACAACGGCCGGGGACCGAAGTGCGCTGGCATCATATAGCTGCCATTGGGGTCGAGTGAAAACATTCTGATGCCCGAAGTAGTTGTAGATTTCGAAAACGGCCAAGTGATAGCCCGTTTCTGCAATATGCAGCAGGATGCTAACAGCTCAGTTCAGAGCAGCCCTGTCACCAAGGTGACAAGTGTTGCTCACTCAAAGAGTCTGATCTCTTCCTCTAGTTGCTCACGATCCCGAATGAGCAAGAAATCGTTACGATTTTCCACCAACCCGCGCCGGTTCCAGTCGCGAAATACCTTATTGACTCTTTGCCTGGAGCCCAGTGCCAATCTGGCGAAGTCATTCTGGCTGACTTTTATATCGAGTAAAACGCCCTCGTCGGTTTGCTGCCCATGACCATCCAGTAGATACAGAAGACGCCCCGCCACCCTTGCCTGGAGAGGGTAAAACAAAATACCACCGACTAATTGGTGCATAGTGCGAAGGGTCTGCATATTGTAGTGAAATAAATTCTTATACATGAGGGGGTATTGTTCACCCAACTCAAGAACGACTTCGCGAGGAATGGCCAACAGCTTTACAGATTCAATGGCGCTGGCCTCCAATACCCTTCCCTCGTCATTCAACAAGCCCGGCTCCCCAAACCAGGTTTCGGGTTCTCTCTCGATCAATGCGAACTCATGACCATTGGGGCTGTGCAGCGACACTCTAACTCTCCCCTCAACCACACAATAGACCTCAGTGGTGGGGAAACCCTGGCGATAAATACAGTCGCCTGGCTCCAATTCACGTTCCTGGGCTGCTAGCGCCAATGCCTCCAACGCTCGCTCGGGTAAGCCCACGAACCAGGGAGAACGAGCAACGATGGCTTGACGGTCAATCTCTGTCATTAACAATCCGGTGGTCAGCTATGGGTGCGGTCAGCCCTATGGGCCAATCCCGCATTAGGCAGGATAAAGCGATACTACCAGCCAGAAACGATAGGTAAAGCCAAGCTATGCGATAGCGAATCCCAATTTTAATCAGGCGGATCGATAGTCTACACTTATCTCATCAAATCACTGATCAATGGAGATCGTTATGAGTGCAATAGAACAGGTACCCAATGTCACTTTCAAGACTCGCGTGCGCGACGAATCAGTAGAGGGGCCCAACCCCTACCGCTGGGAAGACAAGTGCACCGATGACTTATTCGCTGGAAAGAAGGTTGTCGTGTTTTCTCTGCCCGGCGCCTTCACCCCCACCTGCTCGTCCAACCACTTGCCGCGTTATGAGGCATTGTTTGAAGAATTTCAGGCCCAAGGCGTCGATTCAATCATCTGCGTTTCTGTCAACGATGCTTTTGTGATGTTCCAGTGGGGCAAGCAAATCGGCAATGAGAATGTCTCCCTGTTACCGGATGGTAACGGCGAGTTCACTCGCAAAATGGGCATGTTAGTGGACAAATCAAACGTTGGGTTTGGCATGCGTTCCTGGCGTTACTCAATGCTGGTTGACGACCGTAAAATTGAAAAAATGTTCGTGGAGCCTGATTTCGCCGACAACTGCCCCACTGATCCCTTTGAAGTCTCGGACGCAGACACCATGCTGGCTTACATGAAAGGCACCGACGCACCCGGTGTTAGCGACCCCAGCAAAGCGTTCCAGGGCTGAGTCGTTTTACAGGCTGTCCATTCTAGTGGACAGCCCGCACATCCCCCCTATACTGAATCCAAATCTTTGAATTCAGTATAGGTTCTCTTTTGACTTACCTTCGTCGCGCACTTTTTGTTCTCTGCATCGCCACCCTCAGCCTACCTGCGTTAGCTATTCAATGGCCTCAGGAAGTGTCTACTTCCGAAGCAAAAATCATTGTTTACCAACCGCAGCCCGAAGCATTGGAAGGCAACAAGCTTAGCGGGCGGGCAGCGATGTCCATTTTGGTAGAGGGCAGTGACGAGCAGATATTCGGCACCTTCTGGTTTGAGGCGCGCCTGGAGACGGACCGTAATTCAGATACGGCTTTGGTAACCGACATCACTGTTAAGAATGTGCGCTGGCCGGATTCCAAGGATGCTGGCGAGCAGAAGTTCACCGCGCTTGTTGAGTCTGCACTCCCCAGCACCGGTTTTGAAATTTCTATGGAGCGCCTCGCCGCCAGCCTTGCAACTGCTGAGCTTGAGATAAAGAGCCTCGACAACCTGAATAACGACCCACCCAAGATTGTATTTAGCCGCCAGCTTGCTGTGCTCCTCAGTTACGACGGCGAGCCTCGCTACTCCCCTATCGAGAACAGTGACTATGAACGGGTGCTTAATGCGCCAATCGTCGTCGTAAAAGACAAACGGGGAACGCACTACGTCACCAACGGGAAACTCTGGTACGTCGCCGCTAGTGCTATGGGCCCATGGAAACCGACAACAACGCCTCCCAAGGACCTGGCAGACGCTATGCCCGCTGCAGACCCGGACACGCCAGACTGGCCAACGCCTCCGGAAATCGTTGTGGCGACAGAGCCTACCGAACTGATTGTCACTGACGGCTCGCCCGAATGGAAATCCCTGACCGGAGGTGAAGTGCTCTATGCGAGCAATACAGAGTCTCCCTGGTTGAGAGACCTGCCTACCGGCAACATGTATTTGCTGCTTTCTGGCCGATGGTTCAGAGCAAAATCCGAATCAGGTCCCTGGACATTTGTGCCACCCGATGAGCTACCGCCCGCTTTCTCCGAAATACCGCCCGCCTCTGACATTGGAGGCCTGCGAACTTCGGTAGCAGGTACACCAGAGGCAGAAGACGCTGTTCTGGATGCACAAATTCCGCAGACCGCCGCAATCAGTCGTGACGCCACGCTTGAAGTGACCTATGAGGGCAGCCCGAAATTTGAGCCCGTCACCGGAACCAGTATTGCCTATGCCGTTAACACGGCCACTCAGGTGCTGAAAATCAACGGTAAGTATTACGCGGTTGATAATGGGGTCTGGTTCGTTTCCAGCAACGCCACAGGCCCTTGGGCAGTGGCCGATGAAATCCCCAAGGACGAAATCGCCAAAATTCCAGCAAGCTCACCGGTCTACAACACAACCTACGTTAACGTTTATCAATCAACGCCGGAGGTTGTCTATGTAGGCTATACACCCGGTTATCTGTGGTCATTCCCCTACTATGGCGTGCCCGTTTATGGATCGGGCTGGTACTACCGACCCTACCCCGGGCCCTGGTATTACCCTCACAATCCCACCTGGGGCTTCAACGTAGGCTACAACCCCTGGACAGGCTGGAGCTTCGGCATGTCCTGGACAAATGGCTTCCTCAGTTTTGGCGTTCGCTTCGGCGGCGGTTACCCGCATTACCATCATCATCGAGGTTGGTACGGTGGCGGTTATCGTGGCCCCGTTGTCATCAACACCGGCGACATCAATATTGGTAACAACGTGAATGTCGGCAACCGCACAGAGCTGAACAACAAAATTCAGCGCAACGATCTCAAGATGAACCGTGACGGTATGAATCGCGACAATCTCTATGATCGCGCAGAGAACCGCGACCGCAAGGCTAACCCGACCGCCGTCAAATCAGATTTCAAGCGGGCGACGTCCAATAATCAGCTCAAAAACAATGTCTACGCCGACAGAGACGGCAAGGTTTCTCGCAACGTAGATAATCAATGGCAAACACGGGATCAAGGCAGCTGGAAAAATGATGCTGACCTTAACAAGCCCAGCACTCGAGAAATGGAGAAGCCCGCAAGTCGCGATCTTCAGAAACCCGCCAGCAAGGACTACCAAAAACCCGCCACTCGCCCGACCACTACAGATCGTAGTCGCGATCTCGAATCAGCCAGGCGAGCTCGCAACAATGCGAGCATGCATGAGCGCTCTAGGCCCACGCAACACAGGCAGCCTCAAAGGGGGAACCGGGGAATGCGGCGCTGATAAGGCCCTCCCCCCAGGTTCAAGGCTCCCGACAGTTTGCGCTACATGAGAACGCTGAAAGCTGGTAGTGTTACCGCCTTCGTGCACACCTTCTGACTGTATAGATTTTGAGCAAGACAACGACCAATAAACAAACCGAACACACGCCGATGATGGTGCAGTTTCTGGCCATCAAAGCTGATCACCCCAGAGATCTGCTGTTCTATCGAATGGGCGATTTTTATGAGTTGTTCTACGACGACGCCAAAACGGCGGCTGAACTGCTCGATATCACCCTTACCGCCCGAGGCAAGTCCAATGGCGAGCCCATTCCAATGTGCGGAGTGCCCTACCATGCCGCAGAAGGCTATCTGGCAAAGCTAGTCAAAGCAGGTGTGTCGGTGGCCATCGCCGAGCAAATTGGTGATCCCGCCACCAGCAAAGGCCCCGTTGAGCGCAAAGTAGTTCGCGTGGTGACGCCAGGTACCCTCTCGGACGAGGCCCTTCTGGAAGAGCGGGTAGACAATCTTTTACTCGCTATCTCACAGCGTGGCGATGACTACGGGATGGCCTATCTGGATT
>JBDWQQ010000050.1:0-21581 GCA_039986455.1 Halioglobus sp.
GATGGTACTGACTACAGCTGGAGCTATGAGTTGGGTGGAGCGGAAACACACCCTGATATTGATGAGGTTGAAGCTGACGATACGCTGCCTGAGAGCTTT
Source organism: Halioglobus sp. (assembly GCA_039986455.1). GTDB lineage: Bacteria > Pseudomonadota > Gammaproteobacteria > Pseudomonadales > Halieaceae > Halioglobus. The sequence continues at coordinate 100 of JBDWQQ010000050.1, forward strand.
GCGGTCCGGGTCACCGACACGGATGATGATATAGATAATGCAGTGCTCCAGATAGATGTTCGCGACGATGGCCCAGCGGCTAGTGCCGACACCGACCTTATTGCCGGCATTGATATGGAAGTAGTGGGCAATGTCATTACCGGTGAAAGTGAAGCCGGTTCAGGCGGCACCGATGTTAAGGGCGCAGATGGAGCGACGGTGACCGCTGTAGCCAGCGACAATCTATCGACACAAGGGACAGTCGGTAATTCACTGTCGGGTCAGTATGGTGATTTGGAGCTGAATAGCGATGGGGGCTACACGTACACTCGAACGTCGGCTCCCGATGTAGGTGGAGATGACGTTTTCGACTACATAATTACGGATGATGATGGTGATACCTCTACCACGACACTGACCATTACGGTGGGTGTTAATGAACCTCCGGTGGTGCAGCCACCCGTAGAGTTGGAGGATGTACCCGAATTCGAGCTTCGTGATGATGGAATGGCTTCTCGCTCCGATAGCCTTCAGTTCACTGCGGGTAGTACCGACATAGTGGGCTTCGTTTTTAGCAGTGACTATCTAAATACGTTGAATGGGAATACTGACGGCATTGTTGGTGATGAAATCGTCTGGAGTATTAGCGAGGACGGGCAAAAGATTACCGGTAGCTTGGGCGGTGATCCTGCAGTGGAATTGATGCTGACAGAAGGTGCCAATGATCTTGTCACCGTCGAACTTAAGTTACTTAGTCCATTGGCGAACGAACTTGCCGGTGGAAACAATGTTTTAGACCTGGGCTCTGTCGGGGTGATTGCTACTGACGAAGCTGGACTTACCGTGGAAGGCACCTTTGATATTGGTAGTATTGATGATGTGCCCGAAGCAGGCGATTTCGTTGATCCCGAACCTATTGCCAATCTTATTGGGGCCACCACTGGCATATTAAACAATGCCGGTTTTGAAAGTGGTGCCGATAACTGGGAAGACATCAATATCACAGGCCCAGTGATTGAAGGCGTAAGCTATCTGCAATCTACTACTGGATCTGGCGATACTCTGGAGACTACGCTCACTGCCGTGTCCACTCTCGATAACTCGGTGGAGATTTTCGAGGTAGTGGTAAACGCAAATGGAGACTACAGCTTTACCCTAATCGAGCCGAAGGCTTCGATTATTCAAAATATCGACCTCACCAATTTGACCCCCGGAGGACCTACGCCATGGGTGGAAACACCTGGTGGCGCGATCGAGATCGAGGGCAATGGTTCGGGGGTTAATTCCAGTACTCCTGGAGCAGGGGTCGAGAACAATTTATTGGATGGGCAAGTCGAAGGCGTTGACGAGTTTCTATACTTTCAATTTTTCGATCCAGGTACACCGGGCGATGACGCGGCAAGCGCAGACAATGCTAATTTTGTCGACGGGGTATCTTTCGAGAACAATCATCCTGCCGGTGGCAGCGTAACCGCCTTTGTTCGGAACAGCGCTACGAATGAATCTACAACACTGAATATTACTGTTGGAGGCAATGAGCCGATTGTTGTAGAGGATGTTGGCTTTACCTTTAACGAAGTAACAATTACCTGGGACGCTGGGAAACTTCGCCTCACTGCGGCTGATGTCGAAACTACGATTTTGCCTGAGGGGCAGGAGTTAACCTTCCAGGTAGAGGGTACCGATGGTGACGGTGATGTAGCTTCCGATAGCTTCACTGTCATCGTAGACCCAGAACTGGGTACCGAGAGCGCTAGTTTGGTGGATGGTGTTGTTGAGGGCATGTACTTTGAGGCCAGCTCAGGTTTGTCGGGCTACACGGACGCAAGGGGCGAATTCGCTTTCCGGCCTGGCGACTTGGTGGTGTTTAGCATTGGTAACATTGTCATCGGCTCGGTGGATGCAGATACCGTTGCGGAAGACGGTAAAGTTTACCTTCAGGAGATCGCGGGAGTCGGTCTGGAAGATCTCAACGACGAATATGTCGAGAATATGGCCGTATTTCTCCAGTCTTTGGATAATGACGGCGATGCTGGCAATGGAATCGTCATTAATGAAGGCATTCACGCAGTTTTCTCAAATGACAGCATCGACCTGGCTTCAATCACCGAAGGTGAATTAGCGGCAGTGCTGGTAGAAAACGGTTATACCCCCGTGACTGAAAGCGATGCCATGCAGCACGTCAGGGAAATGCTTGCGCAACATGCCGGAGTTACTGAGTTCGAGGAACACATCGACGACGGTTTGGCTCTACTGGCATCCGGTGACGATGACGTGTTTGCCTTTTCTCTCAACGAAGAGAATACGGTTGTGTCGATCAGCGACTTTGGCGAGGAAGGTCGTGACGTGCTTGATCTGCGCGATTTGTTGATTGGCGAGGAGGCTGATGATAATGCGGGCCTCGGCAATTATCTGAGCGTGACGTCCGATGGCGCTGATACTGTTATCGAAGTAAGCAGTACCGGCGAGTTTACAAATGGAGACACGTCCAATGTTCATGTCGATCAGACGATTACACTTGAAGGCCTTGATTTAGTGGGCTCCGACGATTTATCCGTAGTAATCCAAAATATGCTTGAAAGTGGTCAATTGATTACCGACTAGATCTTAATCAGAGTATCATCTAACCCTGTTCTCGCTAGAGATCAGGGTTTTTTTTTGGAGGAATAGAATGCCTTACATAAAGCGTGATGAGCAGGGCAACGTCGTTGCAATGAGCGTGGTGATGGCCGATGGCTTTGAGGAAGAGGTGGCAGGCGATTCACCAGAGCTGACGTCTTTTCTTTCTAACCAACAAGCTGCCAACACACTCGATTCCACTGACCAGGACTTCGTGCGCGTACTGGAAGACGTGGTGGAGTTGCTCATCTCCAAAGGCATTATATTGTTCACAGATTTGCCAGACTCTGCGCAGGAAAAGATCATGCGCAGGCAGAAGCTTCGAAGCCAGAGGGCTGGGAAGCTCGATTTGATTGGGGATGATTAAGGAGTTTGCCTGAGTCCGCTTATCGACACCAATGCTGTGGGTGCGTGTTGTTGAAGACGATTTATGCAGGAGTTAAAAGGGCGTAATGGGGTTAAAAAAATTAACCCCGAGATATGATTCCAGCGTAATTATTCCGGCAATGAAATTCCAGGGCCGGTAGCGCCGTCTGCACCCAGTTCCAGCATGGTTCCCCATTCCTCGTCTGTACGCACGCCTTCGGCGTAAACCTTCACGCCAATAGAATGACCAACGGTACACAGTGTTCTCAGTAGTGTTTGGTTGGCTGAATTGTTTTCAATATCTCGCACGAAGCTGGCGTCAATTTTCAAATAATCCAGGCCCACATCACTCAGGTTGCCAAGATCAGAAAGCTGGTGTCCTACATGCTCAATACCGACCTTACAGCCGCTGGCCTTAACTCTTTTGCACAGCGATTTGAAGTTCTTAAGGTGGCGGAACGCCATTGCTTCGGGTACTTCCATCCAAAGGTTCTTCGCCGCTGCACTTTTAGCGGTTAGTCTTTCGCCTATCCAGCTAACGAAGCCAGGTTCGACCACGGCCGCGACTGATAAATTAATAGCGGTAGGGTAACCCGTTTGCTCGATAGCGCGCAGTGCGAGGTCGACAACGTGCTTGTCCAGTTCCGATGAGACCTGCAGGCGATTGACCCAAGGCAGGAACTGCCCAGCGGATAGCTTGTCGCCTTTCCAATTGAGTCTGACAAGTGCCTCGTGATGCACGAGCTCTTTTTCGATGCCGACAACAGGGAAATAGTCGAGAACGAAATTCTGGTCGCGGAATGATTGCTCCAGAATAAGGCGCCACTCTTCCATTTGCTGACGCACAGGCTGCATTTGGATATCGCCTTCATAGGCAACGCTGATAGTAGATTCGCCCTCACGTTCGTTGGCTAACAGAGCCCCGTCTAGCCGCGTCATTATCGAGCCAATGGTGTCGCCGTGTGCGTAGATAGTGGTGGCAGCGGGCAGCAGTACTCCCTTGTCCATGCTGCGATTCTCTATCACCTGACGAATGCCATCCTGCATTTGTTGAGCGGCTTCAGTGGCGTCCATCGCGCGCGGGGCCAATATGGCAAAGTCGGAGCCATTAAGTCTGCACGCAGCCCAGCGGCTGTGGGACGTTACGATTCGATTGAGCTCGTTACCCACTTCGTTCAGTACGCCATCCATTGCTGCACGACCAAACAGCTGGTTCATTCGGGCAAGCCCCGTGATGCGCAGCAGGCTCAAACTGCCGGTTGCGTTGACGTCGTCACTTTCTAACGCCGCTTCTACGGCCTTCATAAACGGTTCGCGGTTGTTGAGCCCGGTAACCTTGTCAACGTGCGCTTCGCGCTGCCATTTCTGCAAGCGCTTGGCTTCCTGATTGAGTACTGTCTTAATCCGCCCCGACAGCTCGTTCATCGCGCTGACGACTTGTTTAAATTCCAGGGTGCTGGGCTCAGGGATAGTGATAAAACGTCGGTCGCCGATGGCCTGGGCTTGTTCGACCACGTCATCCAGCGGTTTCAGAATACGTTTAAGGACTTGCCCCCCCAGCACGCCGGAAATGACCATTGCGATCAAAAAGATCAATGAGAGCATTTGCGCACTCTGCCATAGTCGCTCATAGGCGAACTTGGAGTGACTGCGCAGGGTGAGTGTGCCTACCTGCTGCCAACCGGACTGTACTGTCGCTACGCCATCCTCTACATCGATCTTGAACGCAGAGACAAACCAGCCTGGCGCCTGATCGATAGGCTGCTCATCCTGCCTGAGGATTTTTAGCTTGCCTTCGGGGTCGCGCAGTTCTATTAGTTCATAGAAGCCGGTATCAAATTGCGCCGACAGCGTCAGCTCTAGCAATATGTCGTCGGCCCCCTGCTGGGTTAAAGACAACGCCAAAGCCGCCGCGTTGTCGGCATTCTTCATCGAGATCTGCTGTTCTAAATAGGATTTGGCAGAAAGAGTAGACACCAGGAAACTGCCGCTGAACACCAGCAGTAGCAGTACGATGATCGCTATCCAGAGTTTTTTATGAAGTGTCATGTCAGGCTCCGTTACTCATTCTGTTTAACCCAGACCTTCGGCGGCTGCGCGTTGCAGCAGGTCTCTCCAGCGAGAGAGTTTGGCGCCGGGGTTGGTGGTCGCTGGTGTGGCCGCGCCGCCTACCCAAAGGCCTCGGCTGTTAAAGCCGTATACCGGCGTTAAATCTGTTCGCTTGGTGGCTGGGTAAATATCGGTGATCAAATTATCGAGAATCTGGGGTACCGCAGCGGGGGTAGGGTAGTAGGCGAGTACCATGTGTGCAGCGTGAACCTGACTGTTGGGGCCCCCCATCTGGGCCTTAACGTAGGTGATGCGCAACTTGTCGATATCGACACCCGCGAGCACCAGCATTGAATACTTGGCGATAGCGAAATCTTCGCAGTCACCCTTTCCGTTACCCATGGTCTCCAGTGGAGTCGCCCAGTAGTCCTTTTGACCCCAGGCCTCTGGGTCTTGTACCCAGCGTATACGGCGATTAAAGAATTTGTTAGCGGCGTCGAGTCTCTGCGCTTCAGGCATGCCTTTCATCTCCTCGATGGCCGCGTTCCATTCATCCACGAGGTTAGCCGTGTCCTGCCCATAGCGTTGCAGGGCAAGTGAGCGCATGCGGTCCAGGTCCAGTTGTCCCCAGACGAGGGTGGTGAAGATCAGGCATGCGACTAGCGCCAGGCAGATTCGCTGGAAGCCGTGATGTACTTGGGCGAATCCCTGTCCCGTAATCATTCTCATTCTAATTATGGTGGTATAAGTTCTCAGCGCTCATAGATAGGCTGGACGAATTGCAATATTAGACTACTTTGTTAATAAGAGGCGTCTGATTTATACCATTTGGGGCATATACCCGGCTGGAAGTGTGACCGAGTTCATAGTTTTCTATGAACGAGCGAAGATATTGATCTATTTCGCCTATAGTGATTAGTGTGGAAAAACAACCACATGGAGGGTGAGGGCCACTGTTCTATTTAACAACAGTGGGTTCTGAAGGAAGCTAGTAGGGATTAGCATAATGAAACGGAAACAATTAAAGCTGACCGCATTGACGGCAGCAGTAGGGATGGCAACAACATTGGCTTTTGGCCAAACGCAGGCGCCTGTTGGGCTCGATACAGTCACAGATTTCAAATCAGCGGTCACTCAGGGTGTTTTGGGGAGCCCAAGAGTCAATGCCGACTGGTATAACTTCGAAGCCACTCGAGAGGCCGAGCGCGGCGCCAGAGGCGCCTATCTGCCCAGCGTAGACTTGTACTCCGAATGGGGAAGGGAAGAGAGAGAGACGCCACTCGTCGATCTCGGGGACTACTCCCGTGATGCTACTCGCTTTAGCATCACCCAAATGTTATTCGATGGCTTCGGCACCAGAGACCAGGTCGCAGCACTGGGTTTCGCCAAGCTTTCCCGCTATTACGATTTCAAGCGCGCTTCTGAAGAAGTTGGCCTGGAGGCCGCTCAGGCGTATCTGGATACGGTCAAGTACCAGAGTCTGGTGAAGTTTGCGGAAGATAACTATATCGTTCACAAGAATGTGTACGCGAAAATTGAAGAGCGTGCCGGCGGCGGTGTCAGCCAGGGCGTAGACCTTGAGCAAGCCTCTGCTCGTGTGGCCTTGGCCGAATCAAATTTAGTAACCGAAATCACTAACCTGCACGACGTGATGACCCGGTTCCATCGAGTGGTGGGTAATATGCCCGCTGACAATTTAGCGATGCCTTCGGTGCCTGCTGGTCAGATCCCCGAGCTGCGGGAAACTGCACTGGAAATGGCTTATCAGCGTAGCCCCGTTATTAATGCAGCGATTGAAAACCTGCGTTCATCGCAGGAGTCATTGAATGCGACCAATGCGCCTATGATGCCGCGTTTGGATCTGCGCTATCGCAATGAAGTAGAACACGACACTGATGGCCTTGACGGGCGCTTTGACGAAGAAGCAGTGGAAGTTGTGTTGTCGTATAACTTGTGGCGCGGTGGTTCAGACAGTGCTCGCAAGCGCGAATACTACAACCTCTATAACGCAGCTATCGAAGAGCGCAAGCAGGCTTGTTTGAACGTTCGTCAGGACGTCACCATTGCGTTCAACGACGTGGAAGCCTTAGAGCGTCAAGTTGAAGTATTGCAGCGTAATCTGATTTCTCAGGACAAAACACGCAGGGCTTATCGCGATCAGTTTGATATCGGCCAGCGTACTTTGCTTGACCTGTTGGATTCGCAGAATGAGTTCTTTGATACGCAACGCTCTCACACCAGTGCGATAACCGATTTAGGTGTGGCGCAGGCGCGTACACTGGCCAATATGGGCTTGTTGCTGGCAGCGCTCGATATGGACGGTTTAAACGCAGAAAAAATCGCTGAGCTGGATCTGGATTTCACCCGCGATGGCGACGATGAGAACGCGCAGGCGCTTTGCCCTCAGGGTGCAGGTTTGCCTCCTTCAGTTGATCGCGATGCATTGTTTGCTCGCTTGAATGCTAGCGCAGATCCTGCTGCCGCTGCGGCCTCCGCCGCTGCATTGGCTGGATTGGCTGCCGGCAGTGACCGTTATCGCGCAGTAGACGGCGATATGGTTTCTCTGGAAGTGGATGTTCAATTTGAGTTCAACTCCTCAATTATTTCATCTGCTTATGATGGTGAGATTGCCAAGGCTGCCGAAGTCTTACGCGAAAACACTGGCGTAAGAGCGACCGTTGAAGGGCACACCGATTCCAGCGGCGAAAATAAGTACAACCAATGGTTGTCTGAGCGCCGTGCGAATGCGGTACGCGACATGCTCATTAACGATCACGGTATTCCGGCAGACCAGCTGGTCGCCATTGGTCGCGGTGAAGATTATCCGATTGCCGGTAACGACTCTGCTGAGGGTCGAGCTCAGAACCGCCGCGTAGAGTTGGTGATGGATGTGATGGAGTAATCTCTCAGAGAAGTTCTGAAGGGCGCTCAAGGGCGCCCTTTTTTGTGTCTGCTAATTAGAGATAGAGCTCGGTGACACAACCTAGCGACAGAACTCGTCTATCGCGATGGCGAAGTTAAGGCTCTGACCCTCCGCTATCGTGAAGGTGGTAATGCCCACCAGATAACCCGCCCGATCAAACAAACCGCCACCGGAAGATCCAGAGGATATCGCTGCATCGGTCTGAATCAACTTGAGTCCGCCACGTGAGCGCTTTTGGCCGACGATACCCCTGGAGAGTGATGTCTCCAGGCCCTTGGGGTTGCCGATAGCGGCCACGTCCTCGCCAATTTGAACCGCAGCGTGACTGCGCCCTCGGCGTACATAGGTGGGTAAGTTGTGGCCCACTTCCAGTATGCAGCGATCGCCCTGGCGATCAGCCGCCTTAAGTCTTGCCGGAAGTGTCCATCCCACCCGCCTGAGGGTGATCTGTTTGGGGTTCTCTATCAGGTGGCAGTTGGTGACCAGCTCACTGGGTGATACTGCCACGGCGGAGCCCTGAGATTGATTCTTGCCATTGCGGGAGTCTACGGTCCATATCGCCTGAGAGTTAACGTCGAATACCTCATTCCAGCGCAACTCTCTGCCGGAGTACTTCAAGTTGTTGCATATTTGTGCGGTGGCCGGGGCCCAGGCGGGCCACCCCGGAAGGTAGGTGTTCACCTGCGTTCGTTGGGTGGTCTTGGCAACGGCGGGCGCGCCAGTTGGTTTCTGGAAATTCAAGGCTGCAACAAAGTCATAACCCTTGTTAGGGTCACGCCTGGCCTCATCAATCACTTGCCTCTGTGCCGAACTCATCAGCGCTATGCGTGGGTCTACAAATTTCTTGCGACTGGTCTCATGAGAATAATTTGGGCTGGTGAAGTTGTCTTTAGCGCAGGATCCCCATTTCGGGTTCTTGGCCAGTGAAAGACCTTCTTGCCAGTAGTAATAACCAATGTTCCAGTTTTCGTGGGTGGGGCTGCCACCAAAGTAAAGCTGGCCCAGGTTGAGTTTGGCCTGACAGCGCTCCTCCTGGCTGCGGCCGTTGACCGCGATTGATTGAAAGTAGCGCAACGAATCCTTGTGCAATCCGCGATCAGCCAATGACTCAGCATACGCTAGTTCCAGTGACCGATTGCCGTTGTTGACAGCAACGCCCAGGTACTTGAACGCCTTTGCCGAGTCTCGTGAGACCCCCGGGGTGCCGGTTGAATAGGCGCGGTAGAGATATGCCCCCGCATCTGCAAGCTTTTTCCGGTCCGTACCCGAGGCGATGTAAGTTTCCAGCAAGCCGACCAAATTAGCCTTCTGGCCCGTTGCATCATAATAAGAGACCAGGGTGGCCAGCGCTTCTGTACTGCCTTCCCGCACCAGACCAGTGCAATTTGAAATCTCTCTGGCCCTCAGTTCACGAAGTTGTGTAGCGCTAACGGATCCTTTGTACCGTTTGCGGCCGCTGCTGTCTTTACCCTGATCGTTGACGATACTGCTTGGGCATCTACCGCTGTCCAGATTGCTAGCTGCTTTGGCGCCCGTGGCATCTTTAGTCGTCGAAGATGAACATGCCTGGAGCACCAAAACCAGAGCTGTGGCGAAAACAGGCGAACGATAATTTGAAGCGTACACAAGCAAATCTCCTACAATTCGATCATTGTCCGGGTGAGTCAATGGACAGTGCGCAGATCCTGCTCATAGCTGCATAGGTAGAACCTGATTCCTGGTGCCAGCTGTTAAAAGCTGCCTGTATAAGCCGCATCTCACGCTGACTGGTCGGGTTCTCATTGATGTCGATATTGGCTCTTCGCAAACATCTCACTACATCCCCGGTGACGACAAAAGTGTCCTTTCCCATGTTACGCAGCACGCGCTGACCGCTCATGCCCCCCAATCTACTGCCGTGTTTTTTCATGTGCTGGAACAGGCCTATCAGGTCATCTGCGGGCCAACGGCTGACGAATTTTCCAAAACTGCCGTGCTCTTTTTGTATGTCGACAATGTATTGGGCGTTGGCCTGAACGCTTAGCACTTTCTGCCGGTTACGAATAATGCGTGGGTTCTGGGCAAAACGATCAATCTGGTCGGGGCTCAGCATCAGAATTTTTTCAGGGGGAAAGCCGAAAAATACGTCTTCAAAGTCGTCCCACTTGCGATCGACCACTCGCCAGACAAACCCCGCCTGAAATATGCAGTGAGTCATTTCGGAGAGCCAGCGGTTGTCTTTGGTGGCAGTCAGCGCTCTGGCGCTGCGTACTTTTGGCATCAGCCGCGCCACGGCCTTTTTACCACCATGGCGCTCGCAGGCGCGCTCATAAATTGAGGAGAATTTTTCCATTGAGCCAGTGTAGAGGATTGGCTCAGTCCTCGCTATATTAGGAACAGTCTGTACCTCGCGGTGCCAACCCTATATTCCATGAATTCAAGAGCAGTCGATATGCCCGAAGCAAATAGTGTTCCCAGCGATACTGCGCCAGCGGAAACTGCTGCCGCAATTGCGGCACCGCAGAAAGTCGTTGAGCCCATCAGTGGTACCGAAGCAGTGGAAAAAATCAGCGAGGCCGTAGAAGCGCTGCCAGTCAATGCCGACACGCTGATGGTCCTCGGCTTGTTCGACAAAATGGACGCCGCGTCGCCGATGATGCGGTTAATCATTGGCGCGAGCATTATTGGCGGTGCTTTGCTGATGATTGCTATTACCCGCTTCATTGTCAGTCGACGTGTGAAGCGCCTCGACGCGGTGCCCGACGAGCGCTTCAAGCCTCTGCGTTGGCAGGCCCAGGATCTGGTATCACGGGAGGACATGAAAGCCTTCTGGATACGTACCTGGAAATGGAGTGGCCTGGGAGTCTCATTGATCTTTGGTCTGATTGGTTTGACCGGTCTGTTCATGAGTTTCCATTGGACCCTGCGCCTGGCGGCCAGAATCATTGTTGCCTTTGGCCACGCCTTGTCTTATGTGTGGCAGGGCTTTGTCGGTTATTTGCCTAACCTGGTGACGATTATCTTTATCTTGATCGTTGCGCGTTATGTGATTCGTCTCATTGGCCTTATTTTTGAGGGTATTCGCAGTCGCCGCATTTATCTCAAGAACTTTTACCCTGAATGGGCAGACACCAGTTTCGGCCTGATCAAAATGATGATTTATGCGCTCACCGCGGTCATTATTTTCCCCTACCTACCGGGCTCAAGCTCACCTGCGTTCCAGGGGATTTCTATCTTTGTGGGTGTGCTGGTTTCATTGGGTTCAACGACTGCGGTATCTAATGTGATCGCGGGTGTCGTGCTGACGTATACGCGCGCTTTTCAGGTAGGTGATCAGGTAGAGGTGGCTGATACCCGGGGCAGGGTGGTGGAGCGCTCTACTTTTGTGACGCGCATTCAATCTTTGAAAAATGTCATTGTGTCTATTCCCAATTCAATGGTGTTAACCAACAACATCATTAACTACAGCAAAAATATGGGGCAGACAGGCTTGCTGGTTCATACCGGCGTTACCATCGGCTACGACGTGCCCTGGCAGACCGTGAATGAACTACTGATCGGTGCAGCGGAAAAGACGGAACATATCGCAGAAAACCCGCCACCCTTCGTGCTGCAAACATCGCTAGACGATAATTATGTTAGCTATGAAATCAACGGCTGGACAAAACATCCAGAGGAGTTGCCGCGCATCTACTCAAACTTACACGCCAATATTCTGGATGAGTTTCATGGCCAGAAAGTTGAAATTACCTCGCCCCATTACCGCGCTGTTCGCGATGGTAACGAGGCGAATATTCCAGATGTGATACCAAGAGAAAAGCCCGAGGCCGACGAAGAAAAGCCGGCCTAAAAAATTACCGTTGTCAGTCTTGCTGCAAACGATAAGCGAGTAAAATATTTCCGGGTAGCTGGCCGAACATCGAATAGCCTGATTGCAGGTAGAGCCAATCACCCGCGATGACTTGTCCGCTTACATCAACGGCGCCGCCATGACCGGTGATCCCGTTGACGCCCTCGAACGCTTGCGCGGATTCAGTGCGCCATAAGATGGTTCCGGTATCGATATCGTAGGCTCTTAATACACCGTCTAAACCGGCACTGAAGGCCACCGTTTCGGTGGTAGTCGCCGCTGCAGAGAGTCCGTAGAAAAAAGAGCACTCGTATTGGTCATCCAGGCTGATTTTGCGGGTTGATCGGGTATTTTCAAGGCCGCTGAGCATTCTATTTTCGGGCTTGATTTCGCAACCGCGTGTAACCGGTTGCTCCCAGATGACTGCACCCGATGCCAGATCCAGGGCATATAATCCGGGCCTGGCTTTATAGCCTTCTCTGTCGCGCTCCGGGTCTGCAACCGGAACCACCAGCGTATTCCCGCTCAAAGACATCCCCCAATGAATGCCACCGTTTGTGGTGCCGTCGCTGACGCGCTGTTGCCACAGTAATTCTCCTTGGGCGGAGGAGGGTTCAGGATCGAGTGCATACACTTCCCCTGACTTTTGGCCGGCCAGCAGCATTTCTCGGCCGCCGGCATCTTCAGCAATGATGACTGATGCGCCGAAATCAAAGTCACCACCGGGGTTTTCCGGGCAGTTCGGTCCATCGCCCCAGCAGCCTGCATTCCAAACATCTCCCACGGTGGCCTGAAACTTCCATGCCAATTCGCCACTCGCCATATCAAGGGCAATGATGGCATCTGAAGTATCGGTGGCGGGATGCGTCATGTTTTCGCCGGTGCCAAAATAGATACGCCCGCGTTTTGAATCAATAGCGGGGGTTGTCCATACCGAGGCGCCCGACGGGCCATAAATATCGACACCGACACTGGTCTGGCCTCTCAGGGTGGCGTCTTCTGTCGCGTGCCATTCCCAAAGTCGTTCGCCTGAACCAGCGTCCAGTGCGATCACGCCTCCGTGCGACTGACAACAGGCATAAGTAGGGCTACCTGAAACCGCAACTTCATAGGAAGACACGGGCACGAACAAACGATTGTCGTGATAGCTGATAGACCCTGTAATCACTGAAGTATCGAACAGTCTGGCACTGTGCTGCCAGCGCACCTCCAGTGTTTTTGGATCTACGACGAAAACGGACGATAGGGAGTCAGCAAATACCAGTGATTCGACACCTTCGTTCGAGGTGATCACTGTGATGGCGGAGCGAATGCCGCTCAGCACTTCAGTGTGGCGCAATACGCAACCGCGCTTGCGATCAATGGCATAAAGCTTGCCGGTCTTGTCGCCAAAATACAGCGTGTCGCCAACGATGGCTGGCTGCGAGCGCATATCGGTTACTTTGGGGAAGGCGAGTGCCCAGGCGAGCTCAAGTTGATCCACATTGTTACGACTGATCCGGCTGAGCTCAGGGCTGACGTGACGGCGGTTGTCATCGCCCAGGCCCCAGTTGCTCACGAAAGCTGTCTCGTTATCACTGGGCTGGCTGTCGCAGCTGTTGTCTGAAATCCAGGCGCTGTGATCACCGCCTGCACCGCTAAGGTAAACGGCTATCAGAAACTGCTCTCGTTGACTCAGGTGTGCTGCCATGGGCTGCATTTTGCCAAACCCCATCGCGACCAAAATGCTCTCCCGTGAGAAACCCGATAAAGCTTCTCGCGTCGGGGCGTGGGCAGCGGGATTGTCATGGCAACTGGCACAACTTTTATCAAACAACTTCTCGCCGATATACGCCAGCGGCAGTTTGTCCGCATGACGAATGGCAAATGACTCAAGCGTTTTGACCGGAGCTTCTAGCGTGGCGATGTAAATGGCAAAGCCTGCGATTACGGCGACCAGAATAATCAGAATTTTTTTCATCAGCTTGCTCAGTTCTCGGGCAGTGCGAAGGCGAACAGGTAATCACTTTGCTCTCGGTTAAACATGAAGTGGCCACCAGCATTAATGACCAGATATTGCCTGCCTTGGTAGGTGTAGGTCATGGGTGTTGCGGCAGCGTCTACGGGAAGGGTATGGCGCCACAATGTTTCACCGCTGGTCACGTCAAAGGCGCGCAGTTGCCGGTCCATTGTTGCGCCAATGAAAAACAGACCGCCCGCGGTCGCAATGCCGCCACCGAGGTTAGGCGTACCCCATTCGATGTGAAAGGGCAGTGGGAAAGGTCCCATCTCATGCACCGAGCCCAACGCTTTTTCCCACAGGATTTTACCTTTCACCAGGTCGACGGCGACCAGCTTTCCCCAGGGTGGTGCACTGCAAGGTATCCCCAGGGGTGATAGCAGAGTGCCCAGCTCAACCGTGTAGGGCGTACCCTTCATGGGTACCTGGAAGCGCTGTCCGGACGTAGGGTGGTCACCGCTAGCTTCTGTAGTGGGAATACTTTCTGTGGGGATCAGTTGCCCGGTGAACGGAGCCGTATTGATATTAAGAATTAAAACACCGCTGTCGGCCAACACCGCACCGCCGCCCCAGTTGGCCCCGCCCAGGCTGCCCGGCAAGAGCAGAGTGAGCTTCTCGCTCAGTGGCGTGAACAATCCCAGGCTGTCCAATGCTTCCAGCTGTTTAGCGCACTGGCCTTTGTCCCAGGGTGTCAGGCCCCAGGCCTGGTTGGGCATGAGGAATGCATCAATGAGTGGTGGTGGTGCAATTGGCTTGGGTTGTGTACTGGCGGCGATTTCGCCAGGTATCTGTGAGGGCGGTACCGGTTGCTCGGTGATCTCCCAAAGCGATTTCCCGGAGCGCCTGTCCAGTACGAAAATAAAACCCTGCTTGGTGGGTTGAGCCAGTGCGGGAACCGTTTCGCCGTTTTTATTCCACTCGAATAATATGGGTTGCGCCGGACTGTCGTAGTCCCACAGGTCGTGTCTGACGTGCTGAAAATGCCAGCGCACTTCACCGGAGGCGAGGTCCAATGCAACCACACTATTAGCGTGGGCGTTATCGCCGGGTCGGTTCACCCCATAATAATCAGGAGACGGCGCACTGGTGGGCAGGTAAACGATTCCCAATGATTCGTCGATCGACATAGGGGCCCACACATTGGCGCCGCCACTGTCTTCCAATTCGGCCACCGGGTCGAAGCCCCAGCGCAATTCGCCGGTCAGGCTGTCGAATGCCTGTACGGTTCCGCGCGGCGCGTTGGCATAGTGAAAATCGATAACGGCAGAACCTGTAACGACCAGGCCTGAAGCTGCAACCGGTGGAGAAGAATTACTGATGTGGTCTGTCGACATACCCTTGCCGAACTGTCCCACTTCGCCATTGGTGCCGAAGTCCCGGCAGCGCTTACCCGTGTGGGCGTCCAGTGCGATCAGACGGCGGTCATAGGTGATGGTAAAAATGCGATGTCGGCAGGCTGCATCGGCTGCAACTCGCTCTTCTTCGTAATAAGCGACGCCTCTGCAGCGCAGCGGACGTTCTGTTTGCAGGTTGATCTTCGGATCAAAGCTCCAGCGTTGCTCTCCGCTCGCAGGATCTAGCGCGATGACCTTATTGAGTGCGGAACAGTAAAGTAGTGATTCACCCGCCTTTGGCGGCAGGAGTATGGGTGTTGATTGGCCAGAGGTCTTTTTCAGTATGTCTGCGGGCAACGTGCTGTCGCCACTGCGATGAACCCAGGCCACTTCAAGTTGATCGACATTGTCGCGATCAATTTGGGCGGCTTCTGAATAGTGCGTGCCGCCGCTATTGCCGCCATAGAAGGGCCACTCCTGTGCCCAGCCGGTGAGGGAGAAAAGCGCTAGCGACAGGGCTGTCAAACGACGCACGATGATTACTCTGTCAGCGGCGTAATGCGCAGCAAGGTCGGTGTTGCTCCCTCTGACTGCCAGGTAGGAAAGTGCGAGTTGGTGGTGTAAACCGCGCCGTCTTCTTCAGAAATTTCAATGTCCCGGGTGAAAAATCGCTGGCGCGGCATTGGATACACTTTCCAGTTCTCTGTGGCGATCTCGAAGCTCAGTATCGTGTCGGACTGGTTGCCGTTAACCCAGACCATGCCGCGATCCCTGTCGACATTCAGTGCGTAGGGCAATTCGTTGATGACGGGCAGTTCGTAGTCAGTAAATTGCTTGGTGCGAGGGTCGTATTTGACCAACAGACTATTCTGGAAGGCCACGATCCAGATATTGCCATCGGCATCCGCACGCAATCGCCGTGGGCCGCTGTAAGGGAAATCGATCATCGTGATTTCACCGGTTTCAGGTTCTATGTGGGCCAGGTCATTGGCGTAAAGTCTGGCGACCCAGATACCGCCATCAGGGGCGACGTCAATGCCGTAGGGCATGGGCAATCCAGTGGACTCTCTGTCGGGTGAAGGTAAGGGACGGTTTTCAGGGTCGATCATGAACAGCGCTGGCAGCGCCTTTAGTACTAACCATTCCTGCATGCCTCTCGCGGGCAAATCATAGAGCGTGAATTCGGCGGTCTCTCTATCGAACATCGCGACCTGTGAGGACAGGGCCAACGTAAACCACACGCGGTCTTGCTCGTCATTGCGAATGGTGTGGGGGTAAAGCCCTTCCGTCATTTTGTGGGTGATGAATTTCTTTTCGGTAACATCAAATTCCAACAGCGCCTGCTGCAGGGATGGGGTGATGAAAATGTTGCCGTCTTTCTTTGAGTAGGAAAATGAATGAACGCCGACATAGTTTTGCATCTTGGGGAAAACCGTAAAACGGTTGCCCAGGATGCCGCCGACTCGAGTGCCTTCCTCATGAGGAACTTTGTAAACAGTGTATTCGCCGGTCTTGGGATCTATTTCATAGAGCCTGTCGAACAGGTTGTCTCCCACGTAAATATAGCCATTGGGGTGAAGCAGAAAGTCGTGCATCTGCGAAAAGCCGTCGCCAATAGGCCACTCTGTCATTTCAATAGAGGCGAGATGAGTCTCCCAGGTGCGGGGTGAAGGTACCTGTTCCGGATTTTCGCGCAGCTCGCGATATTCCTTCTGCAAGAGCTCGGCCACCAGTTGGATATCATCGCCCGGCAGACGAGCTCCGTAAGTATTCATCCGCTCGAT
The DNA here is from genome assembly GCA_039986455.1 of Halioglobus sp. Lineage (GTDB taxonomy): Bacteria > Pseudomonadota > Gammaproteobacteria > Pseudomonadales > Halieaceae > Halioglobus. The sequence goes on from JBDWQQ010000050.1 coordinate 16,982, forward strand.
CACGCTGACCCACTGCTCTACAGTGCGCTCATTACGCATGAAGGGTGAAGCCTGTTGGTGGCAGAACGAGCAATTTAACTGGAACACTTCTTTGAGCGCATGATCGCCGCCGAATGTGAGTTGTGATAACCAAACGTTTGACGGATAGCTGGCAATCAACTCTTCGGAATTCATGGGGCTTAATTTCAAGCTGCCTACTGCGCTGTTGGAGTAGTTATCCTTGAAGCCTTGAGCGCGAACCCGGTAGCTATAGTTGCCATCTTTGGCGATTTCAACCTGACCGTCAGCATCGGTGAAGCGAGTGACCGTAACCACAGCCGTGTTGGTGACCCCGTGGGGCGCATAACCATCGTCGCTAAGATCAGGCGTGGGTGTATCGAGCGGAGTGCGGGTCACCATCGCCTGGGGGATAGGGTTGCCTAGGGCATCCTTAACCTGGAGTTGCTCCGCCTGGGCGGTTATTGCGAGTAAACAGAACAGGGGGACGAGCTTGCGCATTATTACTATCTCCGACAGAACGGGTGGAATTATCCCAGTTTTGTCGGTAAAGGTCATGCTCTAGCTCACCCCGAAGCGAGTCGGGGTGAGCCTCGATCACTAGTGACAGTTAGTGCGCAGCATTAAGCGCTTGAAGACAATCGCGTTGTGATCGTTGGGGTCGCGCTCCGGTTCCTCAGCAAGCTCAATATTTGGGAAGCGACGGTGCAGCTCTGAAACGGTGAGATAAAGCTGGCGCTTGGCAAGCGCGGCGCCAATGCAGAAGCGGGGACCGTAGCCGAACATAACATCGGGGTTGAACTCACGGGCAACGTCAAAGGTCTCGGGATTCTCGTAGTACTTGGGGTTGTAATCCTTAAGGTGCGGCATCATCAGTACCATCACGCCTTTGCGCAACTGCTGGCCCATGAACTGCATGTCCTCGGGAGCGTAGCGGGCAAAACCCATCTTGGATGACACGCCCCAACGATTGATTTCAGAGAAGGCGTTTGAAAATGCGTCGGGGGTGGCCAGTGCCTTATCGATCTGGTCTTTATGCTTGAGGAGCGAATACACGGTCCATTGCTGCGCCACCAGAGTGGTGTCGGCCCCTGCGCCAATCAGCGCCAGGATCAGGGTGATGATGTCGCCTTCCTCAAAGCCTTCGTTCTCAGCTTCAATGCGGAGCAGCGTAGACAGGAAGTCATCTTGCGAGGGTGCCTGACGACGCTCTGCAATGACTTCTTTGATGATCTCGATGGCTTTGTTGCTGTCCTGCCTGGCAGCCTCGCGCTGCTCGTCAGAAATCGTCGGGTTCCAGGTTTCGGTGAAGGTCAGAATGACCTTTTTGATCTCCGGCCAGTATTTTTCAGGAATACCGACCATGCGGGTGATGGAGATAAAGGGAATGTGGCTGGCAATCTCTTCGATGTAATCGAAGGTTTCGGGTTCGCCTAATTCATCGAACAGCTTTTTCACTTCCGGCTCAATTTTGGCCTGAATGTTATCGACGACGTTGCGGGAAAAGGCAGGAGCGGTCACCCGGCGCACCACACGGTGGTGGGCTTGGTCAGCCAGCAGGCTGTGGCCAATCATGGCCCGCTCGAAGTTACTCCACTCATCTTCCGGGGGGCGCTGGGGAGCAAATTCCCAATCGTAGAAGTCCGAAGACAGTGGCTCTGTCTTCCAGCACTGCATGATGTCTTCCATCTGGGTCATGATCCACGCCTGCCAGGGCTCGTACCAGACCAGGGGGCCGCGTTCTGCCAGTGCCAAACACTGGGTCACGGGGTCGCTCATATATTCCGGCGAATTGGGGTTGTAGATTTCTGCCACCGGGGGCAGTAATTCAGCGGCCTCGGCCATGTCGATCTCCAGCATGCATTACGATGGGCAAAAGTATACATATGTCTACTTTTGCTGCAAGTTACAAATCGTTTAAACGCGGGACACCGTGATAGCATGTCCACATATCGAACAGGGATATTCACTGCGACCAGGAGGGATGGCGTTTCTGTGAGTCGAGGTAAACGCATTGTTCTGCTGCTGATCGCGGCGGTACTGTTGCCACAGCTTGCCTGGGCAAACGGTGCCTCCGAGGCCTTTAGTCGCACATCCCTTGCCCTGATTCTGATGATTACCCTGGCCGACGCCTGCGGGTTCCTGTTTGAGCGACTGGGTTTGCCGGAGCTGGTGGGGGAAATATCTGCTGGCATCCTGTTGGGCAATCTCGCCCTGCTGGGCATCGATTTCAATTTCACCGCGCTGTTACGTGACAGTGAGTTCATGACCTATTCCTCCGAGCTGGCACTGGTGTTGCTGTTATTCCTCGTGGGTCTGGAGTCAGACATGCGAGACCTGCTCAAAGTGGGTCGCAATGCAATGAGTGTTGCCCTCGCCGGGGTGGTTCTGCCTGTTTTACTGGGGCTGGGTACAGCCGCAGCGTTGGGGATTAACGGCGGCCTGCAAGGCTGGTTTGTCGGAGCGATGCTGGCTGCCACTTCTGTCGGTATCACGGCAAAGCTCTTGGAGGCTCAGGGCAAGCTCAAGTCGCCTTCCGGTGATGTTATCCTGGGGGCGGCTGTTATCGATGACGTACTGGGCATTTTGCTACTGGCGATTCTTGCCAGTGTCGCGGCCAGCGGCGAATTTCAGGTCTCCGCACTTGTCATTATTGTCGCCAAAGCGATCTTGTTTTTCGGCCTTGCCATCTTTATCGGCCAGCGCCTGATGCCGCAAATGGTGCATATGGTTGCAATCACCAAGCACGCCAGTATCTGGACCGGGTTTGCGTTCTGTCTGGCACTGGGTTTTGCACAGCTTGCTTCGTTCGCAGGATTGGCTCCGCTGATTGGGGCATTTGTCGCGGGCCTGCTGTTGGACGATGTTTCTTTCAGGGTCGGCGCCACGTTGCAAAAGCACACGCTGGAAGAACTGATTCGTCCCATCAGCGATATCATGATCAGTATTTTCTTCGTTGGTGTCGGCGCGCAGGTGCAACTGGAAGTGCTGGCAGACAGCAGCATCTTGCTTATTATCGCTGCGCTGACAGCGGTAGCCATCGTGGCCAAGACCGCAGCGGGCTATATGGTCAAAGGTGAGGGTTTTGATCGCCTGGGTATTGGCTTTGGGATGGTGCCACGTGGCGAGGTTGGATTGGTGTTTGCCGCGTTTGCATTCTCACACGACATTTTCATGCCCAAAACTTACACGGCGCTGGTGATGGTGGTGCTGCTGACCACCATCATTGGCCCTGCGCTGTTAAAGCCCCGCTTGTCGCGGTTCTAGCCGTCACCCAACATGGCTTTTAAGTGTGCCTCTACGCACCGGGCGAGAGCGTGCAGGTCGTAACCGCCTTCCAGCGATGATACAACGCGTCCTTGTGCGGTCTGTTCGGCAACTTCGCAAAGTCGCCGTGTTATCCAGGCAAAGTCTTCATCGACGAGGTTGAAATCTGCCAGTGGGTCTGCCTGATGACCGTCAAATCCCGCGGAAATAAAAATAAGCTGCGGCGCAAATTCGGTCAGTCTGGGCAGCCAATGTTCAGTGACTGCCGCTCGATAGGCATCGCCCGCACAGCCAGCCGGCAGGGGTAGGTTTGAGATGTTGGCGGACTCGGTATCGTGACCACTGTGCGGATAAAAGGGGTGCTGAAAGCTGGAGCAGAACAAAATTCGCTCATCACCTTTGACAATGTCTTCGGTGCCATTGCCATGGTGCACGTCAAAATCGACAATCGCGACCCTATCCAAACCGTGGGTATTCAATGCATGAAACGCACCCACCGCAATGTTGTTGAACATGCAAAACCCCATCGCTTTGTCATGCTCAGCGTGATGCCCGGGCGGACGTACGCCACAGAAAACCTGTTTCAGTTCGCCGGACATCACCTTGTCCACGCCCTGTACTACTGCTCCGGCGGCGAGCAGCGCGGCTCTTAGCGAGAAGGGATTCATGGTGGTGTCGCCATCCAGGGCAACGGTGCCGTGCTCGGGAGATTTGCGAAATACCATGTCGACGTAGGCAGCGTCGTGTGCGGCGACTAACTGCGTTTTTTCTGCCGGATCGGCATCGAATTGCCGCAAGACCATGTCCAGGCCCGTTGCGATTAGCCGGTCGTTGATCGCCGACAGTCGCGCAGGCTGCTCTGGATGGTACGAGCCCATGTCGTGCATTAAGCAATGTTGATGAGTGATGTAGCCGATACTCATGATTTACTCCAATTTTTGCTGATCATGCCTACTGACGTCAGGGGGTGCAACCAATGTGGCGCAAATATGCCTATACTTTGTTTTCGATCATTCTTCTGGCGACCCCTATGCTGCGAGACTCCAGATCTCTATGAGTAAACACTATCTCGAAAGCGTATTTAATCCTGCGTCCGTTGCAGTGGTTTGTGATGAGGCCTACAGCAACATCGGCCGACAGGTTCTGCAGAACCTGAAAGCCAGTGATTACCAAGGTGCAGTTTACGCGGTCATGCCAACAGGCAGTGGCGCTGATGAGTCCGGGCATGAGCTGTTGGGCTCAGTGGCAGACATTGGCCAACCGCTGGAGTTGGTGGTGATAGCTGCCAAAGCGGATGCGCAGCCTGCAATACTGCGCCAATGTGGCGAATGTAAAG
>JBDWQQ010000051.1:0-10366 GCA_039986455.1 Halioglobus sp.
CGACTTGACCCCGCTGAAACACTCTATTGCGACACGATTGGCCACACCGCAATCACCAGTCGCCGCGGCGCAAGAGCTCAGCCCGAATGGGAATTTGATAGTGAGTCTGGCAGCCGCGCGCTGAACACCCAGTTCCAGACCCATGATTTACAGGGTTTCGGCTGCAATGATCTAGATCTCGCGCTCGGTGCCGCCGGCTGTTTGCTGCAGTACGTGAAAGACACTCAGCGCTCCAGTCTTCCGCATATCCGCAGCATGAGCCATGAGAGTCGCGAGGCCAGTGTTATTCTTGATGCTGCGACTCGCCGCAACCTTGAAATCGATATCAACATGGCCGGCGGAGACAGCAATACACTGTATTCTGTGCTCGACAGAGGGGTCACCGCCATGGGCAGCCGCCTAATGCGCCGCTGGCTGCATAGACCACTCACCGATATCGCCACGCTAGAGGCCCGCCAACTTGCCATTGGCGCTCTGTGCGCCAATTATCACTACGAAACCGTTCGTGAGGCGCTTAAGCCTATCGGCGACATGGAGCGGATTCTGACCCGCGTCGCCCTGCGCAGCGCCAGGCCTCGAGACCTGACCCGCCTATTAAGCTCTCTGGCAGCCCTGCCGCAACTGCGCTCGGAGCTGGGACACTGCAATGCCAAATTGCTGTCCAAGCTTGCTACACAGGCCGGTGATTATCCGGGCATGGTGGACTTGCTGCTCAGTGCCGTGATTGAGAATCCCCCAGTGGTGATTCGCGACGGTGGCGTGATTGCCGATGGCTACGACGCCGAGCTGGACGAGTTACGCAAGATAAGCACAGGTGCTGCTGATTACTTGCTGGAAATTGAGCAGCGAGAGCGTGAAGCGACCGGCATTGCAACGCTAAAGGTTGGCTATAACCGAGTGCACGGCTATTACATCGAGATAGGCCGCTCTCAATCTGATAAAGCACCGACCGAATACATCCGTCGACAGACCCTCAAAAACGCCGAGCGGTTTATCACCCCCGAGCTGAAGGAATTTGAAGACAAGGCACTGTCCAGCAAAAGCCGAGCGCTCGCCAGGGAGAAGGCGCTTTACGATGAACTGCTGGAGCGTCTGAACGAACAACTCGGTGAGCTGCAAGACACGGCGGCTGCAGTTTCCGAAATCGATGTATTGGCTTGCCTGTCAGAGCGAGCGGATAGCCTCAGTCTCTGTTGCCCGACATTTACCGACGAACAGGTCTTCGAAGTTTCCCAGGGACGCCACCTGGTCGTCGAGCAAGTGCTGGAAGAGCCTTTCATCGCCAATGACACCTTGCTCGACAGTGCCAGAAGAATGCTGCTGATTACTGGCCCTAACATGGGCGGTAAATCGACCTACATGCGACAAAACGCGGTGATCGCTCTACTCGCCCACATTGGCAGTTACGTTCCAGCCACTGCAGCTCGCTTGGCACCCATGGACCGTATCTTTACGCGCATTGGTTCATCAGACGATTTAGCATCGGGCCGTTCTACTTTCATGGTGGAGATGACAGAAACCGCTAACATTTTGCACAATGCGACGCCGCGCTCTCTGGTATTGATGGATGAAGTCGGCCGCGGCACCAGTACCTTCGATGGCCTGAGCCTAGCTTGGGCCGCTGCAGTAGAGCTGGCACAGAATGTCAAAGCGTTTACCTTGTTTGCCACCCACTACTTCGAGCTGACAGCGTTGCCGGAGCTGTGCCCCACCATGGCCAATGTGCATCTGGATGCGACAGAGCATCAAGACCATGTGGTTTTCCTCCACCATATTCAGGACGGACCTGCCAACCGCAGCTTCGGCCTGCAGGTCGCCAAGCTGGCAGGGATTCCGTCACCGGTGTTGCAGGCAGCGGCTGAGAAACTAAAGGAACTTGAGGACGCCAAGCCCAGCGGAGGTCAAAGTTCGCAGGGCCCATTGATACATTCGGCCACTATTAACGACGCTCAGCCAGCCCCATCGGCCTCTGGCGGCGCACATTCTCCACAGGTAGACCTTTTCAGTGCCACCGCCCCTCACCCTGTCGTCGATGAGCTTGAGGCGCTGGATATCGATGAACTCAGCCCCCGACAGGCGCTGGAAACGCTGTATGACTTAAAGCGGAAACTCTAGGCCAGAGCCCCTTCAAATCCAGAGTCCTTGCGGGTAAACTATCGCCCGCTAGTTTGAGCCGGATCAGGACAGCCCGCTCGATCACTAACAGTCCCGCCATGCGGGAATACTGGAACACTGACACTGCCGACTCTGAACTCATGAGTGCAGCGGTAACGAAGATTGCATAGAGGTTTTTAGAGAATGACATTTGTTGTTGGCGAAGATTGTATCAAGTGTAAGCACACGGATTGTGTAGAAGTCTGTCCGGTTGACTGTTTCTACGAAGGTCCCAACTTCCTGGTGATACACCCGGATGAATGCATTGACTGCGCATTGTGTGAGCCTGAGTGCCCTATTGACGCCATCTTCTCGGAGGACGAACTGCCAGAAGATCAGCAGGTGTTCCTGGAACTCAACGCTGAACTCGCCGAGGTCTGGCCCTGCATTACTGAAATGAAGGAAGCGTCCCCAGATGCTGAAGAATGGGCCGGCAAACCCAATAAGCTCGCACTGCTAGAGCGCTGATTGCAGCGAAACGTCGAAGCCCCGCCAAGCGGGGCTTTTTTGTGGGCGACTACTTTGCATCAATTGACCAAGACCAGGAACGCAACGCCGGTGAGAATACGTGCGCTATCAGCATTGGACTTCGAGTGCATCGAAGATAAGCTGCGAATATGACTGCCGGTATTCTAATCTTAGCCGCGGGACAAAGCCGACGCTTTGGCAGCGATAAGCGCAACGCCCTATTGCCCTGCGGACAGCCCCTGCTAGCGCGCAGCGTAGAGCGTGCTCTGGCTAGCGGCCTTCCCGTTATAGTCTGCCTTCGAGTGGACGATCAGGCGCTGGCGCAAACGTTACAGTCTGCTGGTGCGTCCACACTCTTCTGCCCCGAAGCCGACCTGGGCATGGGGGCCACACTGGCCTATGCCATCACGCGCATATCGGGCTGGGATAGCGTGTTAATTGCCCTCGGGGACATGCCAAACATCAAGCCTGCAACTTTTTGCAAAGCTGCCACTGCAATACATCCCGGGCAAATTTGCCAGCCAACATACAAGGGAACGTCTGGTCACCCCGTGGGCTTTTCCAAGCACTACTTTGCCGAAATCGCTCGTTTGGGCGGCGATAGCGGTGCGCGAAAACTGATAGAAAAACACGAGCAAGCCCTGGTCTGCCTGCCCGTTGATGACCCGGGTATTCTTAGCGACATCGACACGCCCGCAGACCTTCAATAGTCGCTAGAGTGGGTGTACCCGCACCTTCAGTTCCTCATAACCCTTGACGAAATTGGATAGCACGCGACGCGGCTCTTCCACTACTTCAATGTGACTAAAGCGCTGCATGATTTCCTCCCAGAGGATTCGCAACTGCATCTCAGCCAGACGGTTACCCATGCAGCGATGAACACCGAAACCAAACGCAATGTGATGTCTGGGATTCTTCCTATCGATAATAAAATCATTGGGGCTGTCGATGCTGCGCTCGTCGCGATTGCCCGACATGTACCACATCACTACCTTGTCCCCCTCTTTGATCTGCTGTCCGTTCAGTTCCAGGTCGCGAGTCGCACGACGGCGCATATGGGCCAGAGGGGTCTGCCAGCGTATGATTTCTGAGACCATAGACGGGATCAGGCTATGATCCGCACGCAGCTTGTCGTACTCGGCCGGATTCTCGTTCAGCGCCAGTACGCCGCCGGTGGCGGAATTGCGCGTTGTGTCGTTGCCGCCAACAATCAGCAATATCAGGTTGCCCAGATACTCCATCGGCCTATCGACAATATCTTCGGTGTTAGGGTCTTTTTGCAGCAGTGAAATCAAATCCAGACTGCTGCGCTCTGTTCCCTTTCGCTCGTGCCAGAGCCGCGTGAACGTGGCCAGGCAATCCATAAGTGCAGCTTCACGCTCTTCAGGATCCGCATCGCCGCCTGAAATTTCAGGAGCCGCTGTTGCCATGTCAGACCAGTACGTGAGCTTGGTACGCTCTTCAAAAGGAAAATCGAAAAGCGTGGCTAACATTTGCGTCGTCAGGTTAATGGAAACCTTTTCCACCCAGTCAAAGGTTTCACCCACGGGGAGGTCGTCAAGAATATCAGCGACTCGTGAACGGATCAGGGACTCCATCTCAACCAGGTTCTGAGGCGCCACCACCGACTGTACCGCCTTGCGTTGCAGGTCGTGTTTGGGCGGATCCATAGCAATAAACTGTTCCAGCGGCATATCCTCGTTAAGGTCGCCGATCACGATGGTTGGCTCGGAAGAATAATCCTGGAAATTACTGTCTACCGCGACAATATCGGCAAATCGCGTAACTGACCAAAAGGGACCAAAAGGACTCTCTGCCTGATAATGCACCGGGGACTCATCCCGCAAACGCGCAAAATATTCATGCCAGTTGTCTTGCTGAAACATTCGTGGGTCACTGAAATCGATCTCATTCAGTGGCGTATTGACCGGATCGGGCTGAGCCGCTGGCTGATTCATTGTATTGTCTCCTGTGACCTGCGATTACATCTGGTATTCGGGCATGCGGACAATCATCCCGTCCATTGCGTCGGTGACTTCAATCTGGCAACTGAGCCGCGACACCTCCTCCCGATCGGGGCGCATCGACAACATCGAGTCTTCAAGAGGATTAGAGTCTCCCGCTGTTTCCATCCACCGCTGCTCAAGGAACACATGGCAGGTGCCACAGGCACACGCACCACCGCAATCGGCGTCGATACCGGGCACTCCATTATCGATCGCGTTTAGCATCAGGGATTTGCCGACTTCAGCGTCGATGGTGTGGTCAGCACCGTTAAACTCGACCAGGGTGATCTTTGGCATTACTGGGCTCCTGTGAATGACTACCCAACAGTCTACTAGGTCGTCATCGCTTGAAGAGGTCATTTTTTGACACCAGGGGGTCATTAAAAGACAATGATGGGATGGAATCGCACACTGACAGTTACTTCATTCCGAGCAGCTACTCTCGCATTGTTGCCAGAGAGCTGGGACTGCTGGAACGTGACCTGCCTACGTTGCTGGCCGGCACCGGTCTCGCGCCAGAGATCTTACTGGCCGGTGACGAGTCAAGGATCACTGGAAATCAACAACTTCGAGTGTTGGAAAATGCCCGAATTCTCGGCGATGCACCAGACTTTGGCCTGCGTCTGGGAAAACAACTACACCCATCGGCGCACGGTCCGATCGGCTACGTTGCGCTTTCGAGTCCGAATCTGCTGACGGCTCTGTTATCGCTAAGAGATTTCTTACCGATTCGCATCCCCTTTGCTTATCTGGAAGTCGAAGAAAATAGTCAGTGGTTGTCCTGCAAAATTCACTACCGATTAAAAGCAGACGCGATTCAATCGCGCATGCTGCTGGAATGCTTCGTGTTGGTCATCCAATCGCTCATTGAGTCTTTTTTGGGACGAAAGCTGACAGAGGCCCTGGTGAAACTTAACTATGCCCCACCGGACTATGCGGCCAACTACAACGATTACATTCATTCCCTGGTGCGCTTTAACCAGCATGAAAATAGCGTGCAAATTCCGGTGGCGATGGGCGCGGAGCTCAACCCCTCTGGCGAAGCAGACTCCTATGCAGCGGCCAGATCTCTATGCGCGCGGTTGTTGGAGGAAGTGCCCGTAACCTCACTCTCTATGTCCGACAGGGTAAAGCGCTACCTGCTCGCCCAACCTGTGGGCAGTGTCAGTGAAGAGGACGTGGCGCGATCGCTGTATGTTTCCAAACGAACACTCGCCAGGCGTTTGAAAAGCGAAGGCAGCAGTTATCGACAGATAAGGGATGAAATTCTTTCCGCAATGTCCTCTCATCACCTTAGAGACTCAGCACTGAGTGTCGAGTCTATTGCGGCCCTACTTGGTTATCACGACAGCGCGAATTTTCGTCGTGCCTTCCGTCGCTGGCACGGAGTTTCCCCCCAGCAGTTCCGGCGCCAATCAAAGCATCAATAAGATAGCCTTCCCGCTTCAGCTCCCTTATATTGAGCCTTGCGGGTTCATTCACATCACGAGGAAATCAAAATGGATAATAAAATTGTTGCCCTGATCGTCTCCATCTTTCTGCCACCAGTGGCCGTGTACCTTAAGAAAGGTGCTGGCTCCGACCTGGTGATCAATATCGTATTGTGTCTTCTCATGTGGGTACCCGGCGTACTGCACGCTATTTGGCTGACCGTACTTTAGTGCTCTGGCTGGCAATTGCTCCGGACACGGGTTTATGAGCGATAAGGACTCTCCAGGCTTTCTCCGTATTGACTGGCGCGTAGCGTTTGGCCTGAGCGTCACTCTGGTGTGGATCAGCACGGGGCTGATCTATCTGCTGAAAATTGTGGGCTGGGGCAACTTCGTTCACCTTCCGACGGCAGACATTGGCAGCTTTCTGGAGGGTGCTTTCGCCCCGCTCGCTTTCCTGTGGTTGGTGATTGGCCATTTTATGCAGCAGAAGGAAATCACGGCAAACACCAAAGCGATATCAATACAGGAGCAAAGTGCTCGCCGACTTGAAGTACACTCCCAAAGGGATTCGTATTTCAAACTGAGCGAGTTGGTGCAGGAACAGCTTGGCTCCATTGCTGCGTTCCACTATATGTCAGTCTGTGGCCCAACAGGCACCGGGGAAATCACTGGAGAGGAGTTCACCGAACAACGCCATCGCACGGCAACCGGCGACCACTCCTGGTTTATTCGAAAAATGATTTCACTGGCAGTAACAAACCGGGAAGACATGACACAGCTTTGCGAGATTTTTTATGGCACTGATGTTCGCGAGCGCCACTCGGAAAATTTTGTTCGGACGTTCCGCAAACTACTGAAAAATGCCGAAGCGGTGGATACCGACGACATGGTGGTCGACGCACTGCTTAATGGCTCAGCGTCTGGTCTGCTGTTTCGAATTATCCAGCATGTGCGCGGGGAAGAACGGATCGGAGAATTAATGGGCTTCCCCACCACCAATCGCTCTCAGGTTTAGCTGTTTTCTATCGGGTTCTTCTTTCTGCGAAATCGCCCTGGCTTGGTAGACCAAACCCAAACGCCGCTGGTCGCCAGCAAGATCAAGACAATGGCGACCACATCCATTCCCAAGGTGCCCATCTTGCCGAAGAAACGCCCACTGTGCAGATCCAACAGCATTTGCGTCAAAGAGACCCCACTGCCGAAAGACGCTTGCTCAAGAAGAACTTGAATCTCTTTTCCATGCAGCCCAGGCGATGCCCAGGCAATTGATTCTTTCGCGTGCGGCGCTGAATCAAATATCAGGCTGCTTAAGTCAGCGAGATAAATGCCCTCTTCGCCCCTCAGCCAAATCCCCGCTTCGCTGATACCAATCGAAGTGGGCATGGTCTCCAGGTCGTAAGCAATATCAATCGACTCTATGAGTTCTGCAGCGGGCGTCATCAGCAAGAGCTGATCGCCGCAAGCCGCTACCAGCTCACCGTCGAACTCAACAGCGCCAACAAATGGCTGACTGCAATAGCCCAGTTCTTTGCCCTGAACATAAAGCGTACTGCCACCATTATGGCTAACCCAGACATCACCGGCCCGATAGCTGGTGAATTCAATGGTGTCACCGCTATAGACCGACTGCAGCAGTTCAGGCCCTGCAATTTGGTCAAGACCCCAATCGGCAGAATGGTTTAATGCAATACCGCTCAACGCCAGCCAGATCAGCAGCAGTGAGACAGCCACTCCCAGGCGCCGGTGCCAGCGCAACAGATGAAGACGAAACAGGCGGAATAATTTAGTGGGCATCTGCAGTGATCGCAGGCTCCAGACCCCGATCTAGATAAGCAGCCCAGCGCACGACCTTTTGCACTGCATTCACCGATAGCGTCGCTCCGGTTATGCCATCAATCCTTCGGTCCAGCTGGTTATCGTCGTCAACAACCGCGCCGCTGAACTGGTCAGTAAAATAGGGAAATTTCACCTCCCAACCGCGACTTTCCCTGAAGGCCAGAATGCGCACTGTTTCCACTTCGCCGGCATTTAGCCCAACACCGATAGTAATGGGCTTTTCTTTACCGATCTCTTTCAAGATCCAGGCGCTGCGCTTACCTTCGCGCCAATAATGTACCCGTATCGGAGGCCGGCCAAGGCCGATATTGTTGGTAGCAACACTGCGCTGTTCTTGGCTAATCCACATTTTAGAAGCCGCAGGTACTTCGTTACCGAACACCTGGTGAAGGAACTCCTCGGTACTCAAATACTCTTCGGCGACCGCAGCTGGTGCCATAATCACAAACAGCAAAAAGCCCCCGCGTAAAATACGCAGGGGCAAATTGAAGCATTCGCTTTTAACATTCATCAGAACTGGTAGCCCACTCCTAAATTAAAGCCATCATACTCTTTGCCACCCCGCTCTTCGGCTTCCTGTTTTTGGAAGTCCAGCTTGAAGACAACATTGGGGTGTAGCCAGTAGTTAACACCAACATCCAACTGGGCAATACCGCCGTCTACACTCGCACCGTCCAGATTGTTCCACTCATTATAGCGGGCAAAAACACCCCAATTGTTATTAATGCGCCAGCTAGGCTCGATATACCAACCGGTCTGCTCGCTCGCGCCCAGCTTGATATCATTAATAGCATCGTCAATATCCCATCGAGCATACAAAGCGCGTAAGCCAAAGTCGCCAGCCTGCCAGCTAGCATGTGTTTCCAGCAAAGTGGCATCAATGGTTTCAGGCAGAGTGTCCTGATACATATCTTCCTGGTACTGAGCGGTCAAACCCAGTTCCAATCCGGCAATACCGGTGTACTTGATTCGACCGGTGTAGGCCAGCGCGTCGGCTTTCGCCTTCGCAACCTTCTGACGGCCATCACGAATTTTGTACTCGCCATCCTCAAGTCCCAGCCCCGAGGTGACGGTGGCGTCGTAACTGAACCCTTGGCCAAAACGACCGGTACCGGCCAAGCCGCCCTCCCACCAGGTGGCAGGAATAATATTTTTCTCTACCGGGTTACGCTCTACACCGTAGAACGTGGGTGGTTCATGTGTCTCGTTAATAATACCCACGGGCATCAGGAATAAACCCGCCTTAACCTGGTGGTTATCGAGATAGTCGTGTTCTACATAAGCCTGCTCAAGCTCGACTTCTCCAGGCTTACCGTCGCCGGAAAGAGAGTGTTCAAGCTCCAGTTCACTGAAAAAACGTGTGTTTTCATTAAACTCATGGCCCAGGAAGAGAACGAAACGGTGAAAGTCTAGCTCTGTCTTTTCACCATCGCTGTTCTGGTCCTCAAGGTTGTTGTAGTGCATTTCACCGTAGCCACCCAGCGATGTGTGACCGCCAGAGTTACCCACCGCTGGCGCCATTTCGGCAACCTGCACCACCGCATCGGCAGTGTCATCAAGGCGCTCTTCTACCACCAGAAACTGGTTATCTCGCTTGGCTGCGTCTGCCTTGAGCGTTTCAATTTCCTGCTGTTGCTGCTGGATTAGTTTCCACATCTCTTCAACAGTGGGTGTTTCAGAAGCCGCCGTCGCACCTAAACTCACTGCACTTAGCAGCAGAGCGGCGGATGCCCTGTGTAAACTTACATTCGTCATTGTGTCCCCTGATAATAATGTCTATCGAATTGGCTCTCGCCAACTGGGGGCAACTTTAGCTAATAGATTATGTAAATGCAAATCATTCTTATTAAGAATTGTAATAAAGCCTTTCTGCGGTCAGATCGCAGCGGTTTCAGCGGCCGGCGGGGTCCGCTTTGCCTTTTTCAATGCCCAGTGGAGCTAATTGCCGCTTCAGAGTCTCCTCATCGATATCACCCTGCCGATGAAAAGCCACCAGCGCAGCTTGCACAATGTGTTTCACGCTCACCTCGAAGTGGTCGCGCAATTCGGGCCGCGAGCCACTAACGCCAAAACCATCGGTGCCTAAAACGGTGTATGTCTTGGGCATCCACCTGGCAATAGAGCCACTCAGACTCTTCTGGTAGTCGCTAACGGCAATAATGGGGCCATCAAGAGCACCGAACATTTTGTGCAAATAGCTAGCCTCTGCCTCTTCCAGCGGGCTCAGGCGAGCGGCCCGCTCACAGGCTTCTGCTTGCCGGGCCAATTCAATGTAACTCGTCACGCTCCATATCGCTGGCGCATAACCCAAGTCTTGCAATATTGCGGAGGCCTCAATTGCCTGCTGCATTAACGCACCACTTGCCAGCAGATCAACCGCTAAGCCCTTGCCGCTGCGAGGCTGACAGCAGTATGCGCCTCTGATGATGCCCTGCTGCACCTCTTCGGTCTCTGGCATGGGAGGCATAG
>JBDWQQ010000052.1:0-17341 GCA_039986455.1 Halioglobus sp.
ACTGCCAAGAAAGCCACTCCTGATTTCGCTGCCAAGGCGAAGGAAAATGGCCGCAATGCATTCCTCGCTGGCCTCGGCTTCTACGGCAAGGCATACGACCAGGTTCAAGATCAGTTCAACAGCATGCAGGACCAGCTGGAAGAGCGTCGTAAGAAAGCTGAAAAAGCTTACAAAGAGCTGGTAAAGCGCGGCGAAAAAGTCGAGAAGAATGCCAAGAAGGCTGTCGACGATATCGAACTGCCTAAGTTTGAGCTGGAAAGCCTGACTGATCGCAAGAAGCTGGACAAGCAGCTGGACAAAGCCAAAGCGCGCTTTGAAGAGTTGAAGGATTCCGTAAGCTTCAAAACCGCTGCCTAATCTCGCAGCGGTCCCATCCAGGACCACTTATCCCTGTACGTCAGGGGTTTTTTAGGGGCTACTTTGTAGCCCCTTTTTTTATGCCCATAGACCTCGCCTCGCAAACTCTTGCCCGTTCTGATTTAATCACCCCCCACCCAAATAACGCTGCAGGGTAGAAAAATGAGCGACGATAAAAGCAAAGTTACCGATAAAGCGAGCGAGATAGCCAAGAACATCTGGTTGGCTGGTGTTGGCGCCTACGGCAAAGCCGTCGACGAAGCACAAACCAACCTTAAAAAAGCCGCCCCTACCCCTCCTAAACTCTTTCGCGACCTGGTGAAAGCAGGCTCTGCCCTGGAGGAGGAAGCGACCGGCGCGCGCGATGCCGCACTAAGCTCGGTGGAGGAGCGGATTTCACAGGTTCGAGAAAACTTTCACATGCAGCGACTGGCGCGAACAGAGGATCTGGAAGGCCTGCACAGCAAGGTCGACAAGCTAACCCGCAAGGTGGACGCGCTGACAAAACTGATCAAGGAGCAGCAAGTAACCGCCAAGGTGCCAGCCAAGAAAAAACCAGCGGCGAAGAAGAAAGCCGCGGCCCGACAGGCACCTCGCAAAAAAGCCGCTGCTAAATCAGGCACCAAGTCCGTCAAAAAGAAGGTCTAACCAGGCTTAATGAAAACCCGGGATCGCATTCTTCATACCAGCCTGTTGCTGTTCAATGAAGAGGGTGAAGAACAGACTACTACCGTTGATATCGCCAACGAGATGGATATCAGTCCGGGTAACCTCTACTACCACTTCAAAGGCAAAGACCAGATCATTGGCGAACTCTTCCACCAATATGAAATCGCCCTGTCAGGCACACTCACAGCCCCTATCGAGCGCCCTTTAAGCTCGCCGGGGAACGTGGAAGAAAACTGGTACTACCTTTATGTCGTGCTTGAGGAGATGTATCAGTACCGGTTTCTCTACCACAACCTGGATAACATTCTGCAGCGGTATCCCGATATCCGGCGTCACTTCAAGCGCCTGATTCAACTCAAAAGAGCAACGCTGTACGCAATTTGCCAAACACTGACACAGCAATCGGTGATCGATACGGGCGAGCAGCAGTTGCTGGGGTTGGTGGATAACATGACCCTGAATCTCACCTTCTGGCTCAGTTACGATCATCTACTGCACGAAAAGCGCGACCCCTCGGTAGCGATTCATCAAGGCGTACTGCAGCTATTGACGATGGTAGCGCCCTACTTGGGCGATGATCAGTTAAGCTTTTATCGAGATTGCGAAGCCATTTACGCCAGCATGCTTGAGGAAGCGGGCTAAGGCTTGCGCAGCAGCATCACATCAGCACCAAATCTTTCCAACTCAGCACCCTTTAGCCGAGACCACCATCGCCATGTTTGCTCACTAAAAAAGCAAACATGAGTGGGGTCATTCTTATAGTGCCATCCTGCAAAAGCCTCAGCATCGCGAACCAGTTTGGTCATCACTCCGAGATAACCACCAGGCTCAAGTAGCTCCCAAAGCCGCGCTAGCTCGACCCCCGGATCATGCAAGTGCTCGACCACTTCTGTGGCAGTAATAAACTGATAGTTTTTTTCCAGTGGGCCCTTCTCAGAGTGGAAGAAAAGGTCGTACAACTGCATTTGGCAGCCTGCTTCCGTCAGCATAGTTGCCAGAGCGGGTCCCGGACCACAACCAAAATCCAATCCTCTTGCACCGGTCGGCAATCGCTCCAACAGGGGCACAGCCAGTCGAGACAAAAAAGCCCTGTAACCTTCATCAAAGATGTCATTCTGATGCAGGTCATATTCTGCCTTTTCCTCCGCTGGCGTTAAGTAGTATGACGGCGCAACAAACACCAGGGCACAGCCCTCGCAACGCAAAAACTCCCTTCGTGAATCGCGATGAAACGGATGTACTTGTTCGGCACCGCAAAGTGGGCAATGCAATGGCCTGTTCATCTGCTATATTCCCTGTTCACTTTCACTCTCAAGCAAGAGGACATACCCATGACCATACAGGTCGGTGATTCAATTCCAAACTCCACTCTCAAGACAATGGGCGCGGAAGGCCCTCAGGATCTCAGTACTGCCGACATATTTGCCGGCAAGAAAGTGCTGTTGTTTGCGGTACCCGGCGCATTTACACCCGGTTGTTCAATGACCCACATGCCAGGCTACGTTGTCAACGCCGACAAGATCAAAGCCGCCGGGGTGGATACCATTGCCTGCGTATCCGTGAACGATGCCTTTGTAATGGGTGCCTGGGGTAAGGCGCAAAATGCAGAAGAGATACTGATGCTGGCCGATGGCATGGGTGAATTCACCGCAGCGCTTGGGCTAGAACTGGATGGCAGTGCCTTCGGACTGGGTACTCGCTCGCAGCGCTTTGCGCTGATTGCCGACGATGGTGTAATCAGTCACCTCAATGTCGAACCCGGCCCCGGCGTAGATGTAAGCTCCGCCGAAACCATGATGGCGTTGCTGTAAACTATTCACTGGCGGGCGCGGTTTGCACCGTACCCGCCAATCGTTTCCGGTCCGCATCGGTTGCCGGGTTTCCGGTCTCGTAAAAATACTTCATTCCTGCCGCCACCTGTCGCAGCTGACTGCGCATTGCTGGCAAAATAACTGCACTCCCCAGCAATTTTCCCAACCCTCCCCAGGGCATGCTAAAACGGAGAGTCAGGTCAATGCGCGTTTGCTGCGGCGAGTGCTCGCTCAATGCGTAAATAAATTCCGCAAGACGAAACGGAGGCATCGGTTTTGCGCCCTTGTGAAGCTTGATGGTGAAGCCCTCTCCCTCTCTCCACTCGGTGATCGTCTCCTCAAGATATTTACTCCCACTGTAAACACGCCGGTGCGCACCTGGCCCTGTCTTGGCCTGGGAAACGATCTCGGTACGGGTGAGATTCGGTACGTAATTATGCGCCAGTGAAAAGTCCTGCAGATTTTCCCAGGCACTGGTCAACTGCACATCTGCCAGCACTGTCACGGATGCCTGCTGAGTCTTGGTATCAGTCATTATTGGGTTCCACCATCAAACTTCCCGCCGCTATCGAGAAAAGGCAATACGCGAGAAAATAATAGAAACCGGCCTCCAGTTGCGAGTCCATCGTTAACAGATCGCCCATTTCTCCTGACGCACTTCCAGCCATATAGGCGACCAGCATGGCCATAACAAACACGTCTGTCATCGACCACTTACTCAGCCGAGCATTCAACCACCATAAGGGCGCACGCCATTGCGCTTTGGGCAGCAGCACAGCCACCGCTTGCAAACCAAGCTTAAAAACGGGAATGACCACACTGAATAAAACAATCAAGAATGCCACGGCCGCATTGCCCGTACTGGCCAGTTCATTCACCGTTCCCCATATCGAGCGCGTGGTTTCATAGGCGATAATTTGGCCTTCCAGCTGATCAAAACCAAGAAAACTGGAAAACATTGAAAGCATATTCCGGGTCTGCGGGTCGGCGCCCTCACCCGCAATCATGTCGATACCCAGCTCGGCTATCATGGATTTTTCCAGCGTGCCGGTGAGCGTAAGAACCGGCTGAGTCACCCCCGGATAGAGTAGTGCGATCGACGCCACAATGAGCAACATGATCAGCAAGCGACGTTGCATCGACATGCCCAATTCTCCTTAGTTAAAGCGCCGAATGATACCGCATCTCAAGCTCACGTGAGTTGCAGATAACAGACCAGAGTAATAATTGCGGCACCGAGGAAATTCAGGGCAACCCCCTCTCTGGCCATGCGTGCAACAGTGAACATACCGCTGCCGTAGACCACTGAGTTGGGTGCCGTGGCAACCGGTAACATGAAGGCACAGCTAGCGCTCATGGCCGCAGGTACCATGAGCACTTCCGGAGCAATACCGGCTGTTAGGGCTGCAGCTGCCAGCACCGGCATCAACAGCGTGGTACTGGCGGTATTGGACGTTGTCTCGGTCATGAACGTAACAACCAGCGCAATAAGCAAAATCAGCAAGTACAATGGCAAGCTTGCCAGACTGCCAAACATTCCACCCAGCAATTCGCTCAAACCCGAGCTGACAAAGCCCTTGGCCAGACAAATGCCACCGCCAAACAGCAGCAAGACACCCCAGGGGATCCTGACCGCCCGCTCCCAATTGAGTAAACGTTCACCTTTTCCATTGGGCAGTAAAAACATCAGCACGACCGCCAGCAGTGCCACGGAGGCGTCATTGGCCTGCGGCAGATCCAGCCATGTCTTCCAGCCTCCGAACGGTTCACTGCGAGTCACCCAGGCAAGCGCCGTCAGCCCGAATACCAACATCACCCGTTTCTCATCGGTTCTCCAGGCACCGACTTTAGGCAGGGTTACAGAAATCTCACCACGCACATTCCGGGTCAGGATAAAGGCCATGAGAGGCACCATCAGCACCACTACCGGCACGGCCCAACCCATCCACGTAGTAAAACTAATGGTCTGCCCGGTGGTTTCCTCAAAGACCTGCATAAAAATCAGATTGGGCGGTGTACCAATGGGCGTACCCACACCACCAACGCTGGCAGCATAAGCCACACCCAGCAACAGCGGCGCCGCGAGTTTCTGCTTGTCAGGAGATGCTTCCAACACCGCCAGCACCACCGGCAACAGCATCAGCGTCGTGGCGGTATTGGAGATCCACATGCTAAGCACCGCTGCTGCAGCCATAAAACCCATGACCAGGCGCAATCCATTGTGGGCCCCAAACAGATTGACCATGCCGATAGCGATACGCCGATGGGCACCTGAATGCTCCATGGCCTGCGACAGCAGAAAGCCGCCCAGCAGGAGTAAAATCAAAGGCGAGCCGTAGGCCTGTCCTGCCTCCGCTGGCGTAATCACTCCCAGTAACGGCAGCACTGCCAGGGGCAAAAGAGAGGTGACCGGAATCGGTATCGGCTCAAGCACCCACCAAACAACGCACAGAACGGCAACGAACCCCACGATGGCGATATCTCCGCCATGCCCAGCCTGGGTAAGGCCAAAGGCAGCAGCTGACGCGAGCGCCAAACCCAACCAAATTGCCCAATCACGCATTCTGGCTATTCCCCGAAGGCAACCGCTCAGCGCGGCCCAGGACTCGTCCTGTTCGCCAAATTTTCATACGCCATCCCCTGCTCATCATTCTTTTTGTCACAACGACCGCGCCACTTGCCCCGCCCGGATATTGAGTGAGAATCCTGTCCCATGACCATGCTCCTGTAAACCCCCTCCGCTCGCTTCCGCAGGCGGCAGCGAATACAATGGAGCCATGAACACTCCCCTGCCAAGCACTCTTGTCGATCAGTTTCAGCGACGGGTCACTTACCTGCGCCTGTCGGTCACTGATCGCTGCGACTTTCGCTGCGTTTACTGCATGGCAGAAGACATGGAGTTCGCGCCCAAAGCAGAAGTTCTTTCACTGGAAGAGCTCTACCAGGTGGCACGCGCATTCACCGAGCTCGGCGTTGGCAAAATTCGCCTCACGGGCGGAGAACCGCTCGTTCGCAACAACATCATGTCGCTGATAAAGCGTATGGGGCAGCTACCGGGACTCGACCAGCTGGCGATAACCACTAACGGCTCCCAGCTGCAGCGTCTGGCACCCGAGCTCAAGGCGAGCGGTGTTGATCGAGTCAATGTAAGCCTGGACAGCCTCAGTCCACGCAAATTCCGTCAACTCACACGCCACGGCAATCTGGATCAGGTCGTCGCAGGCATTGATGCGGCAGTAGCCGCTGGCTTTAAACGCTTAAAGGTCAATGCCGTCATACTCAAAGGCCGCAATGAAGACGAGGTGCTGGCGTTAGTGGATTTCGCCAGACAACGTGGCATTGACATCGTATTCATCGAAGAAATGCCTCTGGGGTTGATCGATGACCATGACCGCGCGCTCACCTTTTGCAGCAGTGAAGAGTTACGAAGCACAGTCGCCGCCCGCTTCCCCTTGCAATCAGAGGGAGACCCCGAAGGGTCCAGCGGCCCCGCCCGCTTCTACCGCATACCCGACAGCCGCACCCGGGTCGGCTTTATCTCACCTCACAGCAACAACTTTTGCCATCTGTGCAATCGGGTAAGAGTCACGGTAGAAGGCCGCCTGTTGCTTTGCCTGGGCAATGAGCACTCCATTGATCTGCGCGAGATATTACGCAGCGATGACTACAGCCTGGAAAAACTCAAGTGGGCCATTGTTAATGCAATGGATATCAAGCCTGAACGCCACTACTTCGATAACAGCGAAAGCCCGCAGATTTTACGTTTCATGAACGCCACCGGCGGCTAGTACCCGTTACCTGATCTCTCACGTACAATGTCGGCCTACCAAAAAGGAACCGACCCAACGTGCACGATCAGGATTTCCCCCAGCTCGCCTCCGTAGAAGCCATCAAGGACGGCTTTGAGTCTTTCGGCTATATCTGTTCAGACAAGATCGCCACCGCGGTTTTTCTCGCCTTTCAACTTCGAAAGCCGGTATTGGTGGAGGGCCCGCCAGGGGTCGGTAAAACCGAACTCGCCAAAACCACATCGCAACTGTTGGAAACACCGCTAATACGGCTCCAATGTTATGAGGGGCTGGATGAGGCTAAAGCACTGTACGAATGGAAGTACGGCAAGCAGCTGCTTTATACACAGGTCCTCAAGGAAAAGCTGGGCGACCTCTTGCAGGGCACTCACAATCTCGCCGAGTCGGTCGAGCGACTGCATCAGTTTGGCGATATTTTCTATTCTGAGGAGTTTCTCGAGCCTCGCCCCCTGCTCAAAGCCATGCAGCAGGATAAAGGGGCCATCCTGTTAATTGATGAAGTCGACAAATCAGATTACGAATTTGAATCGCTGTTGCTGGAAATACTCTCGGATTACCAGATTTCCATCCCCGAGATTGGTACTGTTAAGGCGCGAACCACGCCCATGGTTTTTCTTACCAGTAACAATACGCGTGATCTTTCAGACGCACTGAAGCGTCGCTGTCTGCATCTTTACATCCCGTTCCCGACAGTGGAGCTGGAGGAAAGAATCGTGCGCAGCCGGGTGCCTGATGTCGATGAGCAACTGCGCCACCAACTGGTCGAATTCGTGCATTCCCTGCGTCAACTCGACCTGAAAAAGATACCGGCAATTTCAGAAACCATTGACTGGGCCCGCAGTCTGCTGCTGTTGCACGCAGATAAACTAGAGGAAGAATTAGTGCGCAGCACACTCAATGTGCTACTCAAGTTCGAGGACGATATCGAAGCCACCGATAGCGAACTGCGCCAGCTGATTCGCGATACTGCCAAGGACTAAAGATGCCAGACAGCCTGGTCAGCTTTATCCAGGTACTGCGCACCCACGATGTGCGTATTTCACCTGCTGAAACCCTGGATGCAATGCACGTTGCAACCACGCTGGGTTACAGCGATCGCTCCTTATTGCGCGACGGCCTTAGCATGACTCTGGCCAAGACACCGGATGAAGAAGCGATCTTCCTGCAATGCTTTGATCGCTTTTTCGATCGCCAACTCGCAGACTTTTCTGAGGAGCAGCAACCTGAAGAACCGTCAGCAGCGGATACCCCCCAGGATGATTCGACAGACACCGCTGATTCAGGCGACAGCGAATCGGGCTCAGACAGTGAAACATCACCGCTAGATGAAGCGGCAGCAGAGGATCCTCAACTGGAAGCATTGATGGATTCCGAGCTGATGCAGGCGCTGGTCAATAACGACCGCAACGCTCTCAGTATGGCCATGAACAGAGCGGGCGAGGCCGCTGGTCTGCAACAGATTCAGATGTTCACCCAGAAGGGACAATTCACCCGGAAAATCCTGGATGCCATGGGCGAAGAACAGATTCGAGAATCTGTCATTGCCCTGGAGCGTGCAGACAGTCCTGCCCTACCGCAGCTTCAGCGCTATCGAGACATCCTGCGCGAACAGGTCAGGGATTATGTGGAGAGCCAGTACCTGCTGCATGCGGAAGGTAAGACTCAGCAGTTCATGGAGGATGTGCTCAGCAAAACCCGGCTCAGTAACATCGAACATACCTACCTGCACCGGGTTCACGACCTGGTACGCAAGATGGCGAAGAAGTTGGCGGCTCGCCACGCCCGCAGACGCCGGGAATACCGTCGCGGGCAGCTGAATATGCCCCGCACAATGCGCGCTGGCATTGCCAACGACGGATTAATGTTCAACGTTCACTGGCGCAGAACTCGAAAAGAAAAACCTCAGATACTCGCTGTATGTGATGTCAGCGGCTCAGTCGCCGCCTATGCCAAGTTTTTACTGCTGTTCCTTTATAGCCTGCAAGACATTCTACCGCGTGTGCGTAGCTTTGCCTTCTCCAGCAACCTGGGAGAGGTAAGTGAGCTTTTCGAGCAATACTCCGTGGAAAAAGCCATTGAACTGGTAAACTGGAAGTACGGTGGAGCCACTGATTACGGCACTGCCCTGACTGATTTTGCTAACCTTGCGCTAGATGACATTAATAGCAATACCACGGTTATCATTCTCGGCGACGCTCGCAATAATAAAGGCGACCCTAAATTGGAGATCATGCAGAGTATTTACCAGCGCTCTCGCCAGGTCATCTGGCTCAACCCGGAGTCGCGCCGTGCCTGGGGCACGGGTGATTCAGAAATGCAGCGCTATCAAAGCGCCTGTCATTTTGCGGCCGAATGCAATAATCTAAAGCAGTTGGAACGCATCATCGACCAGCTCCTCAAAAGCACCCGATAAGACGATGGCTTACTACTGTAACGACTGCAGCTACCGCGGTAAAACCAGCGGTCAAGGTGGGCAGTGCGCCGCTTGTGGATCTTTTAATGTCTCTGCAAGACGCATGCAGGCCCAGGAAAAGGCAGGGCCGTCAAAATGGCATAAGATAGCATTGGTGAGCTCGTGGTCGCTGCTCATTGTTTTAATTATCTGGAAGCTGATTCACTGAAACTAGAAAAGGAACATTTCCCGCTTCCCGTCTCTCTGCAAACGCTGGTGCTGGAGGGCTTTGCCGATCCTGCGTTCTCCGCGCAAGGCGGACAAGCCATGCCCAGGGACGAATTGATTGGCTACATCCGCGCCAGCGACAAGTACGAGCTCAGCCCACTTGAGGCCGTTCTCGTACAAACAGACCTGATTGGCGACCCCGCATTGCCCACTCCGGAAGACAGTGCTGCACTGGCCTGGATTGGTGCCGTCTATAAGCATTGGGAAAGTCACTATCCGCTGCATGACGCCCTCGCCGATCCGCTAAGAAAATTGAAACCCGTGCTCGCGCTGATGGCGCTGGCTGATCCTCAATTCTATACGCCAGGCATTCACCCCTTGCACCAGGCATTGGACGCACTGCAAGAAGCCGCTGTCGGCTGGCAAGAAGGACTGGGAAGAGCGGGCGAGCCAGTGCAAAAGTTGTTGGAGCAAACCGTAAACGATGCGCTGGCGAGCCTTGAAGAGAACGGCGCCGGCCTGATGGCAATACTACGGGCAACAACTGAGTCTGCCCAACGCCTGGAAACTCGGCAACAAAGAATGAGTAAACGTGCCGCCGATGTCGAGCGCGGTCAGTTACGTGCCGCCCGAGCCAAAATCAATGCTGCCGAGATGATTAACGAGGAGATTGCCCGCTTCCCCATCCCGGCCGATATCGGGAGCTTCCTCACCAGACCCTGGTATGAAAGCGCGCAGCTGGTATTGCTGAAATTTGGCGACAGGTCCGATCAATGGGCACAGTTCAAAAAAACAACCACCGCACTGATTGACTCGCTGCAGCCCCACGACGGTGAAAAGCCACCATTGGAGTCCGTATCAGCAATCAGCAGCGGCCTGAATCAATGGCTACTAAGCCTTCAGCATGACGAGCAAGCTTGCGAACAGGCTCTCAGCGTCATTGAGTACACCCATTTAAGAGTGGCACGAGGCGAACAGGTAGAACGAGTTCAAACCAGCCCTATCCCCGTGTCAGAAAAAGCCCGGGCACCCGGCGACCAAACCACTGACCTCGAGGGTATTGGCATTGGGCAATGGTTTGAAGTGGATGCCCGCAAGGGCGGCACACTGCGAATCCAATTGGCGATGATGCAAGAAGACGAACAGAGGCTGTTATTTTGCAACCAGGCAGGCGCGAAGGTTCAGTCGCTGGACTACGCCAGCTTCGCCCAATTACTGGAAGAGAAAAAGGCGAGAGCTTTGCTTTCGGATACCAGCTTTAGCCGTTCCCTGGCGGCGGTCGTCAACATAGACAGTCAGGAAGCACTCACACAGTTGACGGGAGAGGCGCTGCCCGGACAAGAGCGCGAGGAAAACGCAGCTCAGGACGAACCGAACCTCGCGGAAGACATTCCTCCATTAAAGGTTGAAAGTGAAGAGCCTTCAGAGCCAGACCTGCCCGACTCCGGCGTCCCTGATTTGCCCATGGGAACCTGGCTGGGCTTTCACGACATGGACCCTCCTCTACTGGCAAAACTTGCTCTGCACGACAAAGTAAGGCGCCTGTTTATCTTTGTTAACCGCAAAGGGATTGAGCAGCGCAGACTGGAAGAGAACGAATATCTGGAGCTACTTCAGAGCGGTCAAATCGACATTCTGGAGACAAAAACAAATTTCCGCGAGCAGGTTGAAAAAGCCCGTGAGCGCATGAAGCGACACCAGACATAGGGAGAATACTGGTGGATCTGGACAGAAAACATCTGCGACTGCCGGTTGAAAGCCGTGTGTTCATTGAGCTAGATGCTCCGGTGGCGGGCAGTGACAATGAAAGTAGCTTGGCGATTTGCAAGACCCTGGATGTCTCGGCAACCGGCATGCAAATCTCGCTGGACCACGAATTAACTGAACAGGCCTTTCTGCAAATTGGCGTAGAGCCACCCCACGGCGACGATGCCGCTGACACTTTTTTCCTGACCGTCCAGGTCAGGTGGTGCCGCCCTGGCACCACTGAAGATCAGCCCTGGCTCGCTGGCCTGGCGCTGTTACCGGCGGAGCATTCAGATATCGATCGCTGGATCGAGCTCATCTCTGAACTCGAATAGCGACATTAGAATAGCGGCATTAGAATAGCCGCTCTTCCTCTTCTTCAATCACTTCCAGACTTAAATCCATGCTGCTGCCAAACACCGGCGGCGGCGATGCCGAAGGCGCGGGCTCATCAACCGGCTCCGGTATAGCGCTCTCAACTTCATCGACGGGAGCTGCCTCCGGCGATGGCTCAGGCTCTGTCGCCAGCGGCCCGGAGGGCGGAGTGACGTCACCATCTTCAGTGGCGAATTTGATTTTGAGGCGCACATTATTCGGCGAATCGGCATTGCGCAGGGCCTCGTCTTCGCTGATCAGGCCCTCCATGTAGAGTTCAAACAACGCGGTGTCAAACGTCTTCATGCCGACATTTTCAGACTTCTGCATCACTTCCTTGATACCGTCTATCTGCCCGCGCAGAATTAGATCCGTCACTCGCGGTGTACCCAGAAGCACCTCAATCGCAGCGCAGCGTTTGCCGTCAACGGTGGGCACCAGGCGCTGAGAAACAAACGCCTGTAAGTTAAGTGACAAATCCATCAGTAGCTGCTGCTTTCGCTCTTCAGGGAAGAAATTGATAATGCGATCTAACGCCTGGTTGGCATTGTTGGCGTGCAATGTAGAGATGCAAAGGTGCCCGGTTTCTGCAAAAGCAATGGCGTGCTCCATCGTCTCCCGATCGCGAATCTCGCCGATAAGAATCACGTCCGGCGCCTGACGTAGTGTGTTCTTCAGCGCGTTATGCCAGCTCCGGGTGTCCACGCCCACTTCCCGCTGGTTAATAATTGATTTCTTATGACTGTGCACATACTCCACCGGATCCTCAATGGTGACAATGTGTCCACTGCTGTTCGCGTTTCGGTAGTCGATCAGTGCCGCCAGTGAAGTTGATTTACCCGAGCCGGTCGCGCCGACAAACAGCACCAGACCGCGCTTGCGCATCATCACTTCAGGTAAAATATCCGGCAGTCGTAAATCCTGCCACTTGGGGATATCGGCAACGATGTTACGACAGACCATCGCGACCTCGTTACGCTGGAGAAAGATATTCACTCGGAACCTGCCAAAGCCAGGTATTGAGGTGGCCAGATTCATTTCCAGCTCTTCCTCAAACTCAGCCTGCTGGGTGGCGTCCATCACCTCATAGGCGATTTCCTTGATTTCGCCGGGACGAAGAATCTCACTATCGATGGGCCGCAACTGGCCGTCAAACTTGGCGCAGGGCGGCGCACCCGTGCTGAGGTATAAGTCAGAACCTTCCTCGGTTGCCAGATGCTTAAGCCATTCGGTAATTCTCACCGCGATTTCCCCTTATTGTGTTCTTGTTTTATCGTCCTAAACAGGCTGCTTTCACCGAGCAACTCCGCCACCCCAATACTCTAGCAGCTTGCGATTCTCTCTCCTATAGCCCAGGTTGGACATTCACTAAACCGACACCTACTATACGATCGTATAGTGCACTCAGGAGAGCCGCAGTGAAAGAGGAACGCCCTACCCCGTTGGTCGAAGACCTGGAAGGCACCCGTAAAAAGCTGGAAGCTTGGTTTAGTGACCGCCGTGGCACTGCAATCACTATCTCTGGCCTGGACATTCCAGAAGGCACCGGCATGTCTAACGTGACATTACTGTTTGACATTCACTGGGAGGAAAATGGAGCGGCCCAGTCGCAGTCGTGCGTGGGCCGGCTGCAGCCGGAGGTCGAGCGCACCGTGTTTCCCAGCTACGACCTCAGCGAGCAATACCATGTGATGGAAGCCGTGGCCCGCCACAGCGACATTCCCGTCCCCACCCTGCTGGGACTGGAAACAGATCCCAGCCTACTAGGCGTTCAGTTTTACATTATGGAGTTCACAGCGGGGCGTATTCCAAGCGATATGCCTCCCTACAACATGGACGGCTGGATGATGCACGAAACTAGCGAGGCACAGCGAGAAGCCATGTGGCGTTCGGCCGTGGAGGTCATGTCCAATTACCACAAGCTGGATTACACGGAACTGGGATACGAAACGCACGCCCAAGACCCAACACCGTTGCAACAACAGCTGGCCTACTGGCAGGAATATCACGACTGGGGAATGGAAGGCACTGAACACGACATAGGCACGGCAGCGCTCAAGTGGCTGCAGGCCAATCAACCGGTTAACGAAACTACAGTACTGTGTTGGGGCGATTCACGCATCGGCAATATCATTTTCAGCGAATCTCTGGACAGCGTTGCCGCCATACTGGATTGGGAAATGGCAGTGCTGGGAAACCCCGTTCAGGATATCGCCTGGTTTAACTTTCTTGATTCCACGTTTGCCGAGGGTCTGGGCCTCCCAAGATTGCCGGGCCTTCCCTCCTATGAAGATACGCTAGCCCAATGGGAGCAAACCTCCGGTCACTCTTCTAAGGACTACGATTACTACATCGTATTCGCTGCCATGCGCTACGGTTTGCTACTGTCGCGCATTATGCTCGCCACGGGTCAAACCGATCAGGTACAGGAAAACTTCGCGAGTCTGTTACTCAAGAAGCATCTCGAAAAAGTAGGCGCGCTGTAATCAGTGCAGCGCTTTATCCCGCCGGTGCTCATGAAACACATACTCGAACACTTCGCGGTAGTTGCGCGCAAAGTGCACATTGATACCGTCACGTAAGTAATCGGGTAGTTCTTCAAAGTCCTTGCGATTGGCATGAGGAAGAATCAATTCCATGATCTTGCTGCGACGCGCCGCGATGACCTTCTCGCGAATACCGCCTACGGGCAACACCTGACCGGTCAGGGTTAATTCGCCGGTCATCGCCAGTGGTCGCTTTATTCGTTCCTTGCGCGCCAGCGATACCAATGCGGTCGCCATCGTAATGCCGGCACTGGGACCGTCTTTGGGTGTTGCGCCCTCAGGCACGTGCAAATGCACCATGCTCATGTCGAAGAAGTCGGGGTCGCAGCCATAGTCTTTGAGGTGACCAATAACATAGCTGTAGGCAATTTCTGCCGACTCACGCATCACCTCACCCAATCGACCGGTCAACTTGAAACCACGATTGAGGGTATGAATCTGCGACGATTCAATGGCGAGCGTCGCGCCCCCCATTGAGGTCCAGGCCAAACCGGTTGCCACCCCCAAACCACGCAACGGCTTGTCCGGGCTAAACGGTGGTCTACCCAGCAAATCATCGACATCCTTTTTTACGACGCGCATCTTGTCAGTGTCGGTGTCCAGCATACGGACGATCGACTTACGCATGATGCGAGCAATCTGCTTTTCGAGTGAGCGCACGCCGGCCTCGCGACAATAGGAGTCGATAACGTACTTGAGCCCAGCATCATTGACCTTGAGCTGATCCTCACTGAGCCCATGGCGCTGTAACTGCTTCGGCCACAGGTGCTTACGGGCTATGGAAAGCTTTTCTTCAGCCACATAACCCGAGAGGCGAGTAATCTCCATGCGATCCAGCAGCGGCCCGGGAATCGTGTCCAGCTGATTGGCGGTACAGATAAACAGAACTTTTGACAGATCTACTCGCAGGTCCAGGTAATGGTCTAGAAATTCACTGTTTTGTTCAGGGTCCAACACTTCCAGCAAAGCTGACGCTGGATCACCCTGGAAAGACGCGCCAATTTTGTCGATTTCATCCAGCATGATCACCGGATTCGATACTTGCACTTCCTTCAAAGCCTGAACAAATTTACCCGGCATCGCACCAATATAGGTACGACGATGCCCCTTTATTTCCGCCTCATCACGCATACCACCCAAACTGAATCGATAGAACTCACGACCCAGTGCGTCTGCAACGGAGCGCCCAATACTGGTTTTACCCACCCCCGGCGGACCCACCAGTAATAAAATCGAACCGGAAATTTCCCCTTTGAACGAACCTACGGCAAGGAACTCCAGAATGCGCTCTTTAACGTCTTCAAGGCCCTCATGGTGGGCGTTCAACACGGTGCGTGCGTTTTTTAGCTCGAGATTATCCTCAGAGTGCACACCCCAGGGTACCGAGGTTGCCCAGTCCAGATAGTTACGCGTAACGCCGTATTCAGGCGAACCTGTCTCCAGTACCGAGAGCTTATGCATCTCTTCCTGAATACGCTTGGCCACCGCCGGCGGAAGCTCCAACCCGGCAATGCGCTCTTCGAACATTTCGCTATCTGACGTTCGATCGTCCTTGGAAATTCCCAGCTCTTTTTCAATGATTTTCAGCTGTTCACGCAGGAAAAACTCGCGCTGCTGATCAGAGACCTTTTCATTCACCTGGCTAGTAATTTGTCCCTGCAGTTCGGCTACCTCGCGTTCTTTACGCAGCAGTGTCAGCACTTTTTCAATGCGAGAGACCAGTGGCAAAGTATCCAAAACTTCCTGCAACTGCTCGCCGGAGGCGGTGGTCAGCGCGGCGGAAAAATCTGCCAGCAAACTCGGCTGGGTAGGACTGAAGTTCGAGAGGTATTGCTTAAGCTCTTCACTGTAAAGCGGGTTCAGGGGCAGCAGCTCCTTGATCTCCTTGATCAAGGCCATGGCATACGCCTTGATCTCGTCCGACTCTTTATCCCCCTGGCTGCGTGGGTACTCCACCTGTGCCAGGTACGGAGGCTTCTCACTCAACCAGCGTACGATGCGAAATCGACGTACACCCTGAGCGAGGAACTGGCCCTCCTGATCGCTCGCGACCGGTGGACGATGCAAACGCACGACACAACCGATTTCGGGGAACTGTCGAGGATCAATCTCGCCACTGTCGTTTTTTGGCACGTAAGAGAGCCCTATCAAGCCACTTCCTGACTCGCCCACGCCCTTGAGTGTTTCGGCCCATTCGTTAGGGTTGATTGCCACCGGTTGCACCTGCCCCGGGAAAAACGGTCGATTGGGCACAGGCATTAAATGGAGAGTGTCGGGAAGTACATCGTCGGCAACCGCGGGTGTGCGTGCGCCCTCTTCCGGCTCCAATATTTCTGCCTCTACAACATCGTCTTGTTGATCCATGCCATTCTCTTCGTTCGCAATATTCATTACTGTGATATGCGGTCGAAACGCTTATTTTCAAGCCCACCGCTGCCAAGCCGGGTGCCTAGAGCACGACTCACGGGTATACTTTCAGGCCCCACCTACATCACATTTTAGACCACGGGAGGAATCAAACATGCATATCGAGCAGCTGTCGCCAGAGGACCTTGCCGCCGAGCAAAGTGCGCTGGAAGAAAGTTATTTAGCGCTTGGCCGGCGTCAACTTTCCCTCGATCTCACCCGTGGAAAACCCAGTACCGAGCAAGTCAGTCTGTCCAATGCTCTGGACGGAATCCTTGCGGAAAATTTTGTTTCCGAGAGCGGTATTGATGTGCGCAACTATGGCGGCCTGGACGGCTTGGAAGAAGCCAAGCGTTTGTTCAGCAACATGCTGGGCGTTAATTCTGCCGACGTTTTAATTGGCGGCAATTCCAGTCTGACATTGATGTATACCGTCGTCGAATTAGCCCTATCGGTAGGGCTAGACGGATCGGCTTCAGCCTGGGGCAATTCCGAGGAGGTTAAGTTCTTATGCCCTGTTCCCGGCTACGATCGTCACTTTGCGATCTGTGAACACCTGGGCATTGAAATGATACCTGTGCCGATGCTGGAGACGGGGCCGGACATGGATACTGCGGAGCGCCTGGTGAAGGCCGACAACAGTATTAAAGGAATCTGGTGCGTACCGCGTTTCTCCAACCCCACCGGCTGTGTTTACAGCGACTCCACTGTTGAGCGGCTTGCTGCGCTGGGAAAAATAGCCGGCGATCATTTTGTCGTTATGTATGACAACGCCTATGCCGTCCATGCATTGCACGACAAAGCACCGGCGCTCGCTAATATCAGCGACTACTGCGCTAAGCACGACACGGCCAATTCAGTGTTCCAGTTTGGGTCTACCTCAAAAATCACTTTTGCCGGGGCCGGCGTGGCATTTTTATCAAGCGGGGCAAGCAACCTCGCCGCACTCAGAGATCATCTGAGCTTCCAGAGCATAGGCCCCGATAAGGTCAATCAGTTACG
>JBDWQQ010000053.1:0-2469 GCA_039986455.1 Halioglobus sp.
CCTTTGATATGGCGGAGCGACGTCTTGTCGGCCAGGATGATCTGGGCGAGAAAGGATTTAACATCGACAATATTAGAGAGATGTCCTATCAGGCGACTAACTTTGTTGCTGAGCTAATGCTATCGACTACAGTCGATTTCTGCCAGGACGTTACGGACTGGTCCGAGTTCACTGACGACCCTGACAATGCGAGCGAAGCTTGCGAGATACTTGCTAACTGGGATGGCAGTCACCGAGTCGACAGCGTAGGAGGGCACGTCTTCTATGAGTTCTGGAACGATGTGAAGGACTTGGAAGATGCCGAGGGTGACGCTTACCTTTGGTCTGTACCGTTTAGCGTTTCAGATCCTGTATCAACACCCATAACAGTAAATAATACGACTGAGGTAGTGTTCGGCGTGAGGCAGTCATTGGCCAATGCAGCAGATAAACTCAAGGCTGCGGGTATACCGCTTGATATTCCCTGGGGCGAAGTGCAGTTCGACGAAAAGAACGGCGTACGTTATGGAGTTCACGGGGGTTCAGGCAGCATGATGTTCTCCGTGATCAGCTCAGGTCTTGTTGATGGGGAAGGGTACTCAGCGATTCGTGCCGGGAACAGCTATATGCATGCCATTACCTGGGATGAGACGGATTGTCCCGATGCGTACGCGATGCTGACCTACTCTCAATCGACGGATCCTGCATCTGCTCACTACGCTGATGCAACCGAGCTTTACTCCAACAGCGGCTGGATTGATATGCCGTTCTGTGAAGCGGCTCGAGACGAACAAGAAATTGGCCGCATGACGTTGGAAGAGTAGCCATAACCGGCAGCGTCCAATCGCTAACGGTCAACTGAAACAAAAAAGGCGCTAGTAATAGCGCCTTTTTTTATACCTGAATATCGACTTACTCGGGTTGAACGAAGTCGGTCACTTCCAGGTTGAAGCCTGAGAGCGCATTGAAATGAACCGGTGCAGACATTAATCGCATTTTGCCCACACCTAATCGTTTCAAGATTTGTGAGCCGGTACCGATGACGCGATAGTTTTGCTGGCCAGCCGTATCAGCAGGGCCGGTTATGCTGGGAGGCTCGGGAAACTGTATCACTTCGGCGAGCGCCTGCTCGGGTGTGACTTCCTGGCCAATCAATACAACCACGCCTTTGCCTTCGGCCGCGATAGCTTCCATCGCGCGTCGATAGGACCAACCTTCGGCGCCTTCAATTTGTGTCGCAAGTACATCGCGTAATGTATTTTGCGCTTGAACTCTTACCAGCACATCCTCGCTTTCATCAATCTCTCCGCAGGTCATGGCGTAGTGAATAGTGTCGTCGATGAGGTCCAAGAAAGTGTGTAGCTCAAACGTGCCGAAATCTGTTTCAACGGTCTTGCTGTTGCGCAGCTCAATCGATTGCTCGTGCATAGAACGATATTCAATGAGATCGGCGATAGTGCCCATGCGCAGCCCGTGTTTCTCTGCAAACACTTCCAGTTCTGGTCGCCTGGCCATGGTGCCATCTTCGTTCATTATTTCTACAATCAGGGCAGCCGGTTCAAAGCCCGCCATACGGGCCAGGTCCACGCCCGCTTCTGTGTGGCCAGCTCGGCGCAACACGCCACCTGGTTTTGCCACCAGAGGAAAAATATGACCCGGCTGAATGATGTCAGACGGTCGTGCATTGGCTGCTACGGCCTGGTGTGCGGTGTGGGCACGCTGGATAGAACTGATTCCCGGGCCCTTTTTCTCCGCAGCGTCGATAGATACGGTGAAATTGGTTTCGTGCTGAGAGCGATTGTCGCGCACCATCAGCGGCAACTGCAGTTGGCGGGCACGTTCCTCGGTGATGGGCATGCAGATAAGTCCACAGGCTTCACTGGAGAAAAAAGTAATCATTTCCGGGGTGGCTGCTTCGGCGGCGATAATCAGGTCGCCTTCATTTTCCCGGTCCTCATCATCCATCAGGATGACCATTTTCCCTGCACGAATATCGTCGAGAATATCGGGTACGCTGGACAATGCCATGGACGCTTTCCTTTAGTTGAGTTCGATGGCTACGGCAGTGGCTTCGCCACCCCCGATGCACAACGCGGCGATACCGCGCTTTTTACCAAGCTTTTTTAAGGCATACATGAGGCTGACAATAATGCGCGACCCGGTTGATCCTATTGGGTGACCCTGGGCGCAGGCGCCTCCGTGTATGTTTACTTTTGCATGGTCAAGTTTCAGATCTTCAATGGCAAGCATCGTTACCATGGCGAAGGCCTCGTTGATTTCGAACAGGTCCACGTCTTCTATGCGCCAGCCTGTTTTGTCCAGCAACTTGCGAATGGCACCGATGGGTGCAATCGTGAACTCGCCAGGTTCCTGACTGTGCCTGGAGTGGCCAACAATCCTTGCGATTGGATCAAGCTGCAGATGCTCAGCTTCGGACCCGGCCATTAGTACCAGCGCAGATGCACCGTCTGAAATAGAGCTCGCGTTAGC